>NZ_JADDRL010000043.1 GCF_021538895.1 Streptomyces olivochromogenes | reverse complement strand
CCCCCGTGTGCCCGGGCGAGCGGCACTGCCCTTACGCTAGGGCCCGGTACACCACCTCCCAATGAGGGAACCCCCTAGGGGGGCAAGGCAGGGAAAACCCTCGGTCCGGCTCAGTTAACCGGCCGTGTTCTCACTTCGCTCGGCGACCTGCCGCCAATCGGACGATGTCCACGCGCGAGCGGATCCCCAGTTTCCGGTAGACCCGGGTCAGCGTCGCCTCCACCGTCTTGACACTGATGAACAGGCGTGCGGCGATCTCCCGGTTGGTGGCGCCCTGGATGACGAGCGCGGCGACCTGACGCTCCATCGACGCGAGCCCCTCCAGGCCGTCCGGCCCGTCCTGTCCCTCGGGGCCGCCGAGCGCGGCCGCGGCGGCGGCCGGTTCCGGCTCGGGCGCCGCGAGGGCCGCGTCCACCTGGCGCAGCCACGGCACCGCCCGGCAGCGTCGGAACAGGCGGGTGGCCTCCTCGTACGGCGTCGAGTCGGCGCGGTGCGCCGCCGGGGCGCCGGTACCGGTGCCGGCGCCGAGACCCACGGCCCGGTCCGGCCGCCGGCCGCGCAGCGAGGCCTGCGCGAAGGCCGCCCGCGCCTCCTCCAGGCAGTAGCCCAGCTTGGCCAGCCGGTCCTGAGCGGAGGTCAGCTGGGCGAGCGCCGCATCCCGGTCCCCCTCGGCCGCGCGCACCAGCGCCTCGGCCCGGTCCAGGACGGCGAGCACGCTCTCCCGGCCGAGCCGCAGCGCGTGTTCACGGGTGACGTCGATGACGTCCCGTGCCTCGGCCACCTCGCCGATGCGGACGAGGGCCTCGGCGAGGTCGCCCTGCCAGCGGCCGCGCGCCGGGTCGGTGATGCCGAGGCCGTGCTCCAGCTCGCGCACCCGGCGCAGCGAGCGCACCGTGCCCGCCGGGTCGCCGGCCACCAACTGGGCGTACCCGAGGGCGCCCAGGGCCCGGGACAGGTACATCTGGTCGCCGTCCTCCTCGGCGTGCTCGACCGCCTCGCGGGCCAGCGCCAACGCCCGGTCCACGTCCCCGCCGGAGGCCTCGGCGAGCGAGGTGAGCATGGCGGAGGCCGTCTCGCCGATGCCCGAGTCCCGGGCCAGCCGCAGGCTTTCGCGGGCCAGGTCGAGCGCCCGGCCGCAGTGCCCGGCGCGCAGTTCGGTCTCGGCGAGCCCGCGCAGGAAGTGCACCTCGCTCTCCACCGAGCCGCGCCGGCGCACCTCGCGCAGCAGCGCGGTGACCGTCGCCCGCGCCTCGCCCAGTTGGTCGCCCATGACCAGCCAGCGGAACCGGGCGCTGCCCGCGCCGTTGTGATGGCACGCCACCTTCGGGTCCTGAGGCTCCTTCAGCGCGCGCTTGATGGTCACGGGCGCCGCCGGATGGCCCATCAGGGTCTCGGCCTGGGCCTGGAAGGCGAGGGCCAGCAGTTCGGTGCGCCGGTCGCCGCCGCGCTCGGCCAGCTCCGCCGCGTGCGCGGCCGCCTCCCGGGCCTCGGTGAAGTCGCCCTCCACGATCAGTGCCCGCCAGGCCAGCTGGTAGTGGACCAGAGCGAGCAGCCGCGGGTCGTCGCCGGCGTCGGCGAGGGCCTGCGGGAAGACGGCGTCGACCTCCGTCATGGTGTGGCCCGCCGTGTCGATGACGATGATCCAGGCCCGTACCCGGTCCGCGGGCACGGTGGCCCGGGTCAGCACCTCGCGGGCGATGTCCCGGGCGAGGTCGACCTCGCCGGCGGTGATCGCGTCCTCGGCGGCCTGCAGCCGGCGCTCGTCCGCGCCGGGCCGGCCGTCGGCGGGGGTGTGCCGGGCGGCGAGCAGGCTGAGCTGCGCGGCCACGGACGGGGCCCCGCGGTCTCGGGCCTGGGCTGCGGCCTCGGCGAGCCGGTCGGCGACGCACGGATCGGTGCCGGTGGTGGCCAGCGCCAGATGGCGGGCGCGCTCGATCGGGTCCGAGGCCGCGGTGGACAGCGCGGCATGGGCGCCGCGCCGCTCGTGGGCGGGGGCCTCCGCGTACAGGGCGGCCGAGATGAGGGGGTGCGCGAACCGCACGGTGGGGCTGGAGTCGTCCAGGTCGGTCGCCAGCAGCCCCAGTTCGGCGGCCTGGGCGCACTCCGCCTCCGCGTTCTCCCTCCCGGCCGAGCGCAGCAGGGCCGGCGTGGGCCGGGCGCCCGCGCTGGCCACCAGCAGGGTGCGGCGGGCCTCGACCGACAGCATGTCGAGCCGGCTCAGCACCAGGGCGCGCAGCGAGGTGGGCACGGGCAGCGGCTCGCCCGGCCGGGGCGGGGTGGGGTTCTCGGCGAGGGCGCGGCCGAGCTCCAGCGCGAAGAGGGGGTTGCCGCCGCTGGTGCGGTGGATCTCGCGGACCGTGGAGCGGGTCAGACCGGCGTAGCCGCGGTGGTCGAGCAGCGCGGAGACCTGGTTGCGGGAGAGGGGGTTGAGGCGTACCGCGACGGTGTCCGGCGGGGACGCGCTCAGGTGGCGGTCGTACTCCTGGCCCTCGGTCCGCACCGCGCACAGCAGTTGCACGGGGGTGTCGCCGAGGCGCCGGGCGGCGAAGCCGAGCAGCTCGGAGCTGGCCGGATCCAGCCACTGCAGATCGTCCGCGACGATCAGTACGGTGCCCTCGGCGGCGAGCGCGCGCAGCGCCGACAGCACCGCCAGGCGCAGCGCCAGACCGTCGCGTTGCAGGCTGGACTCGCCGCGACCGGTGAGCGCCGACTCCAGGGCGGTGCGCTGGGCGGCGGGCAGCCGGCCCGAGACCTGGTCGAGGACCAGGCCCAGGAGGTCGGCGAGCGCCAGGAAGGGAAGGTGCGATTCGGACTCGGTCGCCGAGCACCGCAACACGGTGCGGGCGGCGCCGGCGTATTCGGCCGCCAAAGCCCGCAGGACGGTCGATTTCCCTATTCCCGCGGGGCCGTGCAGGAGCACACTGCCGCCCGAGGCGAGTTGCTCACGCGCGGCGCCGATCGGTTCGTCCCGGCCGATGACCAGGTCGGGGCGGCATCTCGCAGGCTCCTGGAAGTCCCGTCGCACGGTCACCGCTCCCCTCGTGTGTCGTGTCCGGGCCAAATTCTAGGCAACGAACCTTGAAATTCGGACGTACGGAGTGGTGAGGGAAATAACAGCGGCGCTGCACAGAGGAATTCAGAGCGCTGGAGACTGAATAGAAAGCCTTCCTTACGGCTACGGCAGCAGCCCCGACCGACGGGCCGTCGCCACCGCCTCCCCGCGCGTGTGAGCGCCCAACTTGCGCATCGCCGACCGCAGATAGCCCTTGACCGTCTCCGGCCGCAGCCCCAGCCGCTCCGCCACCGCCGCATTGGTCGCGCCCTCCGCCACACAGGCCACGACGTCCAGCTCGCGCGGCGCCAGGCTCGCCCCCTCGGCCGGCTGCGGCCCGGACAGCAGCCCGCACGCGGCGAGGAGCTCGGACCGCAGTGCCGGATCCGTGATCCGCGGCGCCAGGGCGCGCAGCGCCGTGTGAGCCTCGCGCACCTGTTCCCAGGCCGTGCCCGCGGCCGGATCGGCGACGGGTTTCGGCTGGGCCGCCGTCAGCAGGCCCCGCGCCTCGTCCCGTACGACGAGCACCTGCTCCACGTCCCGCGCCGCCGCCATCGCCGCGCTCAGCGTGCGGTCGCCGAGCGGCTGCGCGGTGCGCAGCGCGCCGTACAGCACGCCCCGCACCCGGCGCCGCACCACCACCGGCACCGCGAGCACCGAGCGGATGCCCTCCGCCGCCACCGGCGCGTCGTACTCGTGACTGATCTGCCGCGACGAGGAGTAGTCCGTCACCGCGCAGGGCCGGGCCAGCGCCACCGCCTTGCCGCCGAGACCGTTGCCCGAGGTCACCGCGAGCGAGCGCAGGGACAGGGTGTTCGTGCCGCTCAGCTCGCTGATCCGGATCTGCGGCCGGCCGGAGTCGACCAGGCCGCCGAAGGCGACCGGGAGCCCGGTGGTGCGCCGCAGCCGGACCAGCGCGCCCCGTATCTCCACCGCGCCCGCGGTGTCTGCTGCCACCTGTTCGCCCCTTCATCGTGGCTTTTGTGCGATCCACACCCCCGTTCGGGGGTAGTGAGACCTCCGTCA
Source organism: Streptomyces olivochromogenes (assembly GCF_021538895.1). GTDB lineage: Bacteria > Actinomycetota > Actinomycetes > Streptomycetales > Streptomycetaceae > Streptomyces > Streptomyces olivochromogenes_A. Next base: position 68,414 of record NZ_JADDRL010000043.1, on the reverse strand, counting down.
CGGATTACACGATGCCAGAGAGCCGCCCGGCAATGGTCCGTTAACGAGGAGGACAGATGACGACGGCTACGGAGCTCTTCAGGGGTGCGCGGGACTTCCTGCTGGAGCACCGCGAGAACTACGCCACGGCCTACGAGGGCTTCGCCTGGCCCCGCCCGGAGCACTTCAACTGGGCCCTGGACTGGTTCGACGTCATCGCGGACGGCAACGACCGCACCGCCCTGCACATCGTCGAGGAGGACGGCGGCGAGATGCGGATCTCCTTCGCGGAGATGGCCGAGCGCTCCGACCGGGCCGCGAACTGGCTGCGGGCGCAGGGCGTCGCCGCCGAGGACCGGATCCTGGTCATGCTCGGCAACCAGGCCGAGCTGTGGGAGACCGCGCTGGCCGCGATGAAGCTGCGCGCCGTCGTCATCCCCGCCACCCCACTGCTCGGCCCCGCCGACCTGCGCGACCGCGTCGAGCGCGGCCGGGTCCGGCACGTGCTGACCCGCGCGGCCGACACCGACAAGTTCGACGAGGTGCCCGGCCGCTACACGCGCATCGCCGTCGGCGGCGCGCCCGAGGGCTGGCTGTCGTACGAGGACGCGTATGCCGCCCCCGCCGACTTCACGCCGGACGGCGAGACCCTGGCCGACGACCCGCTGATGCTCTACTTCACCTCGGGCACCACCGCCCGCCCCAAGCTGGTCGAGCACACCCACACCTCGTACCCCATCGGGCACCTGGCCACCATGTACTGGATCGGCCTCAAGCCCGGTGACGTGCACCTCAACATCTCCTCGCCCGGCTGGGCCAAGCACGCCTGGTCCAACCTGTTCGCCCCGTGGAACGCGGAGGCGACCGTCTTCATCCACAACTACACGCGCTTCGACGCGGCCCGGCTGATGGCCGAGATGGACCGGGCCGGGGTCACCGCCTTCTGCGCGCCGCCGACCGTGTGGCGCATGCTCATCCAGGCCGACCTGACCCAGCTGCGCACCCCGCCCCGCGAGGTCGTCGCCGCCGGTGAGCCGCTCAACCCCGAGGTCATCGAGCAGGTCCGGCGGGCCTGGAGCGTCACCATCCGGGACGGTTTCGGACAGACCGAGACCGCCGTGCAGGTCAGCAACAGCCCCGGGCAGCGGCTGAAGACCGGTTCGATGGGCCGGCCGAGCCCCGGCTACCGCGTCGAACTGCTCGACCCGGTGTCGGGTGCCCGCGGCGCCGACGAGGGCGAGATCGCGCTCGACCTGTCCGCGCGGCCGGTCGGCCTGATGGCCGGCTACCACGGCGACGCGGACCGTACGGCGGAGGCGATGGCGGGCGGCTACTACCGCACCGGCGACATCGGCTCCCGCGACGCCGACGGCTACATCACCTACGTCGGCCGCGCCGACGACGTCTTCAAGGCCTCCGACTACAAGATCAGCCCCTTCGAGCTGGAGAGCGCCCTGCTGGAGCACGAGGCGGTGGCCGAGGCGGCCGTCGTGCCCGCGCCGGACGAGCTGCGGCTCGCCGTGCCCAAGGCGTACGTCGTCCTCGCCGAGGGCTGGGAGCCCGGACCCGACACCGCCAAGGTGCTCTTCGAGCACTCCCGGGAGGTCCTCGCCCCCTACAAGCGCGTCCGCCGCCTGGAGTTCGGCGAGCTGCCCAAGACCGTGTCCGGCAAGATCCGCCGGATCGAGCTGCGCGAGGCCACGGCCGCGGGCTCGGGGAACGAGTACCGCGAGGAGGACTTCCGATGACCGCGACGAGAGAGCTGTCGTACACGCACGGGACGAGCGCGACCGTGTTGCTCGGCGACACCATCGGGGCCAACCTGGACCGGGCGGTCGCGGCCTGGCCCGACCGGGAGGCGCTCGTCGACGTGCCGTCCGGGCGGCGCTGGACGTACACCGAGTTCTCCGCCGACGTGGACCGGCTGGCGTACGCGCTGCTGGCGAGCGGCGTCGCCAAGGGCGACCGGGTCGGCATCTGGGCCGTCAACTGCGCCGAGTGGGTGTTCGTCCAGTACGCCACCGCCCGGATCGGCGCGATCATGGTCAACATCAACCCCGCCTACCGCACGCACGAGGTCGAGTACGTCCTCAACCAGGCCGGGATCTCACTGCTGTTCGCCTCCCTCAGCCACAGGACCAGCGACTACCGGGCGATGGTCGAGGAAGTCCGGGGCGGCTGCCCGCAGTTGCGGGAGGCCGTGTACATCGGCGACCCGAGCTGGGAGGCGTTCACCGGGCGCGGCACGCCCGAGCGGCGCGCGGAACTGCTCGCGCGGGGCGCCGAGCTGTCCTGCGACGACCCCATCAACATCCAGTACACGTCCGGGACGACGGGCTTCCCGAAGGGGGCCACCCTCTCCCACCACAACATCCTCAACAACGGGTACTTCGTGGGCGAGTCGATCGCCTACAGCGAGCAGGACCGGATCTGCATCCCGGTGCCGTTCTACCACTGCTTCGGCATGGTCATGGGAAACCTGGCGGCCACCTCCCACGGCGCCTGCATGGTGATCCCGGCCCCGTCCTTCGACCCGAAGGCCACGCTGGAGGCGGTGCAGCGGGAGCGGTGCACCTCGCTGTACGGCGTCCCGACCATGTTCATCGCGGAGCTGAACCTCCCCGACTTCGCGACGTACGACCTCACCACGCTGCGCACCGGCATCATGGCGGGCTCGCCCTGCCCCGTCGAGGTGATGAAGCGGGTGGTGGCAGAGATGCACATGGAGGAGGTCTCCATCTGCTACGGCATGACGGAGACGTCCCCGGTCTCCTTGCAGACGCGGATCGACGACGACCTGGAGCATCGCACCGGCACCGTCGGCCGTGTCCTGCCGCACCTGGAGGTCAAGGTCGTCGACCCCGCGACCGGAGTCACCCAACCGCGCGGCACGGCGGGCGAGTTGTGCACCCGCGGCTACAGCGTGATGCTCGGCTACTGGAACGAGCCGGACAAGACGGCCGAGGCCGTCGACGCGGGGCGCTGGATGCACACCGGGGACCTCGCGATGATGCGGGAGGACGGGTACGTCGAGATCGTCGGCCGGATCAAGGACATGATCATCCGGGGCGGCGAGAACATCTACCCGCGCGAGATCGAGGAGTTCCTCTACGCCCACCCGAAGATCAGGGACGTCCAGGTCGTCGGCGTGCCGCACCAGACGTACGGCGAGGAGGTCCTCGCCTGTGTCATCCCGCACGACGCGGCCGACCCGTTGACGCTGGACGAACTGCGCGCCTACTGCACCGGCCGCCTCGCCCACTACAAGGTCCCGAGCCGACTGCAGATCCTCGACGCCTTCCCGATGACGGTGTCGGGCAAGGTGCGCAAGGTGGAACTGCGGGAGCGCTACAGCGTCTAGCGATCCTGGCGCGGGCCCCGGGCCCCCGTGGCGTTCAGGTCGTCGGCGAGGGTGTTGACGGGCTGCGGGGTGCCCGTGAGGTCCAGGACGAACAAGGGGATGCGCAGCAGGTCGGCGCGGGCGCGGGCGTCGGCGGTGTATCCGGCCAGGGAGAAGTAGACGCAGTCCGACGACTCCGTCATCGCCGTCAGCCACAGGCACTCCACGTCGCGCAGTGAGGCCGGGCGGATCGTGGGGTCCACCTGGGCCAGGATCCCGCGCGCGGCGAGGCCGATGCCGGACGGCGGCCGCTGGTCGGCCCGGCGGATGCCCGCGTAGCCGAGCCAGCGCAGATAGAGCGCGGCGGCGGTGACCGCGTCCCGGGCGGTACGGATGGTTATCGGGTGGAAGACGGCCCGCCGACGCCCGGGAGCGGCGGCCGGCTCGGGGCCGGTGTCCCCGTCGGCGGGCGAGGTGTGCGGCTCGGTCTCCCCGTCCGTGGGCGAGGTGTGCGGGCCGGTGCCGCAGTCCGCCGCCAGGACCGGAATCCGCAGGAGCGTGCCGCAGTCGCAGCCCAGTTCCGGCTGGGGCCACTCGTCCCGGCGGCCGCAGGAGCGGCAGCGCACCGTGACCCAGTCCTGGTCCCAGATGCGGTGGGTGACGGCTGTCGCGGGCGCCCCGCGGTCGAGCGGCGGCGCCACGGGCGCGCCGCACGCGCAGGGATACGACGGCGCGATGTAGACGTGTTCGCGCCGACAGGCCGGACAGCGCACCGGCACGCACTCGGACATGGCCCACCCCAGGGCGTCGCGTCGGGACAGCGGTCCCATCGTGCTCCTGCCGGACCGCTCTTGTCCTTGTCTTGTCGAGTCCCGCCGTGCCCCGCGGAGTCCCGCCGAGCCCCGCCGACTCTTGACGCCCCCCGGGCACCCACCTACATTGATTCCAGATAGTAGAAGTTACTTTCCGTAATACGGAAGTGCTCACCGCGGGGCGCGACGGGAGTACGCATCCGACAGCCGAAGCAGGAGTACTCGATGGCTCGTATGACCGCCGCCGCCGCGGCAGTTGAGATCCTCAGGCGCGAGGGCGTCAGCAACGCGTTCGGTGTGCCGGGCGCGGCGATCAACCCCTTCTACGCGGCGCTCAAGGCGTCCGGCGGCATCCACCACACCCTCGCTCGCCATGTCGAGGGCGCCTCGCACATGGCCGAGGGCTACACGCGCACGCACCCGGGCAACATCGGCGTCTGCATCGGCACCTCCGGCCCCGCCGGCACCGACATGATCACCGGCCTGTACTCGGCCATCGGCGACTCGATCCCGATCCTGTGCATCACCGGCCAGGCCCCGACCGCGGTGATCCACAAAGAGGACTTCCAGGCCGTCGACATCGCCTCCATCGCCAAGCCGGTGACGAAGATGGCGGTCACCGTCCTGGAGGCCGCCCAGGTCCCCGGCGTCTTCCAGCAGGCCTTCCACCTGATGCGCTCCGGCCGCCCCGGCCCGGTCCTCATCGACCTGCCGATCGACGTCCAGCTCACCGAGATCGAGTTCGACCCGGAGACGTACGAGCCGCTCCCGGTCTACAAGCCGGCCGCGAGCCGCGCGCAGATCGAGAAGGCGCTGCGGATGCTCACCGCGTCCGAGCGCCCGCTGATCGTCGCCGGCGGCGGAGTCATCAACGCCGACGCCGCGGAACTCCTCGTCGAGTTCGCCGAGTTGACCGGAACCCCGGTGGTCCCCACCCTGATGGGCTGGGGCGTCCTGCCCGACGACCACGAGCTGAACGCCGGCATGGTCGGCCTGCAGACCTCGCACCGCTACGGCAACGCGACCTTCCTGGAGTCCGACTTCGTCCTCGGCATCGGCAACCGCTGGGCCAACCGCCACACCGGCAAGCTGGACGTGTACACGGCCGGCCGGACCTTCGTCCACGTCGACATCGAGCCCACCCAGATCGGCAAGATCTTCGCGCCGGACTACGGCGTCGCCTCCGACGCCAGGGCGGCCCTGGAACTGTTCGTCGAGGCGGCACGGGAGCTGAAGGCCGCGGGCGGGCTGCCCGACCGCTCCGCATGGGCCGCCGCCGCGCAGGAGAAGAAGGCGACGCTCCAGCGCCGTACGCACTTCGACGACATCCCGATCAAGCCGCAGCGCGTCTACGAGGAGATGAACAAGGCCTTCGGGCCCGAGACCCGGTACGTCTCCACCATCGGCCTCTCGCAGATCGCCGGCGCCCAGATGCTGCACGTCTTCAAGCCCCGGCACTGGATCAACTGCGGTCAGGCGGGCCCGCTGGGCTGGACCATTCCGGCCGCGCTGGGCGTGGCGAAGGCCGACCCGGAGGCGTCCGTCGTCGCCCTCTCCGGCGACTACGACTTCCAGTTCATGATCGAGGAGCTGGCGGTCGGCGCGCAGCACAAGATCCCCTACGTCCACGTCCTCGTCAACAACTCCTACCTGGGCCTGATCCGCCAGGCGCAGCGGGCGTTCGACATCGACTTCCAGGTCAAGCTGGAGTTCGAGAACATCAACTCGCCGGAACTCGGGGTCTACGGCGTCGACCACGTCAAGGTCGCCGAGGGCCTGGGCTGCAAGGCGATCCGGGTGACCGACCCGAACGAACTGGGCGCCGCCTTCGAGCAGGCCAAGAAGCTCGCCGCCCAGTTCCAGGTCCCGGTCGTCGTCGAGGCGATCCTGGAGCGGGTCACCAACATCTCGATGTCGACCACCAACGACATCTCCAACGTCGTCGAGTTCGAGGAACTGGCCTCCGTGCCCGGCCACGCGCCGACGTCGATCAAGACACTGAAAGTGTGACCGCCCGAGCGCTTGACCGCCTGAGCGCCTGACAGTCCGATCCGGCCGGTGTGCGGCGAGGGGCGGTCCATCCCGGGGGAGATGGACCGCCCCTCTCGCTTGTCCGGGACGGGGTCTTGCCGGGGTGGGTCCGCGCGCGGCCCCCTTTGCCTCGTCCGGCGGCTCCGGCATGCTCGGGGCCATGCGGATGACGGTTGCCACGGCGCTCGGTGATGTCGCGGTGCGCTGCGCCGGGCCGGCGGGGGCGCCCGCGTTGTTGCTCTTGCACGCCAACCCCGGTGACGGGCGGGACTACGACGCGGTGCTGCCCGCGCTCGCCGATCACCACCGCACCTATGTGGTCGACTGGCCCGGATACGGCGACTCGACCGTCTCCGATCCCGAACTGGTGACCCCGGAGGGGCTGGTGGAGGTGGCCGGGCGGGTGCTGGGCGCGCTGGAGGGGGACGGCGCGGTCACCGTCGTCGGCAACAGCGTGGGCGGGTACGTGGCCTGCCGGCTCGCCGAGGGGCCGTACGCCGAGCGGGTCGCCGGGTTGGTGCTGGTCGATCCGGCCGGGTTCAGTGCGAGCAACACCCTCACCCGCTGGTTCTGCCGCGAGGTGATGGGGCGCCCGGCGGTGGCCCGGCGGCTCGTCGTCCCGCTGGCCCGCGCCTATCTGGGCGCGCTGCGGACACCGAGCGCCCGCGCCACCTTCCGGCGGGTGCGGCGGCTGCCCGGCGAGCGGGACCGGCTGGCGGTGCACTGCGCGCTGTGGCGGGGGTTCGCGGAACCCGGGTTCGGGCCGGCCGACCCGGCCGCCATCGACGTACCCGTGCTGCTGATGTGGGGGCGGCGCGACCCGGTCGTCCCCGCCTTCCTGGACGGCCGACGGGCCCGGCGCGCGCTGCCCCGGCACACGGTGAGCGTGCTGCTGCCGACGGCCCACGAGCCGTACAACGAGCGGCCGGACCTGTTCCTGCGGCACACGCTCGCTTTCCTGAAGGACCCGCGGACCTTCACACCGACCCGCAGCTGAAGCCTCCGCCGCCGCCCGAGCCTTCGGAGGACCCGCGAAACTCGCGCTCCGTGCTCCCGCCGCGTCCGGTCAGGCCCGCTTCCCCGGCGAAGCGCGGCGCGAGGGCGGTCAGGGCCCGGTCGCCGTGGAGGGCGACCAGGAGCAGGGTGTCCCGCGCCGACAGGCCGGACCGGCGGGCGGGCAGCGGGTGCCGGGCGCGCAGTTCCTTCAGGGTGCGGCGGGCGGCGCCGGTGCGGCCGGGCGGGAAGGTGCGGAGCAGACCGGCCGCCGTGAGATCGTCGACCAGCCGGGCGAGCGCGGTGCGTACGCCCTGCCGGCCGAGCAACTGCCGCATGCCGGCGGGCCGGTAGAGGGCGGAGTGCACGGCCCGGGCCAGGGGCGGAAGGTTTTCGTCGTCGACCGGGCCCGTGGTGCGCATCGTGCCCGCGCGGCCCGCGCCGACGGCACCGCGCAGGTGCAGATCGAGGACGGCGACGGTCACGGCGGCTCGGGGGCCGCCCCGGATCCGTGCGATCTCGTGCGGCTCCGGCTCCGTCTCCGGCCGGAACGCCGCCCCGTTGCTCGTGCTCATGACGCACCACCCCCACCCCTGGCGTGGGCCCGCCGCCCCCATGCCGACGGGCTCCGCGTGACCGGAATGTGCCCGCTGGACGGGGTGGTCGAAGCCTCCGCGGCCGTGTTTCAGAGGTTGATTTGAGGGTTGGGCTCCGCCGGCTCCTGCGTCGCGCTCGGCCGGCCGGCGTGACCTGCGCCTACACCTCGTCCTCGGACAGCCCCGGCCAGTCGTCCGGGCCGCCGCCCTGCCATTCGATGAGGTCGCTCTCCTCGACCTCGACGCGGTCCAGGTCCGCCATGCGCAGGATCTCGACGACGTCGTCCAGATGGGAGGCGATGCCGAGGGTCACGTCGCCCTCGGTGACCCGCCGGGAGCCGTCCAGGGCCGGGGCGTGCACCACGATGTGCGGATACCGCGTGGGTGGATGTGTCATGCCTCAAGGCTCCTGCGGGCGGTGCGGATCCGCACCCCCGGAGGAGCCTTGGCCGTCCGACGGCGCGAGGCTGGGCGCGACAGGACGTTCGCGCCGCCGGACGGGGTCTGTGAAAGGTGTGGCCGGGACCGCGGCGGATGCGACGGACCGGGGCGCCCTCCCCTCTGGTCGAGGAGGGTGCCCGGGTCCTTCACCACCGCACTGGCTCGCACGCCGCCGCGGTCCTCGCCCTGCCCGTACCGTGTCCGGGTCCGTGGTGGCCACCCCTCATCCGGGCCGCCCGGTCGGACGCGATACGGGAGCTCAGTCCTCGCGCAGGGCGCGGACCGCTTCCTCCACCCGCTTGCCGTACTCCGGGTCGGCGGCGTGGAAGTGCGCGAGGTTCTTCTCGATCACGTCGTCGCGGGAGACCTGCGCGAGGCCGCCGGCGATGTTCGCGACGAGACGTGACCTCTCCTCCGCGGACATGAGGCGGTACAGCTCGCCCGCCTGGTAGAAGTCGTCGTCCTTGGTGTGCTGCGGGGCCTCGTGGGTGCCGGTGTGGCCCGAGACCGCGAGCGGGGCCGACAGCGGGCGGCCGGTCTGCGCCGGGCCGTCGTACGAGTTCGGCTCGTAGTTCTTGGCGTGGCGGCCCTGGGAGTTGGACGCCATGAAGCCGTCGCGGCCGTAGTTGTTCGCGACCGTGGCCCGCGGGGCGTTGACGGCCAGCTGGGTGTGGTTGACGCCCAGGCGGTAGCGGTGCGCGTCCGCGTAGGCGAACAGGCGGCCCTGGAGCATCTTGTCGGGGGAGGGGCCGATGCCCGGAACGAAGTTGTTCGGGGAGAACGCGGCCTGCTCGACCTCGGCGAAGACGTTGTCCGGGTTGCGGTCGAGGACCAGCCGGCCCACGCGCCGCAGCGGGTAGTCCTTGTGCGGCCAGACCTTGGTCAGGTCGAACGGGTTGAAGCGGTAGTCCGCCGCCTCGGCCGCCGGCATGAGCTGGACGTACAGCGTCCAGGACGGGTTCACGCCCCGCTCGATCGCCTGGAGCAGGTCCGTCTGGTGCGAGGCGGGGTCCTTGCCCGCGAGCTCGGCGGCCTGCTCGGAGGACAGGGAGCGGATGCCCTGGTTCGTCTTGAAGTGGTACTTGACGAAGAAGGCCTCGCCCTCGGCGTTCGTCCACTGGTAGGTGTGCGAGCCGTAGCCGTTCATGTGGCGGTACGACGCCGGGATGCCGCGGTCGCCCATCAGCCAGGTCACCTGGTGCGTGGCCTCGGGGGCGTGCGCCCAGAAGTCCCAGACGTTGTCGGGCTCCTGGCGGCCGGTGAACGGGTCGCGCTTCTGCGAGTGGATGAAGTCCGGGAACTTGATCGGGTCCTTGATGAAGAAGACCGGGGTGTTGTTCCCGACGAGGTCGTAATTGCCCTCTTCCGTATAGAACTTGACCGCGAAGCCGCGGGGGTCGCGCACCGCGTCCGCGCCGCCCAGGCTGTCCGCCACGGTCGAGAAGCGCAGGAACACCTCGGTGCGCCTGCCGATCGTGCTCAGGAAGTCGGCGTGCGTGAAGCCGGTGACGTCGTCGGTCACCTCGAAGTAGCCGTAGGCGCCGGAGCCGCGGGCGTGCACCACGCGCTCCGGGATGCGCTCGCGGTTGAAGCGCGCCAGCTTCTCCAGGAGGTGCTGGTCCTGGAGCAGGAGCGGGCCGCCGATGCCGGCGGAGGCGGAGTTCTGGTTGTCTGCGACCGGGGCGCCGGACTCCGTGGTGAGAGTTCGCGCCGTGAGCACGCGCTTCGACATCGTGGACCTTCCGTACGAGAGGGCAGCGGGGGTCTTCGGAATGGGACTTCCGCTTTGTGGAGCTTCCGCTGGCTGGAGCCTAGGTTTGGGGCGAACGAGACGTCAACAGTTTGTTGAACGAGATTCCGGGCGGCGCCGACGCCTGGGCGCGACAGGACAGTTGTCGGCGGCGGCGCCGCCCGGAAGCTGTGGGGTCGGCTCAGACCTGGGCGCCGGACAGGCGCTCCACGGCCCGCAGCAGGGCCGAGTGGTCCAGTCCGCCGTCGCCCTGGGCGCGCAGGCTCGCCACCAGCTGGGCGACCACGGCGCCGACCGGCAGGGCGGCGCCGACGTTGCGGGCGGCGTCCGTGACGATGCCCATGTCCTTGTGGTGCAGGTCGATACGGAAGCCCGGCTTGAAGTCGCGGTTCAGGAAGTTGTCCTTCTTGCGCGTCAGCACGGTCGAGCCGGCCAGGCCGCCGCCCAGGACGTCCAGCGCCGTCCGCAGGTCCACGCCCGACTTCTCCAGGAAGACCACGGCCTCGGCGCAGGCCTGGATGTTCACGGCCACGATCAGCTGGTTGGCGGCCTTCACCGTCTGACCCGAGCCGTGCGGGCCGCACAGCACGATGGTCTTCCCGAGCGCCTCGAAGATCGGCTCGGCCTCGTCGAAGTCGGCCTGGCCGCCACCGACCATGATCGACAGCACGGCCTCGACGGCGCCGGCCTCGCCGCCGGACACCGGGGCGTCGAGGACCCGGATGCCCTTGTCCGCGGCCGCCTTCGCCAGGTCGACCGAGGTCTGCGGGGTGATCGAGGACATGTCGATCAGCAGCGCGCCGGACCGCGCGTTCTCCAGGATCCCGTCGGGGCCGTAGGCGATGGCCTCGACCTGCGGGGAGGCGGGCACCATCGTGATGATCACGCCGGCGTCCCGCACGGCCTCCGCGATCGAGCCGGCCGCGGTGCCGCCTGCGGCGGTCAGGCGGTCCAGCTTGTCCTGCTCCAGGGTGTGGCCGGTGACCTCGTAACCCGCCTTGATCAGGTTCTCTGACATGGGGGAGCCCATGATGCCGAGGCCTATCCAGGCGATCTTGGGGAGGTTGCTCATCTCGGGGTGCCTCTCGTGCGAGTGGTGGGTCAGCGGGCGGCGCGGGCTTCGCGGGGCAGCCAGTCGAAGGCCTCCGCGCTCGGGCGGTCGCCCGGCTTGTACTCCAGGCCCACCCAGCCGTCGTATCCGTTCTTCGTCAGCAGGCCGAACAGGTCGCCCAGCGGGAGCGAACCGGTGCCCGGGGCGCCCCGGCCGGGGTTGTCGGCGATCTGCACGTGGCCGGTCTTCGGGGTGAAGCGCTCGATGACCGCCGGCAGGTCCTCGCCGTTCATGGAGAGGTGGTAGAGGTCCATGAGGAAGCGGGCATTGCCGAGGCCGGACGCCTCGTTGACCCGGTCCACGACCTCGACCGCGGCGGGGGCGCTCACCAGCGGGTACAGCGGTGACTCCGGCCGGTTCAGCGCCTCGATCAGCAGGATCGCGCCGATCCGGTCGGCGGCCCGGGCCGCGAGGACCAGGTTCTCCAGGGCGAGCGCGTCCTGTTCGGCCGGGTCGACGCCCTCGACGCGGTTGCCGTACAGGGCGTTCAGGGCCGTACAGCCCAGCGACCCGGCGAAGTCCGCGGCCACGTCGACGTTGGCGCGGAACCGCTCCGACTCCTCGCCGGGGACCGACAGGGCGCCCCGGTCCGGGCCCGGGAGCTGTCCGGCGTAGAAGTTCAGGCCCGTGAGCCGCACGCCCGCGTCCTCGATCGCCTTCTTGAGGGCGTTGAGCTCGGAGCGCTCAGGAGTGGGCGAGTCGATCCAGGGCCACCACAGCTCGACCGCGGTGAAGCCGGCCGCGGCGGCGGCCGCGGGGCGCTCCAGGAGCGGGAGTTCCGTGAAGAGGATCGACAGGTTGACGTTGAAGCGCTGGTCTGCGAATCCCATCAGGGCCGCGCTCCCTTCCGTTCTTCGGTTTCCGTATTGTGGAAGTTGCTTTCTGCTTAATGGAAGAGTGCAGGCCCGGCCGGGGGCTTGTCAAGAGGGCACGGTGGAAACGGCGCGGCCGCGGACAGCACGCCGCCCCGTTCCCGGCGGACGCGGGAACGGGGCGGCGGGAATACGTCTGTGCAGGTGAACGCCGGTGTCGTGGGCCGGTGGGCGGCTGTGCCGCGCGGCGCCGGGCGCCTACGCCGCGAGGAAGCGCGTGATGCGAAGCCGCATCCCCGCGCTGCCCAGCCCGTGGGCGATGGCGTGCTGGCGCGGGGTGCCGTAGCCGCGCACCTCGTCCCGGGCCACCCCCAGGGACAGCAGCCGGTGCGGCCGGTCGACGAGCGCCTCGGCCACCTCGGCGGCCGAGGTGCCCGCCAGGTACGGCTCGGCGAGTACGACGTTCGCCTCCGGCTGGTCGGCGAGCACCGCGCGCAGGGTCGCGGTGTCGAAGGGGCGCACGGTCGCGGCGTACAGGACCGTCACGTCCAGGCCCTCGGTGGCCGCGAGGACGGAGTCGGCGAGCGGGCCCACCGCGAGCACCGTGGCCGCGCCGCCCCGGCGCAGCACGTGGAAGCCCGGCCGGCCGACCGGTGCCAGGGGGCGCGCGTTGGACTGGTTGGACAGGCGCAGGTAGACCGGGTCGTCGCCGCGGACCGCGGCGCGCAGCTGGGCCTCGGCCTCGTCGGGGTGGCCCGGCACATGGATGGTCCACCCCGGCAGCGTCGACAGCAGGGCGACATCACCGGGGGACTGGTGGGTGCGTCCGCCGCCCGCGATGTCGTACGAGGCACCCGCGCTCACCAGGATCGCGCCGACGCCCTGATGGTTGAGGTCCAGCTTGATCTGCTCGAAGGGCCGCTCGATCAGGAACGGCGCGAAGCTGTGCGCGATCGGGCGCATGCCGGCCAGCGCGAGCCCGCCCGCCACGCCGATCAGCAACTGCTCCCTGATGCCCAGGTTGATCACCCGGTCCGGGTGCGCGGCCCGCGCCTCGTCGAAGAGCCGGGCGCTCAGGTCGGCGGTCACCACCGACAGCCGCTCATGGCTGCCGAGCAGGTCGGTGGTGACCTCGGCGAAGCGCTCGCGCATGGCTCCGGGCATGGGGTCCTCCGTATCGGGACCGAACGAAGTCGGCCGGGGGCGACCTGAGTTGGGCGGGGTCGACGGGTTCAGTGGTGGTCGAACGGTTCGTCCACGTCGGCGACGACCACCGTCGGCCGCCCGGACTCCGGCGCGTTCATGGCGGCGGCCAGCGCGGCGTGGTCGCGGCCGTCGACCCGCGCGGTGGCCCAGCCCTCGACGGCGAAGCGGGCCTCCAGACCGCCCGGCCAGCCCTGGGTCGCCGAGTGGTTGTCGATCACCACGACGCGCAGCCGGTCCAGGCCGGCCCGCGCCGCGTAGGCGATCGCCTCGTGATTGGAGCCCTCGTCCAGCTCGCCGTCGCCCAGGAGCACCCAGACCCGCGGCTCGTCCAGGTCCCGGGCGCGCAGGCCGAGGGCGGTGCCGACGGCGAGCGGCAGCCCGTGGCCGAGCGAGCCGCTGGAGATCTCCACGCCGGGCACCAGCATCCGGTCGGGGTGGTGGCCCAGGCGCGAGCGGAAGGAGCCGAAGGTGTCCAGCTCGTCGGGGTCGAGGAAGCCCTTGGCGGCGAGTACCGCGTAGTACGCCATCGGGCCGTGGCCCTTGGAGAGGTAGAACCGGTCGCGGTCCTCGGCCGGCTCGGGTGTCACCCGCAGCACCCGGTCGTAGAGCACCCACAGCACGTCGAGCGTCGAACTCGCGGCCAGGGCGTGCTTCTCGTCCCCGGTCATGCGCGCCATCAGGGCGGGCAGGTCCGCGAAGCGGTACGGGGCGCGCACGGGGCGCGTGGCGGTCGTCATGACGGGGCTCCCGGCGGTCAGGCGGCTTCGGCGAGCGCGGTGGACGGTGCGGCGGACTCGGACCCGGACCCGGATCCGGGCCCGGACTCGACGGGCCGCGGCCGGTGCTGTTCGGCGTCCCGGGCGAGCGGCACGACCGCCGCGGCGCACACCAGCACCGCGCCCGCCACCGCGGCCCAGCCCCAGCCGCCCCAGGACAGCGTGGCGGCCGCCACCACGCCCGGCCCCAGCACGCTCTGGAGAATCATGTGCAGATGGAAGGTCCCGAGGTACTCGCCCTGGGCGTCCTCGGGGGCCAGACCGTGCGCCAACCCCCAGCCGGAGGCGGCCTGTTGCAACTCGGCGACGGTCAGCAGCAGCATGGCGACGCCCAGCGCCACCGACGCGGTGACGGCGCCGCCGACCGTCGCGGCGGCCGCGACGGCGCAGGCCGCGGCCAGCCACAGGCCGGAGCGCCGGGCCAGCCGCGCGGCCCCGGCCACCGTGTCCGCGCCCCGGCTCGCCGCCACCTGGAAGGCGATGACGAAGACCGTGTTGGCGATCATCAGCAGCGGGATCAGCCCGTGCGGCGCGTCCGTGCGCTCCACCGTCCACAGCGGCAGGACCACCAGGATGATCGACGCGTGCAGCGCGAGCGGCGCGGACAGCGCCGTGACCCCGACGAACCGCAGGTCCCGCAGGGCGCCGAAGCGCCGGGTCCGGCCGGCCCCCGCCGACCGCCGCCCGCGGGGCAGCCGGGCCACGAGCAGGGCGGCGCCCAGCCACAGCACGCTGCTCGCCCACGGCAGGGCGCGGACGAAGAAGCCGCCGCCGAACAGGGCGAGCGCCGCCACGCCGCTGCCCACGCTGAACCCGATGTTGAACATGGTGCGCAGGATCGCGCGCACCTGGACCCGTTCCTCCGGTTCGACCACCGCCGAGACGAAGGCGCCGAAGCTCGGCCCGACGCCGTACTCCACGAAGCCGATGGAGACGATGAGCGCGTAGAACGCCGTCGTCGAGTGCACCGTGGGATACAGCGCGAAGCCGACCGCCTGCAGCACGAAGACCACCGCGAGCATGCGCCGGGCGCCCACCCGGTCGGCCAGCATGCCCAGCAGCAGGGAGGCCACGAAACCCGACAGCGCCGCCGCCGAACTCCCCAGCGCCACCTGCCCGGCCGACAGCCCGGTCACCGTGGTGAAGTACACGACGCTGCCGCTGAGGAAGACGCCGCGCCCCACCGCGTACGCGAGGTTGACGGCGGACAGCAGCCGCTGCGGACCCGGCCGTGGGATCAGCGCGTCCTTGGCGTGCTGCAGTGCGGGCATCTCACCACGCTCCTTCGGCTCCGATTCGCTGGAGACCGTACGAGGACCGGAAACAGCCGTGGCGGAAAGGGACTTGAGAGCCGCTGGAGGCGCGGACGGGTGCGCCGTCGAGGCCCGCCGGACCCGCCGCCGACCGCGCGGGAAACGCTCCTACCCTTGCCGGCCATGAGGCATCGGAGACTGGGCAGGACCGGGCTGCGGGTCAGCGAGATCACCTTCGGCAACTGGATCAACGTCACGGAGGGTTCGGCCGAGGAGGTCGCGCGCACGGCGCTCGAAGCGGGCATCACCACCTTCGACACCGCCGACGTCTACGCCGGGACGCTCGCCGAGACGATCCTGGGCCGCGTCCTCGCCGCGGCGCGCCGCGAGTCCGTGGTCATCAGCACCAAGGTGTGCGCGCCGGTCGGGCCCGGCCCCAACGACCGCGGCCTGTCCCGCAAGCACGTCATGGAGGCGGCCCACGGCTCCCTGCGCCGGCTCGGCACCGACTACATCGACCTCTACCAGGCCCACCGCTACGACGAGGACACCCCGCTGGAGGAGACCCTGCGGGCCTTCGACGACCTCGTACGCCAGGGCAAGGTCCTCTACGTCGGCGTCTCGGAGTGGACCGCGGACCAGATCTCCCGCGCCCTGAAGCTCGCCGGGGAGATGGGGCTCGACCGGATCGTCGCCAACCAGCCGCAGTACAACATGCTGTGGCGGGTCATCGAGGCCGAGATCGTCCCGCTGTGCGCCCGCGAGGGCATCGGCCAGCTCGTCTGGTCGCCGCTCGCCCAGGGGCTGCTGACCGGCAAGTACCGGCCCGGCGCGGCGCCGCCGGCCGGCTCGCGCGCCCACGGCCCGGCCCGCTCGCAGTTCTCCGTCGGGGCGCTGACCGAGGACGTGCTCGCCCGGATCGCCCGGCTCGGCGCCGTCGCCGACGACCTGGGCGTTACCGTGCCGCAGCTGGCGGTCGCCTGGGTGCTGCGCAACCCCGCCGTCTCCACCGCGATCGTCGGCGCCACCGAGCCCCGCCAGATCGTCGAGACCGCCGCGGCCTCGGAGACCGTCCTGGACGACGAGGCGGCGGCGCGCATCGACGAGATCCTCGAACCGATCGTCGAACGCGACCCGGCCCGGACCCCGGCGCATCCCACCGACTACCGCAAGTAGGGTGCCCGTCGGCGCGCACAGCGCATCGGTCCACCCCCCGGCAAGGAGCACCGTCCCGTGACGTCCGCACCCACCTCCGTACGACTGGTCGAACCGGCCGACGCGTCCGCGCTCGCCGCCCATCTGGACCGTGACGCCGAGGAGTTGGCCCGCTGGCAGCCCGCCCGCCCGGACGGCTTCGCGACCGAGGCGCATCAGGCGACACGGATCGGGGCGCTGCTGGCGGGCCATCGCGACGGCACCGGCTGGCCGGGCGTGGTGCTGGCCGGCACCGAGGTGATCGGACAGGTCACGGTCGCCACCATCCTGCGCGGCCCGCTGCAGAAGGGGTTCCTCAGCTACTGGATCGCCGGCACGCACCACGGCCACGGCCACGCCCGCCGCGCGGTGGCGCTCACGCTGCGGGTCATGGCCGGGGAACTGGGCCTGCACCGGGCCGAGGCGCACACCCGCACCGACAACCTGGCCTCGCACGCCGTGCTGCGGGCCAACGGGTTCACGTCCTGGGGCATCGCGCACCGGCACATTCGGCTCGGCGGCGTCTGGCACGACGAGATCTTCTGGGAACGCCACCTCACCGAGGAATGAGCTCCCGCGCGTCGGCGCCCGCCCCCAGCGCCGTCCGGACGGCCGCGAGGCCGTCCAGCCGCTTGCGGTCCCAGACGTCCCGCCGCCCGTCCGCCAGCTCCGGCTCCAGCACCTCGACCGACGCGGCCGCGAGTTCCGCCCGCCACCGCTTCAGCAGCAGGGAGGGACGCCGGTCACGGAAGTGCAGGGCGTGCGCCACCCGCAGCGCGGCCTCCGCCCCGGCCGGTGTCAGCAGCCCTTCGCGGGTCCGGTTCGCCAGCAGCCAGCGGATGTTGACCAGCGGGATCGTCACCGGTTCGTAGCCCTCGGGGTCGTAGAGCAGGGCCACGTCGCCGTCGGACTCGATCGCCCCCGACAGGTACTGCTCGTACACCCAGCCGCTGCCCGTCATGCCCAGCGTGCGGCACTCCACCGCGCGCAGCGCGCCCATCGACGACGCCCCGGCCAGCGGCTGTCCGGCCGCCAGGACGGCGCGGACCTCGGTGATGCTGACCGCCAGACTCTGCCCGAACTCCCCGTCCAGCATCACCACCGTGCGCCGCCCGGGGGAGTCGAGCAGCCCCAGCAGGTCGAGCCGCCGCACCGGCGGGCGCAGGTCGAGCGTCCGGCCCTGCCGCGCGGCGAGTTCGGCCAACTCCCGCAGATCGGCGGGGCGCAGGGACGGCCCCACGAAGACGACGACGTGCTCGGCGCCGGTGTCCTCCTCGCGCGCGGCGCCCGTGCCGCCCGCGCCTGCGGCGACGCCCGCGCCGCCCGTCCTACCCGTGCTGTCCGTCGTGCTCGTGAAGCCGCTCATACCAGGCCCTTCGCCATTTTGGCCCGCACCATCTCCCGGTGCAGACGTACTCCCAGTCGAGCCCGGTCGTGGTGGTACACCTCAAGGCCCGGGACGATCACCTTGGTCACCGAGAACGGCAGGTCGTCCGGGGCGAGTTCGGTCGCGAAGACCAGCGGCAGACCGGCCTCGCGCAGGTTGTGCAGCACCTGGTCGAGGTCGCCCGCCGTGCTGCCGGTGCTGGTGTTCGCCAGCCCCGAGAAGTCGATCTCGTCGCGGTCCGCGCTCCAGGCGTGCAGCATCTCTCGCATCGCCAGGTACGAGGCGTGCCTGCGGTAGGCCTGGCCGTTGAGGTCCTCCCGGGCGCCGTTGATCACCGCGAGCCGCGACTGCGCCGCCTCGGTCAGCGCGCGGGTGACGGCCACGAGCGGATCGGGATGACAGCCGGCGCCGCCGTTGATCAGCATGCCGTCCGCGGCGTACGTGTCGTCGGTGGTCGCGAACACCGTGGGCACGCCCACCGCGTTGGCGTAGGCGAAGACCTGCACGCGCACGCCGTTGCGCTGGAACCGGTCGACGAGGTCGGCGGGCAGCTCGGGCAACGAGTCGAGCCGGATCCGGCTGCCGCGCCGCAGAGTCTCGCCGAAGGCCGTGCAGTCCTGCTCGATGGCCTCCAACAGCCCGTGCAGCAGCGCCTCCTGGGGGCTGTTGCCGACGGCGAGTCCGATCGTGTTCGAGTTGAACAGGCCGCACTCGTGCGGCCAGGGCACGAACACCGACAGCGCCGGCACCATGACCTCGGTGTCGGTGTACAGCTCGCGCACCGGCCACCAGCCGAGCTCCGCCTCCTCGGTCCAGCCGTGGCCGCGCCGCGGCACGAGCCGGCGCGGGTCGAGCACCCGCACGCCCTCCCGGCGCAGCTGCGCGTACGAGGTGTGCCGGGCCGGCGCGTGGGCGGGCGGCTCGCACCAGGTCCGCTCGATCGCCTCCATCAGCGCCGAGACCCGGGCTGCCTGCGCGGTGGCCCCCTTGCCGCTGGTCACCGTGTTCAGGCCGGGCGCGGCGGCGGGCCGCATGGTGTGGAAGACGGGGATGCCGAGCACGTCGAGGTCGGTGACGTCGGCGATCCGGGTGATGCCGCAGCGCTCCATGGAGGCACGGGCCAGCGCCTCGGTCTCCTCCAGGGTCCGGGTGCGCAGCGAGGTGCCGCAGGCCGTGGGCGGGGCGGCGGTGGCGGCCGGGAACCAGTGGCCGCGCGGCAAACTGGTGACGGCGGCCTGGGCGGCGGTGGTCATCGGGTGAGCGCCTCCTCGGGCGGGTACGGGGTGCCCAGCACGCTGCGGCAGGCCCGCAGGATCCAGCGGAGCCAGGCGGTCAGGTTGTCCGGCCGGCGGATGGTGTGCGCCTCGCCGGGCAGCAGCATCAGCTCGACGGGGACGCCGTGGCCGTCCAGCGAGCGGTACATCGCCCGGGATTCGGCGGCGGGCACGTGGGGGTCCTCGCAGCCGTGCGAGAGCAGTACGCGTACGTCCGGACCGAGCGCGGTCAGGTCCAGGCTCTCGGCGCGGTAGCCGGGCGCGGTGTCCACCGGGCCGTACTCGCGCAGCCAGTGCCAGTGCAGGTCGCAGCCGCGCGCCACGGCGGCGAAGTCGGCCCAACCGGCGTGGCTGACGACCAGCCGGACCTCGGACAACAGCAGGGCGAGGGCCAGGGCGAGATAGCCGCCGAAGCTGGCGCCCATGACGGCCACCCGCCCGCCGTCCAGGCGCGGGTCGGCCAGCGCCGAGCGGACCTGCCCGGCCGCGACGGCGGCCACGCCGGACGTCCAGCGGCCCCAGCCGCGCTCCACCGCCGCCTGCCCGTAGCCGAGCGAGAGCGGTGGGTCGGGCATGAGCACGGCGTACCCCTCGGCCACGAACGGCCACGGGTTCCACCGCCAGGACCAGTCGGTCCAGCTCAGCAGCGGCCCGCCGTGGCACCACACGAGCACCGGCAGCGGCCGGTCGGACGGCTCGCGGGGCAGACACAGCAGACTGCGCCAGGACGACCCGTCGGCCTCACGGTGGGTCAGCCGCTCCAGCCGTCCGGCGGGGGCGAGGGACACGGCGGGGGAGAGCAGCGCGGGCGGCGCGACGGTGCGGCCGCGCGGCGGGTCCGCGGCCGCGGACTCCCGCCCGGCGAGCGGCAGTGCGACCACCTCCGGCGGCAGGTCCACCGCGGACCGTACGACCAGGGCCTCGCCGTCCGCGGCCGTCACGTGCTGTGCCGAGCCCGTGAGGGGCAGCGCCGTCACCCGGCCCTCGTGCGGGGCGACACGCCACAGCAGCCGGCGGCCGTCGCGCTCGCCCACGCACAGCAGCGCGTCCGGGCCCGCCCACGCCTGCGGGCGCAACCAGTCGGGGTGCCGGGGCGCGGCACGGACCACCGCCGAGCCGTCCGCCGCCACCAGCACCGCCTCCTGGCGCGGTCCCCGCCCCGGCCGGGCCACCCGCTCCGCCGTGCAGGCGAACCAGGCGCCGTCGGGGGAGGGCACCGGCGCGGACAGGTCGTCCTCGAACCAGACGGTCCGCGCGTCCTCCGGCCGCCGCACCGGGAACAGGAGCAGGCCGTGCCGGCGGTGCCCGCCGCGCAGGAAGCGGGCGACTCCGGCGGCGCAGCGCAGTCCGTCGGGGGTCAGGGCCAGTTCGCCGGTCAGCCGTTCGTCCGGTTCGAGCGGCAGGGGCAGCGCCTCGGGGCCGTGGTCCCGATCTCCGGCGCCGAATCCGAAGTCGAAGCCGACCCGCAGCAGGCGCAGGGTCTCGCCGGGCCGGTGGTAGGCGGACGCGGGCCACAGGTCGCCCTCGACCAGGGTGGCCGTGGCGTGGCCGGCCGTGCCCGGGTCCGTGTGCACGTCCGTGGGCGTGCGGGCCGGTTCGTCCGCCCACACGGCCGCGACCGCCGTCGTACCGCCCGCCGCGTACGAGGTGACCCCGTGAACCCCGCCCAGCACCAGGCGTGGCGCGGCCGGTGCCCCGGCCCGGTGGTGCCACAGGGAGCGGCCGCCGTACCCGGGACGGTCCTCGGGCCGCAGGTCCGACAGGAAGAGGTAGCCGCCGTCGGCGGTGACCGTGACCACCGAGGCGGCCGCGTGGGCGTGCCGCAGCGCCGGGCCGTCGTCGGCCCGTGCCTCGTAGCGCAGGACGAAGGGGACCGGGGTGGGCCGGTGGGCGCGGTACAGGTCGGCCTCCACCAGCACGCCGGATCCGTGCCGGTGCGCGACCCGCACCCGTGGCGCACACCGCAGCGCCGCCAGCAGGGCGGCGCCGGGCCCCTCGTCCCCCCTAGGGCCTCTCGTTTGGATCATGCCGGGCTCGCGGGGTCTGGCACCGTTCCTCGCCGCGTTGTCGTCGGTTGCCATGGCTCCGCCATGACGCCCTCCTCCGCCTTGCGATGCACGGCACCAGACCCCGCTCCCTGATCCGGCCTGATCCAAACGAAAGACCCTAGCCATCGTCGTGCTCATGCCCCCTCGGCGCCCTGATGGGCGCGGACCGCCCGGCGCACCAGCTCGCCGGTGTCCAGGGCGGTCAGGTACGCGGTCAACTCGGTGCGCAGCCAGGCGACCTTCTCGGCCGGCGACAGGTAGTGGTGGGTGCCCGCGACGGCGTCCGCGGCGGCGCTCTCCAGGAACCCGGTGACGGCGGCCGCGGCGAACTCACCCGGCCCCGGGCGGCTCACCGACAGGGCCAGGTGCAGCGAGTCGCCGCCCCGCACGCTCCCGGCGTACACGACGTCGGCCGGTACGTAGAGGGCGTCACCGGGGTCGAGGACGAAGTCGGCCCGCTCGTCCCCGTCGCCGGTCTCCCATCCGGTACGGCCCTGCAGCTGCACCACGAGCACGTGGTCGCGGCGGGAGCGGGCCGGGACGCCGACGGTGTCGGCCGGGGTGAGGAACAGCGCGGCGCGCACGGTTGCCCGCAGGTCCTCACGCACCGTCGCGACCAGCTCCCCGATCCCCGGGTGCCAGTCCTCGGGCTGGTTCAGCCGCACGGTGTGTCCGGTGGCGAAGTGCGCCCGTACGGCGGCCCCGTCGGCGTAGCCGACCCGCGGCTGCTGCTGCACGACGCGGGTCTCGGTGACCGTGCCCAGCGGTACGGGCCTGCCGTCGCGCAGCACCGCGAAGTACGGGGAGACGAACAGGCCGCAGTCGAACTGCTCCCACAGTTCGGCGGGCGAAGGCGTGCCGGGCAGCGCGGTGGGGCGGTAGGACCGGGGCCGTACGCCCCAGGTCTCGGCGAGGAAGGCGTCCGGGTCGCCGAGGATCGTGGCCAGGCCCACCGGCGCGGGGTCGAGCGTGCTGGTCATGGGGGTCACGCCTTCCTGGTCCGCATCCGGGTCACGGCCCGCTCGACGAGGAGCCCGGCGTCGGCCGAGCCCACCTGGTCCAGCAGGGCCTTGGTCAGCGCCTCCGCCTCCTCCTCCAGCCCGGCACCGGGACTGCTCAGCGGCTCGCGCGCGAGGTCCTCGGCGAGGCCCGTCAGCAAGGAGTCCAGCAGGTCCCGCGGGGCCGGTTCGGTGATCGTGAACGTCACGTGCAGCGAGGTGCCGCCGCGCGCGGTGGCCACGTGCGGCATGCCGTGCGGCAGGTACAGCACGTCACCGGGTTCCATGACGAAGGAGTGGGAGTGGCTGTCGACGTCCACGTCGAGGCCGGAGCGGGCGTCGATCTGGCCCTCCTCGGGGTAGATCCGCCACTCCTTGGCGCCGGCGATCTGCACGGCGAGTACGTGGGATCCGTCGCGGTGCGGGAGCATGCCCGTGCTGTCGCGCGGAGTGTAGAAGACGTATGCCTTCACTTCGGCCGGCAGCCGCGCCTCGATCTGCCGCAGCACGCCGCGCAGCGGGGCGTGCCAGTCCTCCAGCTGGCTCATCTTCATCGTCGCGCCGGACGTGAGGAGGGCGCGGATCTTCGCCGGGTCGGCGAATCCCGGCACGGGCCTGCCGGCCACCTGCCGTGTCGTCGTGAACGCCGAGATCTCCGGCTGCTGTCCTTCTTTCAGAAGCATGAAATAGGGCCAGCGGAGAAGGCCCTTGTCGAGCAGATCCAGAATGGCGGCCTCGTCGATCAGGCCCTCGACCGGGGAGGCCTTTTTGAACAGTCCGTGTTTCTTGTTCCAATACGTGCCCGGCAGGTCCGCCTCGTCGATGAGGCGGGCAAGTGGATGGTCAGTTCCCACGGCCGTTCCTTCTGGGATCGATGCTGCATAAATTGGTGCGGAACGGAGGAATTCCGGGGGCGGCGGTGCCGTCCCCGGAACGTCCCCGGACGCAACGTCACGCCATGTTGATTTCCGAGATGAGAGTCGGCCGGGCGTTGGTCTCCGACAGCTCGTCGATCTCCGCGTCGGCGGCCGCGATGATGCTCTCTTCCTCGGTGGGCTCAAGCTTGTCGTCGTCGAGAGACATGCGCGTTCTCCTTTGAACTGAAAGCCGTTGAATGCCGGGGTGGCGACGAAAACGCTAAGGGCGCACTGCGGCAAGGTCAACGGAGGATTACAACACTCAGGCCGCGCTCCAGCGCGGATATGGTACGCCTCAGGAAATGCCGCACGCCGACGCGCTCAAGTCCCATACGAGCGGAATTCGAGCCTCATAGCCGCCCCCGGTCCCGAAAGGGACGTCGCCATGCCGCGGTCCCCCGGCCTGGCGCCGACGCTCCATGACCCCCTGCCGCCACCGGTTCGCCGGTCCTGGCAGGCCGGCCCGCCGCGTTGCCGCCCCGCCAGCCCCTGGCGCCGCCGCTCCACCAGCCCCCGCCGGCCCCCATCCCCAAGGGTGATCACCAGCGAGTCCGTTAAGGTCGTGCCCGAGTGACCGGGGCGAGCTATGCCATGGGGGCACAGTGCGATTGCGAGTGGAGTTCACGACGGAACCCTTCGATCTCGACGAGGCTCCGGCGCACGCGCTGGTGGCCCGGGAGGTCATCGAGGCGGCCGAGCTGGACGCGGTGGACGTCGGCCCCTTCGGCAACACGGCGGAGGGTGGCGCCGACAGCGTGCTCACCGCCGTGGACGCCCTGCTGCGCAAGACGCTGCGGGCCGGGGCCACCCGGATCTCGCTGCAGGTCAACGTGATCGAGGAGGGCGAGTGACCGGAACCGGGGACGAACCCTTCATCGCGGCGGTGAAACCGCTGGTCGACGCCATGGGCGGGGAGATCCTCCCGCCGGACGAGGCCGGCCCCGACGACGTCGTGCTCTCCTGGGAGGGCGCCGACGTGGTCGCCGTCCGCCTGCCGCAGCTCGCGGACTCCCTCGATCACATCCTGGCCGCCATGGAGCGCAAGCGGGGCAAGCCGCTGGCCGAGCTGGACCGCAAGTCCAAGCAGGAGGTCGTGCGGATACTGGAGGCGCGGGGCGCCTTCTCCGTGCGGCACGGCGTGGAGACCGTGGCCGGCGCGCTCGGCGTCAGCCGCTTCACCGTCTACAACTACCTCAACCGCGACAAGCAGGCCTGATCGGGGCCCCGGCCACGGGTGCGCAGAAGCCGTCTTCCGGGTGCCGGACGGCGGTTTCTTGCTGCTCCTTCTTGTTACCGCGAATTTTCAACAAAGTGTTGACGTGGTGTTTCGGAGGGCGTTAGCTAGCCGCAGCCCGTTCAGCACGAAGGCCGTTCGCGGCCACGGAGGCTCCCGTGACTTCGACATCCACGCCCCCGGGCCTGGCCCGGTTCAACGTTCTGGAGGAGCCCGCGGCCCTGGCGGCCCTCCACGAGGCGTGTGCCTCCACGGCGTGGGCCGGCCGGCTGCTGGCCGCCCGCCCCTACGCCACCGCCGACGAGCTCTACGCCGCCAGTGACTCCGCCACGGCCGACCTGACCGCCGCGGACCTTCAGGAGGCGATGTCCGGCCACCCGCCGATCGGTCGCCCCAAGCCTGGCGACCCCGCCTCGGCCCGCGAACAGCGCGGCATGGCCGGCGCCTCCGAGGAGCTCAAGGCCCAGATGCTGGAACTGAACCTCGCCTACCAGGACAGGTTCGGCCATGTCTTCCTCATCTGCGCCACCGGCAGAACCGGCGAGCAGATGCGCGACGCGCTCAAGGAGCGGATCGGCAACGCGCCGGAGCAGGAGCGGGAGATCGTCCGCACCGAGCTGGGCAGGATCAATCGCATCCGACTGGCCCGACTCGTCGAAGAGGACGCCTGAGACCATGAGCAGCAGCACCACCGCCTCCGTGTCCACACACATCCTGGACACCTCGATCGGCCGCCCCGCCCACGGCGTCGCCGTCCAACTCTCCGCCCGCCCGGGGCGCGAAGCGGACTGGCAGGCGCTCGGCGGCTCCGCGACCGACGCCGACGGCCGGTGCAAGGACCTTCCGGACCTGCCGGAGGGGACGACACACGTACGGCTCGACTTCGCCGTCGAGGCGTACTTCTTGCAGTCCGAGAACAAGCAAGCCGATGCGCAGCAGGACGCCCCCGCGAATCGGGACAGCGGTGCCGTGTTCTTCCCCGAGGTGGCGATCACCTTCGCCGTGAACCCCGGGGAGCACTATCACGTACCGCTGCTGCTCAACCCGTTCGGCTACTCCGTTTACCGAGGGAGCTAGCAGAAACATGACTGACAATTCCCGGCCCGCCCGCCCTGTGATCCTGGGTCAGAACCAGTACGGCAAGGCCGAGAACCGAGTCGTAAAGATCACGCGGGACGGCGCCACCCACCACATCAAGGACCTCAACGTCTCCGTGGCGCTGAGCGGCGACATGGACGACGTCCACTACTCCGGCTCCAACGCCCACGTCCTGCCGACCGACACCACCAAGAACACGGTGTACGCGTTCGCCAAGGAGTACGGCATCGAGTCCGCCGAGCAGTTCGGCATCCACCTCGCCCGGCACTTCGTCACCTCGCAGGAGCCGATCAAGACGGCCCGGATCCGTATCGAGGAGTACGCCTGGGAGCGGATCGAGGCCTCCGACGCCAACTCCAAGTTCATCGGCGCGGACGAGGTCAAGCACTCCTTCGTCCGCCAGGGCCAGGAGACCCGCCTCACCCAGATCACCTACGACGGCGAGACGTGGGAGGTCATCTCAGGCCTGAAGGACCTGGTCGTGATGAACTCGACGAACTCCGAGTTCTGGGGCTACGTCAAGGACAAGTACACGACCCTCCAGGAGGCGCACGACCGCATCCTGGCCACCCAGGTCTCCGGCCGCTGGCGGTTCAACTGGACCGACGACGAGCAGAAGATGCCCCACTGGGAGAAGTCCTACGAGCAGACCAAGAAGCACTTGCTCCAGGCCTTCGCCGAGACGTACTCCCTCTCGCTGCAGCAGACGCTGTACCAGATGGGCGCGCGCATCATCAACAACCGCGGCGAGATCGACGAGGTCCGCTTCTCGCTGCCGAACAAGCACCACTTCCTGGTCGACCTGACGCCCTTCGGGTTGAAGAACGCCACCGAAGACGGTGCGGTGTACTTCGCCGCCGACCGCCCCTACGGCCTGATCGAGGCGACCGTCATCCGGGACGGCTGCGAGCCGAGGATCCCGGTGGACCTCACCAACCTCTGATCTCGCCCACTTTCGGCACCCGTGGCCGGGCGACGCGCCTGCTCAAGGTCCCCGGCCACGGCACTCAAACTTCCTAGGGTCCTGCCGTGCCCACTCCCCAGAGTCCACTGAGCGAAAAGGACGAATCATGGCAGCAGCCCAGCGCATCGTCATCGAGAACTGTTCGATCGCGACGGTCGACGCGAACGACACCGAGTACGCGAGCGGACACCTCGTCATCGCCGGCAACCGCATCGAGGCGCTCGGCGCGGGCAAGGCCCCCGAGGGCCTGGAGAACGTCGTACGCCGCATCGACGCCACCGGGCACCTGGTCACCCCGGGCCTGATCAACACCCACCACCACTTCTACCAGTGGATCACCCGGGGCCTGGCCACCGACCACAACCTCTTCAACTGGCTCGTCGCGCTCTACCCCACCTGGGCCCGCATCGACGAGCCGATGGTCTACGCGGCGGCCCAGGGCTCGCTCGCGATGATGGCCCGCGGCGGCGTCACCACCGCCATGGACCACCACTACGTCTACCCCCAGGGCTCCGGCGACCTGTCCGGCGCGATCATCCGCGCCGCCCGTGAGACCGGCGTCCGCTTCACGCTCGCCCGCGGTTCCATGGACCGCAGCGAGAAGGACGGCGGCCTGCCGCCGGACTTCGCCGTCGAGACGCTTCAGGGCGCGCTCACCGCGACCGAGCAGACCGTCAAGGAACACCACGACGCCTCCTTCGACGCGATGACCCAGGTCGCCGTCGCCCCCTGCTCGCCGTTCTCCGTGTCCACCGAACTGCTCAGGCAGGGCGCGGAGCTGGCCCGCCGGCTCGGCGTGCGGCTGCACACCCACGGCTCGGAGACGGTCGAGGAGGAGAAGTTCTGCCACGAGCTGTTCGGCATGGGCCCCACCGACTACTTCGAGTCCACCGGCTGGCTCGGTGAGGACGTGTGGATGGCCCACTGCGTCCACATGAACGACTCCGACATCGTCGCCTTCGGCCGTACGAGGACGGGCGTCGCCCACTGCCCCTCCTCCAACGCCCGTCTGGCGGCCGGCATCGCCCGCGTCCCCGACATGCTGGCGGCCGGCGTCCCGGTCGGCCTCGGCGTCGACGGCACCGCCTCCAACGAGTCCGGCGAGCTGCACACCGAGCTGCGCAACGCCCTGCTCATCAACCGCCTCGGCGCCCACCGCGAGGCCGCCCTGGGCGCGCGCGAGGCGCTGCGCCTCGGCACCCACGGCGGTGCCCAGGTCCTGGGCCGCGCCGCCGAGACCGGCTCCCTGGAGCCGGGCAAGCTCGCCGACCTGGTGCTGTGGAAGCTGGACACCCTCGCCCACGCCTCCATCGCCGACCCCGTGACCGCGCTGGTCTTCGGTGCGGCGGCACCGGTCACCGCCTCCTTCGTGAACGGCCGTCAGATCGTCGAGAACGGGCGCCTGCTGACCGTCGACGAGGACGCCATCGCCCGCTCCACGCGGGACGAGGCCCAGCGTCTGGCCCGGATCGCCGCCCAGGGCTGAGCAGCCGACAGCACTCTGTCGCACAGGACTCCGGCCGGGAGGGACGGCTCCCGGTCGGCGGCCGTGGACCCGAGCGGGGTTCACGGCGGCCGTCTCCGGGGCGCGCGTGAACGCGCGCGCCCCGGAACGGTCACCGTCCACCGACCCCATGGGTCCTGCCGGTCCCGCACGACCGTCGCGCACCACCTCCCTGAAACCCACGTCAGAGCCGACGTGTCACCCGACCGGAGGAGCCGCCGTGTCCGCTCAGCCAGTTGACGAGAGAGTCGACGAGACAACCGACGGGATACACCCCGTCGACGAGAAACTCCCCGCCCTCAAAATGGCCACGACCGGCCTGCAGCACGTGGCCGCCATGTACGCAGGCGTCGTCGCCCCACCCCTGATCGTCGGCGCGGCCGTGGGCCTGTCCGGCACCGAACTCACCTTCCTCACCGGCGCCTGCCTGTTCACCGCGGGCCTCGCCACCTTCCTGCAGACCCTCGGCATCTGGAAGATCGGCGCCCGGCTGCCCTTCGTGAACGGCGTCACCTTCGCCGGCGTGGCCCCCATGACGGCCATCGTCGCCTCCGCGAAGGACAAGTCCGACGCGCTGCCGGTCATCTTCGGCGCGGTCATCGTCGCCGGCCTGCTCGGCTTCCTGGCGGCCCCCTTCTTCAGCAAGGCGGTCCGCTTCTTCCCGCCGGTCGTCACCGGCACGGTCATCACCCTGATCGGCGTCTCGCTGCTCCCGGTGGCCTTCGGCTGGGCCCAGGGTCCCAACCCCGCCGCGGACGACTACGGTTCGACGACCTACCTCACCCTCGCCGGGATCACCCTGCTCATCGTCCTGGCCCTGCGCCGCTTCACCCGGGGCTTCGTCAAGCAGATCGCGGTCCTGCTCGGCCTGGTCGTCGGCACCCTGGTGGCGATCCCGTTCGGCGTCACGGACTTCGGCCCGGTGGCGGACGCGGACGTGATCGGCTTCCCGACACCGTTCCACTTCGGCGCACCGCAGTTCCAGCTCGCGGCGATCCTGTCGATGTGCGTGGTGATGGTGGTCTCGATGACCGAGTCGACGGCCGACATGCTGGCCCTCGGCGAGATCGTCAAGCGCCCGGCCGACGAGCGGACGATCGCGGCGGGCCTGCGCGCCGACACCCTCGGCTCGGCCCTCAGCCCGCTCTTCAACGGCTTCATGTGCAGCGCCTTCGCGCAGAACATCGGCCTGGTCGCGATGACGCGGATCCGCAGCCGGTACGTCGTGGCCACCGGCGGCGGCTTCCTGGTCCTGATGGGTCTGTGCCCGACGGCGGCGTCGCTGATCGCGGTGGTGCCCCGCCCGGTGCTCGGCGGCGCCGGGGTGGTCCTCTTCGGCTCGGTGGCCGCGAGCGGCATCCAGACGCTCGTCCGGGCCGGCCTGGAGAAGGACAACAACGTGCTGATCGTCGCGGTGTCACTGGCCGTCGGCCTGATCCCCATCACGGCGCCGGAGTTCTACCACGCCTTCCCGGAGACGGCGAAGATCGTCCTCGACTCCGGCATCTCGACCGGGTGCGTGGCGGCGGTCCTGCTGAACCTGGTCTTCAACCACCTCGGCGCCGACAGCCGCGAGGCCCGGGACGTGACCCATCCCATGGAGGCGGGTGAGGAAATCGTGGCCGATGGTGCACCCTGTGTGCCATGACGAGTGAGTCCAGCCGTGTCGAGGCCTTCAGCGACGGTGTCTTCGCCATCGCCATCACCCTGCTCATCCTGGAGATCAAGGTCCCCGAAGTGGGTGAACACCAAGGCCTCTGGCACGCGTTGGGCGCCCAATGGCCGTCGTACGCCGCCTACGTGGTGAGCTTCCTGGTCATCGGCATCATGTGGGTCAACCACCATCAGGTGTTCAGTTACGTCGCCCGCGTCGACCGTACGCTGATGTTCCTGAACCTGCTGGTCCTGATGGTGGTGGCCGCGGTGCCCTGGCCCACGGCGATGCTCGCGGAGTATCTGCGCGAGGGAGCGGCCTCGCACGTGGCGGCGGCCGTGTACAGCCTGGTGATGGTCGCGATGGCCTTCACCTTCCAGGCCCTGTGGTGGCACCTCACCCGCACCGGTCACCTCTTCGACGCCCGCGTCGACGTCCCGGCGGCCAGGGCGACCCGCGTCCGCTTCGCGCTGGGTTCCCTGGCCTACCCGCTGACGGTGGGCCTGGCCTTCGTCTCGGCCCCCCTCACCCTGGCCGCCCACGGCCTCATAGCCCTCTACTACGGCTTCAATCAGGTACCGGTCCCGGTGCGGGACGACCCGGCCACCTCATGAGGTTCGCGAACAACTCGGCCTGCTCGATCGCGTCGTCCAGCGCGTGGTGGGTGTGCCGGCGCTTCGAGAGCAGGTGCCGGGGCATCGTCCCCTTGGCCACGGCCCGCAACGGCAGCCCGGCCTTGGTCGCGTAGAGCGTCTTCATGTCCAGGCACCCCGAGTGCCCGAACGGACTCGACCCGGTGAAGCGGATCAGGTACCAGTACAGGAACGTCCAGTCGTACGACGCCGGATAGCCGCACATCACCGGCTGGGCGCCCGCGCTCACCTCGCGGACCCAGTCGGTGAACTCGGCCAGCGCCACGCCCGGTTCGGCCCCCTCCGCCCGCAGCCGGTCCCGGTCGAGACCGCTCACGGCGAGCGCCTCCGGGACGAACTCCGCACTGATCGGCCGTAGTTCGCGGTAGAACGTCAGCCGTTCCGGATCGGCGGCGGTGAATCCGTCGGCGTCCTGCGTCCCGGCGACGGCCGCGCCCAGGCTCAGCATCGAGTACGGCCCCGGGATCGGGCCGTCCGCCTCGATGTCGACGGAGATGTAGCGGCTGGGTTTCACGCGACGTGCGGACGGTGGTACCGGCATGCACCGCAGCATCGCAGGCGGGGCCGTCCACCGCATCCGCGATTTCAGGGGCGGGGGCCCGACTGGCAGGGGGTGGACGTGGGCAGCCGGCCGGTGAAGTACGAGCGGGGCGGGACGCCCATCAGGGCCCGGAAGTCCGACGTCATGTGTGACTGGTCGTAGTAGCCGGTGGCGGCGGCTAGTTCGGCCCAGGGAGCGCTGGTGGCGTGCGTGAGCACCGTGCGTACGCGGTTGATGCGGGCGTAGTGCTTGGGGGACAGGCCCACGCCCTCCGTGAAGAGGTTCCGTAACTGCCGCTCGCTGACCGCGAGTTCACGGGCGACCTCACCGACCGGCCCCGGTACGCGACCGGGCCGCACCGACATCGCGTCGGCCCCGGCCCGTACCAGCTCGGTGCGGCCGCGGTCCGCCGCGGCGGTCAGCCGTTCGGGCAGTACGTCCGCGAGGTGTGCCGCCGTCTCCTCCGGAGCCAGCCGGCGCAGCTCGCGGTCCAGTCGGCGTGCCGTGCCGCTCGGCAGGTCGCCGAGCGGTACGACCCTGCCGACCAGTTCGGCCGCCGGGACGCCCAGCAGGGGCCGGGCCGTGCCCGGCGTGAGCTGCAGCTCCAGGCAGGAGGCGGGGAACGCGCCGTCGTGATAGGAGGCCCGCACCCGGGGACCGACGGCGACGACGTCGCGGTGGCCCCTCGCCCCCACCCGTACGACGATCTTCGTGACCGGGTCGGGGAGATGGACGAACGCCTGCGCGGGCGGCCCGGTGACGGACACGGACGTGATCCCGGTGATCCAGGGACGCAGGGCCTCGGGTATCAGCAGGGCCTGCTCGGCACGGGCGTTGGTCACCTCTCCACCGTAAGCGAGCCGCACGGTCCGCGGGGCCGGCCAACCGTGCCGGAATTTCCAAGAGGCGGGGGCCCGGCCCGGCCCACCGTGGAGAGCATGATCCTCGTAACCGGTGCCACCGGCACCATCGGCAGTGAACTTCTGCGACAGCTCGCGGCGCGCGGCGAGAAGGTGCGCGCCCTGACCCGTGACCCGGCGAAGGCCCGGATGCCCGCCGGAGTGGAGGTGGTGCGCGGCGACTACCTCGAACCGGATTCCGTGCGGGACGCGACGGCCGGAGTGACGGCCGCGTTCCTGCTCGGCGCCCCCGGTCCGGGCGCGCGGCACGACGAGGTGCTGGTCGCGGCGGCGCGTCGGGCGGGCGTCGAGCGGCTGGTGAAGCTCTCCGCGATCGGCACCGGCGACCCCGACGTCGGCTCCTCCGGCACCTGGCACGTGGCCGGCGAGCGGGCCGTGCGGGACAGCGGCACCGAGTGGACGATCCTGCGGCCCTCGTCCTTCGCCTCCAACACGCTGAGCTGGGCGCCGGACGTCCAGGCCGGTGAGCCGGTGCCGAACATGACCGGTGACGGGGCATCAGGCGTGATCGACCCCCGTGACCTGTCGGAGGTCGCGGCGCGGGTCCTCGTCGAGAGCGGGCACGCGGGGCGGACGTACACCCTGACCGGGCCGGCGGCGATCAGCGTCCCCGAGCAGGCCGCCGCGCTCGCCGCGGTGCTCGGCCGCCCGGTGGCCACGCGGGACCTCACCCCGGACGAGACACGGGAACACCTGCGCACGGCCTGGGGCTTCGACGACGCGCAGGCGGCGGGCATCCTGGCCGGCACCGCCTTCGTCCGCCGGGGCGGCAACGCGGTCGTCACCGACGACGTACCGGACCTGCTGGGCAGGCCCGCCCGGACGTACCGGGAGTGGGCGCGGGACCACAGGGCGGCGTTCGACCGGACCTGACGGACCGGGTGGGGCGGCGGAAACGGGGGTACCGGCCGCCCCGCCTCCGGTCAGGCACCCGGTCGCGGGCCGCCGGCCACCGTCACAGGCCGAAGAAGGTGAGGTCGCTCGCCACCTCCTTGAAGGCCTCCCGCGGGTCGGCGACCAGCTTCCGCTTCTTGAGGTCCATGACGCCGCCGACCCCGGTGATCTCGGCCGCCACCGTGCCGTCGGTCTTGCGGATCGTCTGCACGATCCGGAACGTCTTGCCCGTGCCCCACTCGAACGCGCAGGTCACGTCGACCTCGTCGCCCGCGAGTAGTTCACGCTGGTAGCGGATCGTCGTCTCCAGTGCCACCGGACCCACGCCCCGGCCCCTGAGCTGGGCCTGGGTCACCCCGGCGGCCTGGAGCAGCGACCAGCGGGCGTGCTCCGCGTAGTTGAGGTAGACCGCCTGGTTGAGATGACCCTGCACGTCGGTCTCGTAACCCCGGACGGTCACGCGGACGGAATACGGTTCGCTCACTACTTCCCCTTCTCGTGTACGGCGCACTGATCCCCCGATCCTGGCACGCGCCGCTCACACGCGACGCGGGGAGGCCAGCAGATAACGCGCCCTCGTCCGCGGCTCCGTGTACTCGCCGGCCTGCCAGCCCGCCGCCTCCAGCGTGGCCGCACAGGCTCGCAGCACCTCGCCCTCCGGCGCGTACACGGCGACCGCCTCCGGCTGCGGGGTCGCGCGCACCCGGTACCCGTCGGCGTCGGCGTCCGCCGGCCGGTGCCCCGCCGCCTCCAGGGCGAGGGCGGCGGCCCGCACCAGATGCGTACGCTCCCAGCCGCACGGCCGGTCCGTGGCACCGTCCGGGTTCGTCATCCGGCGCAGCTCCAGCAGCCCCTGCCAGGCACTGTGCACCTCGCGCACCCGGGACGGCCCGGAACCGGACGCGTCCTCCTCGCCGCCGACGCGCGCCGCGAAGACCCCGTCGGCCGCCCGCGTCCCGACCGGCTCCGCGCGCTCGGCCGCCCCGGTGGGCTCCGGCACCGCCTCCCGCAGGTGGTCCCGTATTCGATGCCCGGCCGGCGTCAGGAAGTGGTCGTGCGGCGGTCGCGGATGCCGGAAGGCGAGACCCCGCTCGACCAGCGCCGCGAGCTGCGTCTCCGTACCCCGCAGCCGCCCGGTGACCGGGTCGGCGGCGTCGATGACACGCCGCTGCGCGGCGGTCGGCGGTCGTGTCACGGCGTGCTCCTCCCCGGTGATCGGCCCTGTCGGCGGGCCCATTCGAAGAGTACGACCCGACTCTGACAACGCCCCGGGTCCGACCGCCGGAAACCCTCCTATCCGGTGGGCCGGGTGTTCCACTCCACGATCACCGGCCGCTCGTGTTCCGTGCCGAGGCGGCACAGGGTTCCCGTGGCCAGCTGGAACAGGGCCCCGTGCGACGGGGGCAGTCCGAGCCGGCGCGCCGTGAGGACCCGCAGGAAATGCCCGTGCGCGACCAGCAGGACGTCGCCGTCGGCGTCGGCCATCGCGGCGTCCACCTCGGCCAGCACCCGGTCGGCGCGCTCGCCGACCTGCTCCGGTGTCTCGCCGGGATGCTCTGCGGGCCCCGGCGCGACCCCGTCCGTGAACAGGAACCAGCCGGGCCGGGTGCGCTGGATCTCGGGGGTCGTCACGCCCTCGTAGCCGCCGTAGTCCCACTCCCGCAGGTCGCCGTCGACGCGCGCGTCGCGCACCCCGATGAGCTCGGCAGTCTCCCGCGCCCGATGCAACGGGCTGACGAACGCGGCCCCGATCCGCTCGGACCGGATCAGCGGTTCGAGCCGGCGCGCCTCCTCCCGCCCGCGCTCGGTGAGGGGAAGGTCCGTCCAGCCGGTGTGCCGCCCGGACTTCGACCACTCGGTCTCGCCGTGCCGGACGAGCAGGAGATCACTCATGAGCCACAGACTAGGAGGCCGCTACTGCCGGTACCCGCTCAGGAAGCGTCCGATCCGTCCGATGGCCGCCTCCAGATCGTCCGCGTGGGGGAGGGTGAGGATGCGGAAGTGGTCCGGCGTCGGCCAGTTGAAGCCCGTGCCCTGGACCACCTGGATCTTCTCGCGCAGCAGCAGGTCGAGGACGAACTTCTCGTCGTCGTGGATCGGGTGCACCTTGGGGTCGATGCGCGGGAACGCGTACAGCGCGCCCTTCGGCTGCACACACGACACGCCCGGGATCTCGTTGAGCTTCTCCCAGGCCACGTTGCGCTGTTCGTGGAGGCGGCCGCCCGGCGTGGTGAGGTCGCGGATGGACTGGCGGCCGCCGAGCGCCGCCTGGATGGCGTACTGGGCGGGCGCGTTGGCGCACAGGCGCATGGAGGCCAGCATGGTCAGGCCCTCCAGGTAGTCCTTCGCGTGCTGCTTCGGGCCGGTGACCACCAGCCAGCCGGAGCGGAAGCCCGCCACCCGGTAGGTCTTCGAGAGACCGCAGAAGGTGAGGACGACCAGGTCGGGGGCGAGGGCGGCGGCCGAGTGGTGGACGGCGTCGTCGTACAGGATCTGGTCGTAGATCTCGTCGGCGAAGACCATCAGACCGTGGCGCCTGGCCAGGTCGAGGATGCCCTCGACGATCTCCTTCGGGTAGACCGCGCCCGTGGGGTTGTTGGGGTTGATGATGACCACGGCCTTCGTGCGGTCCGTGATCTTCGAGGCCATGTCCTCCAGGTCCGGGTACCAGTCGGCCTGTTCGTCGCACAGGTAGTGGACCGCCTTGCCGCCCGCGAGGGTGGTCACCGCCGTCCAGAGCGGGAAGTCCGGCGCGGGGATGAGGATTTCGTCGCCGTCCTCCACCAGCGCCTGGACGGCCATCGACACCAGCTCCGAGACGCCGTTGCCGAGGAACACGTCGTCGACGCCGACCTCCAGGCCCAGGCTCTGGTAGCGCTGGGCGACCGCCCGGCGGGCGGAGAGGATGCCGCGCGAGTCGGTGTACCCGTGCGCCTGCGGCAGCATCCGGATCATGTCCTGGAGGATCTCCTCCGGCGCCTCGAAGCCGAAGAGAGCGGGGTTGCCGGTGTTCAGGCGCAGCACGCTGTGGCCCGCCTCCTCCAGCGCGTTGGCGTGCTCGATCACCGGGCCGCGGATCTCGTAGCAGACCTCGCTGAGCTTGTTCGACTGCCGGAACTCCATGCGCCGCTTCCCCTCCGGTATCTGGTGTTACTTGG
Source organism: Streptomyces olivochromogenes (assembly GCF_021538895.1). GTDB lineage: Bacteria > Actinomycetota > Actinomycetes > Streptomycetales > Streptomycetaceae > Streptomyces > Streptomyces olivochromogenes_A. The sequence goes on along the minus strand of NZ_JADDRL010000043.1, from coordinate 32,876 downwards.
TTTTACCAAGTGTGCGCTTGGAAAGTCCAACGACACGTCTAGACTGCGTCGCATGCCACCTCGCCGAAGCTACGACCAGTACTGCTCCGCCGCCCGCGCCCTCGACCTCGTCGGTGACCGCTGGACCCTGCTGATCGTCCGGGAACTGCTCGCGGGGCCCCGCCGCTACACGGACCTGCACGCGGACCTGCCGGGGGTCAGCACGGACGTACTCGCCTCGCGGCTGAAGGACATGGAGCGGGACGGGCTCGCGACGCGACGGCGGCTCCCTCCGCCGGGTGCGGCCTTCGTGTACGAACTCACCGGGCGCGGGCGGGAGTTGCTGCCCGTGCTGCAGGCGCTGGGGGAGTGGGGGCAGGCCGAACTGGGCGAGCGGCGGCCCACCGACGCCGTCCGGGCACACTGGTTCGCGCTGCCGCTGCTGCGGGCGCTCACCGGGGACGGGGTGGTCGAAGTCCGGCTGGACGAAGGGGACTTCCATCTGTTCGTCGGCGCCGAGGACGGGCCGGTGTTCGGGGACGGGCCCGCCCCCGCCGAGCCCGACGCGCGACTCGTCCTGGACACCGCCACGGGTACCGCCATCAGCCGCGGCGAGCTGGCCCTGCCGGACGCGGTGCGGGACGGGCGGATCACCGTGACCGGCGACGGCACCCTGGCCAAGGCCCTTCGGGAGACGTGAGGCCGAGCCCCTGAGGGAGGGGCGCCCGAAGCCGAGTTGTGCGAGGCGGAGGGCCTGCCGGGGAGGGCGAAGGGCCCGCCATGAAAGGTGAAGGCCCGCCGTGCGGGCACGGCGGGCCTTCGGGGAACGGGGGCTCAGACGCCCGGCGGCACCCGGGACGGCCGTCCCGTGCCGCGCGTCAGCGCGTACCCGCCGATGCCGGCGAGCGCGGCGAGCAGGCCGCCCACCGCCGTCCACACCCAGCGGTCGGTCCACCAGCCGGAGGACCAGCCGTCGTCCGGCTCGATGCTGGACAGCACGGCCGACTTCGCCGAGTCCTTGTCCTCGTCGGAGGACGCGGACGTGACCGCGATCCCGGGGACCAGCGGCTTGGCCAGGGAGCCGTCCACCGCGGCGGCGCCGCCCATGTCCTTGGAGTCGACGCGCACTTCGGCATTGACCGGCTTGCCGAGGTCGGCGGAGCCGAGGTTCGCCACCGTCAGGCGGATGTAGTACGTGCCCGGCAGCGGGTCGTTGGCCCACGGCTCCGACCAGGCGCGCACCGTGCGCAGGACGCAGGCCAGCTCGACGGAGGCCGCGCCCTCGGCGGCGGTGCGGGTCTGGCTGCCGTACTGGCAGGACTGGCGGCGGCGCAGACCGTCGTACACGTCGATCTGCCACGTCTCGGCGGTGTGCGTGCCGGGCAGCTTCACCGTCGCCCTGACGTTCGGGCGCTGCCCGGCGTCGGCCGGGAACGACCAGTACAGGTAGTCACCGGTGGAGCCGTTGGCGGTGGCCCGCTGCCCCTGGTCGAGCTCCGTCGCCGTACGGAACGACGTGCCCGCCTGGGTGGGCGCCTTGCTGTCGTCCGAGGAGCTCGACGAGGACGCCGTGGGGGTGGAGTCCGCGACGGCCGGCCCCGCGGCCAGGCCGAGCGTCAGCAGCGCGGCGCTCAGTACACGTGTGATGCGCATCAGTTGGTCCTCCAGACCGCGAACCGCCAGCGCGACAGCCAGCCCCACAACAGACCCGCGACGAAGCCGGTCAGCACGAGCGCGCCGAGCAGCCACCAGCCGCGCCCGAGGCCGAAGGCGGCCACGTCGCTCGCCTTGCTCGGCCCGTCCACCACGTCCACGGTCAGCTCCAGCGGCAGACCCGGCGTGGTCTTCACACCGGCGGCCGGCGAGAAGGAGTTGGTCACCTGGAGGCACACCGACTCGGCGGTCGCCGTGTCGTCGTCGCTCTCCGGCTTCGGGTAGCGCAGACCGGTCGAGATCATGTCCGTACGGCCCGTGCCCGCGGCCTCGCCGCGCACGATCTCCCGGCCGCGCTCCGTGACCGCCCGCAGCAGCACGCCGTGGTCGGGGTTGACCGTCCGGTCGTCCGCGACGCTCACCGAGGCGCGCAGCTCCTGGCCGGGCTCGACGTCCACCTTGTACCAGCGCTGCTGCCCGAACTCCTCGCGGTCCGTGTACAGCCCGGACTTCAGCGCGGGCGCCTTGGCGCACTCGGTCGCGCCCTCGGTCGCCACCGGCGTCACCACCGGATCGGCGGCCCGGTCGACCAACTGCCCCACCCGGTCGCTGAGTTCCTCCTTGTGCCGCACGTCCGTGTAGGTGCCGCCGGTCGCGTCCGCGATGCAGCTGAGCTGGTCACGGGTCTTGGCGTCCGGCACCAGGCCGAGCGTGTCGATGGTCAGCCCGATCCCCTTGGCGGCGATCTCCCGGGCCACCTCGCACGGGTCCAGCGGCTGGCAGGTGTCCTCGCCGTCGCTGATCAGGACGATACGGCGGCTGCCGTCACCGCCGTTGAGATCGCCGGCCGCCGCCTGCAGCGCGGGGCCGATCGGCGTCCAGCCGGTCGGCGCGAGCGTCGCCACCGCCGTCTTGGCCTCGGTCCGGTCCAGCGGACCGACCGGGTACAGCTGCGCGGTGTCCTTGCAGCCCGTCTTCCGGTCGTTGCCACGGTAGTTGGCACCCAGGGTCCGGATGCCGAGCTGGACCTCCTCGGGCGTCGCGTCGAGCACCTCGTTGAACGCCTGCTTCGCCGCGGCCATCCGCGACCCGCCGTCTATGTCCCGCGCCCGCATGGAACCGCTGACGTCGAGCACGAGTTCCACTTTGGGAGCGGCCTGGTCCGTCTCGTCGGCGGCCGCCGGGGCGGGAGACGCGATCCCGGCCGCCAGGGCGGCGAGCAGGGCGCAGACGCCCGCCGCGAGCCGTTGTGTTCTGATCATCGGCGGATCCTATTGATCAGACGTGTCGTGCTCCAAAACGGGGTCCCAACGCAGGGGATGAGGCAGGGCGAACCATTGGTCACCGGGCGTCCCGGGGGACAGCCGCATCAGCGTCAGCGCCTTCGCGGGCAGCGGATCCGTGCACAGCGCCGTCAGATCGGGGGTGCGCGGCAGGTCCCCTACGGCGGCCTCCAGAGCGCCGCGGAGCGCGATGCCCGAGCCCGCCGTGCCCGCCAGCGCGCCCGCCACCAGGGATCCGAACAGCTTGCGGCGCAGGGTGTTTTCGTCGTCCGTGACCAGACGGCCGGTCAGGTCCGGCGGGGTGATGCCGTGGCGGGTGAGGCGGGCGGGGCTGATGCGGATGTCGGCGAGGTCGCGGTAGACCAGGCGCAGCGGGTCGCCGGTCGCGGACAGCACCACCAGGAGGTTCTGGCCGTGTGCCTCCAGGGCCACGCCCAGTTCGAGCAGGCGCAGGCCCACCGTGAGGGCGAGGCGGGTGAAGCCGGCCAGCCAGGCGGGGGAGTCCGGCAGGTCCGTGGTGGCCAGGGCGGCCACCGGCAGGACGTGCTCGCCGGGCGCCGCGTACTGCGCCGGTGATTCGCGCAGTACGGCCGCCAGGTCCGGGGAATGGGCCGTCACCGCGCCCAGCGTGCGCGTCACGTGCAGCAGCCCGTCGGTGCGGGCCGCCAGGTCCTCCGCGAAGGACGAGAGGATCGCGGACGCCCCGATCGAGTACTCCGAGATGTCCCGCACCGAGGAGGTCAGCCGCGTGCTGAGCGCGGTCTTCACATGCGGTCCGTCGGGCAGGGCGAGGGTCCGCAGGGACATCAGCGGGTGCGCGGCCCGGACACCCGCACCGCGGACCTTGAGGACGTGCGCCGCCTGCCAGGGGTGCACCGGGATCAGCAGCCGCCCCCCGTCCGCCGGCCACGCCCCCGTCACCAGGCACTCCTCCCGCGGCACCGGGACCGTCGCCAACTCCACGACCGGCCCGTGCTCCGGGCCGTACGCGAGCTGCTCGGCCACCGAGAAACCGGGGCGGGAACGGCAGTTGGGGTGGAACGGATGCCCGTCCACCACACGCTGCTCCCACTCCCAGTCCTGTTCCGGCCACTCCTTCGGGTGTTCCGGCCGGCCGGCCCGGGACAGTGCCAACGACGCCGCGCTGTGCCCGAGTTCGGCCGCGAAGTCCGCCGCGTGCGGTACCGCGAGGTCCGTCATCAGACGTGCGGGATCGTCGTACGGCACACCGTCGAGGTGGACGAGGGTGACGTACGCGTCGGTGGCGTACGGATCCGCGTGCGGCCCGTGCAGCGTGCGGCCGTCGGCCAGCCGCAGGCCGAGGCCGCTCACCCCGCGCGCCCGCCGGGTGACCCAGGGCAGCGGCTCGTGCGCGAGCGCCCGCCACAGCCGGGTCAGCACGGCCGCCCGGGCACCCGGCAGCTCGGCCGCGTACCCGGCCAGCAGCCCGGGCCGGGTTTCAGCCAGCTCGGCGGCGACCTGCGCCTCGACGGTGGGGGGACGGTGCACGGGCGGACTCCTCGGGTACGGGTGTGACGTCACGATTGTCGGTGAAGGCCGACATACTTGATCGAGAACGGGCCGTGTGGTGACCGGACCGTGTGAACACGCAGAACGAAGGGAACGCGTGGACCTCATGCCCCCGGGCGACGACGCCGGGCGCGCCGACGCGTACGCGGCCGCGCCGCTGCTCAACTGCCTGCTGCGGGAGATCGCCGAGCCGCTCCCAGACCCGGGACCCCGCCGCGTGTACCGGCTGCCGGGCGGCAGCCGGCTGCTGCGCGTGCGCGGCGGGCGCCGGCCCGTGGCGCCCGAACTGCACACCGACGGGGGCTGGCAGCCCCTCGGCCACACCGAGCTGGTCAAACTGGTCGCCGACGAACTGCGCCGGCACACCGGACTGTCCAACGACGACCTGCCCACCGAGATGATCGACAGCCGGGACGCGGTCGCCGCGCTGCTCGCCGCCCGCGCCCGGACGACGGCACCCGAGGACCCGTACCTGCGGTCCGAGCAGTCCCTCATCACCGGCCATCCCTACCACCCGGCCCCCAAGGCACGCGGCGGCGGACCGGTCGCCGGCTGGCTGCCGTACGCCCCGGAGGCGCACGCCCGTTTCCCGCTGGTGCTGCTCGGCGTGCGCGAGGGCGAGGTGGTCGAGGACGGCGACCCCACCGCGCTGGACGCCCTCGGCACGGCCCCGCCCGGCTACCGGCTGCTGCCCGCCCACCCCTGGCAGCTGGACCTCGTCGGCCGGGACCTGGCGCCCGCCTTCGCGGACGGCCGCCTGATCCGGCTGGGCGCGACCGCCGACGAGGCCTGGCCGACGGCGGCGGTCCGCACCCTGTACGCGCCCGGGCGCGACCTCTTCCTCAAGTTCAGCCTCGATGTGCGCATCACCAACGACATCCGCCGGCTGTGGCGCCACGACCTGCTGAAACTGCGCCGCACGGACGCGGCCGCGACCCGCGCCTTCGCCGGTATCGACGGCCCCGCCGCCTGGCTGAGCGACCGCGGCTACCGCACGGCCCGGTTCGCCTTCGAGGAACTCGCGGTCCTGGTCCGCGACGGACTGCGCGGCCACCTGCTGCCCGGCGCGACCCCGCTGCTCGCCGCGGGCCTCGCGGAGGGCTTCGAGGGCAGCCCGCTCGCCGCCACCGCCGATCCGGCGGCCTGGTGGGAGGCGTACCTGCGGCAGGTCGTCCCGCCGGCCCTCGCCGCCTTCGCGGACCACGGCGTCGTCGTCGAGGCCCACCTGCAGAACACCCTGGTCGCGGTGGACGCCGCCGGCCTCCCCGTGCAGGCGCTGTTCAGGGACGCGGAGGGCGTCAAGCTGCTGCCGGACGTGTCCCGGGCGGCCGGATGGGAGCGGCTGGTGTACTGCCTGGTCGTCAACCACCTCACCGAGATCGCCGCCGCCCTCGTGGAGCACCACCCGGGCCTCGACCCCTGGCCGGCCACCCGCCGCGAACTCGCCCGCCACGACTTGCCCGAGATCACCGGCCTGCTCGCCTCGCTCACCCTGCCCGGCAAGACGAACCTGCTGCTGCGCTGGACCGGCGCGGACGGTGCCGCCGCCCGCTACCTGCCCCTGCCGAACCCGCTGCTCGGCGCCTAGCGACAGGGGTCTCAGGCCGGCCGGTGTTCCGGTCGAGGGGGCTGCCCGCTCAGGACGGCGGTGACGGTGGAGAGCACGGGGTCGGTCGACTCGCGGGTGAGGAAGAAGTGCCCGCCCGGGAAGGTGTGATGGGCGAAGGCGCCGGTGCTGACGGCGGCCCAGCGGGCCAGGTCGTCCGGGGTGTGGCGGTCGTCCGCCCCGCCGAGGACGGTGAGCGGGCAGTCGAGCCGCCCGGTGGGCGGAGCGGCGTGGAAGCCGGCGCAGAGCGTGTAGTCGGCCCGCAGGACCGGCAGCAGGATGTCCATGAGCTCGGGGCTGGCGAGCACCTCGTCGGTCGTTCCGCCCATCGCGCGCAGATCCTCGACGATGTCGGCGTCGCTCCACTGCGCGCGGCCGGACTTGGGATGCGGACCGCCGGGCCCGGCGCAGCCGCTGAGCAGGAGCTGCTCCGGCGTCGGGTCGCCGTGCCGGGCGGCGGTCAGGGCGACGCCGTAGGCGAGCAGCGCGCCCATGCTGTGGCCGAAGAACGCGTAGGGGAGCGGTCCGAGCGCGGGCCGGACACCGGCGTACAGCGCCGCGACGGCCGCGTGATAGTCCGTCAGGCGTGGCTCGGCGAAGCGCCCTTCACGGCCCGGCAGATGGACGGCGAGGACCTCCACGTCCTGGGGCAGCCGGGCGGCCCAGGCGCGGTAGAAGTTCGGGCCCGCGCCCGCCGGGTGGAAGCAGAGGAGCCGCATGCGCGGCCGGGGGCTGTGGGTCAGGGGCCGCAGCCACGGGTTCGTGCCGGGCGCGGTGGCGGACGGAACGCTGGTCGTCATGGTTCGGGCAGGCCTCGGGTGGGTGGAAGGGGTGGACCCGGCTCGGGCCTCGGCCGGGGCGGCGACGAGACTCACGTACCGACCATGATCGATTCCGGCGGCGAACGCAACACCGTCCGGCGATGTCCTGAAAGTGAACTTGCCCCCTGCCGGGCGGCCCGAGAAGGCGGTGCATAGCCTGAGAGGATGCTGAGTGAAGTCACCGCCACCCGATACGTGGCGCCCCTGCACGAGGGTGGATCCGTGCCCGGCGTCGTCGAGGCCGACGACCTGGGGACGTACGTCGTGAAGTTCACCGGCTCCGCGCAGGGACGCAAGGCGCTGGTCGCCGAGGTGATCGTGGGGGAGCTGGCGCGCGCCCTCGGGCTGCGGTTCCCCGAGCTGGTCCTGGTGCACTTCGACCCGGAGATCGCCGCGCACGAGCCGCACCAGGAGGTACGGGAGCTGCTCCACGCCTCCGAGGGCATGAACCTGGGGATGGACTACCTGCCGGGCGCGAAGGACTTCACGCCCGAGGTCGCCCGGACCTTCCCGGTGGACCCGCTGGAGGCGGGCAGGATCGTCTGGCTCGACGCGCTCACCGTCAACGTCGACCGTACGATCCACAGCTCCAACCTGATGATCTGGCCGACCTTCGGCACCGCGCCCCCGCACCTGTGGCTCATCGACCACGGCGCCGCCCTCGTCTTCCACCACCGCTGGGACACCTCGGCGCCCGAGAAGGCGTACGACTTCCGGCACCACGCCCTCGGCCACTACACCCCCGACGTCCGGGCCGCCGACGCCGAACTCGCCCCCCGGGTCACCGAGGAACTCCTGCGGGGCATCCTGGCCGAGGTGCCCGACGCCTGGCTGGCCGAGGAACCGGGCTTCGGCACGCCCGACGAGGTCCGTACCGCCTACGTCGGCTACCTCGCCGCGCGCGTGCGGGCCTCGCAGCAGTGGCTGCCCACCGATTTCCCGAGCCGCGAGGAACTCGCGGCCGAGGAGGCCGCCCGCGCGGCCAGAACGCAGCAGGGCCGCCCGAAGTGGCTCAAGCGGGTCCCCGACCTGCACGGCAAACCGGCGGCGGAACAGGATTGGTCGGTGCACCTCGGATGACGGACAGCCCTTCGGACGCGCAGCGGGTCGAGATCGAGTACTGCACCCAGTGCCGCTGGCTGCCGCGCGCCGCCTGGCTGGCCCAGGAGCTGCTGACGACCTTCGAGGCCGAGCTCACGGAACTCGCGCTCAAGCCCGGCACGGGCGGTGTCTTCGTGGTCCGGGTCAATGACGAGGTGGTCTGGGACCGCCGTGAGCAGGGCTTCCCGGAGCCGACGGCCGTCAAGCGGGCCGTACGCGACCGAGTGGCCCCGGGAAGGTCCCTGGGCCACTCGGACAGGTGAGGCCGGCGAGGCTCAGCCGGTGAGCTGCCGGTACGCGGGCAGCGTCAGGAAGTCCGTGTAGTCCTCGTCGAGGGCGACCTGGAGCAGCAGGTCGTGGGCCTGCTGCCAGTGGCCGGCCGCGAAGGCCTCCTCGCCGATCTCCGCCCGGATGGCGGCCAGTTCCTCGGCGGCGACCTTGCGGGCCAGCTCCGGGGTGGCCTTCTCGCCGTTCTCGAACTCGACGCCCGCGTTGATCCACTGCCAGATCTGCGAGCGGGAGATCTCGGCGGTGGCCGCGTCCTCCATCAGGTTGAAGATGGCGACGGCGCCGAGGCCGCGCAGCCAGGCCTCGATGTAACGGATGCCGACCTGCACGGCGTTGACCAGGCCCGGGTACGTCGGCTTGGCGTGCAGGGAGTCGACGGCGATCAGGTCGGCCGCCTTGACGTCGACGTCCTCGCGCAGCCGGTCCTTCTGGTGGGGCCGGTCACCGAGCACCCGGTCGAAGGACGCCATGGCGATCGGCACCAGGTCCGGGTGGGCGACCCACGAGCCGTCGAAACCGTCGTTCGCCTCGCGGTCCTTGTCCGCCTTGACCTTCTCGAAGGCGACCTTGTTGACCTCCTCGTCGCGGCGGGACGGGATGAACGCCGCCATGCCGCCGATGGCGTGCGCGCCGCGCTTGTGGCAGGTACGGACGAGGAGTTCGGTGTACGCGCGCATGAACGGGGCCGTCATGGTGACCGCGTTGCGGTCCGGCAGGACGAACTTGGGGCCGCCGTCACGGAAGTTCTTGACGATCGAGAAGAGGTAGTCCCAGCGGCCCGCGTTCAACCCGGCGGCGTGGTCGCGCAGTTCGTAGAGGATCTCCTCCATCTCGTACGCCGCCGTGATCGTCTCGATCAGCACGGTGGCCCGGACGGTGCCCTGCGGGATGCCAACGTAGTCCTGCGCGAAGACGAACACGTCGTTCCACAGGCGGGCCTCCAGGTGAGACTCCGTCTTCGGCAGGTAGAAGTACGGGCCCTTGCCGAGGTCCAGCAGCCGCTGGGCGTTGTGGAAGAAGTACAGGCCGAAGTCGACGAACGCGCCCGGGACGGCCCTGCCGTCGGCGTCGACGAGGTGGCGCTCGTCGAGGTGCCAGCCGCGCGGGCGCATGACGACGGTGGCCAGCTCCTCGTTCGGGCGCAGGGCGTACGACTTGCCGGAGGCCGCGTCGGTGAAGTCGATGCGCCGCGTGTAGGCGTCGCTCAGGTTGAGCTGGCCGAGGACCACGTTCTCCCAGGTGGGCGCGGAGGCGTCCTCGAAGTCCGCGAGCCACACCCGGGCGCCCGAGTTGAGCGCGTTGATGGTCATCTTGCGGTCGGTGGGGCCGGTGATCTCGACGCGGCGGTCGTTCAGGGCCGCGGGGGCCGGGGCCACCTTCCAGGAGTCGTCCGCGCGGACGGCGGCGGTCTCCGGGAGGAAGTCGAGCGTGGAGGTGCGGGCGATCTCGGCGCGGCGGTCCGCGCGGCGGGCGAGCAGTTCGTCGCGGCGCGGCGTGAACCGCCGGTGCAGCTCGGCCACGAAGGCGAGCGCCGCGTCGGTGAGGACCTCATCCTGCCGGGGCAGGGGCTCGGCGTCGACGATGGCCAGCGGAGACGGCGCTGGTGCGGACATGAGCTGTCACTTCCTTCAGCGATGGCACCGGGTGCCAGTCGGCCCGGGTACGGCGATGTGCGCCTGCGGAGCAGCAGGGCGCTTCTGAGCAGTGGATACTAGTTTCCTCATCGTGGAAGTTCAATGATTTGTTGACATCGAGATTCTCCAGTTCGAGGCAACGTGGCTCTGCGTGCCACCCTCCTCACTCAAGGTGGACCAGGTCGGCCTCGGTGTCGATGTCGTACGCCCGGGCCACGTCCGCGCACTCCACGAGCGTGATCGCGTCCTCGTGCGCCTTCAGGTACGAGCGTGCTCCCCGGTCGCCGGTCGCGCTCGCGGCGATCCCGGTCCAGTGGGCGGCGCCGAACAGCACGGGATGCCCGCGCACCCCCTCGTACGCGGCCGAGACCAGCGAGGACTCGTCCCGGTACGCGGCCAGCACCCGGGCCACGGCCACCGGTCCGATGCCGGGCTGGTCGACGAGCGAGACCAGCGCGGCCCGCGCGCCGGTCCCGGTGAGGGAGGCCAGTCCGGCGCGCAGCGAGGAGCCCATGCCCTGTGCCCAGTCGGGGTTGTCCACGAGGACGCAGCCGGGCAGCTCCGCGCGCTCGCGCACGGCGTCCGCGGCCGCCCCGAGCACCACGTGGATCCGGTCGCATCCGGCCGCGCGCAGTACGCCGACCGCGTGTTCGACGAGCGGGCGTCCGCGATGTTCGAGCAGTGCCTTGGGCCGTCCGCCGAGCCGCCGCCCGCCGCCCGCGGCCAGCAGCAGGCCGGTGATGTGGTGCTTGTCGGTCATGCGTCCTGCATACCTGACGCCGGGCGGGGCACGGCCTCTCCTTGGCCTGAAATTCCGTCCGCGGTGTGGCGCGCCCCGCACCGGGTGGCGTTTACTGACCCGCGTCCCCCGGTGCCCGACCGCCGCCACGGGGGCTCTGGGCGGGACGGCGAAGCGTGCGCACACAACGACATGCCTGGGGGAGGGCTGCGTTGCGGAGCTTGGGGCAGAGGCCAGTGACCGGCAGCGACGAGGACCCGAGGGTGGCGGAACTGCGGACCGCGGTGTCCCGGCTGCGCCGCGAACTCGCCACGCACCCGGTCGAGTTCCCCGACCGGGGCATCGCCGAGGACGAACTCGCCACCCTCGCCGCGATGGCCGTCAGCGGCATGCCCGAGATCCCCCGCCTGCGCCGCTCCCTGCTACTGATCGCGAGCGCGATCGGTTCGGTCAGCGCACTGGCCCGGGGCCTGTCGGACGTCCGCGCGGCGGTGGACCTGTTCGGTGAACCACCACGCCGCTGAGGGATCGGGGGCGCGGCTCGGTCCCCCGAGGCCGGCTCGGCTCCATCGGGTCCAGTTCGGTTCCACTGGGTCCGATTGGGGCTGACGGACTCCGGCTCAGGCTGACCGATCCAGGCTCAGGCTGACCGACCCCCGGCTTGGGTTCACCGGCCCCGGCTCGGCGTCCCGAGACTGGCCCGGTTCCGTCGGGTCCGGCTCGGGCTGATCGAGTCCGGCTCGGGCTCAACGGGCCTGGCTCGGGTTCACCGGCCGCGGCTCGGACTCACTGATTCCGGCTTGGGCTGGCCGACCCCGGCGGCGCAACGACCCTGGCTCGGAGTCACCGAGCCCGGTCAGGCTCACCGAGTCCGGCCCAGGCTGATCGAGTCCGGCTCGGGCTCAACGGCCTCGGCTCATGCTCACCGAACCCGGCTCACGCCACCGAACCCGGCTCACGCCGCCGACTCCGGCTCAGGCTCACCGGGCCCCGGCCAGCTCACCGACTCCGCCTCGGACTCACTGACTCCGGCGCGGACTCACCGAGCCCCGCGTCAGGCCCCCGAGCTCGCCAGTGCCTCGGAGAGTTCCTCGGCTACCTGTTGGAGTACCGGGACGATTCGGTCCGTTGCTGCCTCGGTGACCCGGCCCGCCGGGCCGGAGATCGAGATGGCCGCGGCGGTGGGGGAGTCGGGTACCGGTACCGCGAGGCAGCGGACGCCGATCTCCTGTTCGTTGTCGTCGACCGCGTAGCCGAGCCGGCGGACGTCCTCCAGTGCGGCCAGGAAACCCTCGGGGGTGGTGATCGTCTTGTCCGTCGCGGCGGGCATGCCGGTGCGGGAGAGGAGCGCGCGTACCTCGTGCTCCGGGACGCCGGCGAGCAGGGCCTTGCCCACGCCCGTGGAGTGCGGCAGCACGCGCCGGCCGACCTCGGTGAACATGCGCATCGAGTGCTTGGACGGCACCTGCGCCACGTAGACGATCTCGTCCCCGTCCAGCAGCGCCATGTTCGCCGTCTCGCCGGTCTCCTCGACGAGGCGGGCGAGGTAGGGGCGGGCCCAGGTGCCGAGCAGGCGCGAGGCCGACTCGCCGAGGCGGATCAGACGCGGGCCCAGTGCGTAGCGCCGGTTGGGCTGCTGGCGTACGTATCCGCAGGCCACCAGGGTGCGCATCAGGCGGTGGATGGTGGGCAGCGGCAGCCCGCTGCTCGCCGAGAGCTCGCTGAGACCGACCTCGCCGCCCGCGTCCGCCATCCGCTCCAAGAGGTCGAAGGCGCGCTCCAGGGACTGGACGCCGCCGCTGCTGGACTTGGCGGAGTCGGTGGTGCTGGCGTTGGACGTCGGCACGGGCGCGTTCCTTTCGGGACTGGCGGGAAGGGCAGAAGCCTACCCGGCAGTCGGTTGACTCCCCGCTGGTACGTAGCTACGTTCTGCTTGCTGGAATTGTAATTCCGCTTCGTGGAAACGTCCAGAGTGTGCGTCCGGGGTCCGTCGAGAAGAAGTGTGCCCTTGACGGCGCGGGAGTGGGAGTGAAGACTCCTTCAACAGAACGTTGAATTCCATTGCGTGTCTGTACATCCCGCTTTCCTGGAAGCAGAACGGCGGCAGAGAGGGGTCCGGGTGTCCGACGCTGAACTGGTGCTGCGCTCGACGCGCGTCATCACCCCGGAGGGGACGGGTCCCGCTTCGGTCGCGGTCCTCGCCGGCCGGATCACGGCGGTGCTGCCGTACGACGCCGAGGTACCGCGCGGCGCCCGCCTGGAGGACTTCGGCGACGACGTCCTGCTGCCCGGCCTGGTCGACACCCACGTGCACGTCAACGACCCGGGCCGCACCGAGTGGGAGGGCTTCTGGACCGCCACGCGCGCCGCGGCCGCCGGCGGCATCACCACCCTCGTGGACATGCCGCTCAACTCGCTCCCGCCGACGACGACGGTCGACCACCTCCGCGTCAAGCGGCAGGTCGCCGCCGACAAGGCGCACATCGACGTCGGCTTCTGGGGCGGCGCCCTGCCCGGCAACGTCAAGGACCTGCGCCCGCTGCACGACGCCGGGGTCTTCGGCTTCAAGGCCTTCCTGTCGCCCTCGGGCGTGGACGAGTTCCCACACCTCGACCAGGACGGACTCGCCCGGTCGCTCGCCGAGATCGCCGACTTCGACGGACTGCTGATCGTGCACGCCGAGGACCCGCACCACCTGGACGCGGCCCCGCACCACGGCGGCCCCAAGTACGCCGACTTCCTCGCCTCCCGCCCGCGCGACGCCGAGGACACCGCCATCGCGAACCTCGTCGCCCAGGCGAAACGCCTCCACGCGCGCGTGCACGTCCTGCACCTGTCCTCCAGCGACGCGCTGCCGCTGATCGCCGCCGCCAAGGCCGACGGCGTCCGCATCACCGTCGAGACCTGCCCGCACTACCTGACCCTGACCGCCGAGGAAGTCCCGGACGGCGCCAGCGAGTTCAAGTGCTGCCCGCCCATCCGCGAGGCCGCCAACCAGGACCTGCTCTGGCAGGCGCTGGCGGACGGCACCATCGACTGCGTGGTCACCGACCACTCGCCCTCCACGGCCGACCTGAAGACGGACGACTTCGCCACCGCCTGGGGAGGCATCTCCGGCCTTCAGCTCAGCCTGGCGGCCGTCTGGACCGAGGCGCGCCGGCGCGGCCACGGCCTGGAGGACGTGGTCCGCTGGATGTCGACGCGTACGGCGGCCCTGGTGGGCCTGGCGGACAAGGGCGCCATCGCGCCCGGCCGCGACGCCGACTTCGCCGTCCTCGCCCCCGACGAGACGTTCACCGTGGACCCGGCCGCCCTCCAGCACCGCAACCGCGTCACGGCGTACGCGGGCCGCACCCTGTACGGCGTCGTGAAGTCCACCTGGCTGCGCGGCGAACGCATCGTCGCCGACGGCGAGTTCACCGAGCCGAAGGGCCGGCTGCTGGCCCGCACCCCCTGAACCACTCCCGCGACCGCAGCGGCCGACTCCCGAAAGGAACCCCTGATCACCGTGACGGCGACACCCCGTTTCACCGGCGACGCGAACCCCTACGGAGGCGGTGACCCGTACGCGGACTACCGCACCGCCGACTTCCCCTTCACCCAGTACGCCAACCTCGCCGACCGGCAGCTCGGCGCCGGTGTCGTCGCCGCCAACGACGAGTTCTTCGCCCAGCGCGAGAACCTGCTGGTGCCCGAGCGGGCCGAGTTCGACCCCGAGCACTTCGGGCACAAGGGCAAGATCATGGACGGCTGGGAGACCCGCCGCCGGCGCGGCGCCTGTGCCGAGCACCCCTGGCCCACGGCCGAGGACCACGACTGGGCGCTGGTGCGCCTGGGCGCGCCCGGTGTCGTACGGGGCATCGTCGTCGACACCGCCCACTTCCGCGGCAACTACCCGCAGGCGGTGTCGGTCGAGGGCGCGACCGTGGCCGGCTCCCCGTCCCCCGAGGAACTGCTCGGCGGCGACGTGAAGTGGACGACGCTCGTCCCGCGCACCCCGGTCGGTGGCCACGCGGCGAACGGCTTCGCCGTCTCGGTCGAACAGCGCTTCACGCACCTGCGCGTCAACCAGCACCCCGACGGCGGCATCGCGCGCCTGCGCGTGTACGGCGAGGTCGTCCCGGACCCCGAGTGGCTGAAGGTCCTCGGCACCTTCGACGTGGTCGCCCTGGAGAACGGCGGCCGGGTCGAGGACGCGTCCAACCTGTTCTACTCCCCGGCGACCAACACCATCCAGCCGGGCCGCTCCCGCAAGATGGACGACGGCTGGGAGACCCGCCGGCGCCGCGATCGGGGCAACGACTGGATCCGCTACCGGCTGGCGGCCCAGTCCCTGATCCGCGCGATCGAGATCGACACGGCCTATCTCAAGGGCAACAGCGCCGGCTGGGCGTCGGTGTCCGTACGGGACGGCGAGAACCGCGAGGACACTGAGTGGCGCGAGATCCTCCCGCGCACCCGCCTCCAGCCCGACACCAATCACCGCTTCGTCCTGCCGGCCCCCGCCGTCGGCACTCACGCGCGCGTGGACATCTACCCCGACGGCGGCATCTCCCGCCTGCGCCTGTTCGGCTCCCTGACGGAGGAGGGCGCGACCCGCCTGGCGGCGCGCCACCAGGAACTGGGCGGCTGAGCCGGCACCACCCGCCGGCCCGTCCCGGTGCCTCGAGAAGTCGCGTCACGCGGCTTCTCGACCCACCGAGTCGGGCGGGCGGGTGGACAAGGACCGCCCGACCACCACAGGCCTACGCCGCGTGGCCCCCGTCCACCGAGAGCTCCGCCCCGGTGACGTACGCCGCGTCCGGACCGGCGAGGTACGCCACCGCCGACGCCACCTCGTCCGCCGTACCGAACCGGCCCAGCGCGGTCAGGGCCACCTGCCCGTCGGCGTACGGTCCGTCCGCCGGGTTCATGTCGGTGTCCGTCGGTCCCGGATGCACGAGGTTCGCCGTGATCCCGCGCCCGCCGAGCTCCCGGGCCAGCGCCTTGGTCAGCCCGATCAACGCCGACTTGCTCATCGTGTAGAGCGTGCCGCCGGGCCCCGGCACCCGCTGCGTCATGCAGGTACCGATCGTGACGATCCGGCCGCCGGCTCCCATCCGCGCGGCCGCCGCCCGGGAGGCCAGGAAGACGGCGCGCACGTTCACGGCGAGGACCAGGTCCACCTCCTCCGGGCCGAGCGTCTCCAGCGGGCCGAGCACGCCGACGCCCGCGTTGTTCACCAGCACGTCGAGCCCGCCCAGCGCCTGCGCCGCGCGCTCCACCGCGCCCGCCGCCTCGGCGGCGTCCGCCGCGTCCGCGCGCAGGGCCACCGCCCGGCGCCCGAGCGCCTCGACGGCCCGTACGACGTCCTCGGCCGCCTCCTTGCCGTTCACATAGGTGACGGCCACGTCCGCGCCCTCGCGCGCGAGCCGCAGTGCCGTCGCCGCGCCGATGCCGCGGCTGCCGCCGGTGACCAGTGCCACCTTGCCGTTCAGAGTTCCCTGAGCTGTCATGCGTCCATCCCAGCGGCCCGGCCGACGCGGTGCTGGCGGTGAACGGACAACGATCTCGGCCAACCGGAACTCTTCCTTCCGTATCCGCGTTCTCCCCCCGTGACTCTTCAGCAAGAAATCGTCGGCAACGCCATGCAGATGGCGATCGTCAATCTCACCCCCGGCCGGACCGTGTACTGCGAGGCGGGGAAGTTCCTGTTCAAGACGACGAACGTGACCATGGAGACGCGCCTGTCCGGGCCGTCGAACGGCAACGGTCAGCCGCAGGGCGGCGGCGGTGGCATGGGCGGCATGCTGCGCCAGGCCATGGGTACGGCGATGCAGGTCGGCCAGCGCATGCTCGCCGGTGAGTCGCTGGCGTTCCAGTACTTCACCGCCCAGGGCGGCCAGGGCACCGTCGGCTTCGCGGGCGTCCTGCCCGGCGAGATGCGCGCCCTGGAACTCGACGGCACGCGCGCGTGGTTCGCCGAGAAGGACGCGTTCGTGGCGGCCGAGTCCACCGTCGACTTCGGCATAGCCTTCCAGGGCGGCCGCACCGGCATGAGCGGCGGCGAGGGCTTCGTCCTGGAGAAGTTCACGGGCCACGGCACGGTGATCATCGCCGGAGCCGGCAACTTCATCGACCTCAACCCCGCCGACTTCGGCGGCCGCATCGAGGTCGACACCGGCTGTGTCGTCGCCTTCGAGGAGGGCATCCAGTACGGCGTCCAGCGCGTCGGCGGCCTCAACCGCCAGGGGATCATGAACGCGGTCTTCGGCGGCGAGGGCCTGTCGCTGGCGACCCTGGAGGGCAACGGCCGGGTCATCCTGCAGTCGCTCACCATCGAGAGCCTCGCCAACGCCCTGAGGAAGGCGCAGGGCGGCGACAAGCAGGGCCCGACCGGCGGACTGTTCTCGACCCACGCGGGCTGAGACGGCGGACCGCACAGCGCGCACCGACGGGACGCGGGTGCCGGCGGACCGATGAGTTGCGGGTGCCGGTGGGGTCTGAGGTGATGACCACGGACCCCACCCCAGGAAGAAGGCACCCGCCATGGGCAAGCTCGTCTCCACCGTGTTCGTCACCCTCGACGGCGTCTACCAGGCCCCGGGCGGCCCCCAGGAGGACCGCGCCGGCGGCTTCGACCAGGGCGGCTGGAGTTTTCCGTTCGGCGACGAGGACTTCGGCGCGTTCGTGACCGAGGCCTTCGACCGCGCCGGCGCCTTCCTCCTCGGCCGCCGTACGTACGAGATCTTCGCCTCGCACTGGCCGAAGGTGACCGACCCCGCCGACCCGATCGCGGCCAAACTCAACGCCCTCCCGAAGTACGTCGCCTCCTCGACCCTGACCGACCCCGCGTGGTCCGGCAGCACCGTGATCGCGGGCGATCTCGCCAAGGAGGTCGCCGCCCTCAAGGAGCGCACGGACGGGGAACTCCAGATCCACGGCAGCGGCGCCCTCGTCCGCTCCCTGCTGGACCTCGGCCTCCTCGACACGCTCCACCTGCTGACCTTCCCGGTCGTGCTGGGCGCCGGCCGCCGCCTCTTCGCGGAGGGCGCCGTCCCGACCAGGTTCCGGCACACCGGAGGGCGCGTCACCGGAGCCGGCGTCTCCATCCAGTCGTACGACACGGCGGGCCGCCCGGAGTACGGCTCGTACGCCCTCCCCGAGCCCGACCCGACCGCCTAGCCCGCCGGTGCTTGTAGGGACCTTGTGGGGACTGCGGGCCGGAGGTTAACTCCCCGAAAACTCATCGGACTTGAGGGGAAAATCCTCCGGATTGACATTGACATGCCACTGTCTACGCGCGTCATCATGAGGCCATGAGATTCCCCCCACGAATCACTCGCATCGGCGCCGCGGGCGCCCTCCTGTCCGCCCTCCTCGTCGGCGGCACCGTCACCGCCACCTCGGCGGACGCGGCGGCCACGTCCGTCGGCAGCATCTGCTACGGCGACCTGCCCTCGCAGGCGTACACCACCCTGAAGCTGATCGACCAGGGCGGTCCGTTCCCGTACTCGCAGGACGGGGTCGTCTTCCAGAACCGGGAGCACGTCCTGCCCGGCCAGCCCACCGGCTACTACCACGAGTACACGGTGAAGACCCCCGGCTCCTCCACCCGCGGCGCGCGGCGCATCGTCACCGGTGAGGAGTACCAGGAGGACTACTACACCGGGGACCACTACGCCACGTTCGACCTGATCGACTTCGGCTGCTGAACCGAGGTCCGGGTCCGAGGGAACGGCGCGACCAGCCGGAGGCCCGGTGCGCACTCAACCGGGCTTCCGGCTCTCCGCGGCGGCGAGCAGCGCGCACGCCAGCACCAGCAGGGCGACGCTCGCATAGACGCCGTAGTCGTCGAGGAAGCCGAGCCGTTGCACGAGGCCCACGTGCCAGTGGGTGAACTCGTGCACCAGGCCCAGCACGCCCTGTACGAGCGCGAGGAATCCGAGTACCTCCAGCAGCTTTTTCACGGCACGACTCTCGCCCCGCGGTTTCCCCCCACACATCGGCCGCGGGGCGAGTCCCGCGCGACCGAAGGCTGCGCTCCGGCCGGGCGGGACCATCCAAAGAACACGGCGGTACGACTTTGGTCGGCGATGCCCCCGGCGGGGGAGACCGCACCGGCGCACCCTGCGTAGATTTGCCGACCGTGAGTGGTGACGAGACGGCGCTGGCGCCGCAGATGTTCACGGGCCGCCGGTGGCTGTTCCCGTCCGCGGTGATCCATGAGCTCGACCCCGACGCCGCGACCTCGGGACGGCGGCGGCCGCGGCGCACCGCGCGCGACTGGGTCGTCGACTTCTGCTGCTTCCTGCTGGCCGCCGTCGTCGGCCTCCTGGGCGCCAAGTCCCTGGCCGACGAGTCGCACCTGCCGCCCGTCCTCGCCTTCCTCGACCAACTCCTGGGCGCCCTCGCCTGCGCGGCCGTCTGGCTGCGCCGCCGGTGGCCGCTCGGGCTCGCCGTCGCGACGATCCCGGTCGGTTTCCTGTCCAACACCGCGGGCGGCGCGTGCATGGTCGCCCTGTTCACCGTCGCCGTGCACCGGCCCTTCCGGTACGTGGCCTGGATCGGCGGCGCCAACCTGGCACTGCTCCCGCTCTTCTTCTGGCTGCGCCCCGACCCCACCGGGCCGTACGCGGCCCTCGTCCTGTTCGCCACCCTGCTCACCACGACCATCATCGGCTGGGGCATGTTCGTCCGCTCCAAGCGGCAGCTGATGCTCAGCCTGCGCGACCGCGCCCGCCGCGCCGAGACGGAGGCACGGCTGCGCGCCGAGCAGGCGCAGCGCCTGGCCCGGGAGGCCATCGCCCGCGAGATGCACGACGTCCTCGCCCACCGGCTCACCCTGCTCAGCGTGCACGCGGGAGCCCTGGAATTCCGGCCGGACGCGCCCCAGGAGGAGATCGCGCGGGCCGCCGGTGTCATCCGGGAGAGCGCGCACGAGGCCCTCCAGGACCTCCGCGAGATCATCGGCGTGCTCCGGGCGGGCGAGCGCGACGACGCGGGCCGGCCCCAGCCGACGCTCGCCGCGTTGGACGCCCTGGTCGCCGAGTCCCGCGAGGCGGGCATGAAGGTCGCCCTCGACACCCGCGTCACCGACCCCACCGCCGTCCCCGCCTCCCTCGGCCGCACCGCCTACCGCATCGCCCAGGAGGCACTGACCAACGCCCGCAAGCACGCCCCCGGCACCGAGGTCACCCTGACCGTCACGGGCGCCCCCGGCGACGGCCTCGCCGTGACGGTGCGCAACCCCGCGCCGGACGCCGACGTCCCGCCCGTGCCGGGTTCGGGCCAGGGCCTGATCGGCCTGACGGAGCGGGCGACACTGGCCGGGGGCCGACTGGAGCACGGGGCCACCGTGGACGGGGGCTTCGAGGTCCGGGCCTGGCTGCCCTGGGGCGAGGGGTGAGGGTGTCGCGCGACGCCACCGACAGGGAGTACGTAGGGGCCATGACTGCGATCAGACTGCTGCTCGTCGACGACGATCCGCTGGTGCGGGCGGGACTGTCCTTCATGATGGGCGGGGCCGACGACATCGAGATCGTCGGGGAGGCCGCCGACGGCACCGAGGTCGAGGCCCTCGTGGACCGCACCCGCCCGGACGTGGTCCTGATGGACATCCGCATGCCGACCGTGGACGGGCTGACCGCCACGCAGCGGCTGCGCCGCCGCGAGGACGCGCCCCAGGTCGTCGTCCTGACCACCTTCCACGCCGACGAGCAGGTGCTGCGCGCCCTGCGCGCGGGCGCCGCCGGGTTCGTCCTCAAGGACACGCCGCCCGCCGAGATCGTCGCGGCGGTCCGCAGGGTCGCGGCCGGCGACCCGGTCCTGTCGCCCACCGTCACCCGCCAGTTGATGGCGCAGGTGGCCGGCAGTCCGGCCGACACCCGCCGCTCCCGCGCGCGGGAGCGGCTCGCCGCGCTCAACGACCGCGAACGCGAGGTCGCCGTCGCGGTGGGCCGCGGGCTCGCCAACGCCCAGATCGCCACCGGGCTCTTCATGAGCGTCGCGACCGTCAAGACCCACGTCTCCCGCATCCTGACCAAGCTGGACCTCAACAACCGCGTACAGGTGGCCCTGTTGGCCTACGACGCGGGCCTGCTGGAGGACGGGCCCGCGGACGGGAACGGGCCCACCGAGAAGGACGGGCGCCAGTCGGGCACTAGTTGAGGCCGCCGGGCGTTGTCCGGGTGCGGGGACAGATCCCTGGCGTGCGTGTGCCGGGGCAGGTCCGTGGTCTTCGAGAGGTGTCCGAGTTGGGGGAGACATGGCGCAGGTGATCGACTTAGGCGAGTTCGGGGACGCGTTCCGCAGGGACCCGTACCCGGTGTACGCGCGGCTGCGGGAACTCGGCCCCGTGCACCGCGTGCGGCTGCCGGCACCCGAGCAGCACCACGAGACCTGGCTCGTGGTGGGGTACGAGGAGGCGCGCGCGGCGCTCGCCGACCCTCGGCTGGCCAAGGACGGCAGCAAGATCGGGATGCAGTTCCTCGAAGAGGAGCTGATCGGCAGACATCTGCTGGCCGCCGACCCGCCGCAGCACACCCGCCTGCGCGGGCTCGTCACCCGCGCCTTCACCATGCGCCGGGTCGAGGAACTGCGGCCGAGGATCCAGCAGATCACCGACGAACTGCTCGACGCGATGCTCCCGCAGGGCCGCGCCGACCTGGTGGAGGCCCTCGCCTACCCCCTGCCGATCACCGTGATCTGCGAGCTGCTCGGCGTCCCCGAGATGGACCGCACCGAGTTCCGCAAGCTCTCGTCGGAGGCGGTCGCGCCCACCAGCGCGGAGCGCGAGTACGACGCCGTCGTGCGGCTCGCCGAATACCTCGGCGAGCTGATCGAGGACAAGCGGTGCGCGGGGCCGAGCGGTGACCTGCTGAGCGACCTGATCCGCACCACCGCCGAGGACGGCGACCGGCTCTCCGCGCAGGAACTGCGGGGCATGGCCTTCATCCTGTTGGTCGCCGGCCACGAGACCACCGTCAACCTGATCACCAACGGCGTCCGCGCCCTGCTCGATCACCCCGGCCAACTCGCCGCCCTGCGCGCCGACATGACCCTTCTGGACGGCGCGGTCGAGGAGATGCTGAGGTACGAGGGGCCGGTGGAGAACGCGACGTACCGGTTCGCCAGCGAGCCGTTGGAGATCGGCGGCACCCCCATAGCCGAGGGCGAGGCCGTGCTGGTCGGCCTCGGCGCGGCCCAGCGCGACCCGGGCCGCCACGACGACCCCGACCGCTTCGACATCCGGCGCGACACCCGGGGCCACCTCGCCTTCGGCCACGGCCTCCACTACTGCCTGGGCGCGCCCCTGGCCCGGCTGGAGGCCCGCACGGCGCTCCGCTCCCTCCTGGACCGCGCCCCCGCCCTCGCGCTGGACGGCCCGGCAGACGACTGGCTGCCGGGGATGCTGATGAGGGGGGTACGGAGACTGCCGGTGCGCTGGTAGGGGGCGAGGGGACTCAGTCGAGCGTCGGCCCCGGGCCCCCCGGGAGTTCCGCCAGGCGTACCGGTCTGCGTTCGCGGCGGGAGCGTTCGCAGGCCTCGGCGATGCGCAGCGCCTGGAGGGCCTCGCGGCCGTCGCACGGATTGGCCCGATGGCCGAGCAGGACCTCCACGAAGGCGCCCAGCTCGGCCTCGTACGCGGGCCCGAAGCGCTCCAGGAAACCGGCCCACGGCTTGTCCGCGGCCGGCGGCCCGCTCGGCTCGGTCGACGCCACCGGCGTCCGGTCGTCCAGGCCCACCACGACCGTGTCCCGCTCCCCGGCGAGTTCCATCCGGACGTCGTAGCCCGCCCCGTTCTGCCGGGTGGCCGTCGCCGTGGCCAGCGTGCCGTCGTCGAGGGTGAGCAGCGCCGCGCCCGTGTCGACGTCCCCCGCTTCGCGGAACATCGCGGGCCCGGCGTCCGACCCGGTCGCGTACACGTCGACGACCTCGCGCCCGGTCACCCAGCGCAGGACGTCGAAGTCGTGGATCAGCGTGTCCCGGAAGAGCCCGCCGGACAGCGGCAGCCACGCGGCCGGGGGAGGGGACTGGTCGCAGGTCATCGCGCGCACGGTGTGCAGCCGCCCGAGCCGCCCCGAGCGCACCGCCTCACGGGCCCCGGTGTAGCCCGCGTCGAAGCGCCGCTGGAACCCCATCTGAAGGATCGTTCCGGCCGTCTCGACCTCGGCCAGCGCGTCCAGCGTGCCCGGCAGATCGAGCGCTATGGGCTTCTCGCAGAAGACGGGGAGCCCGGAGCGGGCCGCCCGGCCGATCAGTTCGGCGTGGGCCGAGGTCGCCGTCGTGATCACCACGGCGTCGACACCCCACTTGAAGATCTCGTCCACCCCCGGCGCGGCCGTCTCGCCGAGCCGGTGCGCAAGTGCCTGGGCCCGCGCCGGATCGGCGTCCGTGAGGATCAGGGAACCGACCTCGCGATGGCGACTGAGTGTTCTCGCGTGAATGGTGCCGATGCGGCCCGTACCGATGACCCCGATGCGCATGAAGACAAAGTGAGGGTCGAGTGCGGGCCCTGTCAATGCGTATGTCCGGACAATCGAACTACACAACTTCCCGTCAACCGGCCGCGGAGCTACGCTCGGCCCGTGCCGAAACCAGAAGTGGACCCGACCGTGCAGCTCGACCTGAGTGTGGACCGGAGCTCGCCCGTTCCCCTGTACTTCCAGCTCTCCCAGCAGCTGGAGGCCGCCATCGAGCGCGGCACCCTCACCCCCGGCAGCCTGCTGGGCAACGAGATCGAGCTCGCCGCGCGGCTCGGCCTGTCCCGGCCCACCGTCCGCCAGGCCATCCAGTCCCTGGTCGACAAGGGCCTCCTCGTCCGCCGGCGCGGCGTCGGTACGCAGGTCGTGCACAGCCAGGTCAAGCGCCCCCTGGAGCTCAGTAGCCTCTACGACGACCTGGAGGCGGCCGGCCAGCGCCCCGCCACCAGGGTCCTGGTCAACACCGTCGTCCCGGCCTCCCCCGAGGTCGCGGCCGCGCTCGGCGTCGCCGAGGGCAGCGACGTGCACCGCGTCGAGCGGCTGCGGCTGGCGCACGGCGAGCCGATGGCGTACCTGATCAACCATCTGCCGCCCGGCCTGCTCGACCTGGACACCGCGCAGCTGGAGGCCACCGGCCTCTACCGCCTCATGCGCGCCGCCGGGATCACCCTGCACAGCGCCCGGCAGTCCATCGGCGCCCGCGGCGCCACGGCGGCCGAGGCCGAGCGGCTCATGGAGGAGCAGGGCGCCCCGCTGCTCACCATGCAACGCACGACCTTCGACGACACGGGCCGCGCGGTCGAGTTCGGCGACCACACCTATCGCCCCTCGCGCTACTCCTTCGAGTTCCAGCTGCTCGTACGGTCCTGAGTCCGGACCACTCGTACGGCCCCGGCGAAACCCCCGGCACGCGGCCTGATTAGTCGCAATGTCCGGACAATGCGACCGCCGGGCCCGCCCCGGTCACGCGACGCCCGACACCTGTGTCCGACAATGGGACGTTTGGGGCTGCTGAGCTGATCACCAGCCCCTTGCGTACGTCAGAGCACAGCAAGAAGGGCACGGCCTCGTGGCACGGTTTCGGACCTGGGTAGGCATCGCGCTGGCAGGGGCACTCTCCGTGTCCCTGGCGGCCTGCAGCAGTACTGGGGGAAAGCGGGCCGAGGACGCCCGCAGGGCCGCCGCGGCCCAGGGGAGGGCGGCGGTGAACACACCCCGCTGGACCTTCGCGATGATCACCCACTCGGGGGACGGTGACACCTTCTGGGACATCGTGCAGAGCGGCGCCAAGCAGGCCGCGGTCAAGGACAACATCAACTTCCTGTACTCGCACGACGACGAGGCCCAGCAGCAGGCGCAGCTCGTGGACGCGGCGGTCGACAAGAAGGTCGACGGCATCATCGTCACCCTCGCCAAGCACGACGCCCTGAAGGCGGCCGTGGCCCGGGCCGAGAAGGCCGGCATCCCGGTGATCACCGTGAACTCCGGTTCCGACGAGTCCAAGGCCTTCGGCGCGCTCGCCCACATCGGCCAGGACGAGACCATCGCCGGCGAGGCGGTCGGCGAGGAGCTGAACGAGCGCGGCCGCAAGAAGGCCGTCTGCGTCCTGCACGAGCAGGGCAACGTCGGCCACGAGCAGCGCTGCGCCGGCGTCGCCAAGACCTTCACCGGCACGGTGGAGAACCTCTACGTCAACGGCACCAACATGCCCGACGTGCAGTCCGCGATCGAGGCCAAGCTCCAGGCCGACCGCTCCGTCGACACCGTCGTCACCCTCGGCGCCCCGTACGCCGACACCGCGGTGCAGGCCAGGGCCGGCGCGGTGAGCAAGGCGGAGGTGGACACCTTCGACCTCAACGCCAAGGTCGCCGCCGAGCTGACGGACGGCACCCTCGGCTTCGCCGTCGACCAGCAGCCGTACCTCCAGGGGTACGAGGCGGTCGACCTGCTGTGGGCCTACAAGTACAACGGCGACGTCCTCGGCGGCGGCAAGCCGGTGCTGACCGGCCCGCAGATCGTCACGAAGGACCAGGCGGCCGCGCTGGAGGAGTACACGAAGCGGGGCACCCGATGAGCGCGGCTCCCGATGTGACGCGAGCCCCCTCGGAGGAGACGACGAGGGCTTCTGGAGCGACCGCCTCTGAAGAAAGGATTCTGCACGGCTCCCCGCTGCGGAGGATGCTCGCCCGCCCCGAGCTGGGCTCGGTGGTCGGCGCGATCGCCGTCTTCCTGTTCTTCGCCCTGGCCGCCGACAGCTTCCTGCGCGCGGCCAGCCTCAGCACGGTCCTGTACGCCTCCTCGACGATCGGCATCATGGCCGTACCGGTGGCGCTGCTGATGATCGGCGGCGAGTTCGACCTGTCCGCGGGCGTCATGGTCACCTCGTCCGCGCTGATCTCGTCGATGTTCAGCTACCAGATGACGGCGAACGTCTGGGTGGGCGTGGGCGTCTCGCTCCTGGCCACCCTGGCGATCGGCGCCTTCAACGGCTTCGTGCTCACGCGCACCAAACTGCCCAGCTTCATCGTCACGCTGGGCACCTTCCTGATGCTGACCGGCATGAACCTCGGTTTCACCAAGCTGATCGACAGCACGGTCTCCACGAAGACCATCGCCGACATGGAGGGCTTCCCGGCCGCCCACGCCGTCTTCGCCTCGACCGTGACCGTCGGCGGGGTCGACTTCAAGATCACCATCGTCTGGTGGATCGCCCTGGTCGCCGTCGCCTCCTGGATCCTGCTGCGCACCCGCGCCGGCAACTGGATCTTCGCGGTCGGCGGCAACCAGGACGCGGCCCGCGCGGTCGGCGTCCCGGTGCACCGGACCAGGATCGGCCTGTACATGGGCGTGGCGTTCGGCGCCTGGATCTCCGGCCAGCACCTGCTCTTCTCGTACGACGTCGTCCAGTCCGGCGAGGGCGTCGGCAACGAGCTGATCTACATCATCGCGGCCGTCATCGGCGGCTGTCTGATCACCGGCGGGTACGGCAGCGCGGTCGGCTCCGCGGTCGGCGCGTTCATCTTCGGCATGACCAGCAAGGGCATCGTCTTCGCCGAGTGGAACCCCGACTGGTTCAAGTTCTTCCTCGGAGCGATGCTGCTCCTCGCGACCCTGCTCAACGCCTGGGTCCGTAAGCGGGCGGAGGCCGGCAAGTGAGTCAGACCCAGGCGCGTACGGCACTCGTGGAGTTGTCCGACGTCACCAAGCACTACGGCACCGTCCGCGCCCTGGAGGGCGTCTCCCTGGAGGTCCACCCGGGCGAGATCACCTGCGTCCTGGGCGACAACGGCGCCGGCAAGTCGACCCTGATCAAGATCATCGCCGGTCTGCACGGACACGACGGCGGCTCGCTGCGCATCGAGGGCGAGGAGACCCGCCTCGCCTCCCCGCGCGAGGCCCTGGACCGCGGCATCGCCACGGTCTACCAGGACCTGGCCGTCGTCCCGCTCATGCCGGTGTGGCGCAACTTCTTCCTCGGCTCCGAACCCCGCAAGGGCGTGGGCCCCTTCAAGCGCATGGACGTCGACCTCATGCGCCGCACCACGCACGCCGAGCTGCTGCGCATGGGCATCGACCTGCGCGACGTGGACCAGCCCATCGGCACCCTGTCGGGCGGCGAACGCCAGTGCGTGGCGATCGCGCGGGCGGTGTACTTCGGCGCCAAGGTCCTCGTCCTCGACGAACCGACGGCGGCGCTGGGCGTCAAGCAGTCGGGCGTGGTCCTGAAGTACGTGGCCGCGGCGCGGGACGCGGGCCTGGGTGTGGTCCTGATCACCCACAACCCGCACCACGCGTACCTGGTCGGAGACAGGTTCGTCCTGCTCAGGCGCGGCGGCATGGTGGGCAACCACACACGTGACGAGATCACGCTGGAAGAGCTGACGCGCCAGATGGCGGGCGGGAACGACCTGGACGACCTGCGCCACGAACTGCGGCGCGCCTAGGCCCTGTCGTCAAACTCCCGCCTGCCTCGCGACGCCATGCACGCTCCCCCAAGCTCTTCGAGCAGGGGGGACCCCCACTCGCCGCAAGGCCCGCCCTGCGGGCGGACGACGTGAGTTTGACGACAGGACCTAGAGGCGAGAGGAGGCGCGCGGCCGGCCGTCGGGCTCCCCGGGACCGGCGCAGGTCGCGCGTACCCCTTTGCTCCCCCGTACGGCAACCGACCCCTCGGTGAGGCAGAATCGGCCCCGATGAGCACCTATCGCGACCTCACCGCCCCCATCGGCTCCCGCCGAGCCCCCGTGCTGCGCACGGTGGGCACCCGAGAGCGCCGATCCCACCTGACGGCGCCCCGCGTGCCCACCGTCGGGATCGACATCGGCGGCACGAAGGTGATGGCGGGCGTCGTGGACGCCGACGGCAACATCCTGGAGAAGCTCCGCGCGGAGACCCCGGACAAGTCGAAGAGCCCCAAGGTCGTCGAGGACACCATCGTCGAACTGGTCCTGGACCTCTCCGACCGCCACGACGTGCACGCGGTCGGCATCGGCGCGGCCGGCTGGGTCGACGCGGACCGTAACCGCGTGCTGTTCGCACCCCACCTGTCCTGGCGCAACGAACCGCTGCGGGACCGCCTCTCCGGCCGTCTGTCCGTGCCCGTCCTGGTGGACAACGACGCCAACACCGCCGCCTGGGCCGAGTGGCGCTTCGGCGCCGGCCGCGGCGAGGACCACCTGGTCATGATCACGCTGGGCACCGGTATCGGCGGCGCGATCCTGGAGGACGGCCAGGTCAAGCGCGGCAAGTACGGCGTCGCCGGCGAGTTCGGCCATATGCAGGTCGTGCCCGGCGGCCACCGCTGCCCGTGCGGCAACCGAGGCTGCTGGGAGCAGTACAGCTCGGGCAACGCACTGGTCCGCGAGGCCAAGGAGCTGGCCGCCGCCGACTCGCCCGTGGCCTACGGGATCATCGAGCACGTCAAGGGCAACGTCGCCGAGATCACCGGCCCGATGATCACCGAGCTGGCCCGCGAGGGCGACGCGATGTGCATCGAGCTGCTCCAGGACATCGGCCAGTGGCTGGGCGTCGGCATCGCCAACCTGGCGGCCGCGCTCGACCCCTCCTGCTTCGTGATCGGCGGCGGCGTCTCGGCCGCCGACGACCTGCTCATCGGCCCCGCGCGGGACGCCTTCAAGCGCCACCTCACCGGGCGCGGCTACCGCCCCGAGGCCCGGATCACCCGCGCCCAGCTCGGCCCCGAGGCCGGCATGGTCGGCGCCGCCGACCTCGCCCGCCTGGTCGCCCGCCGCTTCCGGCGCGCCAAGCGGCGCCGGGTGGAGCGGTACGAGCGCTACGAGCGGTTCGCCGAGGCCCGCCGCAGCCGGGACACGGTATGACCGCGTCGCTGCCGCGCCAGGCCGTGCCCCCGGACGAGCCGCGGCGTCCGGCCGAGGACCCCCGCCACAAGGCCCGCCGCCGGGCTCTCACACTCCTGATCATCGTGCTGCTGATCGGCGTCCCCGCGGGCTATCTGGTGATCTCCGCCAACCAGAGCCGCAACAGCGGCAAGGACAAGGAGCAGAAGTACTCGGCGACCGGCCTCACCGCGGGCTGGCCGTCCAAGGTGCAGCGCCGCCTCTACCAGGTGCCGGTCCCGCACCCGGCCGACGAGATCGCCTACTACGAGACGAACAACTGGCGCACCAGCCGTCTGTACGTCCAGTTCCGCACCAACAGCGCCGGCCTGGACAGCTTCCTCGACGGCATGGGCGTCGACAAGGACCGGCTGAAGAAGGACGACATCACCATCAGCACCCGCGACCAGAAGATCACCGGCTGGCGCTTCACCGGTCCCGGTCCCTGGCACGGACTGACCCACAAACAGAAGAACCCGGCGCCGACCCAGGACCTCGTGGTGAACCTGGCCGACCCCGACTTCCCGATGGTGTACGTCGTCTCACGCACCATTCCCTGACCGCCGCGGGCCCGCGGCGAAGGTCGCCGGGGCCGATTGTCAGACCCCGCCCGTACAGTCGAAGACGTCTGATCCGAGATGCGGGCGGGAGGTGGCAGGACGTATGAGCGGCACGGTCGCGGTGGCCGGGCGCACGAGGGGCTCCGGGGACGCGGGGGACACCGGGGAGACGGGGGAGGCGGTCCCGGTGCGGCTCGCGGCCCTCTACCTTCCGGCGCCCCTGCCGCGCGACGGCCGCATCGCCTTCTGGGACCCCGACGGCGGTCCCCTGCCTTCTCTCCCCGACGCAGATGCCGACGCCGATGCCGCAGCCGGTGCGGAGGCTGACGCGGAGGCCGCGGGACCGGACGGCCCGGCGGTCGTGCGCCGGGAGGAGCTGACCGTCGTACGGCGGCACGGCCCGGGTGTGCGGCGCGCCAAGGTGCCCGCGCTGTCCCTGCCGCTCGGCGCGGCCCTCCCGCTGCTCGTGCGGGCCCGCCGCGACCCGGCCGCCCACCCGGCCACGGCCTGCTGGGGCGCCGCCGCCCTGCACGCGCTCCGGCTCACCGCCCGCGGCCGGCTGCTGCCCGGCCTCACCCCCGGCGGCCACGACGCCTGGCGTGCCGGCCCGCTGGAACCCGACGACATCGCCCATCTGCGCGCCGTGGCGGCGGCCCTGCCCGTCGAGGGCCACGCCGTGCCGCTGCCCGGTCCCGGCCCGCTGCGGCTGCCCGAGCCGGAAGCGCTGGTGCGCTCCTTCCTGGACGCGGTCGCGGACACCCTGCCCCGCACCCCGGCCGCGCCCCACACCAGCGGGAAGCCCTTCGCCGCCCGCGAGCCGCAGTCCCTGCCCGACGCGCACGAGTGGGCCGCGGAGGTCGCCGCCGGCATGGACGCGGGCGTGCGGATCTCGCTGCGCCTGGACCTGTCGGCGTACGACCTGTTCGACGGCGTGGAAGGCGCCGCCCGCGCGGGTGCCGCGATCGTCCAGGTGCACAGCCTCGCCGACCCCACCCTCGTGGCCGACGCCGCCGCCCTGTGGGCGGGGGACGCCGACGCGGCGTTCGGCGTCCGCGCGCGCGTGGACGCCGCCCTGGCCGTGCGCCGGGCGGCCCGCGTGTGGCCGCCGCTGGACCGGCTGTCCGAGCAGGACGTGCCCGATGTCCTCGCCCTGTCCGAGGAGGAGCTCGGGGACCTGCTCGGCGTGGCGGCCGGCCGGCTGGCCGCGGCCGGGGTCGCGGTGCACTGGCCCCGGGACCTGGCGCAGGACCTGACGGCCGCCGCGGTGGTACGGCCCGCGCCGGGCTCGGCGACCGACGGCACCGGATTCTTCGAGAGCGAGGAACTGCTCCAGTTCCGCTGGCAGTTGGCGCTCGGCGGCGACCCGCTCACCGACGGCGAGATGGACGCGCTGGCCGAGGCCCACCGTCCGGTCATACGGCTGCGGGACCGCTGGGTGCTGGTCGACCCCGCCCTCGTCCGCAAGGCACGCAAGCGCGAACTGGGCCTGCTCGACCCGGTCGACGCGCTGTCCGTCGCGCTCACCGGCAGCGCGGAGGTCGACGGCGAGACCGTCGAGGCCGTGCCGGTCGGCGCGCTCGCCGTCCTGCGTGACCGGCTGACGGCCGGCATCCGGCCCGCCGAGCCGCCCCCGGGGCTGCACGCCACCCTGCGCGACTACCAACTGCGCGGCCTGGCCTGGCTCGACCTGATGACCTCACTCGGCCTGGGCGGCTGCCTCGCCGACGACATGGGGCTCGGCAAGACCATCACGGTGATCGCCCTGCACCTGAGGCGGGCGCGCGACGAGCCCACCCTGGTGGTCTGCCCGGCGTCCCTGCTGGGCAACTGGCAGCGGGAGATCGCCCGGTTCGCCCCCGGCGTGCCCGTCCGCCGTTTCCACGGCCCCGACCGCAGCCTCGACGACCTGGCCGGCGGCTTCGTCCTCACCACGTACGGCACCATGCGGTCCACGGCCGCGCGGCTGGCCGAGCAGCGGTGGGGCATGGTCGTCGCCGACGAGGCGCAGCACGTCAAGAACCCGTACTCGGCGACCGCGAAGGCCCTGCGCACCATCGGGTCCCCCGCGCGCGTGGCCCTGACCGGCACCCCGGTGGAGAACAACCTCTCCGAACTCTGGGCCCTGCTCGACTGGACGACCCCCGGACTCCTCGGCCCGCTCAAGGCTTTCCGCGCGCGCCACGCACGTGCGGTGGAGAACGGTGGGGCCGACGAGAACAGCGAGGCGGTGACCCGCCTGGCCCGCCTCGTACGCCCCTTCCTCCTGCGCCGCAAGAAGTCCGACCCCGGCATCGTCCCGGAGCTCCCGCCCAAGACGGAGACCGACCACCCGGTCCCGCTCACCCGCGAACAGGCCGCGCTGTACGAGGCGGTGGTACGGGAGTCCCTGCTGGCCATCGAGACCGCCGACGGGATCGCGCGGCGGGGCCTGGTCCTGAAGCTCCTGGGTGCCCTCAAGCAGATCTGCGACCACCCCGCGCTCTATCTGAAGGAGGAGCCCCGCGGCGACCGGCTCGCCGCCCGCTCCGGCAAACTCGCCCTGCTCGACGAGCTGTTGGACACCCTGCTCGCCGAGGACGGCTCGGCGCTCGTCTTCACGCAGTACGTCGGGATGGCCCGCCTCATCACCGCCCACCTGGCCGCCCGCGCGATCCCGGTGGACCTCCTGCACGGCGGCACGCCGGTGCCGGAGCGGGAGCGCATGGTGGACCGCTTCCAGAGCGGGCAGACCCCCGTCCTCATCCTGTCCCTGAAGGCCGCGGGCACCGGCCTGAACCTCACCCGGGCCGGCCATGTCGTCCACTTCGACCGCTGGTGGAACCCGGCCGTCGAGGAGCAGGCCACCGATCGCGCCTACCGCATCGGCCAGACCCAGCCCGTCCAGGTCCACCGCCTGGTCACCGAGGGCACGATCGAGGACCGCATCGCCGAGATGCTGGAGTCCAAGCGCGCGCTCGCCGACGCCATCCTCGGCTCCGGCGAGGCGGCCCTGACGGAACTGACCGACCGGGAGCTGTCCGATCTGGTGTCCCTCCGGAGGCCGTCATGACCGACCGCCCCGCCGACGCCGCCCGCCGCGCCCTACGAGCGGCCCGGGAACGGACGACGGACGATCCGAAGGTGCCTCCTGGCGGGGCGCCGGGCGCGGGGGAGACGCCTGAGGCGCTCGGGGCTCGGCAGTCGGGGCCCGGAACGGCCGACGAGCGTGATGCCACGGTGCCTGTGGGCGAGGCCGGGGTGCCGGGAGACGCGGATGACTCCGGAGTCGCGGTGCCCGTAGGGGCGGGCGAAGGGGGAGCCGCGGCGTCCGGTGACGTCGCGCCGAGGCCCGGTGATGTCGCGCGGGCGGCGCTTCGCTCTGCCGTGTCCGCTCGTCGGGGCGAGGAGCGTACTCAGCGGGGCGAGGCCGACGGCGGGAACGGCGGCGTTCCTGACGGGGTGGCGGAGGGTACGGCGGTAGAGGCCGACGGGCGTCCCGGTGACGTCGCCCGCGACGCGCTCCGTGCCGCTCGGCAGAAGGCGGCGCAGGCGCGGGAGGAGGCACAGGCGTCCGGGACGTCGGTGACCGGCCCCTCGCGTCGGCACGGGCCCGCTGGTCCCGCCGACTCCCGGACCCCCGGCGATGGCAGAACCGGACAGGTGGACCGCGCGCGGGTGGCCCGTGACGTAAGGGAGTTGCTCGCGAACGGGTTCCGGATGCCCACCACGGCCCACGGCCCGGAAGGGGCACCTGACGCCGACGGTTCGGAGCGGAGTCCCCAGGCCGACGCTCCGGCGGCGACGTCCGCAGCCGACGCCCCGGACGAGCAGCCCGACGCCAACACCCCGGCGCACGAAGGAACCCCTTCCCCCTCAAGCACA
>NZ_JADDRL010000042.1 GCF_021538895.1 Streptomyces olivochromogenes | reverse complement strand
AAAACTTGAAAGGTCGGACCCTGAACTTCGGTTCAGGGTCCGACCTTTTTTTGGTATGCGTAACTTCAAGTTCACGTTCCGCGCTCAGCATCCACACCATGGGTACTGCTGCAATGCTCAGGGCCGCCGGAGTCGGTGTCGGTGACGAGGTCATCGTGCCGGCCTTCGGGAACGTGGAAGTCGCCGAGGCCGTGACTCTGGCCGGTGCGCTGCCGGTGTTCGCCGACATAGACCCGGTGACGTACTGCCTGGACGCGTCCTTGGTCGAGGACGCCGTAACTCCCCGTACCGCGGCGATAGTTGTCGTGCACCGCTTCGGACGCAGTGCGGACATCTCGCGGTTGCACGGGATCGGGCAGCGGCACGGGCTGCTGGTGCTGGAGCAGGGGGAGTCCGAGGCGCCGTACGACGAGGTCGCCCAGCGCAGGGAGCGGGCCGCGTTCCTGGACGCCAAGCTGCGCGGCGTGCGGACGCCGGACGGCGGTGACGGGCACACCTACCAGCAGTACGTCGTTCGCGTGCCCGGCAACGGGCGGCCGGACCGGGACGCCTTCGCGCGGGCCGTGCGGGCCAAGGGAGTTGAGTGCCGGGTGCCGGTGAAGACGCCTGTGCACCGACTGCCGGAATTCCGGCGCTGTGTCTCGCTGCCGGAGACCGAGCGGGCCGCGGACGAGACGCTGGCGCTGCCCGTGGACGCGTCGTTGACCAAGCGGGAGATGCAGCGGATAGTCTCCGCCTGCAACGCCCTGGGCGGGCTGCTTCAGCCGGCCTTCTGAACGAGTTTGGGAACACGGCTTCGTTCGGGGTACGATCTATTCCGTTGCCGCGAGGGAAACCTCAAAGGCGACAGGCCCCTATAGCTCAGTCGGCAGAGCGTCTCCATGGTAAGGAGAAGGTCAACGGTTCGATTCCGTTTGGGGGCTCCGACAGAAAGGCCCCGCCCACTTGGGCGGGGCCTTTTTCGTGCCCAGGTTCTGCCCTGGGCCTGTCCGGCATGATCCGCCGGACAGGCCTCAGTCGGTGTGGATGCCCGGGACCCGCATCGCCAGGATCGCCATGTCGTCGGACGGGGCGTCCGAGGCGAAGCGCTCCACCGCGCGCATGATGCGTGCGGCGACCGCGCCCGCCGTCAGACCCGTGCAGGTCGTGAGGACGTCGGCGAGGCCGTCGTCGCCCAGCATGCGGGCGCCCTCGCGGCGTTCGGTGACGCCGTCCGTGACGCACAGGAGGACGTCGCCCGGGTCGAGGGTGACCGTCTGCTCGTACAGCTCCAGGTCCTCGATGACGCCGAGGAGCGGCTGGGGTTCGGCCGCCGCTTCGACCGTGCCGTCCTGGCGCAGCCGGAGGGGCAGCGGGTGGCCGGCGCAGACCACCTTCAGTTCCGCGCTGCCGTCCTCCTGGGGGCGCATCTCGCCGTACAGGAGGGTCAGGAAGCGGCTGCGGGCGCCCTCGTCGAGGATCGCGGAGTTCAGGCGCTCCAGGACCGCCGGGCCGCTCAGGCCCTCGCGGGCCAGCAGGCGCAGCGCGTGCCGGGCCAGGCCCGTGACCGCCGCCGCGTTCGGGCCCGTACCGCAGACGTCGCCGATGGCGAAGCCGTACGTGCCGTCGCGGATCGGGAAGACGTCGTAGAAGTCGCCGCCGACTTCGTTGCCCTCGCCGGCCGCGCGGTAGATGACCTCGACCTCGACGCCCTCGATCGGCGGCAGGCCGGGGGGCAAGAGGCTGCGCTGGAGGGACTGGCTGATGGCAGTGCGCTCCGAGTAGAGGCGGGCGTTGTCCAGGGCCAGGGCGGCCCGGCGGGACAAGTCTTCGGCCAATTCCAGGATTTCCTGGCGGAAGTGCTCGTCGGTCGGCTTGCCGAGGGTCAGCATGCCGATGACGCGGTTGCGGGCGACGAGCGGCAGGACCACCGTCTCGCCGCCGACGGCCGAGGCCGTGGCGAGCGTCGGGCCGATGCCGGAGGCGACCTGCCGGGTGGGGCCGCCGGTGAGGCCGAGGCTGCGCATGGAGCTGCGCAGGGCCGCCTGGTGGGCCACCTCGGCGGGGGTCGTCCAGACGCGGGCGCCGGGCGTGGGGACCGGGTCGGGCGGGGCGATCTTGGAGAGCAACGACTTGATGCCGTCGATGAGTTCCTCGTCCTCGTGCAGGACGTACGAGAGGTACGGATCGGAGGCCTGGTCGGCGATCGTGTAGACGGCGCACCAGGTGGCCAGGGTCGGGACCGTCATCTGGGCCATCAGGGCCAGGGTCTGGTCGCGGTCCAGCGTGCCGGCGAGCAGGTCCGAGGCCTCGACGAGGAAGCTGAGCGAGCCGCGGCGCAGGCGCTCCAGCTCGCCCAGGCGGGCCGATTCGACGGCCAGGGCGATCCGGTCGGCGGCGAACTGCAGGCGCAGCGCCTCCTCGTTGGAGTATCTGCTCGGGGCCTCGGCCGCGACGCCCAGGGAGCCCGTGAGGCGGCCCTCGACCTTCAGCGGAACGGTGACGACCGAGCGCATGCCGGTGCCGCTGAGCAGCGGTACGGCGCCCGGTACGGCCGAGAGGTCGTCGTGGACGGCCGGCATGCGGGCGGAGCCGTAGCGGCCGGGGCCGGCCTCCACGGGGACGCGGGCGAAGCGCTGGCGCGCCGACGGCAGGCCGGTGGAGGCGCGGACCTCCAGCTCCGTCTCGTCGTCGGTGGCCAGCAGGAGGAACGCGGAGTCGCCGTCGAGCATGTCGCGGGCGCGCTCCACGGTGCGCTGCAGCAGGCCGTCGAGGTCGTCCGGGGCCGGGGAGCCGATGAAGACCTCGAAGGGGTCCGTGCTCTGGCCGTCGACGGACGGGGCCGCGTCGGAGGCGGGGACGCGCAACGGCGTCTGGAGCACGGCGCGTTCGTGGTCGCGTACCAGGAGGCAGACCGTGGACGGTTCGCCGCCCGTGTCGCGCACGCGGAGGTGGGAGGCGTAGACCGGGGTGACCCGGCCGTCGGCGCCCCGGATGCCGTAGCTGCCCTCCCAGCGGGACAGTTGGAGGGCCTCCGCGACGCCGGTGCCGGTGCCGGGGGTGTGCGGCCAGGCCGCGAGGTCGGTGAGGGGCCTGCCGGTGACCTGGACGGCGGGGTGGCCGAAGATCTCCTCCGCGTCCTCGTTCCAGGCCGTGATGGAGCCCTTGCGGTCGATCTGGACGACCGCGACCCGGACCCGGCCGTCGGCGAGCGGCAGGAGCTCGGCGGGCAGGGACGGTCCGGCGGCGCGGGTGCCGACCGGGCGCTCCGGGAGGTCGATTTGGAACCAGACGTTCTTGTGCGTCGGCGTGTACTCGACGCCCCAGCGGCCGGCCAGGGCCGCGCACAGCTGGAGGCCGCGGCCGCCCTCGCGGTCGGGGCTGCCCATGTTGACGGCCGAGCTCTGGAGGGGGACCTCGCGCTCCGGGTAGCGGTCGGACACCTCGACCCGTACGCCGTCCTCGCTGCGCAGGCACAGCACGTCCGCGTGGGTGCCCGCGTGCACGACGGCGTTGGTGACCAGTTCGCTCGTGAGGACCACCGCGTCGTCGACGACGTCGGCGAAGCCCCACCCCTGGAGCGTGTCCCGGACGAACGCCCGGGCGGTCGCGACCGATCTCCCGACGGGCTCGAAGCTGGCGGCCGCGCGCGCGGTGATCACAGAACTCCTCGACCGGTTGTCGACGTGCAGTGCTCCGTGGCCGGGCTGCTCGTGCCGCTGGTGCGGCATGTGCGCGCCCGTCGGCCGCGGCTCCGGGGACTGTCCCCCGGGGATCACTCCGGTGGTCATGGTCTGCGGCCGCCCTCCGATGCCCGCTCGTTCTCGATCCACCGCCCAGGCCGGACGGACCGGTGCGGCTGGACAGCCGCATGCAAGGTTACTTACCTTCGCCGTCCGTGCGGATGCCGGTCGCCGGTGTTTACGCCCCCTGGGTGTGCGGACGATGTGCGAAGCTGCCGAACTGTTATGGCCTGGTTCAGGCAGGGTGAAACACTGGGCAAGCTTCTGGTGAAGGTCCGGCCAGGCTGAGTGTGTTCCGTGTACGAGGGGCAGCAGCCCCTGGTGTGGCCGGAACTCATCTGGCAGAAATACCCAGCAGTAACTGGTACGCCGAAGTTACCGGTACGCCGAGTAAGTATCCGGTGCGCCGAGTAGAAGTACCCGAGCACAGCAGTAACGGTCGACCCCTGCGGGAGGGACACAGTGGAGTCTGGCGCAGCGACGCGTGGCTCGAAGACGCGCGCGAAGGGCGGACAGTCCCTGAGCAAGCAGCGAGGCGGGACCACCGTGGTGGACACGGCCGGCCTGAACCGGCTGCTGGTGGCACTCGTGGCGATGCGCGACGGGAACTTCCGGAAGCGGCTCACGGTGTCCGGCGACGGCGTGATGTCGGAGATCGCCGCCGTTTTCAACGAGGTGGCCGACCGGAATCTGCATTTGACGGGCGAGTTGTCGCGGGTCCGGCGGATGGTGGGCCGTGAGGGGAAACTCACGGAACGGCTGGAAACCGGCGCCTGTGAGGGTTCCTGGGCGTCCGCCATCGACGCCTCCAATGCCCTCGTCGACGATCTCGTACGGCCCGTCTCCGAGGTGGGCCGGGTGCTCACCGCGGTGGCCGAGGGCGATCTGTCGCCGCGCATGGAGCTGCGGACGCAGGCGCCGGACGGGACCGGGCATCCGCTGCGGGGCGAGTTCCTGCGGGTGGGGCGGACCGTCAACAATCTGGTCGACCAACTGTCGACGTTCACCGACGAGGTCACGCGCGTGGCCAGCGAGGTCGGCACCGAGGGCAAGCTCGGCGGTCAGGCCCGGGTGCGCGGTATGTCCGGTTCGTGGAAGGACCTGACGGAGTCCGTCAACACGATGGCCAACCGCCTGACCGCACAGGTGCGGGACATCGCGCTGGTGACCACCGCGGTCGCCCGGGGTGACCTGTCGCGCAAGGTCACCGTCCATGTGGCCGGCGAGATGCTGGAGCTCAAGAACACCGTCAACACGATGGTGGAGCAGCTGTCCTCCTTCTCCTCCGAGGTGACCCGGGTCGCGCGCGAGGTGGGCACCGAGGGCATCCTGGGCGGCCAGGCGCAGGTGCCCGGGGTGGCCGGTGTGTGGAAGGAGCTCACCGACTCCGTCAACACCATGGCGGGCAACCTGACCGCGCAGGTGCGCGGGATCTCCCAGGTGACCACCGCCGTCGCGAGCGGTGACCTGTCGCAGAAGGTGACCGTCCCGGCGCGCGGCGAGGTCGCGCAGCTGGCCGAGACGATCAACCAGATGACCGAGACGCTGCGGATCTTCGCGGACGAGGTCACGCGTGTGGCCAACGAGGTCGGTGCCGAGGGGCGCCTGGGCGGGCAGGCGAACGTGCCGGGCGCGGCGGGCACCTGGAAGGACCTGACGGACTCCGTCAACACCGTCTTCCGGAACCTGACCACGCAGGTGCGGGACATCGCCGCCGTGACGACGGCGGTGGCCAGCGGTGACCTCTCGCAGAAGGTCACCGTCGATGTGGCCGGCGAGATGCTGGAGCTGAAGAACACCGTCAACGGGATGGTGGACCAGCTGTCGGCGTTCGGTGCCGAGGTCACGCGCGTGGCGCGGGAGGTCGGCGTCGAGGGTGAGCTGGGCGGCCAGGCGCAGGTGCCGGGCGCGGCCGGTACCTGGAAGGACCTGACGGACTCCGTCAACACCGCGTTCCGCAACCTCACCGGTCAGGTGCGCAACATCGCCCAGGTGACGACGGCGGTGGCCAACGGTGACCTCTCGCAGAAGGTCACGGTCGATGTCTCCGGCGAGATGCTCCAGCTGAAGAACACCGTGAACACGATGGTGGATCAGCTGTCGAGCTTCGCCGACCAGGTGACCCGCATGGCCCGGGACGTGGGCACGGAGGGCCGCCTCGGCGGGCAGGCCCGCGTGGACGGCGTCTCGGGTACCTGGAAGGAACTCACGGACTCCGTCAACTTCATGGCGGGGAACCTGACCTCGCAGGTGCGCCAGATCGCCCAGGTGACCACCGCGGTGGCCCGCGGTGACCTGTCCCAGAAGATCGACGTCGACGCCCGCGGCGAGATCCTGGAGCTGAAGAACACCATCAACACGATGGTCGACCAGCTCTCCGCGTTCGCCGACCAGGTCACCAAGGTGGCCCGCGAGGTGGGTACGGACGGCCGCCTGGGCGGTCAGGCGCAGGTGCCGGGCGTGGCCGGTGTGTGGCGCGACCTGACGGACTCCGTGAACGGCATGGCCGGCAACCTCACGGCCCAGGTGCGCAACATCGCGCAGGTCGCCACGGCGGTGGCCCGGGGTGACCTCTCCCAGAAGATCACCGTGGACGCGCGCGGCGAGATCCTGGAGCTGAAGAACACCCTGAACACGATGGTGGACCAGCTGTCGTCGTTCGCCCAGGAGGTCACGCGTGTGGCCCGCGAGGTGGGCACCGAGGGCATGCTGGGCGGTCAGGCCGAGGTGCAGGGGGTCGCGGGCACCTGGAAGGACCTCACGCAGTCCGTGAACTTCATGGCGAACAACCTGACGATCCAGGTGCGCAACATCGCCGAGGTCACGACCGCGGTCGCCAAGGGCGACCTGTCGAAGAAGATCACCGTTGACGCGAAGGGCGAGATCCTCGAACTCGTCACGACGGTCAACACCATGGTCGACCAGCTGTCCTCCTTCGCCGAGCAGGTGACCCGGGTGGCCCGTGAGGTGGGCACCGAGGGCATCCTGGGCGGCCAGGCGCACGTGCCGGGTGTCACGGGCATCTGGAAGGACCTCAGCAACAACGTGAACCTGATGGCCAACAACCTGACCATGCAGGTGCGCAACATCTCCCAGGTGTCCGCGGCGGTGGCCAACGGCGACCTGACGCGGCAGGTGACCATCGAGGCGCGCGGCGAGGTGGCGCAGCTCGCCGACACCATCAACACCATGGTGAAGACGCTGAGTTCGTTCGCCGACCAGGTCACCAAGGTGGCCCGTGAGGTGGGCACGGACGGCATCCTCGGCGGTCAGGCGCACGTACCGGGTGTGGCCGGTACGTGGAAGGACCTCACCGAGTCCGTGAACCAGATGGCGTCCAACCTGACCGGTCAGGTGCGCAACATCGCGATGGTCACGACGGCCATCGCCAAGGGTGACCTGACCAAGAAGATCGACATCGACGCCCGCGGCGAGATCCTCGAACTCAAGACGACGATCAACACGATGGTCGACCAGCTGTCGAGCTTCGCCGAAGAGGTCACCCGAGTCGCCCGTGAGGTGGGTACGGAGGGCCAGCTGGGTGGCCAGGCACGCGTGCGTGACGTGGACGGCACCTGGCGGGACCTGACCGAGTCAGTGAACGAGATGGCCGGAAACCTGACCCGGCAGGTGCGGGCCATCGCGCGCGTGGCCACCGCGGTGACCCGTGGCGACCTGAACCTGAAGATCGACGTGGACGCGTCCGGCGAGATCCAGGAACTCCAGGACTACATCAACAAGATGATCGCCAACCTGCGCGACACCACCATCGCCAACAAGGAGCAGGACTGGCTGAAGGGCAACCTGGCCCGGATCTCCGCGCTGATGCAGGGCCGCCGGGACCTGGAGGACGTGGCCTCGCTGATCATGAGCGAGCTGACGCCGGTGGTCTCCGCGCAGCACGGCGCGTTCTTCCTGACGATGCCGCTCGTCGACGGCAAGGACCTGAGCGCCGAGAGCGAGGACTCGTACGAACTGCGGATGCTCGGGTCGTACGGCTACTCGATGGGATCCATGCCGACGTCGTTCCGGCCCGGTGAGGCGCTCATCGGGACGGCCGCCCAGGAGAAACGTACGATCCTGGTCGAGAACGCGCCCAGCGGCTATCTGAAGATCTCCTCGGGGCTCGGCGAGGCACCGCCGGCGCAGGTGATCGTGCTGCCGGTGCTGTTCGAGGGCAAGGTGCTCGGTGTCATCGAGCTGGCCTCGTTCACGCCGTTCACGCAGATCCAGAAGGACTTCCTCAACCAGATCGCCGAGATGATCGCGACCAGCGTCAACACGATCTCGGTCAACACCAAGACCGAGGTGCTGCTGAAGCAGTCGCAGGAGCTGACCGAGCAACTGAG
Organism: Streptomyces olivochromogenes; assembly: GCF_021538895.1. Lineage (GTDB taxonomy): Bacteria > Actinomycetota > Actinomycetes > Streptomycetales > Streptomycetaceae > Streptomyces > Streptomyces olivochromogenes_A. Next base: position 64,587 of record NZ_JADDRL010000042.1, on the reverse strand, counting down.
GGAGCGGTCGGCCGAGTTGGAGAACCGGCAGAAGGCCCTCCAGGCGTCCAACGCCGAACTGGAGGAGAAGGCCGAGCTGCTGGCCCAGCAGAACCGTGACATCGAGGTGAAGAACACCGAGATCGAGGAGGCGCGGCAGGTCCTGGAGGAGCGTGCCGAGCAGCTCGCGGTCTCGATGCGCTACAAGAGCGAGTTCCTGGCCAACATGTCGCACGAGCTGCGGACGCCGCTCAACTCGCTGCTGATCCTGGCCAAGCTGCTGGCCGACAACGCGGAGGGGAACCTCTCCCCGAAGCAGGTCGAGTTCGCCGAAACGATCCACGGCGCGGGTTCCGACCTGCTCCAGCTGATCAACGACATCCTGGACCTGTCGAAGGTCGAGGCGGGCAAGATGGACGTCTCCCCGACGCGCATCGCGCTCGTCCAGCTCGTCGACTACGTGGAGGCGACGTTCCGGCCGCTGACCGCGGAGAAGGGCCTCGACCTGTCCGTGCGGGTCTCGCCGGAGCTGCCCGCCACGCTGCACACCGACGAGCAGCGCCTGCTCCAGGTGCTGCGAAACCTGCTGTCCAACGCGGTGAAGTTCACCGACTCCGGGTCGGTCGAGCTGGTGATCCGGCCGGCCGGCAGCGGCGTGCCGATGGCCATCCGGGAGCAGCTGCTGGAGTCCGGCTCGCTCAGTGACCCGGACGCCCCGCTGATCGCGTTCTCCGTGACGGACACCGGTATCGGCATCGCGGCCAGCAAGATGCGGGTGATCTTCGAGGCGTTCAAGCAGGCCGACGGCACGACCAGCCGCAAGTACGGCGGTACGGGCCTCGGGCTGTCGATCTCGCGGGAGATCGCCCAGCTGCTCGGCGGTGAGATCCACGCGCAGAGCGAGCCCGGACGCGGCTCGACCTTCACGTTGTATTTGCCGCTGCACCCGAGCGAACTGCCGCCGCAGGGCTACCAGCAGGCCGTGGCCGCGCTGGAGGCGGGCGATCTGGTCGCCTCCGAGAACCACACGTCCGAGCTGTCCGACGCGCGGATCGTGACGCCGGCCGAGGTGAAGTCGTACCAGGAGACGCAGAACGGTGCCGCCGCGCTCTTCCGGCGCCGCCGCCGGGCTACTCCGGCGCTGGAGCAGCGGGCGGAGTCGTGGACCGTCGCCCAGCACCAGGAGATGGCGCCCTCGACGCAGCGCGTGGTGCGGTTCGGCGGGGAGAAGGTGCTGATCGTCGACGACGACATCCGCAACGTCTTCGCGCTCACCAGCGTGCTGGAGCAGCACGGACTGTCCGTGCTGTACGCGGAGAACGGCCGCGAGGGCATCGAGGTCCTTGAGCAGCACGACGACGTGGCGGTCGTGCTGATGGACATCATGATGCCCGAGATGGACGGGTACGCGACCACCACGGCGATCCGGCGGATGCCGCAGTTCGCCGGTCTGCCGATCATCGCGCTCACCGCGAAGGCGATGAAGGGCGACCGGGAGAAGGCGATCGAGTCGGGGGCTTCCGACTACGTGACGAAGCCGGTCGATCCCGATCACCTGTTGTCGGTCATGCGGCAGTGGATGCGCGCCGAGTGACGGGAAAACGCGGGCCCCGGACCAGGGCTGTGGGAACCTTTCCCGTGCACGCGGAGTTGCTGACAGAGGGTGGCCGAGGCGGTGTAGAGGTGCGGGATTCGGGGAACCTTCTGGTCCCCTGCTGCGTTTCTGCTACGTGCACAGTGACATCGCGGTGACAGGGTGTGGCGACGGGCGGGGTGCGGCTACCATGACCGGCACAAGGACGGGCGGCGAAAGGGAGTCGTCCCCTGGGGCGGCGCCCGGTGTACCGCCGGGGCGAGGAGGGCGGGCCATGGTGCAGAAGGCCAAGATCCTCCTGGTCGATGACCGGCCGGAGAATCTGCTGGCGCTGGAGGCCATCCTCTCTGCGCTCGATCAGACACTGGTGCGGGCATCGTCCGGGGAGGAAGCGCTCAAAGCACTGCTCACGGACGACTTCGCGGTCATTCTGCTGGACGTTCAGATGCCAGGAATGGACGGTTTCGAAACCGCCGCGCACATCAAACGGCGAGAACGGACCCGGGACATCCCGATCATCTTCCTCACGGCGATCAACCACGGTCCGCATCACACCTTCCGCGGTTACGCGGCGGGCGCGGTCGACTACATCTCCAAGCCGTTCGACCCGTGGGTGCTGCGCGCCAAGGTCTCGGTGTTCGTCGAGCTGTACATGAAGAACTGCCAGCTGCGTGAGCAGGCGGCGCTGCTGCGGCTCCAGTTGGAGGGCGGCGGTAAGGGCGCGGTCGGCCCCGGCAAGGAGTCCGCCGGACTGCTCGCCGAGCTGTCGGCCCGGCTCGCGGCCGTCGAGGAGCAGGCCGAGGCCCTGTCCAAGCAACTGGACGACGACTCCGCCGACGCGGCGGCGGTCGCCACGGCCGCCCATCTCGAACGCAAACTCACCGGACTGCGCCGCGCGCTCGACGCCCTGGAACCGGGCGCCGGCAGCGGCACCCAGGCGGTCCCGACGCAGAACTGACGCCCGCCACGCCTGTAGTTGGGCGTGAGCGCGCGTCAGTTCCGCGCTCCGGCACGGACGACACGAACGGGTGAAGCGGTAGGCACACGTGTCCGCTGTCGCCTCCACCGGTAACCTCACACCTATGGCCTCACGTCCCTCCGCAGCCAAGAAGCAGCCCGCGAAGAAGGCGGCCGCTTCCGCGAAGGCTCCGGCGAAGAAGGCGCCCGCCAAGAAGGCGCCGGCCAAGAAGGCCACGGCGAAGAAGGCGGCGCCGCCGCCCAAGCCTGCGCCCAACCCCACCGGCGGCGTCTACCGACTGGTGCGCGCCGTGTGGCTGGGGCTCGCGCACGCCGTCGGCGCCGTCTTCCGCGGCATAGGGCAGGGCGCGAAGAACCTCGACCCGGCCCACCGCAAGGACGGCGTCGCGCTGCTGCTGTTCGGCATCGCCCTGATCGTCGCCGCCGGCACCTGGGCCGACCTGCGCGGCCCCGTCGGCGACCTCGTCGAGATCCTGGTGACCGGCGCCTTCGGGCGTCTCGACCTGCTCGTGCCGATACTGCTCGCGGTCATCGCGGTGCGTTTCATCCGGCACCCCGAGCAGCCCGAGGCCAACGGCCGCATCGTGATCGGCTTGTCCGCGCTCGTCATCGGCGTGCTCGGCCAGGTACACATCGCCTGCGGCGCGCCCGCCCGCAGCGCCGGCATGCAGGCCATAAGGGACGCCGGCGGCCTCATCGGCTGGGGCGCGGCGACCCCGCTGACGTACTCCATGGGCGAAGTCCTCGCCGTACCGCTGCTCGTGCTGCTCACGATCTTCGGACTGCTGGTCGTCACCGCCACCCCGGTCAACGCGATCCCGCAGCGCCTGCGTGCGCTCGGCGTGCGCCTGGGCGTGCTGCACGACCCGGTGGAGGACGAGTTCGGCGACGACGACGAGCGCTACGACGAGCAGTGGCGCGAGGCGCTGCCCGGGCGCCCCCGCCGGCGCACGAGCGCCCCCCAGGCGTACGACCCCGAGGGCGCCGAGCAGGAAGCCCTGTCCAAGCGCCGGAGCCGCCCCCGGCGCTCCGCCGTGCCGCAGCCCGCCATGGACCGGCAGCTGGACGCGGTGGACATCGCGGCCGCGGCCGCCGCCGACCTCGACGGCGCCGTCCTGCACGGCATGCCGCCCTCGCCGCTGGTCGCCGACCTCACCCAGGGCGTCAGCGTGGGCGACCGCGAGGACACCACCCCGACGCCCGTCCCCCGGCCGGTCCCGGCCCCGGCCGGACGCCCCAAGCAGGAGAAGCTCAAGGTCGAGAGCGTTCCCGACCTGACCAAGTCGGCCCCCGGCGAGGCCCGCGACCTGCCCCCGCGTGCCGAGCAGCTCCAGCTGTCCGGCGACATCACCTACGCGCTGCCCTCGCTCGACCTCCTCACCCGCGGGGGCCCCGGCAAGGCGCGCAGCGCGGCCAACGACGCGATCGTCGACTCCCTGCGCAACGTGTTCACCGAGTTCAAGGTGGACGCCGACGTCACCGGCTTCACCCGCGGACCGACGGTCACCCGCTACGAGGTCCAGCTCGGCCCCGCCGTGAAGGTCGAGCGGATCACCGCGCTGACGAAGAACATCGCGTACGCCGTGGCCAGCCCGGACGTGCGGATCATCAGTCCGATTCCCGGCAAGTCGGCGGTCGGCATCGAGATCCCGAACACCGACCGGGAGATGGTCAACCTCGGTGACGTGCTCCGCCTCGCGGAGTCCGCCGAGGACGACGACCCGATGCTCGTCGCCTTCGGCAAGGACGTCGAGGGCGGCTACGTCATGCACTCGCTGGCGAAGATGCCGCACATGCTGGTCGCCGGCGCCACCGGCTCCGGCAAGTCGTCCTGCATCAACTGCCTGATCACCTCGGTCATGATGCGGGCGACCCCGGAGGACGTCCGGATGGTCCTCGTCGACCCCAAGCGCGTCGAACTGACGGCCTACGAAGGCATCCCGCACCTGATCACGCCGATCATCACCAACCCCAAGCGGGCCGCCGAGGCGCTCCAGTGGGTCGTGCGCGAGATGGACCTGCGCTACGACGACCTGGCCGCGTTCGGGTTCCGGCACATCGACGACTTCAACCAGGCCATCCGCGAGGGCAAGGTGAAGCTGCCGGAGGGCAGCGAGCGCGAGCTCCAGCCCTACCCTTATCTCCTGGTCATCGTGGACGAGCTCGCCGACCTGATGATGGTCGCGCCGCGCGACGTCGAGGACGCGATCGTGCGCATCACCCAGCTCGCCCGCGCCGCCGGCATCCACCTGGTCCTCGCCACGCAGCGGCCGTCGGTCGACGTCGTCACCGGTCTGATCAAGGCGAACGTCCCCTCCCGGCTCGCCTTCGCCACCTCGTCCCTGGCCGACTCCCGGGTCATCCTCGACCAGCCCGGCGCCGAGAAGCTCATCGGCAAGGGCGACGGCCTGTTCCTCCCGATGGGCGCGAACAAGCCGACCCGTATGCAGGGCGCGTTCGTGACCGAGGAGGAGGTCGCGGCCGTCGTCCAGCACTGCAAGGACCAGATGACGCCGGTCTTCCGGGACGACGTCACGGTGGGCACCAAGCAGAAGAAGGAGATCGACGAGGACATCGGCGACGACCTCGACCTGCTGTGCCAGGCGGCCGAACTCGTCGTCTCCACGCAGTTCGGTTCGACGTCCATGCTCCAGCGCAAGCTGCGGGTCGGCTTCGCCAAGGCCGGCCGGCTGATGGACCTCATGGAGTCCCGGGGCATCGTCGGGCCCAGCGAGGGGTCCAAGGCGCGCGACGTCCTGGTCAAACCCGACGAACTGGATGGCGTGCTCGCCGTGATCCGTGGGGAGTCTGAGGGATAGGGACACGGCAGCTCGGCGTGTCGCCGTTGGGCCGGGTGGAGTCATCGTCGTGATCCACCCGTTAGAGATCGTCGGGCAACCGTTTCCCTTTGACGTACGTCAAGTTGAGCGAGAGGACAGATACGACTTCCACACTGGAGTTCGTACCTGGCCCGTCATCGGGGTGACCGGGCATACCGATGGCGTACAAAGTCGTACCGCCCGGTTGCCCCACCCTTTCGTACCCCCCCTAGACTGAACCTCCAGCACAGGTGGCTACACGCTCGAAAGGCGCCCCCGTGTCCATCGGCAACTCCCCTGAAGACGAGCGTCCGTTCCCAGACGTCACCGAGGAAGCCCGCACCTCCGTCGGCCGTGCCCTGAAGCAGGCGCGCATGGAGGCCGGGCTCACCGTCGATGATGTCAGCACCGCCACCCGGGTCCGCATCGCCATCGTGCACGCCATCGAGGCGGACGACTTCGCCCCCTGTGGCGGAGACGTGTACGCCCGCGGGCACATCCGGACCCTGGCCAAGGCCGTGCGCCTCGATCCGGCTCCGCTGCTCGCCCAGTTCGACACCGAGCGCGGCGGGCGCCCCGCGCCGACCCCGGCCGCCCCGCTCTTCGAGGCGGAACGTATCCGCCCCGAGCGGCGCGGGCCCAACTGGACCGCGGCCATGGTCGCCGCGATCGTCGCCGTGGTCGGTTTCGTCGGGTTCACCGCGTTCAAGGGCGGCGACGACGGGACTGCCCGGGACCAGGTCGCCGGGGGCACGCCCACGGTCGACAAGTCCGCCGCGCCCACGCCGAAGAAGAGCAAGCCCGCCGACCAGAAGCCCGAGCCGTCCGACAGCGCCATCGCGGCCGCGCCCCAGGACAAGGTCACCGTCCAGGTGAGCGCCGTCGACGGGCGCAGCTGGATCTCGGCCAAGGACCACAACGGCCGCATGCTCTTCGACGGGCTCCTCAAGAAGGGCGAGTCGAAGACCTTCCAGGACAGTTCGAAGATCAACCTCATCCTGGGTGACGCCGGCGCGATCCAGCTCTACGTCAACGGCAAGAAGATCGAGGACGACTTCCAGCCGGGCGCGGTGGAGCGGCTGACGTACACGAAGGGTGACCCCGAGGTCGGATAAGGGTCCCACGGTACGAGCGTGAACGGGGTTGGCCAAGATCGGCCAACCCCGTCGACGTGGGGTGTCAGTGGGACGAAGTAGTCTTGAGCCCATGCCTGAACGCCGTACCGTCGCACTCGTCACTCTCGGCTGCGCCCGTAACGAGGTGGACTCGGAGGAGCTCGCAGGCCGTTTGGAGGCGGACGGCTGGCAGCTCGTCGAGGACGCCGCGGACGCCGATGTCGCCGTGGTCAACACCTGTGGCTTCGTGGAAGCCGCCAAGAAGGACTCCGTCGACGCCCTCCTTGAGGCAAACGACCTCAAGGACCATGGCAGAACACAGGCCGTCGTGGCGGTGGGCTGCATGGCCGAGCGGTACGGCAAGGAGCTCGCCGAGGCCCTCCCCGAGGCCGACGGTGTGCTCGGTTTCGACGACTACACGAACATCTCCGACCGCCTGCAGACCATCCTGTCCGGCGGCATCCACGCCGCGCACACCCCGCGCGACCGGCGCAAGCTGCTGCCGATCAGCCCGGCCGAGCGGCAGGAGTCGGCGACCGAGGTGGCCCTGCCGGGCCACGGCGCGCCGACGGACCTCCCCGAGGGCCTGGCCCCGCAGTCCGGCCCCCGCGCGCCCCTGCGCCGCCGCCTGCAGGGCTCCCCGGTGGCCTCGGTCAAGCTCGCCTCCGGCTGCGACCGGCGCTGCTCCTTCTGCGCCATCCCGTCCTTCCGCGGCTCCTTCATCTCGCGCCGCCCGAGCGACGTGCTGAACGAGACGCGCTGGCTGGCCGAGCAGGGCGTCAAGGAGATCATGCTGGTCTCCGAGAACAACACCTCCTACGGCAAGGACCTGGGCGACATCCGCCTCCTGGAGTCCCTGCTGCCCGAGCTCGCCGAGGTCGACGGCATCGAGCGGGTGCGCGTCAGCTACCTCCAGCCGGCCGAGATGCGCCCGGGGCTGATCGACGTGCTGACCTCCACCCCGAAGATCGCCCCGTACTTCGACCTGTCCTTCCAGCACTCCGCGCCCGACGTGCTGCGCTCGATGCGCCGCTTCGGCGACACCGACCGCTTCCTGGAGCTGCTCGACACCATCCGCACCAAGGCCCCGCAGGCCGGCGTGCGCTCGAACTTCATCGTCGGCTTCCCCGGCGAGTCCGAGGCCGACCTGGGCGAGCTGGAGCGCTTCCTGAACCATGCGCGGCTGGACGCCATCGGCGTCTTCGGCTACTCCGACGAGGAGGGCACGGAAGCGGCGACGTACGAGAACAAGCTCGACGAGGAGGTCGTCGCCGAGCGGCTCGCGCACATCTCCCGGCTGGCCGAGGAACTGGTCTCGCAGCGGTCCGAGGAGCGCGTCGGCGAGACCGTCCACGTCCTCGTGGAGTCGGTCGACGACGAGGACGGCGTCCACGGCCGTGGGGAGCACCAGGCGCCGGAGACGGACGGCCAGGTGCTGCTCACGAGCGGCGAGGGCCTGAGCGTCGGCCGTATGGTCGAGGCGAAGGTGGTCGGTACGGAAGGTGTCGACCTGGTGGCCGAGCCGCTGCAGGGCTCGCTCGCGTGTAGTGAGGAGGCGGGCAGATGACCGGAGTACCGGCGTCCGCCGCGGGCGGCTCCTCCGGCGCGCACGGCGCCCCGGGTGCCGCCTCCGGCGCCCGTTCCGGTTCCGCCGGCGGTCCCGCCTCCGGCGGCCGTTCCGGCGGTTCCGCCTCCGCTCCGGCCGGTTCCGGCGCCTCCTCCGGCTCCGCGGCCGACCCGCAGGGCGGTGCGAGGCCCGCGCGCGGCGGGAAGATCGCGGCCGCGGCGGTCAATCAGGCCAGCCTCTGGAACATCGCCAACCTGCTGACCATGCTCCGGCTGGTCCTCGTCCCCGGCTTCGTCGCGCTGATGCTGGCCGACGGCGGGTACGACCCGGCGTGGCGCTCGCTGGCCTGGGCGGCCTTCGCCATCGCCATGATCACCGACCTGTTCGACGGGCATCTGGCGCGCACCTACAACCTCGTGACGGACTTCGGGAAGATCGCGGACCCCATCGCCGACAAGGCGATCATGGGCGCGGCGCTGATCTGCCTGTCCGCGCTGGGCGACCTGCCGTGGTGGGTGACGGCCGTCATCCTCGGCCGGGAACTCGGCGTCACCCTGCTGCGTTTCTGGGTCATCCGCTTCGGTGTCATTCCGGCGAGCCGCGGCGGCAAGCTCAAGACGCTCACCCAGGGCGTGGCCGTGGGGATGTACGTGCTGGCGCTGACGGGGTGGCTGGCCACCCTGAGGTTCTGGGTGATGGCGGCGGCGGTCGTGCTGACCGTCGTGACCGGGCTCGACTATGTGAGACAGGCCATTGTCCTGCGCAGGCAGGGCATCGCCGAGCGCAAGGCGGCGTTGGAGGAGGCCGAAGCGTGAATTCCGCGGCCGCCGAACTGGTGCGACTACTCACGGTGAGGGGCGAGACGCTCGCCGTGGCCGAGTCGCTCACCGGTGGTCTGGTGGCGGCGGAGATCACAACGGTCCCCGGGGCCTCCAAGGTCTTCCGGGGCTCGGTCACCGCCTACGCCACCGAACTCAAGCACGAGCTGCTGGGTGTCGACGCCACCCTGCTGGCCGAACGCGGAGCGGTGGATCCGCAGGTCGCGGCCCAGATGGCGGCCGGAGTACGGAAGGCGCTGGGCGCCGACTGGGGCCTCGCGACGACCGGCGTAGCCGGCCCCGACCCCCAGGACGGCAAGCCCGTGGGGACGGTTTTCGTCGCCACCGACGGCCCGTTCGGAGCCGGTTCGGGTTCTGCCGGTGGCGGAAAAGTCGAGGCTCTGCGGTTGAACGGCGACCGCGCGGAAATTCGTATGGAGAGTGTACGGAGCGTACTCGCGCTGCTTCTGAGGGAGCTCGTGGGCGAACACACCGGGAATGAGCGGACACAGGATACGGAACAGAACGGGGGGTTTTGATGTTTGCAGCCCTGAGTGAACACGACATCGCTCCCCGCACGGCCGCGGCGCGAGGCGGTACGGTGGGGCGTGAAGGATGCGGCTACGCGGTCCGAGGAGGGAGCCACCGATGATTCTGCTCCGTCGCCTGCTTGGTGACGTGCTGCGTCGGCAGCGCCAACGCCAGGGCCGTACTCTGCGCGAAGTCTCCTCGTCCGCCCGAGTCTCACTCGGCTATCTCTCCGAGGTGGAGCGGGGGCAGAAGGAGGCTTCCTCCGAACTGCTCTCCGCCATCTGCGACGCGCTGGACGTACGGATGTCCGAGCTCATGCGGGAAGTGAGCGACGAGCTCGCCCTCGCGGAGCTGGCCCAGTCTGCAGCGGCCACCGAGCCCGTGCCCACGCCGGTTCGCCCGATGCTGGGTTCCGTGTCGGTGACCGGTGTACCGCCGGAGCGGGTGACCATCAAGGCGCCTGCCGAGGCGGTGGACGTGGTCGCCGCGTGACATTCACGCGCGTGGCTGTGTGACGCGACACGTGTGAGGCCCCGGCCGGGGCGCCTCCGGGAAGACCCGGGGGAGCGCGGCCGGGGCCTTCGTGCTGTGTGCCTCCCCGCGCCTCCACCCGACCGGAGTCTGGTTTGCGCCCATTTGCCGGTCTGGGGTGGTGCCGTCATGGTGGGAGGGATGTCGCGGGACCGAGCCCACGGAGGATCTGGATGTACGTCGTGAAGAGCCCGTTGTCCGACACGGACCTGAAGATCGTGTCCGAGGCGCTCCAGGGCGCGCTCGTCGACCTGGTGGACCTCTCCCTCGTCGCCAAGCAGATCCACTGGAACATCGTCGGTCCCCGGTTCCGGTCCATACACCTGCAGCTCGACGAGGTCGTCGACAGCGCGCGGATCCATTCCGACACGGTGGCGGAGCGGGCGTCCACGCTGGGCGTACCGCCCGACGGCCGCGCCTCCACGGTGGCGGCCAGCAGCGGCATCGGATCGACGCCCTCGGGCTGGGTCAAGGACACGGACGCGGTCGGGACGCTCGTGGACGCGCTGGGCCGGGTGATCACGCGGATGCGGGAGCGGGTGACGGCGACCGGCGAGGCTGATCCGGTGTCCCAGGACATCTTCATCGGGATCACGGCGGACCTGGAGAAGCATCACTGGATGTTCCAGGCGGAGAACGCCTGACAGGCGTGGAGCGTCGGGATCTCTTCGTCCTGCACCGAGAGGTGCCCGGTGCGTCCGTGTGCCCTCGGTGCGCCCTCCCTTCCGCCGAGGGCGGCCCATAGCGTCCGGCTGGAGGTGGCGGCCATGGTGGGGCGGATAGTGCGGTGGGGGGCCGTTCTGGGGCTCGGGGCGATGTGGTGGTGGGCCATGCTGCGGCTCGCGCTGGGGGAGGACGCGGGGGTTCTGGAGGGGGCGGTCGCGGCCGGAGGGTGGGGGCTGAGCCTGCTGCCGGTGCACTGTGTGCCGAAGTCGCGGACCGCGGGGGCCGTGGGGGCGGAGCGTTGGGTCGCCGCCTGGCGGACGGGCAGCGCCCGGAGCGCTACCACGGCATCGCCACACCCCCGTTCGGGCGCAGGATCTGGCCCGTCGTGAACGCCGACGCGTCGGACGCCAGGTGGAGCACGGCGTGCGCGACGTCCTCCGGCTCGCCGACCCGGCCGAGTGGTGACATCCGCGTCATCCACGCCTCCGTCTGCGCCTGGGCCTCGCGGTCGTGGCGGTCGGTCATCGGCGTGCGCACCCAGCCGGGAGCGACCGAGTTGACGCGTATGCCGTGCCGGCCGACCTCGTTGGCGAGCGTCTTCGTGAGCTGCACCACGGCCGCCTTCGCCGCCCCGTAGCAGAGCAGCCCCGGCCCGCCGGTGTCGACGGCGCCCGAGGCCATCGTGACGATGCTGCCCCCGGTGCCCTGGGCGAGCATGAGCCGGGCCGCCTCCTGGCAGGCGTACAGCACGCCCTTGAAGTTGACGTTCAGGACCCGGTCGAGATCCTCGTCGCGGGTCTCCAGGACCGGGCTGCTGTGCATGATCCCAGCGATCGCCGCCATCACGTCCAGGCGCTCGCAGGACCGTACGGCCTGCCCGAGCCGCGCCCGGTCGGTGACGTCGAGGGGATGGGTGTGGGCGCTGCCGCCCCGGTCCTTGATCAGGGCGGCCGTCTCGTGCAGGCCGTCCGCGTCCCGGTCCGCGCAGTGCACGGTCGCGCCCGCCTCGGCGAGCAGGACGGCCGAGGCGCGGCCGATGCCGCTCGCGGCGCCGGTGACGAATGCGGTGCGTCCGGTGAGGTCGTACGCCTTGACGGGCATGAGGCGACGGTACGAGCGTTTCTGACGGTCCGTCAATTGGTCGTACGGGGACGGCTGTGACGCCCCTGCGGGGAGCCCGGCGCCGGGGCGGGTCCGCGCTGGCAGGACGGGCACCAGTACGTGGGGCGCTCGCGGGAGCCGTCGCCCTGGTCGGCCGCGCGGATCTGGGTGTGGCAGCGCAGGCAGGGACGGGGCGCCCGGCCGTACACGAACAGGTCCTGGCCCCGGTGCCCTGTGGTGCTGCGCACCGGGCGCTCGCGGTTGGCCTCCAGGAGCCTTTGGGCGAGAAGGGGCAGCCGGGCGGCGAGACCGGCCGGCAGTGCGCCCACGGGCAGCCACGGGGTGGCGCCGAGCAGGAAGCAGAGCTCGCTCTTGTAGATGTTGCCGATGCCGGCGAGGTTGCGCTGGTCGAGCAGGGCCTCGCCGAGCGGACGGGCCGGGTCGGCGAGCAGGTTGGCGAGCGCCAGGTCCGGGTCCCAGTCCGGCCCCAGGAGGTCGGGGCCGAGATGGCCCACGGCGCGTGATTCGTCGCTGGTGCGCAGGAGATCGAGGACCGGGAGGCGGTAGCCCACCGCGGTGCGGTCCTCGGTGCCGAGGATCACCCGGATCTGGTGCGCCGGGCCGCCGCTCCACCGCCGGCCGCTGTCGTAGACCTTCCAGGAGCCGTCCATCTTCAGGTGCGAGTGCAGCGTCAGGCCGCCCTCGATACGGGTCAGCAGGTGCTTGCCGCGCGGGGTGACGTCCAGGACCGTACGGCCGGTGAGGTCGGCCGTGGCGTACTTGGGCACCCGGAGGTCGCTGCGGGTCAGCACGCTTCCCGCGAGGGCGTCGTGCAGCCGCTTCGCGGTCTGCCAGACCGTGTCACCTTCGGGCATGGGTCAAGGGTGACACGGCCGCGATCCGCGGTGCCGCGCTGATCATGCCCGCAGCCGCAGTCCGCGCGGGGTCGCGATGAAACCCGCTCCTTCCAGCAGGGTGCCGAAGGGGGAGGTGAGGGCCGAGGCGCCGTTGACCCGCTCCACCGTGACCGTGCCGAGGGTGCCCGCGCGGGCGGCCGCCGCCAGGGCCTCCGCAGCCGCCCGCAGACGGGGGTCCTCCGTGGGCGTGGTGTCCGGGGCGGAGGGCCAGGCCAGCAGTGTCTTGCCGCCGCGCTCCATGTAGAGCGTCAGGTCTCCGTCGACCAGCACCACCAGGGATCCGGCCTTGCGACCCGGCTTGTGCCCGGCGCCGGTCGGCGGCTCGGGCCAGGAGAGAGCGGCTCCGTACGCGTTCGCGGGATCGGCTGCCGCGAGGACGACGGCCCGGGTGTCGGCGGAGGGCGTACGGGTGCGGCGGTCGCCGTAGCCGTAGGGGAGGGCGGGACCGCTGGGGCCGCCTCGTGGGCCGCCGAAGCCCGGTGCGGCGAAGTCCTTGGGGGAGACGTAGTCGCCCGGGGCGGTGCGGGGTTCGGCCGGCCAGTCGAAGTCGCCGTCGAGGCCTGCGTTGTCGAACGTCGCGCCGTCGAAGCCCGTGCTGTCGAAGCCCGTAGCGCCGAAGCCCGTGACGCCGAAGTCGGCGTCGGTCCCGCCGGTGGGGGAGCCGAAGCCCGGTGCGTCGCCGTCCGCGAAGCCGGGCGCGGGCACCAGACCGTCGCCCCGCTCGCGGGCGTTGGCCACCGCGCGCAGGCGGTCCACGGCTCCGTCCATCGCGAACTGGGCGGCGCCCAGCCCCTCCACGACATAGCCGCGCCGCGCCTGACCGCTCTCCTCGAAGACGGACAGGATCCGGTACACGGCCGAGAAGCCGCCCTCGACGCCCTCCGCGGCGACCGCTCCCCGGGTCACCACACCGTGCCGGTCGAGGAGGATGCGGGCGAGCGCGTGGCCGCGCACCGTGGCGTCCGCCTCGCGCTGCGGGAGCAGCGACCAGCGGCCCGCGACGGTCGGCGGCCCGCCGCGCGAGGCGGGGCGGGCCGCCGCCGTCAGGGAACCGTAGCGGCCGCGCGGCACCGTGCGCTTGGCGCGGTGGGCCGTGGAGCCCGCCGTGCGGCCGGAGCCGAGGAGCGAGCGCATCGGGGCCAGGGTGTCGTTGGTCAGCCGCCCGGACCAGGCCAGGTCCCAGACGGCGTCGGCCAGTTGGGGGTCGGTGGCGTCGGGGTGGGTGGTGGCCCGGACCTGGTCGGCGATCTGCCGGAAGAACAGGCCGTACCCTCCGGAGAGGGCGTCCAGGATCGACTGGTGGAGCGCGGTCGGCTCCAGCGGGTGCGGCGGCGGCAGGAGCAGCGGGGCCGCGTCCGCCATGTAGAGGGAGACCCAGCCGTCCTTGCCGGGCAGCGCGCCCGCCCCGGCCCACACCACCTCGCCGGCGGCGGTGAGTTCGTCGAGCATCGCCGGGGTGTACTGCGCCACGCGCGACGGCAGGATCAGCTTCTCCAGGGCGGACGCGGGCACGGACGCGCCCTGCAACTGCTCGATGGCGCGCACCAGTCCGTCGATCCCGCGCAGACCGTGTCCCTTGCCGATGTGCTGCCACTGCGGCAGGAACTGCGCCAGCGCGGGTGGCGGCACCGGCTCCAGCTCGTGCCGCAGCGCGGCCAGCGAGCGGCGGCGCAGTCGGCGCAGCACGGCCGCGTCGCACCACTCCTGGCCGATCCCGGCCGGGTGGAACTCCCCCTGTACGACCCGGCCGTTCGCGGCGAGCCGGTGCAGGGCGCCCTCGGTGACCGCCACGCCCAGGCCGAAGCGGGCGGCCGCGGTGGCCGAGGTGAACGGGCCGTGGGTGCGGGCATAGCGGGCCAGAAGGTCGCCGAGCGGGTCCTTGACCGGCTCGGTGAAGGCCTCGGGGACGCCGACCGGCAGGGCCGTGCCGAGGGCGTCGCGCAGCCGGCCCGCGTCCTCGACGGCCGCCCAGTGCTCGGCTCCGGCGATCCGGACCCGGATGGCGCGGCGGGCACCGGCCAGCTCCTTGGCCCACCGTGGATCGGCTCCCCGCTCGGTCAGTTCGGCGTCCGTGAGCGGGCCGAGCAGCCGCAACAGGTCGGCGACGCCTTCGGCGTCCTTCACCCGGCGGTCCTCGGTGAGCCACTGGAGCTCCTGCTCCAGCTCGGTCAGCACCTCGGCGTCGAGCAGCTCGCGCAGCTCCGCCTGGCCCAGCAGCTCGGCCAGCAGCCGCGAGTCCAGGGAGAGCGCCGCGGCCCGGCGCTCGGCGAGCGGGGAGTCGCCCTCGTACAGGAACTGGGCGACGTACCCGAAGAGGAGGGAGCGGGCGAACGGGGACGGCTCGGGGGTGGTGACCTCGACCAGACGGACCTTGCGGGACTCGATGTCGCCCATCAGCTCGGCGAGCCCGGGGACGTCGAAGACGTCCTGGAGGCATTCGCGGACCGCCTCCAGGACGATCGGGAAGGAGCCGTACTCGCTCGCCACCTGGAGCAGTTGCGCGGCGCGCTGGCGCTGCTGCCACAGCGGGGTGCGCTTGCCGGGGTTGCGGCGCGGCAGCAGCAGCGCGCGGGCGGCGCACTCGCGGAACCGGGACGCGAACAGGGCCGAGCCGCCGACCTGGTCGGTGACGATCTGGTCGACCTCGCCCTTGTCGAAGGCCACGTCCGCCGCGCCGACCGGGGCCTGGTCGGCGTCGTATTCCGTACCCGCCTTCATGGGCTGCTGGTCGAGCAGGTCCAGGCCCATCAGATCGGCGTCGGGCAGCCGCAGCACGATGCCGTCGTCGGCGTGCATGACCTGCGCGTCCATGCCGTACCGCTCGGACAGACGGGCGCCGAGGGCGAGCGCCCACGGGGCGTGGACCTGGGCGCCGAACGGGGAGTGGACGACGACCCGCCAGTCGCCCAGTTCGTCGCGGAAGCGCTCCACGACGATCGTGCGGTCGTCCGGGACGTGGCCGCAGGCCTCGCGCTGCTCGTCCAGATACGACAGCACGTTGTCGGAGGCCCAGGTGTCGAGGCCGGCGGCCAGCAGGCGCAGCCGGGCGTCCTCCTTGGACAGCGAGCCGACCTCGCGCAGGAACGCGCCCACCGCGCGGCCCAGTTCGAGCGGGCGCCCCAGCTGGTCGCCCTTCCAGAACGGGAGCCGGCCCGGTACGCCCGGCGCCGGCGAGACCAGGACGCGGTCGCGGGTGATGTCCTCGATGCGCCAGGAGCTGGTGCCGAGCGTGAAGACGTCGCCGACCCGGGACTCGTAGACCATCTCCTCGTCGAGCTCGCCGACCCGGCCGCCGCCCTTCTTGGGGTCCGCGCCGGCCAGGAAGACCCCGAACAGGCCGCGGTCGGGAATCGTGCCGCCGGAGGTGACGGCGAGGCGCTGCGCGCCCGGGCGGCCGGTGATCGTGCCGGCGACCCGGTCCCACACCACGCGGGGGCGCAGCTCCGCGAAGGCGTCGGACGGGTAGCGGCCCGCGAGCATGTCGAGGACCGCGGTGAACGCGGACTCCGGGAGGGAGGCGAAGGGCGCGGCGCGGCGGACGGCGGCGAGCAGGTCGTCGAACTGCCAGGTGTCCAGCGCGGTCATCGCGACGAGCTGCTGGGCGAGGACGTCCAGCGGATTCGCGGGGACCCTCAGGGACTCGATGGAGCCCGACCGCATCCGCTCGGTGACCACCGCGGCCTGGACGAGGTCGCCGCGGTACTTCGGGAAGACGACACCGGTGGAGACCGCGCCCACCTGGTGGCCCGCACGGCCGACGCGCTGGAGGCCGGAGGCCACGGACGGCGGCGACTCCACCTGCACGACCAGGTCCACCGCGCCCATGTCGATGCCCAGTTCGAGGCTGGAGGTGGCCACCACGGCGGGCAGGCGGCCGGCCTTGAGGTCCTCCTCGACGAGGGCGCGCTGCTCCTTGGAGACCGAGCCGTGGTGCGCGCGGGCGATGACCGGGGGCGCGCCCTGGGCCGCACCCGAGCCGCCCATCAGCTCGGCGGGGCCGTGGTGTTCGTCCAGCGGCTCGCCGGTCGCACGCTCGTACGCGATCTCGTTGAGCCGGTTGCACAGGCGCTCGGCGAGGCGGCGGGAGTTGGCGAACACGATCGTCGAGCGGTGGGCCTGCACCAGGTCGGTGATCCGCTCCTCCACGTGCGGCCAGATCGAGGGCCGCTCCGCGCCCTCGGACCCGTCGGCCACCGGGGAACCGCCCAGCTCGCCGAGGTCCTCGACCGGGACGACGACGGACAGGTCGAACTCCTTGCCCGACTTCGGCTGGACGATCTCCACCTTGCGGCGGGGCGAGAGATAGCGGGCCACCTCGTCCACCGGGCGGACCGTCGCGGACAGGCCGATGCGGCGGGCGGGCCTGGGCAGCAGTTCGTCCAGCCGCTCCAGGGAGAGCGCCAGATGCGCGCCGCGCTTGGTGCCCGCGACCGCGTGCACCTCGTCCAGGATCACCGTCTCCACGCCGGTCAGCGCGTCGCGCGTGGCCGAGGTGAGCATCAGGAACAGGGACTCCGGAGTGGTGATTAGGATGTCCGGCGGGCGGGTGGACAGCGCGCGGCGCTCGGCTGCCGGGGTGTCGCCGGAGCGGATGCCGACCTTGACCTCGGGCTCGGGCAGGCCCAGGCGGACGGACTCGTGGCGGATGCCGGTCAGCGGGCTGCGCAGATTGCGCTCGACGTCGACCGCGAGGGCCTTCAGCGGTGACACGTACAGAACGCGGCAGCGCTTCTTCGGGTCGGCGGGCGGGGGTGCGGACGCCAGCTGGTCCAGGGCGGCGAGGAACGCGGCCAGCGTCTTGCCGGAGCCGGTCGGGGCCACCACCAGCACGTCCGAGCCTTCCGCGATGGCCTTCCAAGCGCCCGCCTGGGCCGCGGTGGGCGCGGAAAACGCCCCCGTGAACCAGCCGCGGGTCGCGGGGGAGAAGCCGTCGAGGGCTCGATGTGCGGAGCTGACCATGCGTCCATCCTGCACCCGACCACTGACAAAGCCGCCGGCCCGGGCCAACGCGGGCAGACGCGGGATCTCGGTCGTCCGGCTCGGACGGTGTGGCGGAGAATGGGCGCATGGTGGCTTCGGGCGAGCGGGCGCGGCACTGGCAGTACGCCGAACTGCCCGGTGTCGACCTGCTCCGGGCCCGGTACATCCGCAAGACCTTCGTCCGGCACACCCACGAGAACTTCGTGATCGCCGCCATCGCCGACGGCGTCGAGGTCTTCCACCACCGGGGTACCGACGTCCATGCCGGCGCGGGAGCCCTCGCGCTGGTCAACCCGGACACCCCGCACACCGGGCGGGCGGGCGTTCCCGAGGGCTGGCGGTACGGCGCGGTCTACCCGTCGCCCGAAGTGGTGGCCGCCATCGCCGCCGAGACGACCACGATCCGCGGTACCCCCGGCTTCGTCAGCCCGGTGCTCGACGACCCGTACACCGTCGGCCTGGTCCACCAGGTGCTCCGCGCCACCGACGAGGGCAACGCGCTGGCCGCCGACACCATGCTGCGGGTGGCCGTGACCCGCCTGCTGCGGCTCAACGGCGGACCGCTGCCCCGGCGCGAGGTCCGCACGGCCGGGACCCGGATCGCGGCACGCGCGCGTGCCGTACTCGAGGAGCGGATGGCCGAGCCGCCCACGCTGGAGCGGCTGGCCGCCGACCTCGGGACCAGTCCCTTCGCGCTGCTGCGGGCGTTCCGCGACGCCTACGGCATGCCGCCGCACACCTGGCTGACCGACGCCCGCGTGCGCCGCGCCCGGCACCTGCTGGACGCCGGGACCACGCCCGCCGAGGCGGCCGTCGCCGTCGGCTTCACCGACCAGCCGCACCTCAACCGCCACTTCGCCCGGATCGTCGGCGTGCCGCCCGGGGCGTACCAGCGCGAGCGCAAGAACGTACAAGACCCGGGGCGGCGGCCGCACGTAACGTCCGACGCGTGGCAGAACAAACAGCTCTCGCAGACATGGCCGCCGAAGGCGGAGGAAAACCGGATGCCGCCGTCGTGCGGGACGCCCTGGGAGTCGGGGTCGCCGTAGGACTGTCGGGGTTCGCCTTCGGCGTGACCTCGGCCGGCAGCGGGCTGAGCCTGCCGCAGACCTGCGCGTTGAGCCTCCTGGTGTTCACCGGCGCCTCCCAGTTCGCCCTGGTGGGCGCGCTCGCGGCCGGGGGCAACCCGCTCACGGCGGCCGCGGGCGCCTTCTTCCTGGGTGTGCGCAACGCCTTCTACGGGCTGCGCCTGTCACAGTTGCTGGCCCTCCCGCGCGCGGTGCGGCCGTTCGCCGCCCAGTGGGTGATCGACGAGACCACGGCGGTGGCCCTGGCCCAGCCCGGCCGGCGCAGCGCGCGCCTCGGTTTCACCGTCACCGGGCTGAGCCTCTACGTGCTGTGGAACCTCACCACGCTGCTCGGCGCACTGGGCGCCCAGGCCATCGGCGACACGGACGCGTGGGGCCTCGACGCCGCCGGGCCCGCCGTGTTCCTGGCCCTGCTCGCGCCCATGGTGAAGACCGCCACGGAGCGCGCCGTCGCGGGCCTCGCCGTGCTGCTGGGGCTCGGCCTGCTGCCTGTCCTGCCCGCCGGAGTGCCGGTCCTGGTGGCCGCGCTCGCGGCCCCGGTCGCCCTGTGGGCGGAGGGCCGCCGGGGCGGCCGCGCGAGAACCGTTGTGCCAGACGCATCGGATGTGTCAGCTGTGCCTGACGTATCGGATGTGTCGGACGGATCAGGTGTCTCGGACGCGCCAGGGGGAGACCGTTGAACATCTGGATCGCGATCGGTGTGACCGCCCTGGGCTGTTACGCCGTCAAGCTCGCCGGGCTGCTCGTCCCCGCGGCCGCCCTCGAACGGCCGCTGGTCAAGCGGCTCGCCGCCCTGCTGCCGGTCGCCCTCCTCGCCGCCCTCACGGCGCAGCAGACGTTCGCCGACGGACACGCCCTCGTGCTGGACGCCCGGGCCGCGGGGCTCGCGGCGGCGGCCGTGGCGCTGGTGCTGCGTGCCCCGTTCCTGCTCGTCGTCGCGGCGGCCGTGGTGGTGACGGCGGGGGTGCGCGCCCTCGGAGGGTGAGCGCCGTCGGCGGGTGACGGCCGTCCGAGAAGGAGGCCGTCGCGTCAACCCACGAAGCGGCCGTACGCGCGGAGGGTGCGCAGGGCCTCGATCGTCACCATGGGGCGGGCCTCCAGAGCGGCGCCCGGGGCCCACTGGCGCCAGCGGACGGGCCAGCCGCCGTCCTCCCGCTGCTCGGCTTCGAGGTGGTCCAGGGAGCGGGTCATCTCGTCGTCCGTGAACCACGCGCGCGCGAGCGACTGCGGGGTCCTCGCGAAGTCGTACGGGAAGTGGTGCTCCCCGGGGGCGTAGCCGGGCGCGACCGGCTGGTCCGCGAGCCGCTCCGGATCCAGCGCCGCGAGCCGGTGCTCGCGCACCAGGCGGCCGAGACGGTCGGCGGCCGCCTCCGCGCGCGAGCGGTCGGGTGCCGCGTCCAGGAAGGCCACCGCGGCCTCGACCTCGTAGGGATGGGACTTCTCCAGGGACTCCACGGCCTGCCAGCAGAAGTCGGTGGCCCGGAACAGCCAGGCGTGCCAGACCTCGTTGCGGTGCAGCAGGCCCACCACCGGCCCGGTGGCCAGCAGATCGCTCGGCGGGTCGTCCACGATCGGGATGAACGGGGCCGCCGGATAGCCGCGCTGACCGGGATGGACCGCGGGCAGGGCGCCGTCCGCGGTGGAGACGGACGTCAGATAGCGGCACACGCGCTCCACCCGCTGCCCGCCGCAGCGCCCGATGGCATCCAGGACGCGCAGCGCGTGGCCGGTGTGCAGCGGCTGGCTGACCGGTCCGCGCAGATCGGGCTCCAGGGCGTGGCCGTACCCGCCGTCCTCGTTGCGATAGGCGTCCAGCGCCGTCTCCACCGGGTCCGGATCGCCGTTCAGGAAGTGATGGGCGAAGAGGCGCTGCTCCAGCACGCGCGCGGTGAGCCAGACGAACTGCTCGGCACGGAAGAGCGGGGAGCGCGCCGGGGGAGCGGAGGGCGCGGCGGACGTCGGCGGGAGTGGGGAGGCTCCTGTTTCGGGCATGCGTCAGACCGTAGGGCGGAAAGCGGTCTCGGCAAGCGGTCCCGGGCAGGCCCCACTCTCAGGGGCGGGATACTGGGGTCATGCGGTTGACGGTCTTCTGGCAGCGGATGGCGGAACACTTCGGTGTGGGGTACGCCGACACCTTCGCGCGCGATCATGTGATGGCGGAGCTCGGCGGGCGGACGGTGCACGAGGCGCTGAACGCGGGCTGGGAGGCCAAGGACGTGTGGCGCGTGGTCTGCGTGGTGATGAATGTTCCGGGGGAGCAGCGCTGATCGGTCACGAAGATCGCACGGGGGCAGCGGGTTGTCGGCGGCGTGGGCGAGACTTGCACCGTGGCACCCACTGACGACACCGGGCCGATAGCCCGGCAAGCCTCCCCGTTCGGTACGACGCCGCCCACCCGGCCTCCGGCCGAGGGCGCCGCCGCGCCGGGCGCCCGCATGCCGCGCTGGCTGCCCCGCGCCATGGTGCTCGCGCTCGCCCTCGTCGCCGCCTTCCAGCTGGGCAGCTGGGCCTTCCACCAGCTGACCGCCCTGCTGATCAACATCCTCATCGCGTTCTTCCTGGCCCTCGCCATCGAGCCCGCGGTGAGTTGGATGGCCACCCGCGGTATGCGCCGGGGGCTCGCGACCTTCCTGGTCTTCCTGGGCCTGGCGATCGTCAGCGCCGGGTTCATCGTGCTGCTCGGCTCGATGCTCGCGGGCCAGATCATCAAGATGGTCGAGGGCTTCCCCGACTACCTCGACTCGGTCATCCACTGGATCAACCAGACCTTCCACAGCGACCTCAAGCGCGTGGACATCCAAAAGGGCCTGCTGCGCTCCGACTGGCTGCGCAAGTACGCGCAGAACAGCGCGGCCGGCGTGCTCGACGTGTCCGCCCAGGTGCTCGGCGGACTGTTCCAGCTGCTGACCGTCACGCTGTTCTCGTTCTACTTCGCCGCTGACGGGCCGAGGCTGCGCCGCGCCCTGTGCTCCGTGCTGCCGCCCGCCCGCCAGGCCGAGGTGCTGCGCGCGTGGGAGATCGCCGTGGACAAGACCGGCGGCTATCTCTACTCGCGCGCGCTGATGGCGCTCATCTCCGGCATCGCGCACTACATCCTGCTGGAGGCGCTGGGCGTGCCCTACGCGCCCGTGCTCGGTGTCTGGGTGGGTCTGGTGTCGCAGTTCATCCCCACCATCGGCACGTATCTCGCGGGCGCGCTGCCCATGCTGATCGCGTTCACGGTCGACCCCTGGTACGCGCTGTGGGTGCTGGTCTTCGTCGTGATCTACCAGCAGTTCGAGAACTACATGCTCCAGCCCAAGCTGACCTCGAAGACCGTCGACATCCACCCGGCGGTCGCCTTCGGGTCGGTGATCGCGGGCACCGCGCTGCTCGGCGCCGTCGGCGCGCTGATCGCCATCCCCGCGGTCGCCACGCTGCAGGCCTTCCTGGGCGCCTACGTGAAGCGGTACGACGTCACGGACGACCCTCGGGTGCAGGGGCACCGCAGCCGCGTGACGGCCGGTCCGGGGCTCCTCGCGCGCGTGCGGGGCATGTGGCCACGGGGACCGGGGATGCCCGAGCCCGAGACGAGAGGGGCGGAGGAGGCCTCCTCCTGACCGGGGCGAGCGGGTTCAGTACGTGAGCACCGCCCACACCCCGGCACCGGCGACGGCGGCCGCGTAACACCCGACCGCCGCGGCCACGATCCGCCGGCGCACTCGCTCGCTCCAGGACGTGCGGGACAGCAGCCACGCCAACGCGGGCAGGACCAGCACGGCGTGCAGGCTCACCCCGTGCAGCGGCTTGAGCGGAGCCGTCGAGTGGTACGCCGCCTCCTGGTGTCCGGTCCGGGTGAGCACCACCCCGCGCGCGATCATCGCCGCGCCGGAGGCGAGCGCCACGAGCAGGATCGCGAACCCCGAGCGCACGGCCAGTGGCATGCCCGCGGGCCCCACGGGCCGGCGTCGGAAGGACACGACCGCGAAGACGGTGAGCAGCGCCACCAGGACGCCCCCGCCCACCGCGAGCGTCATGGACACCGCCGTGTCGAAGGGGGTCTCCATGTTGAGATGCGAGGGCACCCGACGCCAGGCCTGCAGCATGATGCCGCCCACCTCCACCACGCAGTCGGCGGCGAACACGGCGAGCAGCGTGGTGCGCAGCCGCTCCCCGACGCGCAGGTACGACGTCACCCAGGTGACCGCGATCAGCGTCACCCCGAAGGAGAGCCCGAAGGTGACGGGCTTGCGCCAGGAGACGGGACCGTCCCAGGGGCCGCCGTCGACGGCGAACACCACCAGGTGCGCGAGACCGCAGAGGACGAGGGCCGCACCGGTCGCGTGGCAGAGGCGCTCGACGGGGCGCGGTTTCTTCGTGGCCATGAGCATGACCCCAAGGCTCCCGAGAGCCTCCCGCACGGTCGTCGTCCGGCCGAAGACACCTGCCGTACACCGCGAGGAGTAGACGAGGAGCCACGCTCGGCAGAGGCGTGTGGTGCGCTTGACACGAAAATCGAACATCCATTCTTATGGAAGCTCAGGCGAGGCTCTCGACGGGGATTTCGACATGGTTTGCGTGGAGAAGTGCCCGAGTTATCCACAGGCCGGGCCGGCGTCGGGGCGCATTGTCAGTGGCAGGCGTTAGCGTCTTTGACGTGAAGCGATCGACTCAAGCAAATCGGGTGGAACCCATGGCAGGAACCGACCGCGAGAAGGCGCTCGACGCCGCGCTCGCACAGATTGAACGGCAATTCGGCAAGGGCGCGGTCATGCGCATGGGCGAGCGGTCGAGGGAGCCCATCGAGGTCATCCCGACCGGGTCGACCGCGCTCGACGTGGCCCTCGGTGTCGGCGGCCTGCCGCGTGGCCGTGTCGTGGAGATCTACGGCCCGGAGTCCTCCGGTAAGACGACCCTGACCCTGCACGCGGTGGCCAACGCCCAGAAGGCCGGCGGCCAGGTCGCCTTCGTGGACGCGGAGCACGCCCTCGACCCCGAGTACGCGCGCAAGCTCGGCGTCGACATCGACAACCTGATCCTCTCCCAGCCCGACAACGGCGAGCAGGCCCTGGAGATCGTGGACATGCTGGTCCGCTCCGGCGCCCTCGACCTCATCGTCATCGACTCCGTCGCCGCGCTCGTCCCGCGCGCGGAGATCGAGGGCGAGATGGGCGACAGCCACGTCGGTCTCCAGGCCCGTCTGATGAGCCAGGCCCTGCGGAAGATCACCAGCGCGCTCAACCAGTCCAAGACCACCGCGATCTTCATCAACCAGCTCCGCGAGAAGATCGGCGTGATGTTCGGCTCCCCGGAGACCACGACCGGTGGCCGCGCGCTGAAGTTCTACGCCTCGGTGCGTATCGACATCCGCCGCATCGAGACCCTGAAGGACGGCACGGAGGCGGTCGGCAACCGCACCCGCTGCAAGGTCGTCAAGAACAAGGTCGCGCCGCCCTTCAAGCAGGCCGAGTTCGACATCCTCTACGGCCAGGGCATCAGCCGCGAGGGCGGCCTGATCGACATGGGCGTGGAGCACGGCTTCGTCCGCAAGGCCGGCGCCTGGTACACGTACGAGGGCGACCAGCTCGGCCAGGGCAAGGAGAACGCGCGCAACTTCCTCAAGGACAACCCCGACCTGGCCAACGAGATCGAGAAGAAGATCAAGGAGAAGCTGGGCGTCGGCGTGCGTCCGGAGGAGCCCACCGCCGAGCCGGGCGCGGACGCCGCGGTGACCGCCACGGACGACGCCGCCAAGCCGGCCGCCGCTCCGGCAGCCGCCAAGGCCACCAAGCCCAAGGCCGCCGCAGCCAAGAGCTGACCCGTGACACGACGAACCGACTGGGCCGAGTACGCCCACCTCGACGCCGCACGGGAGCGGCGCCGGGGGAGAGGTGGCGCGGACCCCGCCCGGACGGGCGACGGTACGGGGGGCGACGACGGCGCCTACGCGGACACCGAGCCATACGCGGGGGGCGAGCGGTACGGGAGTGCCGAACCGCTCGGGCACGGTGGGACGTACGGGGGCGCTGAGCCGTACGGAGGCGATCCGGGCACCGGCCCGGACGGGCGGCCGTACGGCGACGAGCCGCGCGGCGGTGCGCGGCGCGGTGGACGTGGGCGGCGTGACCAGGGCGGCCCGCGTGGACGTCGGGGGCGTGGCGGCTTCGGGGAGACGTCCGAAGAGGACGGGGGCTCCTTCTCCTTGTCGAGGGCCGAGAAGGAGGAGTCCCCTGGGGGCCCGGCTGAGCGGGCGCGGGCGATCTGTCTGCGCCTGCTCACCGGGACCCCGCGCACGCGGAAGCAGCTCGCGGACGCCCTGCGCAAGCGGGAGATCCCGGACGAGGTGGCCGAGGAGGTGCTGTCCCGGTTCGAGGAGGCCGGCCTGATCGACGACAGTGCGTTCGCCGATGCCTGGGTGGAGTCCCGGCATCACGGCCGCGGCCTCGCCCGCCGGGCCCTCGCGCGGGAACTGCGGACCAAGGGCGTCGACTCGGCGCTGATCGACGAGGCTGTCTCCCGGCTCGACTCCGAGCAGGAGGAGGAGACGGCGCGTGAGCTCGTGGACCGCAAGCTGCGCGCCACCCGCGGCCTCGACCGCGACAAGCGGATACGGCGCCTCGCCGGCATGCTCGCCCGCAAGGGATACCCCGAGGGCATGGCCCTCCGGGTGGTCCGCCAGGCGCTGGAGGAGGAGGGCGAGGACACGGAGTTCCTGGAGGGCGAGGAGTTCTGACGCCGACGGGTGTCGGCGCGGCCGGTGCCCACGCCGACGGGTGCCGAGGCGGACGAGTCCCGGCGCCGGCCCGACGGGATCAGCGCGTCACGGTGTCACCGGAAGGCCCGCCGACTTCCAGGCCTGGAAGCCGCCGATCAGGTCCGTCGCGCGGTGCAGGCCCAGTTGGTGCAGGGAGGCGGCCGCGAGGCTGGACGCGTAACCCTCGTTGCAGATCACCACTATGCGCAGATCGTGACCGGTGGCCTCGGGGACGCGATGGCTGCCCACGGGGTCCAGGCGCCACTCCAGTTCGTTCCGCTCGACGACGAGCGCACCGGGGATCACCCCGTCCCGCTCGCGCAGGGCCGCGTACCGGATGTCGACCAGCAGCGCCTCGCCGGCCCGAGCCGCCCGAAACGCCTCTCCCGGTTCGACGCGCCGGTAGCGCTTCCGCACGCGTGTCAGCAACTCGTCGATGCCCAGCGGCTGTTCGCCCGGCCCGCTCACTGCCAGTCCTCCGGTCGCTCGACCTGCTCCAGGCGCAGCACCGGGCCGCTGCGGCTGTAGCGGCGGATCCGTGGCAGCGGCGGGTAGTAGGCGTGGACGGAGACGGCGTGCCGGTCGGCGGACAGGTTGAGCACCTCGTGGACGTGGTGCCGGCCGAAGGAGCGCCCCTGCCCGGCCGGCAGCCGGCGCTCGCGGTCCACGCCGTCGGTGAGTTCCAGGGTCCGCCAGCCGTCGGTGGGCAGCCGGGCGGCGAGCGAGTTCTCGGTGAGCTCGCCGGACGCGGTGAGGAAGGCGCCGACCGAGTCGGCGTGGTCGTGCCAGCCGGTGCCGGTGCCGGGCGGCCAGCCGATCAGCCAGGCCTCGCTGCCGCCGGGCCCTTCGAGCCGTACCCAGGTGCGGCCCTCCGGGTCGAGCGGGAGCGAGGCGATCAGTTCGGCGTCGGCCGCGGTGCGCCGTACGAAGTCGAGAAGGTCCGCCTGCGTGGGCGCGGAAGCGACGACGGCGGCGGGAGGGGCGACGGAGGGAGAGGAAGGGAGAGACGGGGGAGAAGAGGGTGAGACAGACACGTACACCGTCCTGAGGTGCGTTCGCCAAGGGGGGCGCTGGGCAGCGCCCGGGGAGAAGAAGGGGTGCGAATTCAGCAGGACGGGCGACACACGCAGCCCGCGTAGCGGACGAGGTCCATATGGACCCTCCGCCACAGGCGCACATCGGTGTCGGTCACGATCCGGAGTACACCATGCCGGTGCGGACCGGTCAACTGACCGTCACCATGTGGACCGGAGGGTGATCACAGGCCGGGTCAACGCGCGCGCGAGCCCGCCCCGGCCTCGGCCTGTGCCTCGTCCTCCGCCTCCGTCTTCGCCTCCGTGTTTGCCTTCGCCTCGACTTCCGTCTCCGGCTTCGCCGCACCGCCCAGCGTCGCCTCCGCGGCCGCGTACAGATCGGCCGGGCGGACCCCGTTGAGCGCGGTGACCAGGTGGCCGTCGGGGCGTACGAGCAGCACGGAGTGCGCGGGGGCGCCCGGGTAACTCTCGGCGACCAGCAGCTCGGCCGGGTGCGGCAGCGCGGTCACCGCGGCGGCCAGCCGGGGCATGACCCCGGCGGTCACCCAGTGCTTGCGGTCCCACACGCCCGTACCCGGCGCGACCAGGACCACCAGCAGCGCGTCGCGCCCGAGCCGGTCCCGCAGCTGTACGAAGGTGCCGTCCTCCGCCGTGACCCGGACGTCGGCCACCGGCGCGCCCGGCGGCGTGTCGAGAGCCACCTCCGCCTCCAAGTGCCGGGGCGCGAGCGGCGAGTGGGCGTACGTCCCCGGCGCCCCCAGCGGGCCGCGCCCCAGGTGACCGTCCATGAGCAGCACGTCCTGGCCCCGGGCGGTACCGGGGACGTAGGCGCGCAGCCCGCCACCGCCGCGCAGCACCGGCAGGACCTGGTCGGCGGCGCGCAGCCGGGCGGCGACCACCGCGCGCCGCTCCGCCTGGTAGCTGTCGAGCAGGGCCTCGTGCGGGCCGTGGTGCCAGGCGAGGGCCAGCTTCCAGGCGAGGTTGTCGGCGTCCCTGAGTCCCTCGTCGAGCCCCTGGGTGCCCAGCGCGCCCAGCAGGTGCGCCGCGTCCCCGGCGAGGAAGACCCGGCCGGCGCGCCACCTGCGGGCCAGGCGGTGGTGCACCGTGTGGACGCCGGTGTCGAGCAGTTCGTACGGCGGGGTGGTGCCGTCCGTCCAGCCCGCGAGGGTCTCGCGGATGCGGGCGAGCAGGAGCTCGGGCGTGACGAGGTCCTTGCCCGGCGGCAGCAGCCAGTCCAGGCGCCACACGCTCTCCGGGAGGGGGCGGGCGGTCACCTCCCCGGCCGAGGGCCCGGACGTCCGCCACGGCGGCATCCGATGGAGCAACGCCTGGTCGGTCCACGGAAGTTCCGCGCGCAGTGCGGCGACGGCGTATCGCTCGACCGCCGTACGGCCGGGGAAGCGGATGTCCTGGAGCTTGCGCACGGTCGAGCGGGGGCCGTCGCAGCCGACCAGGTAACTGCCGCGCCACCAGGTGCCCTGGGGACCCCGGGTGTGCGCGGTGACGCCGGAGCGTTCCTGCTCGATCGTGTCGAGGCGGCTGTCCACGGCGATCCTGGCCAGTGGCCGGGCGGCGAGCGCGGTGCGCAGGGCGGCGGTCAGCACGTGCTGGGCGAGGTGCAGGGGCGCGGGCTCGGCGTCGTCGAAGGCGATCTCGCGCATCACCTGCCTGCGCCGGACCGAGCGCCATCCGGCCCAGCGCACGCCCTGTCCGGCGAGCGGGACGCCGGTGAGCCGCTCGATCAGCGCGGCGGTGTCCGCACGTAGGACGACCGTGCGGGCGGCTCGTGGTTCGTCCTTGCCGGGGCCCTCGTCGAGGACCACGCACGGCACCTCCTGACGCGCCAGCGCCAGGGCGAGCGTGAGCCCGACGGGCCCCGCTCCGACGATGATCACCGGATCCACGGCGCGGCGCCCCCTGCCCGCAGCGGTGCCCTGACGGACGTGGGTGAACACGAAGGTGGAGCGGGGTGCACGATCACAGAACGTATGCAACCCATTGGAGGGGTTTGCGTCAAGCGACGGAGGGCAGTGGCGATCATGCCACTGCCCTCCGTACGGGTCATACGGGTTGACTGATCGTCAAGCGTAGGTTCCCGCCCCGTAGGAGCCGTTGATCGCCGCGGGGTTGTCCTCGACCGTGTCCGGCGCCAGGACCGCGCCCGTACCGCGCTTGCTGCGCCGCAGCCTGCGCTCCAGCCAGCTCGCGAAGCTGGTCAGGGCGAAGTTCACGACGACGAAGACGATCGCCACCACGATGAAGCTGGGGATGACGTTGGCGTAGTTCGCCGCGAGCGTCTGACGCGCGCTGAGCAGCTCGGTGTAGCCGATCATCACGCCGCCCAGCGCGGTGTCCTTCACGATGACCACCAGCTGGCTGACGATGGCCGGCAGCATGGCCGTGACGGCCTGCGGGAGCAGGATGCTCGTCATCGTCTGGCCCTTGCGCAGGCCGATCGCGTGGGCTGCCTCCGTCTGCCCCTTGGGGAGCGCGAGGATGCCGGCCCGTACGATCTCGGCGAGCACCGAGGCGTTGTAGAGCACCAGGCCGGTGACGACGGCGTACAGCGGCCGGTCGTCGCTGGTGACGTCCGTGGAGCGGGCGTAGAACTCGTTGGCGAACAGCATCAGCAGCAGGACCGGGATCGCGCGGAAGAACTCGACCACCGCCCCGGCCGGAACCCGCACCCACCGGTGGTCCGACATGCGCGCGATGCCGAAGAAGGCGCCCAGCGGGAGCGCGATGACCATGGCGAGCGCGGCGGCCTTCAGGGTGTTGCCGAGGCCCGGCAGCAGATACGTCGTCCACGCCTCTGACGTGGTGAACGGCTCCCACAGGTCCCACTTCAGCTGGCCCTTGTCGCCCATCTTCTGCCAGACCCACCACGCCACCAGGGCGAGCACGAGGACGAAGACCACGGAGAAGACGACGTTGCGCCGCTTGGCCCGGGGGCCGGGGGTGTCGTACAGAACGGAGCTCATCGCTTCACCGCCATGCGCTTGCCGAGCCAGCCGAGGAAGAGGCCGGTGGGAAGGGTCAGCACCACGAACCCGAAGGCGAAGACCGCGCCGACGAGCAGCGTCTGGGCCTCGTTCTCGATCATCGACTTCATCAGGTACGCGGCCTCGGCCACGCCGATCGCCGCCGCCACGGTGGTGTTCTTGGTCAACGCGATCAGCACGTTGGCCAGCGGGCCGATGACCGAGCGGAACGCCTGGGGCAGCACGATCAGCCGGAGCGTCTGGCTGAAGCTCAGCCCGATCGCGCGGGCCGCCTCGGCCTGCCCCAGCGGCACGGTGTTGATGCCGGACCGCAGTGCCTCGCAGACGAAGGCCGCGGTGTAGGCGATGAAACCGAGCACCGCCAGCCGGAAGCCCTGGACCTTGAAGTCGGAGGCGCCCAGCGTCATGCCGAAGATGTCGGCGAGGCCGAGCGAGGTGAAGAGGATGATCACCGTCAGGGGGATGTTCCGGACGATGTTCACGTAGACGGTGGCGAACCCGCGCATCAGCGGGACCGGGCTGACCCGCATCCCGGCCAGCAGGGTGCCCCAGATCAGGGAGCCCAGGGCGGAGAGGGCGGTGAGTTTCACCGTCATCCAGAACGCCCCGAGGACGTCGTAACCTTCAAGAAAGTCGAACACGATCTCCCGCGCTTCCGGGTGTGTGGCGTATGGGGAGGGCATGGCGCGCCGCCGCCGTGATCGCGGCGGGCGACGGCGCGCCCGGGGAACCCCGCGGAGCTGGAGCCGGCCTTACTTGACGATCTGGCCGATCTTCGGCGCCTGCTCGTTCTTGTAGTTGGCCGGGCCGAAGTTCTTGTCGACCGCCGTCTTCCAGGAGCCGTCGCTGACCATCGACTCCAGCGCCTTGTTGATCTTGTCGAGGGTCGCGGTGTCACCCTTCTTCACACCGATGCCGTAGTTCTCGTTGCTGAGCTTGAGCCCGGCGAGCTTGAACTGGCCCTTGTACTTGTCCTGCGCGGCGAAGCCCGCGAGGATCGAGTCGTCGGTGGTCACCGCGTCCACGGCGCCGCTCTGCAGGGCGGCGATGCACTCCGAGTAGCCGCTGTACTCCTTCAGGTTGGCCTTCGGGGCGATGGTGTCGTGGATGTTCTGCGCCGAGGTGGAACCCGTCACGGAGCACAGCCTCTTGCCGTTGAGGTCCGTGGCCTTGGTGACGTTCGAGTCCTTCTTGACCAGCAGGTCCTGGTGGGCCAGCAGGTAGGGGCCGGCGAAGTCGACCTTCTGCTTGCGCTCGTCGTTGATCGAGTAGGTGGCCGCGATGAACTTCACGTCGCCGCGGGAGAGGGCGTTCTCGCGGTCGGCGCTCTTGGTCTCGACGAAGTCGATCTGGTTCGGCTTGTAGCCCAGCTTGCCGGCCACGTAGGTCGCCACGTCGACGTCGAAGCCGGAGAAGGAACCGTCCGGCTGCTTCAGGCCGAGGCCGGGCTGGTCGTACTTGATGCCGACCTTGATCTTGCCGCCGCCGCCGGAGGAGCCACCGTCGTCCTTCTTGTCCGAGCCGCACGCGGTGGCGGCGAGGGAGAGGGCGAGCACGGCGGCCGAGGCGGCGGTGACCTTGCGGAGCTTCATCTGAACATCCTTTGTCTGGTGAGGAGAAGCGGGCCGTCTGGCGGGAGGCCCGGGTCGTCCGGGGCGCGGGAAGGTGCCGTCAGTGGTGCAGGATCTTCGACAGGAAGTCCTTGGCCCGGTCACTGCGCGGATTGCTGAAGAACTGGTCGGGCGCAGCCTCTTCGACGATGCGACCGTCCGCCATGAAGACCACTCGGTTTGCAGCCGATCGTGCGAAGCCCATCTCGTGGGTGACGACGATCATCGTCATGCCGTCACGGGCGAGCTGCTGCATGACTTCGAGGACCTCGTTGATCATCTCCGGGTCCAGGGCCGAGGTCGGCTCGTCGAAGAGCATGACCTTCGGGCCCATCGCCAGGGCCCGCGCGATGGCGACACGCTGCTGCTGGCCGCCGGAGAGCTGCGCGGGGTACTTGTCGGCCTGAGTGCCCACGCCCACCCGGTCGAGCAGGGTGCGGGCCTTCTCCTCGGCCTGCTTCTTGTCCGCCTTGCGGACCTTGATCTGGCCGAGCATCACGTTTTCGAGCACGGTCTTGTGCGCGAAGAGGTTGAAGGACTGGAAGACCATCCCGACGTCCGCCCGCAGCCGGGCCAGCTCCTTGCCCTCCTGGGGCAGCGGCTTTCCGTCGATCGTGATGGTGCCCGAGTCGATGGTCTCCAGGCGGTTGATGGTGCGGCACAGCGTGGACTTACCGGACCCGGAGGGTCCGATGACCACGACGACCTCGCCGCGGGCGATGGTCAGGTCGATGTCCTGGAGTACGTGCAACGCGCCGAAGTGCTTGTTGACGCTCTTCAGGACGACCAGTTCGCCGGTCGCGGCCACGTCTTGCTTGGCCACCGATACTTCGGTCATCGCTTTCGGGCTCCGTCCTCCTCGGTTTCGGAGGAATGTAGTAACCCCGAATGACCAGCGTCATTACATCTGAGGGGAATCTGAGCATCACGATCCGATAGCAATCGGACACGTGTCGTAGCAGTTGTGGGCGGGCCAGGTATCGGCCGCGTAACGGAACCTGCGGGTAACCGGAACCCTCTTGACGCAATCATCGTCCATCAGCGTGACTGCCTTGGTGCACTCGCGCGCGTGCGCGCGTTTTCTACAAGCCGACCACGAACCAAGATCATACGAACGCTGAACCGGAGGGGGCCGGGATGAGACTGCTGCTCGTCGAGGACGACAACCACGTCGCGGCGGCCCTGTCCGCCGTCCTCGCGCGGCACGGATTCGACGTCACGCACGCCCGCAGCGGCGAGGAGGCGCTCCAGGCGCTCGTCCCCGAAGGTGCCGGTTTCGGTGTCGTCCTGCTGGACCTGGGCCTGCCCGACCAGGACGGCTACGAGGTCTGCGGCAAGATCCGCAAGCGCACCAGCACCCCGGTCATCATGGTCACCGCACGCTCCGACGTACGGTCCCGCATCCACGGCCTCAACCTCGGCGCCGACGACTACGTGGTGAAGCCGTACGACACCGGGGAACTGCTCGCCCGGATCCACGCCGTCAGCCGGCGCACCGCCCACGAGGACGCGGCACCGGGCGGCGAGGGCGCGCTGCGCCTCGGTCCGGTGTGCATCGAACTGCCCAACCGTCAGGTCAGCGTGGACGGTTCGGTGGTCCAGCTGACCCGCAAGGAGTTCGATCTGCTCGCGCTGCTCGCCCAGCGCCCCGGAGTGGTCTTCAGGCGGGAGCAGATCATCAGCGAGGTGTGGCGCACCAGCTGGGAGGGCACCGGGCGCACCCTGGAGGTGCACGTGGCCTCCCTGCGCGCCAAGCTGCGGATGCCCGCGCTCATCGAGACCGTACGCGGCGTCGGCTACCGGCTCGTCGCCCCGGCCGCGTAGCGGGCACGGGTGCGCACACGTCTCCTCCCGCTGCTCATCGTCCTGCTGGCCGCCGTGCTGCTCGCGCTCGGCCTGCCGCTCGCCGTCAGCCTCGCGGCGGCCCAGCAGCAGAAGGTCGTCGTCGACCGGATCGACGACACGGCACGCTTCGCCGCGCTCGCCCAGTTCGTCACCGACCGGCCCACCGGATCGCCCCTCAGCACCGAGGACGAGCGCACCGAGACCCTGCGTCGCGAACTCAGCAGCTACTACGGGGTCTACGGCATCCGGGCCGGCGTCTTCTACCGCAGCGGCGCGGCGATGGCCAACGCCCCGGACGACTGGTTCCTCCCGCTGACCGGCGAGGTCCGTGAGGCCTTCCAGGAGGCCCTGCTCAGCCGCCGCAGCCACGACCCGCAGCAGGTGTGGCCCTGGCAGCGCAACCGCCTCATCGTCGCCTCGCCGGTGATCCGGGACGGCGACGTGGTGGCCGTGGTGGTCACCGACTCGCCCACCGGGCCGATGCGGTCGCGGACGCTGCGTGGCTGGCTGCTCATCGGGGCCGGTGAGATCGCCGCGATGCTGCTGGCCGTCGGGGCCGCGCTGCGCCTGACCGGCTGGGTGCTCAGGCCCGTCCGCGTCCTCGACGCCACCACCCATGACATCGCCACCGGACGGCTGAAGTCCCGGGTCGCGGTGGCCGGCGGACCGCCGGAACTCCGGCGGCTGGCCCGCTCGTTCAACGAGATGGCGGACAACGTCGAGGACGTCCTGGAGCAGCAGCGCGCCTTCGTCGCCGACGCCTCGCACCAGTTGCGCAACCCGCTCTCGGCGCTGCTGCTGCGCATCGAGCTGCTCGCCCT
Organism: Streptomyces olivochromogenes; assembly: GCF_021538895.1. Taxonomy (GTDB): domain Bacteria; phylum Actinomycetota; class Actinomycetes; order Streptomycetales; family Streptomycetaceae; genus Streptomyces; species Streptomyces olivochromogenes_A. The sequence continues at coordinate 30,858 of NZ_JADDRL010000042.1, read as the reverse complement.
CGAACTGCCCGAGGACAACGAGGAGATCGCCTCGGTCCGCACCGAGGGCAAGCGCCTCACGCAGGTTCTGGACGACCTGCTCGACCTGGCGCTGGCCGAGCACGCCGAGGCGAACCTGCGGCTGACCGACATCGGCCAGCTGGCCGCCGAGCGGGTGGCCGCGTGGGCGCCGGCCGCCGAGGCCAGGGGCGTGCGGCTGACCGGCGACTGCCCGCCCACCACGGCATGGTCCGACCCCATCACGCTGTCCAGCGCGCTGGACGCGGTGATCGACAACGCGGTGAAGTTCACGCCCGAGGACGGCACCGTGGAGGTCACCGTCGCCTCCAACGGCGCCACATCGACGGTCGACGTCACCGACACCGGCCCCGGCCTCACCGACGAGGAACTCGCCCGCGTCGGCGACCGCTTCTGGCGCAGCGGCCGCCATCAGAACGTCAAGGGCTCCGGCCTGGGCCTGTCCATCACCCGCGCCCTGCTCGGCGCGGCCGGCGGCTCGATCGCGTACGAGCACCACGAGCCGCACGGCCTGCGGGTGACGGTGACGGTGCCCAGGAGCGGGCTGGTGGACCAGGAGGCCGACCGCGAGGGTCCGTGACCGGGCCCGCGGACAGGCACCCGTGCGGTGCCGCGTCGTCGGCGGTTACGGCTTGACCGAGCGGTAGTAGCGGCGCGCGCCCTCGTGCAGCATGAGCGGGTCCGTGTAGATGGCGGTACGCAGGTCGACCAGCTGGGCGGAGTGGACGTGCGCCCCGATGCCGTCGCGGCTCTTGATGACGGTGCGGGTCACCCACTCCGTGAGGCGGGGGTCGATGTCCTTGCGGGTCATCAGAACGTTCGACACCGCAATGGTCGGTACGGTGGAGCCCTGCTGGACGGAGGGGTAGGCGGACTCCGGCATATTGGTGGCCCGGTAGTACCGCGCCGCGTCCCCCTCGGTGTGGAGCCGGGCGACGAGGTCGCCGCCGATCGGCACGAACTTGAAGTCGAACGTCCGGGCCAGTTCGACCAGGCCCTTCGTGGGCAGCCCACCGGACCAGAAGAACGCGTCGATCTTGCCCTTCTTCAGCCGGCCGGGCCCGGTGTCGATGCCGTCGGACATCGGCTTGATGTCCTTGGCGGGGTCGATCCCCGCGGCCCTGAGCACCCGCTGGGCGATCAGCCGCACGCCCGAGTTGGGCAGCCCTATCGCCACCCGCTTGTGCCTGAGGTCGGAGACGTTCCTGACGTCCGAGTCGCGCGGCACGACGAGTTGTACGTAGTCGTCGTACAGCCGGGCCACACCGCGCAGCCGCCCGGCACCGCTGCCGTGCTGGAGCTCGTACGTCTCGACCGCGTCGGCCGCCGCGATGGTGAAGTCGGCCCGCCCGGTCGCCACGCGCCGCACGTTCTCCTGCGAACCGGCGCTGTTCAGCAGCGTCACCTTCAGGTCCGGCATGTCCCGGTCGAGCTCGGAGCGCAGCCGCTCGCCGTACTCCTGGTAGACACCGCGCGGTGTTCCGGTGCTGAAGACGATGGTTCCGCCCGGAGGGTCCTCGCCCAGGGGCAGCAGCCACCACAGCAGCAGCCCGAAAGCGACGAAGCCGGCGGCCGCGCCCTGAAGCGCGCGGCGCCTGCCGATACCGGGGAACACAGTGGACATGCGCGCGATCCTGCCAGGCGCCCCAGGGTCCTGACCAGGCCGGTGCGCGCGCGGGGGCCTGTCGGTGGCGGCGGCTACAGTCGCCGTATGACCTCCTCGCCCGCCCGCCTCGTCCATGAATTCCACCGTGCCTTCGGCCTGGACACCCGCAGCACGCCGAGCGAGGTGTCCCCCGCGCTGGCCGCGCACCGGTGGGAACTGCTCGCCGAGGAGGCAGCGGAGGTCGCCGAGGTCGCGGTCGGCCCTCTCGACCGGCTCGCACACGAGCTGGCCGACGTGGTCTACGTGGCGTACGGCACCGCCCTGGTGCACGGCATCGACCTGGACGCGGTGCTGGCCGAGATCCACCGCTCCAACATGAGCAAGCTGGGGCCCGACGGGCAGGTCGCACGCCGGGCCGACGGCAAGGTCCTCAAGGGCGACCACTATGTGGCGCCGGACGTGTCGGCCGAGCTGCGCCGCCAGGGCTGGGCCCCCGGCGACGCCTGACACGGCTCAGACGCCGGTGCCCGCCAGCTTCCACTCGCGGTGCAGGGCGCCCAGCGGGATGCTGCGCTGGAACACCGGCGTACCGAAGATCGACAGCTGGAGCCGCAGGGTGCCGGACAGATCGACACCGCCGTACAGACCCCAGGTGCCGGTGAACCGCGCACCGGGGGTGTCGGAGGAGGTGGTCACCGTCCCCGCGGCCTCACCGCGCAGGTAGGGCGCCAGGTCGGCGGAGACGCCCACGGTGCCGTAGAGGCCGACGGAGGCCTCGGCGCCGAGCGCCGCCTTCACGTTTCCGGCGGCGGTCAGCGTGGAGCGGACCGGCGTGCTCGTCATGTCCGAGGAGCTGACCGGGGTCCAGCCCTTGCCGGCGCCGAAGGTGCCGCCCGCCTTGAAGTCGCCCTTGAGGCTCTGCTCCACGTCGACGGTGACCTTGCCGTCGGCGCTGATCTGGAAGTAGCAGGTCAGGTCGAGGTTGACGACCACCGGGACCGGGCCGACCTGGAGGACCGGGTCGGCGTGCAGCTTGGCGAACGGGATCCTGAGCGGGGCGGTGGAGGCGGCGGCGCGGCCCTTGACGGCCCAGCCCGACTTCCAGTCACCGGACACGCCCAGATAGGCCGAGCCGGGCGCCGCGTCGGTGCCCGCACCGCCGTACTTGAAGTCGACCTGCGGGGCGACCTGTACGAAGCCGGACACCGAGGCGGCCGCCGACACGGGGGCGCCCTCGGCCGTCGGCACCTCGGCGGAGACGTCGAGCCGCAGGCTGCCGAGGGGCACGGAGGCGCCCTTCGGGCCGATGTGCACATCACCGGTCTTGGACCAGGAGACCTTCACGTCGGGCAGCAGCTTGGTGACGTCGAAGGCGGCCGGGTCGACGGGCACGGTGCCCTTGGCCGTGTCGTCGCCGAGCACGGAGTTGAGCGCGGCCGGTTCGGTCTGCACCTCCGTGCCCGCGCCGGTCTCGCCGATCACCTTGGTGACCTTGGCGAGCAGACCGTGCGGCGCGCCCGGCGCGGGGGCGCTGGCGATGACGTCACCGACAGCGGCCTCGCGCGGGGCGGGGGAGGAGCCGGGGGACGGTGAAGCCGAACCCGGCTTCTTCTTGCTGGAGATGACGGCGCGTCGCGTCTTGTTGTCGTACGCGCTCACTTTGAGCGTCGTCCTGTGCGCCGGCCTGCCCGAGCCGGCGGGGCCCGCGGCGGCGGTCGCGGTGGCGGCGGGAGCGGCGGCGACGGAGAGCGAGTGGTCCGCCGCCGCGGTGGCGGTCGCCTCCGGGGTACGGGCCTGTTGGCTCTGGTCGGCCACCGGCCGCGCGTCCTGCGGCGAGGAGGAGGAACAGCCGGTGGCGATGAGGAGGGTGATCACGGCCAAGGCGGGCATGAGGGCATACGTGCGCCCTGTGCGTCTGCGCAAGGTCAGTCCTGAAGGTGGGGGGTCGCGAGAAGGCACCGCCGGGTAGTACCGGCCGGTAACCATATGACAAGACATGAGCATGCCACGAGTGGCACACGCAGCCTCCGCATTCCGGTCACATCTCGAAGTGACCTGCCCCACGGTGATTTTCGGCCTCGCTGTGGCCGGATGCCGCTCCGTCGGGTGGCCAATGCCGAGGATATCAACGCCTGTTGGTCGGCCGAACGTGCCGAACTCCTCTTGCGTAAACCGTGGTTCACCGGCCGGGTCGCGTACCGATGGGGCATCGTGGCCACGCCGGACGAACGGATCGGAGGCGAACGCGGCCATGCCGGAGATGCACGCCGTTGTCGATGTGTCGAACGTCTGCTGGGCGGGCGACATCGAGCCGTGGTCGAAGGCGCCCCGACTGGACCGGCTGAGACGGCTGACCGAGGCCTGGCGCGGGCTGTACGGCGCACGGACGCGGCTGGAATGCGTGGTGGACCGGGCTCTGCGGTATGAGCTCCCGGCCGGGGAGCGACGCGCGTTCGACCGGATGTGCCGCTCGGGCGAGCTCGTGGCCGTGCCGTACGCGGACCCCGTACTGCTGACCAGGGCGAAGGAGGACGGCCTGCGGGTCATCAGCCGGGACAAGTTCGTCGACATGCGGCGGCGGCACCCGTGGATCGAGGGCGCGGCCGAGCGGTTCCACGCGTGGCGAAGGGAGGGCGCGGGGCTGGGGTTCGGGCCGAGCGGCATCGTTCCGGTGGCCGGACAGGTCGTGTCGCGTGCCGAGGAGGACAAGGAACTGGTCCGGGACGGGCTCAAGGACCGCAAGGCCGTGCTGGGGTTCGCCTGGAAGTGCGTGTCCCGGTGCGCGCTGGCCCAACTCTGGCCGGACCGGATCCTGTTGTGGCCCGCGGTGGACCGGGCGACCGGCACTCCGGTGTGCCCGGACCCTAACTGCCGCAGGCCGCTGGTGCAGGTGGGCGCGCGCCGGGCCTCGCGGCAGATCGTCGTCGCGCGGCAGGACGACGGGTCGGAGATCCTGCGCTTCCCGCTGGAGGCGGGCGACTGCGTGGAAGTCGGACGCGGCGCCCTCGCGCACGGCATCAACCTGGACGGACTGGACCGCAGGCACCGGAGCGCCGTCGCGGCCGTCAGCCGCCACCATCTGTTGCTGGAACTCGACGACGGGCTGACGCTGTCGGCCCGTGACATCGGTTCGACGCACGGCACCGAGGTACGACGCTGGGGCGGCCGGGCGCTGGGCGAGCCCAGGCGGCTGCCGCCGGGCGACACCGCCCGGCTGAACGCGCCGGACCAACTGATCCTCGCCGGCGCGGTGTCGATCAGGATGTCCGGACGGCGGTACAGCCCCGAAGCGGGGCACCCGGACTACGGCGGCGCCGGAGGCGCGACGACGGCATTCGAGGAGCCGCCGCGTCAAAAGGTCACAAGAGATGATGAAGGATGACGAAGTCCGTTGTGAGAGCCACGTCACACAGCTAGGCTGCCCTGCGTGCTGGTGAGTTTGACACGGGTGGGGGCCGCGCGGCAGTCGTTCGCCAAAGCGCTGGCGGTCCAAGGCACGGATGCGGGCGCCGTCTTGGCGGCAGCGGTGAACCGGGGCCTGCCCGACACAGGGGGCGGCGCGTTACGGCTGGAACGACATCCGCGGCGCCCGGAGCTGTTACGGCTGATCACGCCGATGATGTGGCTGGGCACCCGCGGCGCGCGCAGCGACGCGTTCGAGGCGCTGGGCCTGGCCCTGAGGAACATCGACGCGGCGGCGAGACAGGCGGGCGGGGCGCTGACGGCGCCCGGACTGTCCCTGGACGGCCAGGCCGTGTCCCCGGACGGCGACACGCACTGGCTGGCCACCGGCGATCCGGTGGAGCAGGAGGTCCTGTGCAACCTCCTGCGCAGGCACAGTCCCCTGCTGATCGCGATCGCCGGCCGGGGCGCCTTTCTCTCCGGCGGAAGCCGTGACCGCATCGGGTCACGCTGGCTCGCCGACTCGCACGAACACCTCGCCGCCCGCTTCCTCGCTTCGGTGACGGAGCATCATCTCTACCGGGTGCAAGCCGAGTTACGCCGCCGGGACGGCATCAGCCACCTGGACCGCATGGACATCTCCCCGGCGGTCGGCGCCGACGCCGTACTGGTCCGCTGCCTGGACGCGCAGACCTCGCTGGCCGACACGAGGGCGCACGCACTGCTCCTGAGCGCCCTGGCCATGCGAGCGCGCTCCCTGGTGGCGGACGGGCGCCGCGAAGGACACGGACCGCAGCAACTGCTGGAGGAGAACCGCGCCCGCGTGATCTCCGAGGGGCTGCGCGCCGCGCTGGCGCAGGACGAGCGGCCCCGCGACCGGGAGCGTTCCCGGGAGCGCGACGGGGGCCGCTCCCGCGATCACGAGCGCCGCGGCCAGGACAAGCGCGGCGAGCGCAAGGTCTCCGCCCGGCAGGCGGTCCGCACACTCCTCGACGACCTGGTGCCGGAGTTCAGCCGGCTGGACGTCACCCCGGAGGAGATCCTGCCCCTGCTGTGCCTGGTGGAGCTGCCGGGCGGCCAACCGCTGCGCGCCCAGGACCTGTTGCCCCGGGACCTCGGTGGCCGGCGCATGCTGGCGGAGGCCGTGCGCGAGGCGCTGACCGACCCACGGCCCGGCGGGCCCCTGCTGGGCGCGGTGCTGGCCCGGTACCCGGGCAGCGGTCCGCTGATGCTGAAGGCCTGGGCCGAGGCCCTGGACAGCGGACTCACACGTCAGGCCCGACGCGACCGCGACCGCCCGCAGAACCTCGCGGGAAACCGCCCGGACCGCCAGGGTGGCCGCCCGGACCGTTCCGGAAAGCGCCCGGATCGCTCCGGAGGTCGACCGGATCGTTCGGGAAACCGGTCGGATCGCTCCGGAGACCGACCTGACCGCTCCGGAAACAGTCCGGACGGCTCCGGGGGTCGCGCGGACCGTTCGGGAGGCCGCCCGGACCGGGGCAACCGACCTGACCGCTCGGGAAACAACCCTGACCGCTCAGGAAACAACCCTGACCGCTCAGGAAACAACCCGGACCGTTCGGGAAACCGACCTGACCGCTCCGCGGGCCGCCCGGACAGAGACCGCCGGAACGGGCCGGGCCAGCAGCCGAAGAAGGGCACGGGCGACCGGCCGAACCGGGGGAAGGACAGGCCTCAGCCATGACCGCCGTACATCCGGAGCACACCCCGGTACCGGTCGGTGACGTCGAGGTCGTGCTCGACCTGCGCGCGTCCCGGCTCAACCCGACCGGGGCCGAGCAGTTCGCCGAACTGTGGGAGCAGTTGGAGCCCGGCCTGCTGGGACACCCGCTGCGGACGGGCTTCCCGTACTCGTGGAGTTCGCAGTTCGGCGACATCGCGGTGGAAGTCGTACGACTGAGGCCCGGCGTGACGGTCGCCGACCAGGGCACGCGCTTCGACGTCGTCGCCGTACGGCAGCGCGCGAACGTCACCTACCGCTGCGGCACCTGCGCCGAGTCCGGCACGCGGACGTACGGGCCGTTCCTCTGCCGCGACTGCGCGGGCAGCGGGCGCGGTGACCGGGTCTGCGACGAGCACGTCGTCATCCTGGACGGCTCGCTCGCCACCAACTGCCCGGTTCACCGGCCCGGTTGCCGGGCCTGTGGACAGCCGGCCACCTTCCGGTGCGCCGGTGACCGGTGCCACGCGAAGACGGCCTGGTGCGACGCGCATCGCGTCCGCCACCCCGAGGACCCGGACACCGACTACTGCCGGCCCTGCTACCAGCTGGCGTTCCCCGTCTGCGAGCAGAGCGGGTGTCGTGGAGTCGGCACCATGGCCTGCGACATCGTGGACGGTTCCGGCCGCTCCTGCGGGCGCCAGGCCTGCACCCGGCACGCCCTGCGCTGGCAGGTCTTCGGCGGCGAGAAGACCGGCCTGGGGCTGTGCCGGCAGCACTACGCGGCGCTGCGCGGCTGGGAGCCGGCGGAGCTGATGCGGCAGATCGCCGCCACCGCCGCCCGCCGCGGCGGCGAGTACCGGATCCCCAGGCTCGTGTCCTTCAGCCACAACCTGCGCAACACGGGGCACCCGCGTCTCGCCGTCGACTACTCGGCCGTCTACGACCTGTTGAGAAGGCTGTGCGAGGACAGCTCGGCCGCCGGGGACCGGCGCTCCGCCGACGCCCTGCGCCGGGCCGACGCGGGATGGCGGCGCGAACTGGACGCGCTGGTGGGCACGGCGAAGGAGGGCGAGCGACTGCTGTCGCGCCTACAGGCGCTGGTCGAGCAGCAGGACGGGCGCAGAGGGCCGGAGGTCGCGGCGGCGCTGCGGCTGGTGGAGTACAAGGCACCCCGCGTGCGCAACGGGGTCACGGAACGGCGGGGCATCCTCTTCGTCGACCTTCCGTCGCAACTGCGCGGCCTCTTCATCGGCGCCAAGGGCGCGAACGTGGCCAGGTACCGGGACGAGCTGGGCGTGGATGTGAAGTTCGAGGGCGATCGGAGCCGACGATGACTGGACGACCGGTGGACTCGACCGGCACCAAGGCGGTGATCGTGCCCTCCGGAGGCGTCCTGGCAGCGGACCGCGTCGGTGTCGCCACCGCCGACTGGCCGGCCGCGAGCGCCTCCCCGGACGACCGCCTCGCCGTCCTCACCGTCGGCACCGGCTACGACAGCACCTCGCGCGCCGTCGAAGTGGTGCCGCTCGACGAGGTGCCGTCCGGCGTGCTGGCCCTGCCCGACGACCTCGCCGGGACCACCGGGTTCGCCGGCGCCGAGGAGACGGCGACCTGGCGACTCGACCCGGCCGCGGTCGTGGAGGCCCGCTCGGTCCGGCTGGAGTCCACGACCGAGCGCTCCCTGGACGACGCCACGGAGGAACTGTCCACGGCGGGACTGATCGGCAGGTTCCTCTGGATCCCGCCCGACGAACAGGAGTTGTGGCTCGACGTCGACTCCGTCCCCTTCCGGGTGCGGCAGTACGACGCCGGCGGCCGCGTCGGCGTGATCGTGAAGATCGGCCCGCGCACCACCGTGGACCTGTTCGTGCCGGGCTCCCGCAGCGGCGTCGACATCGTCATCCTGGCCGACTGCAGCGGTTCCATGGGGTGCGAGGACATCGTCTGGGAGGGGGAGTACGCCGCGGCCCGCGCGGCCACCCAGCGGGACTGGCGTACCTTCACGGGTTCCCGCAACCGCGCGGCGGGCGTCAGCCGGATGCGTACGCTCCAGGACGCGCTGCAGCACCTGCTCGACGTCCGGCTCCAGGTCAGCGGCCGGGTCTCCCGGGTCGCGCTGATGAAGTTCACCCACGAGACGGAGCAGGTCTTCCCGCGCCAGGGCGGCATGGCGGAGGTCGACGCCGGGACCCCGGCCGACGCGGAGGCGTTCCGGCACGCCATCGCCCTGCTGCAGGCGCAGGCCGGGGGCACCGACATCGGCAACGCCCTGCACGAGGCGGCCAACCTCCTCTACCGCCACCAGAAGCCCGGCAACGACAAACTCATCGTCCTGGTGAGCGACGGCGCGCACTGGGCGCCGAAGGGCGACCAGGGGGCCGGTGAGGTGGTGTACGCCCACCAGGAGCCGGTGAGCCTGATGGAGCACCTGCACACCGCCATGGACATCCGGGTGCACGCGATCGGCATCAGCACCCTCCCGATGTACGAGAGCTGGATCGCGCGGTCCGGGGTGCGGGACCACGAGTCGCTGCGGCCGGACCACACCCTGCTGTCCGAGCTGGTCCGGGTCGGCGGCGGAGATCCCGCCGCCATCGGTGGCTACGAGGTGCTGGACGAGTACTTCTCCGGCCTCGGCGCGGGGCTGTCACGCCGCGTTCCCACGACCCGCATCCCCCGCCCGGCGTCCGGTGTGCCGGCGGGGACGGCGGAGGTGCTGCGCGAGTGGGCGGCGCGGCTCGCGGCCGGTCGTACGGCGGCGCAGTCGCGGGACTTCGCCCAGCGCCGGGACTTCGTCCGCGAACGGCTGTCCGCCGCGGTCGCCCGCTGTGTCGAGGCCGCTCAGGCCGCGCTGCGGACCCCGCTGCTGGACCAGCGGCAGCTCTGGGACGCCGTGACCCTGGGCATCGAGGGGCGGCGCGGTGTGTCCGACGCGAGGGCGTTCGTCAGGATGGTCGGCCGGGCGCTGCTCTCGCAGAGCGGAGCGACGCCGCCGAAGGACGTGGACGCGGAACTGCAGCGTCTGCGCGGATTCCTGTCCGGGCTCAGGGACGAGCACCAGCGCCTCACCGCCCCCGGCACGGCCTTCGACGAGGACGAGTGGATCCTGGAGCGCTGCGACCGGCTGTCCGGCCTCGTGGAGGCGCTGGCCGGACAGCTGGAGGGGCTGCCCCCGGCCGGTTCGCCCGGCGAAGACCGTACCGACGGGCGTACGGGCGACTCCGATCTGCCGTACGACGTCGCGTCGGCCGACGGCACGGCCGGAGTGCCCGCGGGTGGCCCGTCCGGCTCGCTCCAGCTCGGGCTCCAGCCCCGCTTCAGGCTGTGAGACGGCCGGTGGACGACGTCGTGTGGCGGCCGGGGATGCATCTCGGCAGCCGGGAGAACCCGGACCAGTTCGTCCTGGACGAGTACGTCGACCGGGGCGGGGAAGGCCAGTCGTGGCGTGCCCGGCGCATAGACCGGTCCGGGGACGCCTCCGACTGGATGGTCAAGATCCTTCCCCGCCAGGACGATCCGGCGAAACTGCGCACCTGGCAGGCGCGTTGGGACGACTGTGCCGCCAACGCCAACAGCCTCGCCATCCAGGGCCTGGTCGTGCCGATGGCCATAGTCGGTCCCTCGCCGCACTGGCCCGGCACGGAGGCGGACGCGCTCTCCTCCTATCTGGTGACGCGCTGGTGCGACGGCTGGAATCTGCGGCAGTGGGCCGGCCGGAACCACGACGCCCTCGCCGCCGCGGACGTCCTCGTACGGCTGTGTGCCCTCGCGGACCGGCTGCACGACCGGGGCTGGGTGCACGGGGACATCTCCGCGAAGAACGTCATGGTCACGCGGGACGGCTGGGTCCAGCTCATCGACCTCGCCTTCCTCCACCGGGTGGACACCACGCGCACCGCACCCATCCACACGCCGGGCTACGTGGCCCCGGAGAAGGCGGCGAACCTGCACCTCACCACGGCCGAGGCGGAGCGCTACGCGGTCGGGATGCTGGTCCGGGAAGTGCTCCTCGGCGTTCCTCCCGAGCAGATGCCCGGCGGGGCGGGCGAGCGGTTCGAGCACGAGCTGCGGCTCGCCGGGTACTCCGCGGCGGCCGCGGCACACGCCGCCGCGCCGCTGGCGGACGATCCCACGCGGCGCCCGTGGAAACTGCTGCCCTGGGCGGAACGGCTGCGGGACCTGCTCCGGGACGGCGGCCGGCCGGCCCGGCACCGGTGCCTGGACCTGCTGGCCGACGGCCCGGACGGTGTGGTCGTGGCGGCGGGCGGGGCGGCCGGGGTGGAGTTCCTGCGCGTACCCGGCCCCGCCTCCCGCCCGGGGAGGCTGCCTCCCGACGAGGGGGCGCCGAGGGGAGTGCACGAGGTCGCCGTCCGGTACACCGGCACGGGACGGCTGGTCGCCTTCGCCCTCGACCTGGCGGGCGACCTGCACGTCGGCGACGCCGCGGGCTGGCGCAACGGTCTGGTCGGAGCCTCGGGTCTCGCCGTGTGCCGTACCGCGGAAGGGGAGCTCGTCGCCTTCGCCGCGCACGACGGGGCCCTGTGCGCGGTGCGGTACCCGGCGGACGGCGGTGACCTCGTGCGGCACCGCGCCGAACAAGCCGCGGCCGTACGCGTCCTGGCGGCGGCCCCCGACACGGACGGCGGCACCGCCGTCCTCGTCGACGACGGGAGCGCGGTGTCCTGTCTGCGCCTGGGGCACGGCCTGCCCGGGCCGCCACCGAAGCGCGAGGTCGTCCACGACCGACGAGCGGAGCGGGCGGCCCTCGCGGTGAACCGCTGGGGCGATCTGGAGGCCGTGCTCGGCTTCCCGTCCGGCGGTCCGAAGCGCGTGGAGCACGACGGCCTGGGCTGGGACGCCCAGGCCCGCCTGACCGACCGGGCGGCGGCCGACGTGGCGGCCGTCGGGCACCGGGACGGACCCACCGTGGCCATGGCCGGGCCCGACGGCGTCCAGGTGAGAACCGGGGACGGCGAGTGGACCACCCTGACGCTGTCCGCCGACGCGAGCCGGGTCGGCCTGGGCGAGAGCACCGGCTGGCGGCTCTGCCTGGCGGCCGTCGTCGACGGCACCGCCCGCCTCTGGTTCGAGAAGGCGACCCGCAACGGCTGGGGCGACCAGGTCGTCCTCATCTGACGGCGGGCACCCCGGCGCCCGGTGCCGGTCCGCTCCTCGACGGACCGCGACAAGGCTGTCCCCGGAACGGCCTACCCTTGAACGCATGACCAGCAGCAGCGACCGGAGCCCCGCAGTGGACGTGCACGCACCCAAGAGCTACGAGATCCGCACCTACGGGTGCCAGATGAACGTCCACGATTCCGAGCGATTGTCCGGGCTGCTCGAAGAGGCCGGTTACGTACGCGCCCCCGAGGGCTCGGACGGGGACGCGGACGTCGTCGTCTTCAACACCTGTGCCGTCCGTGAGAACGCCGACAACCGGCTGTACGGCAACCTCGGCCGCCTCGCGCCGCGGAAGGCGTCCCGGCCCGGCATGCAGATCGCGGTCGGCGGCTGCCTGGCGCAGAAGGACCGCGACACCATCGTGAAGAAGGCGCCCTGGGTGGACGTCGTCTTCGGCACGCACAACATCGGCAAGCTGCCCGTCCTGCTGGAGCGTGCCCGCGTCCAGGAGGAGGCGCAGGTCGAGATCGCCGAGGCCCTGGAGGCGTTCCCCTCCACGCTGCCGACGCGGCGCGAGAGCGCGTACGCGGCCTGGGTCTCGATCTCCGTCGGCTGCAACAACACCTGCACCTTCTGCATCGTCCCGGCGCTGCGCGGCAAGGAGAAGGACCGCCGCACCGGCGACATCCTCGCCGAGATCGAGGCCCTCGTAGGCGAGGGCGTCTGTGAGATCACCCTGCTCGGCCAGAACGTCAACGCGTACGGCTCCGACATCGGCGACCGCGAGGCCTTCAGCAAGCTGCTGCGCGCCTGCGGGAACATCGAGGGCCTGGAGCGCGTCCGCTTCACCTCTCCGCACCCGCGCGACTTCACCGACGACGTGATCGCCGCCATGGCCGAGACGCCGAACGTGATGCCGCAGCTCCACATGCCGCTGCAGTCCGGCTCGGACACCGTCCTGAAGGCGATGCGCCGCTCCTACCGGCAGGACCGCTACCTCGGGATCATCGAGAAGGTCCGCGCCGCCATCCCGCACGCCGCGATCACCACCGACATCATCGTCGGCTTCCCGGGCGAGACCGAGGAGGACTTCGAGCAGACCCTGCACGTCGTCCGCGAGGCCCGCTTCACGCAGGCCTTCACCTTCCAGTACTCCAAGCGGCCCGGCACCCCGGCCGCCACCATGGAGAACCAGATCCCGAAGGAGGTCGTGCAGGCGCGTTACGAGCGTCTCGTCGCCCTCCAGGAGGAGATCTCCTGGGAGGAGAACAAGAAGCAGGTCGGCCGCACCCTGCAGCTGATGGTCGCCGAGGGCGAGGGCCGCAAGGACGGCGCCACGCACCGCCTGTCCGGCCGCGCCCCCGACAACCGCCTGGTCCACTTCACCAAGCCGGAGGAGGAGGTACGCCCCGGCGACGTCGTCACCGTCGAGATCACGTACGCCGCTCCGCACCACCTCCTGGCCGAGGGCGCCGTCCTCGGTGTGCGCCGCACGAGCGCGGGTGACGCGTGGGAGAAGCGCAACGTGGACAAGGCTGCGAAGGCCGCGAAGCCGGCCGGTGTGATGCTCGGCCTGCCGAAGATCGGCGTGCCCGAGCCGCTGCCGGCCGCCACGGGCAGCGCCTGCGGCTGTGACTGAAGTGCGCCCCGGGTAGTGACGTTCTGACGCCGTACGGCGTTACGCTGCCGATCATGCTTGTCGCCGCAGCAGTCTGCCCCTGCCCGCCGCTGCTCGTGCCCGAGGTCGCCGCGGGTGCCGCCGCCGAGCTGGACGCCGCGCGCACCGCGTGCTCGCACGCGCTCGGAGTGCTCGCCGCCGCCCGCCCCGACCGGCTGGTGGTGGTCGGGCCCGCCGACGAGAGCGGGCGCGGACCGCATCCGCAGGGCAGCCGGGGTTCCTTCCGCGGCTTCGGGGTCGACCTCTCCGTGCGGCTGGGGCCGGGCGGCGGCGCGCCGTCCGAGCGCGAGCTGCCGCCGTCGCTGGCGGTCGCCGGTTGGCTGCTTGAGCAGACCGGCTGGGCGGACGCCCCGATCGAGGGGCTCGGCGTGGGCGAACCGCTCGCGCCCGAGCGCTGCCTCGAAGCCGGGCGGGAGATCGGCGCACGGGCCGGGCGGGTGGCGCTGCTGGTGATGGGCGACGCCAGCGCCTGCCGCACCCTGAAGGCGCCGGGCTACCTCGACGAGCGGGCGGCGCCGTTCGACGCGGAGGTCGCGCGGGCGCTGGGCTCGGCGGACGTGGTGGCCCTGGCCGCCCTGGACGCCGAACTGGCCTACGAGCTCAAGGCTTCCGGACGCGCCCCCTGGCAGGTCCTCGCGGGCGCGGCCGAGGGCGCGAACCTCACGGGCACGCTGCTGTACGAGGACGCGCCGTACGGGGTGGGATACGTGGTCGCCGCCTGGTCCTAGGAAGCCGCTCGGGGCTCCGGGGAGTTCGGGAAACGGCGGACGGCCGGGAGCCGTCGCGCTCCTCGGCCGTCCGCCGAACCACCGTGCCGCAGTGTCGTTCAGGAAGCCGGCGGCGGCGCCCCGGGCGGGGTCGCCGAGCCTTCGCCCGGCTCGCTGCCACCCTTGTGCGCGATCCGGTCCATGGCGCCCTTGGCCTTGTCGGTCCCCGTGTGGATCTTGTCGCTGTACTTGCCCTTGGTCTTCTCGTCGACGACCTTCGCGGCCTTGTCGAGACCGTGCTGGATCTTGCCCCCGTGCTGCTGCGCCAGGTCCGACATCTTGTCCTTGGCCGGGGCGAGCTTGTCCTTCAGTTGATGCAGGAAACTCATGGTCCACCTTCCTGATACAGGGCTCGTTCGCCGCCAGGGCGCCGCGGCCGGGGTCGGACAGTCACGTGCGGGCGCCCTCACCGGCCTCGTTGTCCGCGGCCTGGGCCGCCGACTGCTGCTGGGGAATCTCGGTGCCGTCCGAAGCGGCGTCCCCGACGGCTCCGGCCTCGTCCGCCTCCGGCTCCGCCGCGGCGCCCTCGGCCCGGTCCGCGTCCGGCGTCTTCGTCGCCGCCGCTTCCTCCGCCGTGCCCGCCGCGTCGGTTCCGCCGGGCTCCGTGCCGGCCTGCGCCTCGGTGGCCGCCTCCTCCGTCGCCTTCGACTTCCTCAGAAGCCGTGCAAAAACGCCCATATCCACTCCATACGTTACTCGTGCGGGCGAAATCCCGCGTCACCCGGTGCGTCTGTTTGCGTCGCCCGGGTCACCGCCCCTCGAACCGGGCGGCTGGAACCACGCAACGGGCAACGACGCCGAACGCGGTCCGTCACGTAACCCGTTCGAGGCGTGGTCGGGGGGTTTGCGAAACTGGTGCGGTGAGCAGCGCACCCTCCGCACCCCGCGTCATCGCCGTCGTCGGTCCCACCGCGGCCGGAAAGTCCGATCTGGGCGTCTTTCTGGCCCAGCGGCTCGGCGGCGAGGTCGTCAACGCCGACTCCATGCAGCTCTACCGAGGGATGGACATCGGCACGGCCAAGCTGACGCCCGAGGAGCGCGACGGCGTCCCTCATCACCTGCTGGACATCTGGGACGTGACCGTCACGGCCTCGGTCGCCGAGTACCAGAAGCTGGCCCGTGCCAGGATCGACGACCTGCTCGCCCGGGGACGCTGGCCGATCCTGGTCGGCGGCTCCGGCCTCTATGTCCGCGGGGCGGTCGACAACCTGGAGTTCCCCGGCACCGACCCCGAGGTCCGGGCGCGTCTGGAGGAGGAGCTCGCCCTGCGCGGCTCCGGGGCGCTGCACGCGCGGCTGGCCGCCGCCGACCCCGAGGCGGGGCGGGCGATCCTGCCCAGCAACGGCCGCCGGATCGTCCGCGCCCTCGAAGTGATCGAAATCACCGGCCAGCCCTTCACCGCCAACCTCCCGGGCCACGACTCCGTCTACGACACCGTCCAGATCGGCGTGGACGTGGCCCGCCCCGAGCTCGACGAGCGCATCGCGCGCCGGGTCGACCGGATGTGGGAGGCGGGTCTCGTGGACGAGGTGCGCGCACTGGAGGCGCAGGGTCTGCGCGAGGGGCGTACGTCCTCGCGCGCACTCGGCTACCAGCAGGTCCTCGCGGCGCTCGCCGGGGAGTGCACCGAGGAAGAGGCACGGGCCGAGACCGTACGCGCCACCAAGCGCTTCGCGCGCCGGCAGGATTCATGGTTCAGGCGGGACCCCCGCGTGCACTGGTTGAGTGGGGCCGCGGCGGACCGCACGGAACTTCCGCACCTCGCACTGGCGTTGGTCGAACGACCGGTCACAGCCTGATCACGTCATGGCATCGGGATGCTCCGGCGGTCATCGGGGCCTGTGGCGCCATGCCATCATCGAGCTTCGATCGACCAAGTGGAGTCCGAGTTGGGAGGGCGCGTGGCGATGGAGGCCGGCCCTCGCGACACCGCACAAGACACCGAGCACGTCACCACCGAACGTGGCGAACCGGAACTGGGCGAGGACCGTCTGAGCCCCGACGGGCCGGACGAGACGGTGGGCGGCGTGACCGACGACGGCCCGGAGCCCGAGGAGATGTTCGCGGGCGGCCCCGAGGTCGAGGTCGACCTGCGCCCGCCGGGCCGGCTGCGCGTCTGGCAGCTCGCGCCCATCGTGGGCCTGGCCGCGGTCGGCTCCCTGATGTTCGCCTTCCCGCTCGCCTTCGACTTCGGTGACAGCGGGGCCGTGATCGCCATGCTGGGGCTGCTGATCTGCTCCTGTGCCGCGGGCTGGGGCATGATGGCCGCCCGCCGCGTGGGCTACACCTGGCCGGGCCTGCCCCCGCGGGGCTCCGGCCGCCGGCCCGACTGGCGGGTCGTGCTCGGCTACGTCGTGATCGTGACCGTGATCGCGTTCCTGGCGGTGTGGCGCGTGGCCCGACTCCGCTAGGGCCTCTCGTTTGGATCATGCCGGGCTCGCGGGGTCTGGTGCCGCTCCCCCAAGCTCTTCGAGCAGGGGGTACCCCCAGCCGCGTTGTCGTCGGTTGCCATGGCTCCGCCATGACGCCCTCCTCCGCCTTGCGATGCACGGCACCAGACCCCGCTCCCTGATCCGGCCTGATCCAAACGAAAGACCCTGACCCGACCCCGTACGATCGAGGAATGAGCACGCGGATCGCCTTCCTCAAGGGTCACGGCACCGAGAACGACTTCGTGATCGTCCCGGACCCGGAGAACTCCCTCGACCTGACGCCCGCCGCCGTCGCCGCCCTGTGCGACCGCCGCGCGGGCATCGGCGGCGACGGCGTCCTGCACGTCGTGCGATCCGCCGCCCACCCGGAGGCCGCGGGGATGGCCGCCGAAGCGGAATGGTTCATGGACTACCGCAACGGCGACGGCACGGTCGCCGAGATGTGCGGCAACGGAGTCCGTGTGTTCGCGCGCTACCTCCAGCACGCCGGACATGTGGCCGAGGGGGACCTCGCGATCGCCACGCGCGGGGGAGTGAAGAGCGTGCACCTCGCCAAGGACGGTGACGTCACCGTCGGCATGGGCGCCGCCCGCCTCCCCGAAGGGGACGTGACGGTCCGCGTCGGCGAGCGCAGCTGGCCCGCCCGCAACGTGAACATGGGCAACCCGCACGCGGTCGCCTTCGTCGACGACCTCGCGCACGCCGGCGACCTGTTCACCCCGCCGCCCTTCGGCCCGGCCGCCGCCTACCCCGACGGGGTCAACGTCGAGTTCGTCGTCGACCGCGGCCCCCGCCACGTCGCGATGCGCGTGCACGAGCGCGGCTCCGGCGAGACCCGCTCCTGCGGCACGGGCGCCTGCGCCGTCGCGGTCGCCACCGCCCGCCGTGACGGCGCAGACCCGGCCGTGACCGGTACGCCCGCGACATACACGGTGGATGTGCCCGGCGGACGCCTCGTCATCACCGAGCGGCCCGACGGCCAGATCGAGATGACCGGTCCCGCGGTGATCGTCGCCGAGGGCGAGTTCGACGCCGAGTGGCTGGAAAACGCGGTCCGCTGACGACGCGAAACGCGGCTCGGGCAGTCCTGGACGTACGGATCCGAGGGTCCCGGCGTCCGGGGCGGTGCGAAACCACGGCCGTCCGCGAGTCACGTGGCGCAAAATCGTAAACCTCCAAACCATCGCTCGAATGGGTGATCCGTTTCACGCTCGGCGAGAGGCGGTCAGTCGGGCGCGATGGGCTCGGTAGCATCAAGCACCGGCACGGACGGGGGAACGTCGCCATCCCTGAGCCGCGCACGCCATAGGGGCTCCGTCCGCCGGTCCACGAGCCGGAGGTGCCCATGAGTGCGGAGGCGAACCCTGTGACCCCGGGTCCTGTGGCGCCCACAGTGCCCCGCAGGAAGGCCCGCCCCCGGATCGACCTGCGCCGACTCGGCCGGGCCGCACTGCTCGGCTCCGCCGCGCGCGACAGACTGCCCGACGCCATCGGCCATGTCGCCGAGGCCCACCGCGCCCACTTCCCCGACGCCGACCTCGAACCGCTGCGCCGGGCCTACGTCCTGGCCGAGTCCTCGCACCGCGGCCAGATGCGCAAGAGCGGCGAGCCGTACATCACGCACCCGCTCGCGGTGACCCTGATCCTCGCGGAACTCGGCGCCGAGACCACCACCTTGACGGCCTCTCTGCTGCACGACACCGTCGAGGACACCGACGTGACGCTCGATCAGGTGCGCGAGGAGTTCGGCGAGGAGGTCCGCTACCTCGTCGACGGGGTCACGAAGCTGGAGAAGGTCGACTACGGCGCCGCCGCCGAGCCCGAGACCTTCCGCAAGATGCTCGTCGCCACCGGCAGCGACGTCCGCGTGATGTCGATCAAACTCGCCGACCGGCTGCACAACATGCGCACCCTCGGCGTGATGCGCCCCGAGAAACAGGCCCGCATCGCCAAGGTGACCCGCGACGTCCTCATCCCGCTCGCCGAACGACTGGGCGTCCAGGCCCTCAAGACCGAGCTGGAGGACCTGGTCTTCGCGATCCTCCACCCCGAGGAGTACGAGCACACCCGCGAGCTCATCGCCGAGAACGCCGCCCGCTCCGACGACCCGCTCGCGGACATCGCCGAGGAGGTGCGGGGTGTCCTGCGCGAGGCCGACATCCAGGCCGAAGTCCTCATCCGGCCGCGCCACTTCGTCTCCGTGCACCGCGTCGGACGCAAGCGCGGACAGCTGCGCGGCGCCGACTTCGGCCGCGTACTGGTGCTCGTCAACGAGGACGCGGACTGCTACGGCGTCCTGGGCGAACTGCACACCTGTATGACCCCCGTCGTCTCGGAGTTCAAGGACTTCATCGCCGTACCCAAGTTCAACCTTTACCAGTCGCTGCACACCGCCGTCGCCCGCGCGGACGGGCAGGTCGCCGAAGTCCTCATCCGCACCCACCAGATGCACAAGGCGGCCGAGGCCGGCGTCGTCGCGCTGGGCAATCCCTACGCTCCTCCTTCGGAGGAGCAGTCCGCGGGCGACGGCGAGCGCGCCGACCCCACCCGTCCCGGCTGGCTCTCCCGTCTCCTCGACTGGCAGGAGGCCGCCCCCGACCCCGACACCTTCTGGTCCACCCTGCGCGAGGACCTCGCCCAGGACCGCGAGATCACCGTCTTCCGGCCCGACGGCGGCACGCTCGGTCTGCCCGAGGGCGCCAGCTGCGTGGACGCCGCCTACGCGCAGTACGGCGAGGACGCCCACGCCTGCATCGGCGCCCGTGTCAACGGCCGCCTGGCGACGCTCAGTACGGTCCTCAAGGACGGCGACAGCGTCCAGCTGCTCATGGGCCAGGACCCGGCCTCCGAACCCTCCAGGGAGTGGCTGGACCACGCCCACACCCCCGCCGCCCGGATCGCCATCCAGCGCTGGCTGGCGGCCCATCCGGAGGGGACCGGCCGAGGCTCCGCCCCCACCGACGGTCACGCTCCCGGCCCGGACGACGCCCTCGCTCGCGGCGACGGACTCCTCGGGCGGACCGATCCCCCGGCCGACCCGGCCGACCCGGTCGACCCGGCCGGCCCCCTCGGAACCCGCCGCCCCCGTGGCGCCGAGGTCCTGCTCGACGGTCCCGGCTCCGGTGCGCGGCTGGCCCGGTGCTGTACGCCGGTACCGCCCGACGAGATCACCGGCTTCGCCGTGCGCGGGGGACTGGTCACCGTGCACCGCGTGGAGTGCGCCGCGGTGGCGCGGATGACGGGCACGGGGCGCGCGGAGGTCGGCGTGCGCTGGGGAGACACCGCCGAATGCCGGGTCACCCTGGTCGCCGAATCGTTCGGCCGACCCCATCTGCTCGCCGACCTCACGGAGGCGATCGCACTGGAAGGCGCCGAGATCGTCTCGGCGACGGTGGAACCCCCGAGCCAGCAGCGCGTACGCCACACGTACACCCTCCAGCTCCCCGACGCGGCCCATCTCCCGGCCCTCATGCGGGCGATGCGGAACGTGCCCGGCGTGTACGACGTGAGCCGGGCGCAGCACCAGGCACCCACCTCCTGAGCACGCGCCCGGTCAACCCGTTCGGGTGGGCCGGGCGCGCGTCGCCGCCGCAACGGACGCGCGCGCTGGTAGCGGTGGTTCATGTTGCTCACCCCGCGCACCCGGTTCCGCCGGCCGACCCTCAGGACCTCGGTGTCCTCCCGGACCTGCCGGACCTCCCGCAACCGCAAGGCCGCCCTCCTCGCCTCCGCCGTCTCCGTCTGTCTCCTGGCCGCGAGCGCCCCGGCCACCCCCCTGGGTGTCGGCGACCGCCTCTTCCCGTACCTGGGCAACCCCGGATACGACGTCGCGTCGTACGACGTGTCCCTGACCTATCCCGGCACCAACGACAAGCCCCTGAAGGCCGTCACCACCATCGACGCCTGGACCACCGCCGCCCTGGACCACCTCAACCTCGACTTCGCGCATGGCACGGTCGAGTCGGTCGAGGTGGACGGCAGGTCCGCCGGCTTCGCCGCGGCCGGCGAGGACCTGGTCATCACCCCGCGCAAGGCGCTTTCCGTGGGCAGCTGGATCCGGATCACCGTGCGGCACACCAGCGACCCGATGCCCGCCAAGGACCGGGACGGCGGCTGGGTACGGACCTCCGACGGCCTCGCCATGGCCAACCAGGCCGACGCGGCGCACCTGGTGTTCCCGTGCAACGACCACCCCTCCGACAAGGCGATGTTCACCTTCCGGATCACCGCCCCGAGCGCCTACACGGCCGTCGCCAACGGGCTGCCCGCCGACACGGACCGGGTCGGCGGCTCGACCACCTGGACGTACCGCACCCAGCACCCCATGGCCACCGAGCTCGCCCAGGTCTCCATCGGCCGCTCCGCCGTCGTGCGCCGCACCGGGCCGCACGGTCTGCCCATCCGTGACGTCGTGCCCGCCGACGACCGCAAGGTCCTCGAACCCTGGCTCGCGAAGACCCCCGACCAGATCTCCTGGATGGAGAGCAAGGTCGGCGCCTACCCGTTCGAGACGTACGGCGTGCTGATGGCCCAGGCCGCCACCGGCTTCGAACTGGAGACGCAGACCCTCTCCCTCTTCGAGAAGGAACTGTTCACCGAGCCCGCCTACCCCAAGTGGTACATCGATTCGATCATGGTGCACGAGCTGTCCCACCAGTGGTTCGGCGACAGCGTCAGCCCGCGCAGCTGGTCCGACCTGTGGCTGAACGAGGGACACGCCACCTGGTACGAGGCCCTGTACACGGAGGAGACGGCGCACAAGCCGCTGGCGGACCGCATGAAGGCGGCGTACGGCGCCTCCGACCGCTGGCGTGCGAGCGGCGGCCCGCCCGCCGCGCCCAAGCCGCCCAATCCCGGCCAGAAGATCAGCATCTTCCGGCCGAACGTCTACGACGGCGCCGCGCTGATCCTGTACGCCCTGCGCCAGGAGATCGGCCGGGACGCCTTCGAGCGCCTGGAGCGGGCCTGGGTGCGTGAGCACCGGGACGGTACGGCGTCCACGGCCGACTTCGTGGCGCTCGCGTCCCGGTTCGCCGGGCGCGACCTGAGCGGGTTCCTCCACGGCTGGCTCTACGGCGACAAGACCCCGCCGATGCCGGGCCACCCGGACTGGAAGCAGACGGCGGCCCCCAAAACGCCGCATCCCAAGGCGGGCAAGGGCGCCGCGGGCAAGGGTGCCGCGGGCAAGGCCGCGCCGCACAGGGCGGCGTCGCACAGGGCCGGGCCGGGCAGCGCCGCGGCGCGCAAGGCCGGAGCCGGTGGATAAGGCGGTGACGAGACGGGCCGTACCGTGCGACCATCTTCAGGTCGGCACGGTGCGGCACGGGGCCCGGGAATCCACCGGGGAACTCGTACGTTGGACACCATGAAGGCCGTATCTGCATCCCCCATCGACGTAAGGATCCAATGACCTCCTCTTCTTCCCCTTCCCAGGACACCAAGCGCCTCGCGCAGGACTACCCCGAAGGTCTTCGGGCCGATGCCCTGATGGAAGAGGACGTCGCCTGGAGCCACGAGATCGACGGAGAGCGGGACGGCGACCAGTTCGACCGCTCCGAGCGCGCGGCACTGCGCCGCGTGGCGGGCCTCTCCACCGAGCTGGAGGACGTCACCGAGGTCGAGTACCGCCAGCTGCGGCTGGAGCGGGTCGTCCTCGTCGGCGTCTGGACCTCGGGGACCGTGCAGGACGCGGAGAACTCCCTCGCGGAGCTCGCCGCCCTCGCGGAGACCGCGGGCGCGCTCGTGCTCGACGGCGTCACCCAGCGCAGGGACAAGCCCGACGCGGCCACCTACATCGGCTCCGGCAAGGCCGAGGAGCTGCGCGACATCGTGATCGAGACCGGCGCGGACACCGTCATCTGCGACGGTGAGCTCAGCCCCGGCCAGCTGATCCATCTTGAGGACGTCGTGAAGGTCAAGGTCATCGACCGTACGGCCCTCATCCTGGACATCTTCGCCCAGCACGCCAAGTCCCGAGAGGGCAAGGCGCAGGTCGCGCTCGCGCAGATGCAGTACATGCTGCCGCGGCTGCGAGGCTGGGGTCAGTCGCTGTCCCGTCAGATGGGCGGCGGCAAGGGCGGCGGCCTCGCCACCCGTGGTCCCGGTGAGACCAAGATCGAGACGGACCGGCGGCGGATCCGCGAGAAGATGGCGAAGATGCGCCGGGAGATCGCGGAGATGAAGACCGGCCGCGAGATCAAGCGCCAGGAACGCAAGCGCCACAAGGTGCCGTCCGTCGCCATCGCGGGCTACACCAACGCGGGCAAGTCCTCCCTGCTCAACCGGCTGACCGGCGCGGGCGTCCTGGTCGAGAACGCGCTGTTCGCGACCCTGGACCCGACCGTCCGCCGCGCGGAGACCCCGAGCGGCCGGCTGTACACGCTGACCGACACCGTCGGTTTCGTCCGGCACCTGCCGCACCACCTGGTCGAGGCGTTCCGCTCCACCATGGAGGAGGTCGGCGACGCCGACCTGATCCTGCACGTGGTGGACGGCTCGCATCCGAACCCGGAGGAGCAGCTGCTGGCCGTGCGCGAGGTGATCAGGGACGTCGGCGCCACCGACGTACCCGAGATCGTCGTGATCAACAAGGCCGACGCGGCCGACCCGCTGGTCCTCCAGCGGCTGCTGCGGATCGAGAAGCGTTCGCTCGCGGTCTCGGCCCGCACCGGCCGGGGCATGGACCAGCTGCTCGCGCTGATCGACAACGATCTGCCGCGGCCGTCCGTCGAGATCGAGGCGCTGGTGCCGTACACGCACGGCAAGCTGGTCGCCCGTGCCCACACCGAGGGCGAGGTGATCTCCGAGGAGCACACCGCGGAGGGCACGCTGCTCAAGGTGCGGGTGCACGAGGAGCTGGCGGCGGACCTCGCACCGTACGTGGCGGCTCCCGCGCTCTGACGCACCGCGTCCGTCGGCCCTCGCGGTCCGGCGCACAGCGTCCGCAGCGCGCGTACCACGCGCGAAGGCCCGCCCCCGCTTGCCGCGGGGGCGGGCCTTCGGCGTCGTGGGGTCAGCGACCGCCGTAGGTCTTACTCATGTTCTGGTAGAGCCGCTCGGCCTTCGGGCCCAGCTGCGGGCCGGCGAGCCAGGTGTTGTCGGCCGGGCCGATCGAGGTGTTCGAGACCAGTTCGGTCTTGCCGTCCACCACTCGGAACCAGCCGCCGCCGGACGAGCCGCCGGTCATCGTGCAGCCGATGCGGTACATCGTCGGCAGAGACGGGTCGATCGACAGCCGACCGGGCTGGTCGATGCACTTGAACATCTTCAGGCCGTTGTACGGCGGCGCCGCCGGGTAGCCCCAGGCGCCCATCCTGGCGACCTGGGGCGCGGCCGGGGCCGAGAAGTCCACGTCGAGCGCGGCGCCGACGGTCTCCTCCAGGGACTTCGCCCCGGACTGCGGCTTCACGTGCAGCACCGCGTAGTCGTATGCGGCACCCGAACCACCCGTTTCCGAACCGCCCCGGATCCACTCGTTCGAGGTGGAGGCCCAGTCCGCCCACCAGGTGCCGTACGGGGTGACCTCCGACTGCGAGGCGCCGGCCAGGTCCTGCTGCGGCTTGCCGAGGTCGTTGTACGACGGCACGAACGCGATGTTGCGGTACCAGCCGCCGCCCTGCCCGGCGTGCACACAGTGGCCCGCCGTCCACACGAGGTTGGACTTGCCCGGGTGGTTGACGTCCTTGATGACCGTGCCGGAGCAGACCATCGTGCCCTCGGGGGAGTCGAAGAAGACCTTGCCGACAGGTGCCGCGTTGTCGTGGTACGGCGTCTTCTCCGCCGTGGCCCCGACGGGGCGGGGCGCCGGGTCGCTGACACCCTGCGCGGCGGCGTCCTTCGTCGTGACCGTCTTGTTGGCCTCCTTCGCGGATCGCATCCGCTCCGGCTTCCACAGGCCCTCGATCACCGGGTTGACGAAGTCCTTGGCCTCACTGAGCCACTTGTCCTTGTCCCAGTTCTGCCAGCCGCCGCCTGCCCACTTGTCGACATCGATGCCGTGTTCCTTGAGCTTGTTCGCGATGTCGGCCGGGATCTGCACCTTGCCGCCGCCGTTGCCGTCCGCCTGGGAGGCGGTGGCTCCGGGCTTGTCGCTCGCCTTGTCGTCGCCGGAGCCGTCACAGGCCGTGGCGGTGAGCGCCAGGGCCGCGACGAGACCGGTGGCGGCGAGGACGGTGCGCCTGCCGCGTGGGCCCGTGAAGGGCGAACGTATGGAACGCATGCTGCGATTACCCCCGTTGAAGCGTTGACGACACCCCACTATGCCCGTCGGGTTGGGGACGACCGGCGGCGGGTCGGTGAATGTTTCCGTGAACCGTCGTCCCGCCGCCCGTGCCCCGGCCGCACTTTCCGTGACGTGCCGGTGTGCCTACCGGCCGGCGAACTTCTTGCTCACGGAGTCGAACACACCCTTGGCCACGTCACCCAGCCGGGGCCCCGCCAGCCAGCCGGCGGTCGCCGGGCCGATGGACGTGTTGGACACGAGCACCGGCTTGCCGTCCGAGCCGGTCTCCGTCCAACCGCCGCCGGACGAACCGCCGGTCATGGTGCAGCCGATGCGGTACATCGTCGGGTCGAGGCCGTTCAGCGCCAGCCGCCCCGGCTTGTC
This sequence comes from Streptomyces olivochromogenes, assembly GCF_021538895.1. GTDB lineage: Bacteria > Actinomycetota > Actinomycetes > Streptomycetales > Streptomycetaceae > Streptomyces > Streptomyces olivochromogenes_A. The sequence continues at coordinate 5,545 of NZ_JADDRL010000042.1, read as the reverse complement.
CACGCACTGGTACAGCGACTGGCCGTCGAACGGTGCCGCCGCCGGGTAGCCGGTCGCCGTGATGCTCTGCACCTTCGGCACGGCCGGGGCGTTGAAGTTCACCTTCAGCGCCGAACCGACCGTCTCCTCCAGGGACTTGCCGGCGTTGCCCTGCTCCGGCGTCACATGGATCACGGCGTAGTCGTAGGAGGCACCGTCCCCGCCGGTCTCACCGCCCTGCTCGATCCACTGCTGGGAGGTCCGCGCCCAGTCGCCCCACCAGACGCCGTACGGGGCGATCTGCTCCCGGGAGGCCGTCTGCACCTGCTCGTTCGTCATGCCCTTGTCGTTGTACGACGGCACGAAGGCGATGTTGCGGTACCAGCCGCCCTTCTTGCCGGCGTGCACGCAGTGGCCCGCGGTCCACACGAGGTTGGACTTGCCGGGGTGCGCCGGGTCCGCCACGACCGTCGCCGAGCAGACCATCGTGCCCTTGGGGGAGTCGAAGAACACCTTTCCGGAGGTGGCCGCGTTCGCGTGGTACGACGGCCGCACCGCACGCGCCTGGACCGGCTGCGGCGTCGGGTCGGTCACGCCCTGGTCACCGGAGATGTCGTTCTCGTCGACACCCTTGTCCGGGTCGTTGGCCCCGCGCATCCGGTCCGGGTTCCACAGACCCTTGATCATCGGGTTGAAGTAGTCCTCGGCCTCGCGGAGCCAGTCGTCCTTGTCCCAGTTCTTCCAGGCGCCGTCCTTCCACTTGTCGATGTCGATCCCGTGCTCTTTGAGCTTCTTCTTGATGTCGTCCGGGATCTTGATCTTTCCGTCGCCGTTGTCCCCGCTCGTCGCGGAGGCGTCCGGCTTCCCGTCGGCGTTGTCGTTGCTGTCGCCGCCGCACGCGGTGGCGGTCAGGGCCAACGCCGAGGCGAGAGCGACGGCCGCCAGCACGGGGGAGGTTCTGCGGGGCGCGCTCCTCCCTCGGCGAACGGTGAAGGACGGCCGTATGGATCGCATGGTCTTGACTCCCCCTGCTGTAAAGGAACTCGGCGCGGTGTTCGCGCGATCGGCCGGAACCCGTGCGCAGTTCGCGCCGGTCCCCTGGCGATGCGGGACGGCATCACACACTAGGCGCTCGCCGTGGGCGCCTTCCGACGGATCGGCAACGGTTCGGCTACAGGCTGACCGACCTGCACTTCGTGGGGCCTGTGGTGTATGTGGGGCGTGTGAGGCGGCTGTGCCGAGGGGTGTGTCGCCGGGCTGTTCCAGGCCGTCTCGGGCTGTCGCGGGTCAGGCGCTGTCGAGAAAGCGCTGCCGGTCGACGATCGCCCGGTCGATCTCGCCCTGCGCGACCAGTCTCCCCGCGTCGTCGACGGCCCGTACCCGGAACGTGAGACGCCGGCCGGCGGCGCCAGGAGCGGCCGGCGGCTCGGCGAAGACATCCACGCGCCCCCCGACCCGGGTGGCGCGGACATGCTCGACCCGGAGCGCCGTACCCACTGTCGTCTGCCCCGCCGTGGTGAACGGCGCAGCGGCCTCCACGGTGGCCGCCTCCATCCAGGCGATCAGCCGCGGGGTGGCCAGCACGGGCACATCCCCGCTACCCACAGTCACCGCGGTATCGGCTTCGGTCACCTCATGGCGCATGGCCTCACGCTAGCTCGTGGCGGTTACCGACGGCACCCTGTCGGTCCGGCCACGGCGCACTCGCTGTCGCGGTTTCCCCCAGGACACAGCAGGATGGCAGGAGGGACCCGCCGTCCCGCGCACGACCGTCACGTCCGCAGCTGACGAGGAGGCCGACTCGTGGTGGAGTCGCAGCCTGTGGTTGTCCCGCCGGCCAGGGCCACCGTGTTCCTCGTGGTGACCATCACGCCGGGCCACGAGGACACCGTCCGCGATCTGCTGGAAGACCTCTCCGGGCTGCGGCGTTCGGTCGCCTTCCGCTCTCCCGACGACGAACTCAGCTGTGTCGTCGGCATCGGATCGGCGGCCTGGGACCGGCTGTTCGGCGGGCCGCGCCCACAGGAGCTGCACCCCTTCGTGCCGTTGTCCGGCGGACGCCACCGAGCCCCGGCGACGCCGGGAGACCTCCTGTTCCATGTGCGGGCCCGCCGCGTGGACCTCTGCTTCGAACTGGCCCGCCTCGTCGCGGAACGGCTGACCGGCGCGGTCACGGTCGTCGACGAGGTGCATGGCTTCAAGTACTTCGACGAGCGCGACCTGCTCGGCTTCGTCGACGGCAGCGAGAACCCCGAAGGACGCCTCGCGACCGAGGCCGTGTTCGTCGGCGACGAGGATCCCGCCTTCAGCGGGGGCAGTTACGTGATCATCCAGAAGTATCTGCACGACCTCACGGCGTGGAACGCGCTGAAGGCGGACGAGCAGCAGAACGTCATCGGGCGGACGAAGGCGGACAACGTCGAACTCCCCGACGACATCAAGCCCGCCGACTCCCATGTCGCCCTCAACACCATCACCGACGAGGACGGCAGCGAACGCAAGATCGTGCGGGAGAACATGGCGTTCGGCTCCATCGGGGACGGCGAGTTCGGCACGTTCTTCATCGGCTACGCCCGTACCCCGGACGTGATCGAGCAGATGCTGCGGAACATGTTCCTGGGCGACGGCCAGGCCTCGCACGACCGCATCCTCGACTTCTCGGTCGCCATGACCGGATGCCTGTTCCACGTGCCGACGCTCACCTTCCTGGACGACCTTCCGCCCGCTCCCGGAAAGTGAGGGGGCGAACGCTGTCCGTACGGCACGTCCACGAGCGCTGCCCGTGTGTCTACGATCGCCGGATGCCGCCCGGGGACTCGCCGAGGGACACCACCACCGCGGTCGAGTTCCCCGCCGGCGCGTGGTAGCTCACCGTGTCGCCGGCGTGGTGGCCGAGCAGGGCGCGACCGAGGGGGCTGTCGGCCGTGACCAGCGTCGGGTCCAGCTCCTCGGCCAACTCCCCGATCTGGAAGGTCTCCACCGTGCCGTCGGGGAAGCGCACGGTGACCGTGCTGCCCACACCGACCAGATCGGTGGGCGGCGGGCCCGCCGTGTCCGCCCGGCGGAGCCGTGTGGTGAGCTCCGAGATACGGGCGTCCAGGCGCTGCAGCTCTTCGACCCGCTGCAGCTCGTCCGCCTCGTCGGCCCGGTCGCCCACCCCCGTGTCGGAGTGCAGCGTCGCCGCGACCGCCGTGCGTTCGGTGTGCAGGTCGGCAAGCTCTCGTTCGAGAGCGCGTCGGGCATCGTTACTGATCGGCGCTGATTCGCTGGGCATGCCTGCTCCTCAGGGTGCAGGGGGATCACCCAAACAGGGCATTATCTATCACAGTAGCCGATTTCGGGTTGCGGTACCGCGTCGAATCGCGCCGCCCCGTGCCCTGTGAAATCTTGGATTACCAGAGTTCAGGATGCTTCCTGATGTCCTGTAGGTGCCGGAGGTTGCCATGTCCTCGAAGCGACGCCGGAAGAAGAAGTCCCGCCGCAAGCACGCCGCGAACCACGGGCAACGACCGCAGTGCTAGCTCGGTGATCGTCCCGTACGGCAGCGGGCGAGTCGTAGGCGCGGTGGGAGCGCTGACTCGCCCGCTTCGTGCACCCCGATCCGCCCGGCTCACGCCCCTTGGAGGGGGTGCGCGCGTCAAGGTCACCGTCATCCCGGCCACTTGAGTGGAAAGTTCTCGAAACAACCCGTAACCCGGTGAGCCTTGGGCGGTTGTAGCGGTGGGGGGACTGCTGCCCATGCCCGGTCCCCGCGCAGCAACACGCCCCTGGACAGCGGGAGGACAGCGAGCCGTGGCCGTGACCGAGTCGGTGACCGGGGGGACTCCCGGGGGAGCGCGCGCCGCGCACGAGGGGATTTTGAGACGCCAGTCGGCGCGCGAATCGGCGGCGCGCACCTATGCGCGCGCCCTCCCCATCGTGCCGGTCCGGGCGCGCGGACTGACCATCGAGGGCGCCGACGGCCGCCGCTACCTCGACTGCCTCTCCGGCGCCGGCACCCTCGCCCTCGGGCACAACCACCCGGTCGTCCTGGAAGCCATCCGCAAGGTCCTCGACTCGGGCGCCCCCCTCTCCGTCCTCGACCTGGCGACTCCCGTCAAGGACGCCTTCATCACCGAGCTGTTCCGCACGCTCCCCCCGGGACTCGCCGACCGCGCCCGCGTCCAGTTCTGCGGTCCGGCCGGCACGGACGCGGTCGAGGCCGCGTTCAAGCTCGTCCGGGCCGCGACCGGCCGCGACGGCATCCTCGCCTTCACCGGCGCCTACCACGGCATGACCACCGGAGCCCTGGCCGCCTCCGGCGGCGCCTGCGACGTACGGGTGGCCCGCCTTCCCTACCCCCAGGACTACCGCTGCCCCTTCGGCGTGGGCGGCCCCCGCGGTGCCGAACTGGCCGCCCGCTGGACCGAGTCCGCCCTCGACGACCCCAAGTCCGGCGTCCCCCTGCCCGCAGGGATGATCCTCGAACCCGTCCAGGGCGAGGGCGGGGTGATCCCGGCCCCCGACGACTGGCTGCGGCGCATGCGGCGGATCACCGCCGACCGGTCCGTCCCGCTGATCGCCGACGAGATCCAGACGGGAGTGGGACGCACCGGCGCCTTCTGGGCCGTGGAGCACAGCGGCGTCACCCCCGACGTGATGGTTCTCTCCAAGGCCATCGGCGGCAGCCTGCCGCTCGCCGTCGTGGTCTACCGGGACGACCTCGACGTCTGGGAACCGGGCGCCCACGCCGGCACCTTCCGCGGCAACCAGCTCGCCATGGCGGCCGGTACGGCCACCCTCGCCCACGTCCGCGAGAACGGCCTCGCCGAACGCGCGGCCCAGCTCGGCTCCCGGATGCTCTCCCAACTGCGTGAGCTGGCACGGGCGTTCCCGTGTGTGGGGGATGTCCGGGGGCGGGGCCTGATGATCGGCGTCGAGCTGGTGGACCCGGAGGGGGCTGAGCCGGTGGAGGCGGGACCGGTGGGGATTTCCTCGGGTTCGCGGGGTCCCGGAGCGGGGATTTCCGGGGCGGCGGTTTCAGGGACGGTGACTCCCGGAGGGGAGATTCCCGGAGTGGAGCTTCCCGTGGCGCGGGGTCCCGGAGTGCCGAGCCTCACAGTGCCTGTCCCGCGAGGTCCGATCCCGGGGTTGGAGCCCGCCCGGACCCCTCGCCCCGCCGCACCGGAACTCGCCGCCGCCGTCCAGCGGCAGTGCCTGCGCCGCGGCCTGATCGTCGAACTCGGCGGCCGCCACTCCAGCGTCGTACGCCTCCTGCCGCCCCTGACCATCAGCGACGAGCAGGCGGCAGCCGTGCTCGACCGGCTCAGCGACGCGGTGGCGGCAGCGGCCCGGGGCGACACGGGCTAGGCCCACGGCCCACGGCGACGGGACGGCCGTACGGGCTCGGCGGCGCGGGCACTGTCGCCGGACGACGGCCCGCAACCGCCGCACCGCCCGCACCGACGGTCCGGGAGCAGTGCCGATTCTTCGCCCCCGTCTCGCTCCATCGCCGTACGAGCCCCCACTCCTGGCCACGTCCGAAAGCGCGCAAAGGCACCGACGGCCTGGAAGGCCGAGAACGCCC
>NZ_JADDRL010000041.1 GCF_021538895.1 Streptomyces olivochromogenes | reverse complement strand
AGCAGCGCGCGGAGACGAAGCGGGGGCGTACCGGGCGCGACTGGACGTAGCCCTTCCGGCCGTTTCCGGGGTTCGTCCCCGCGTCCCGTGCCCTTCTGGTCCCTTCCTGGTCCTCTCCTGTCCCCTCCCGTCTCCTCCCGTCCTTTCCCGTCCCACCCCTGTCACATTCGTGCCGCGCGATCCGTCAACGCAGTGACGACGGACCGCGGACCGCATGAGGGGTAGTGACCACCGATGACCGGAACCGACAACGAGTTCCTCGCCCGGCGCTTCGAGGCGCACCGGCCTCATCTGCGCGCCGTGGCCTATCGGATGCTCGGCTCGGCCGCCGAGGCGGACGACGCGGTCCAGGAGGCCTGGTTCCGGCTGAGCCGGTCCGAGAGCGAGCGGGTGGACAACCTCGGCGGCTGGCTGACGACCGTGGTCGGCCGGGTCTGCCTGGACATGCTGCGCTCCCGCAAGTCCCGCGCCGAGGAGCCCCTGGAGAGCGGCCCGACGACCCCGGCGCCCGCCGCCGACCCCGAGCAGGGCGCCCTCCTGGCGGACTCCGTCGGCATCGCCCTCCTCGTCGTGCTGGAGACCCTCACGCCCGCCGAGCGGCTCGCCTTCGTGCTGCACGACCTGTTCGCGGTGCCGTTCGAGGAGATCGGGGCCATCCTCGGCCGTTCGTCCGCGGCGGCCCGCCAGCTCGCCAGCCGGGCCCGGCGCCGCGTGCAGGGCGCCCCGGCGCCGGACGCCGACCTCGCCCGGCAGCGGGAGATCGTCGACGCCTTCCTGGCCGCCGCGCGCGACGGCGACTTCGAGGGGCTGCTGGAGGTCCTCGACCCGGACGTCGTGGCCCGTACCGACGCCGGCGTGACCACGGGCGCGGCGGCGGTCGCGTCCGGCGCGACGGCCTACGCCCACCTCGGCCGGTTGGCCCTGCCGGTCCTGGTGGACGGGGTGACGGGCCTGGTCGTGCCCGGCGCCGGCCGCCCGGAGCGCGCCCTGACCTTCACCTTCGTACGCGACCGCATCGCGGTGATCGACATCGTGACGGACCCCGAGCGGCTCGCGGCCCTCGACATCGAGCGTGGCTAGGACAGGCCCTGGTCCAGGTCGAGCACCCCGACCGTCTGGTCCCCGCTGGTCTCCCCGGTCTTCCGGAAACCCAGACCGAGGTAGAAACCCTCGGGGCCGGTCGGGCCGGGGTGCCAGGTGACGTACAGCCGCTCGGTGCCGCGGCGGCGCAGCTCCGCGGCCACGGCCTCGACGGCGAACCGGCCGTAGCCCTTGCCCTGTTCGTCGGCGGCGATGTTCAGCCGCCACAGGCCGGAGCGGAACAGGGTGCCGTCGTCGTTCCAGTCGATGTCGAGGAAGGCCATGAGGAAACCGACCGGACGCGCGCTCTCGCCGTCTCCGTCGACGATGAGCCGAGGCCAGGCGACGCCGGCCGGGCGGACGTACGCCTCGGCCAGGCACTGTACGACGGGCGAGACCGCGTGCTCCTGGTCGGGCCGCACGCTAATCCCGACGGCCGCTTCGAAATTCCCGGGTGTGACTTCTTCGAGGCGCGGCGCTGGAGTCGACGTCATCCGCGCACCATATGCGGGCTCGTCACACACCGGCCACAGAATTTCCACCGGGCGCACGCGAGTCGCCCGATTACCCCAACTGCCGGTAACGGCCCCGGAAATAGAGCAACGCGCCCCCGTCCGCACTCGGCACCCGCGCGGTCAGAACCCGCCCGATCACCAGCGTGTGGTCACCCGCCGTCACCCGCTGCTCGGTCCGGCACTCCAGGGTTGCGAGTGCACCGCCCACCAGGGGCGCGCCGGACGCCTCGCCGCGCCCGTACGCGATGTCCTCGAACAGCAGCCGGTCGCTGATGCGGCCCTTCATGGCGAAGCGGCCCGCGATGTGGCGCTGGCTCTCGGAGAGGACGGAGACCGCCCACAGGGGCTGTTCGTCGAGCAGGTCGTCCATGCGGGACCCGTTGCGCAGGCTGACCAGGACCAGCGGCGGGTCCAGGGAGACCGACATGAAGGCGGTGGCGGTCATGCCGACGTCCTCGCCGCCCGGCGCCAGGGGGTCGTCCGGGTCCAGCGGCGGCTCCTGCGCGGTCACCAGGACCACGCCCGCGGCCAGCCGGGACATCGCGGCCCGGAACTCGTCGTTGCTCACCCCCTCAGCATGCCGGGGCGTGGTGGCGGCGGTGGGGGAAGGCGGGGCAGGGGAAGTGTTCAGCACGCGGAAACGCTAATCTTCGGCCCGCACACGGCGCATCGGTCCTCCGCCCGAACCGGGTCCTAGGACCTCGTCTACGACTCCCGATGAAGCGTTCGTGCATGATGTCCGCGCACTCAGAAAGCTTGCGTTCAGTAAACGCACAGGGAAAACGCGGAAACCTCTCTCAATTGTTCATGTTCGCCTGTGACTTGAGTCACAAGGGCCATTAATTGTTGACCCTGTGTACCGAGTGGGCAGCGCGCTGTGATTCAGTGGCGTGGAAACCTGCAAGGACGATACGCCGAAGAGAACCCTTGATTCGCTGCGAGGTCTCGGGGGGAGGGCGAGCATGGAGAGCGAGTCGGAGCCGTATGTCCGCCTTGCGTCTCTGCGGCAGCTGCACCAGGTCATGGCCGACATGAACACGGCACGTAGCCTGGCGGACACACTGCAGACCGTCGCCGACGGCGCGGTCAACGCCCTCGGCTACGAGATGGCGTGCGTCAACCTCGTGCGCCCCGACGGCGACCTCGTCGTCGCCGCCTTCTCCGGCAACCCCGCCGCCGAGGCCCTCATCACCGGCCGGGCCGGTTCCCGCGCCTCCTGGGACCGCCGCCTGAACATGGGCGAGGCCTGGGGCGACCTGCGGTTCATACCGCACACCGAGGGCTGGGTGCTCGACGACGACGACGTACCGCAGTGGTACACGGACGGACCCGCGCCCCGCTTCGAGGACGAGTGGCACCCCTCCGACCGCCTCTTCGCGCCCATGTACACGCCCGGCGTCCAGGGCAGCGGCTCCGGCGAACTGCTCGGCGTGATCTCCGTGGACCGCCCGCGCAACGGCCGCCACCCCGGCGCCTGGGGCCGCGAGGCGCTCCAGATGTACGCGTTCCAGGCGGCCATCGCGATCAGCAACGCGCGTCTTCGCTCGAACATGCAGCGCGCCCTGGTCCGCCTGGAGCGGGAGCAGCAGGCGCTGCGCGCCAGCGAGGAAAGCTTCCGGCAGGCCTTCGAGTACGCCCCCTCCGGCATGGCCATAGCCGAGATGGGCGGTGACCAGCACGGACGGATACTGCGCACCAACGACGCCCTGTGCCGGCTGCTGGGCCGCCCCGCCTCCGCGATGCGCCGCTACTCCTTCTCCGACCTCGTCCATCCCGAGGACATAGGCACGCTCCTGCGCACCTCCGCCGAGGGTGGCCGCGCCGAGCTGCGTCTGGGCCGCCGCGACGGCTCCTACGTCTGGGTGTCCCTGCGCAACAGCGTCGTCGCCGACGCCGCCGACGGCCCCCGCTTCCTGCTCACCCACGTCGAGGACATCGAGGAGCGCAAGCGCCGCGAGCTCCAGCTCGCCCACCGCGCCTCGCACGACTCGCTCACCGGCCTGCCGAACTCCGCCGAGCTGCGCTCGCGCCTGTCGGCCCGCCTGTGCCATCGGCCCGCGCACGCCGACGAGATGGAGTCGCTGGACGCCGCCTACGGCCACCCCGCCTTCGACCTCAACGGCCACGGCTTCGACTTCGCGTCCGGTCCGGAGGCGTTCGACGCCTACGACCACCACGTGCACACGATCGCCCCCGAGGGTGAGCGCGACGACGGGACCAAGGGTCTCGCGGTGCTCTTCTGCGACCTCGACGGCTTCAAGTCGATCAACGACCGGTTCGGGCACAACGCGGGCGACGCGGTCCTCATCGAGGTCGCCCGGCGGCTGACCCGGGGCGTGCGCGACGGCGACACGGTGGCCCGGCTGGGTGGCGACGAGTTCGTGATCCTCGCCGACGGGCTCGGCAAGGCCGACGCCCAGGACCTGGCCGTTCGGCTGCGCAACGAGATCATCCAGCCGATCCGGGCCGAGGGCCGGGCGGTGCGCGTGGGTGCCAGTTTCGGCATCGGATGGGCGCACTGCGGCATGACTGCGGACGAGGTGTTGAAATCCGCTGACGAGCGGATGTACGTCGAGAAACGATCTCGTCCCAAACAACACAGGCGCGCCGGATGATCCGCAGGTCAGTGAGTTGATGCGGTCCGAGTCACCCGTTTGGGCCACTGAGAACGGGTAGGCTCGACACTCAATACCTGTACCGCATCCGCCCGCACCTGTTGAGGAGTACCAAGGGATGACGCCCGGCGACAACGGCGCGAGCACGCCCGAGGACGACGACCCGTTCGGCTATCTCTACGCCGATGGTCAGGCCCGGGGTGCCCAGCCGCCGTCCGGTGGCTACGGCTACCCGAACTCGGTCAGCAGAGTGCGCTCGGTCGGCGAGCGCACGTACGGCGGCCAGCAGGCGCAGGCGGTCCCGCAGCAGCAGGGCACCTACGGCCAGCCGAACGCGCACTACCAGGCGCCGGAGACCCTCCCGGGCGGCGCGCCGACCACGCAGCAGCCCCTCCCGGGCGGCGGGGGCCGCGGACGCGGTAGCGGCCCGAACACCAAGGGTCTGCTGATCGGCGCGGTCGCGGTGGTCGCTGCGGTCGTCATCGGCATCAGCATCGCGATGATGAACGGCAACTCCGACGACGACAAGGCGAGCGGCGGCGCCTCCACCTCCCCGACCCAGTCCCAGAGCGCCTCCCCGACCCCATCCAGCTCGGTGTCGAGCAGCGGCGAGCTGCCGAAGATCGACGCGAAGGCGCTGCTCCTGGAAGGCGGGACCACCACCGCCTCGGACATCAAGGGCGCCAAGGCGGACGGCGGTGTCTACGTCACCGGCTTCAACCAGGTCGGAGCGAAGGTCACCTGGGCCGTGAACGGCATCCAGAAGGCCGGCACCTATCGGCTGTACGTGCGCTACGGCGTCCCGGGCACGGACGCCGACGCAACTCTGGAGATCAACGGCAAGGCCAACACGCAACCGCTGAACATGAAGAACTTCGGCAACACACCCGAAGGCGACTGGGAAAAGGGCTGGAAGACCACGTGGGCCAACGTCAGCCTTAACCAAGGCACCAACACGATCGACATCGCCTGCAACGACGGCAATCAGTGCAACGCCCTCATCGACCAGATGTGGCTGGTCAACGACTGAGTTCCGGAGTCGTATCCCAACCTCGGCGGCCCCGGAGCTGTTGGCTTCCGGCGGCTGCCGAGGTGGGCCTGACTCTCACCGACTCAGATGCGTCCGCCTTCGACGCAGAGGACGGCTGCCCAACCCGTCATACCACCCCACCTCACCTTGCCCCAGTCGTTGCCCCGATCCGAATCTTTCGCTATTGGTCGATGTAGCGAACAGGCGATCATCTGATTATCCGGCGGGCATGAGAGGAAGGGCGCTTTTCAGTCAAACTGCTGGGCGGGCATATCCGGCGAGGGTTGCAAAGCTTTCACCTTCGAGGCTGACCGACCTCACCAGCCGCCGACCGCGGCAACAGGGCCTCCTGGGCGCTCCTGGTCCCGATGACCACGAGCCGCGCGGGAGGCCCTTGTGTCATGCTCACCCGTCCGACGGATCACCCGGGCGGGAGGACTCGCGCGCCTCCTGGGCCGCGCCGACCGCGGCCGCCAGCGGTGACCGGCAGTCGGGGTTCAGCCGGATCTCGATGTCGTCGGACGGCGTCTGCGGCGCCGGGTCGGCGGTGACGCGGACCCGTATGGGACGGCCGGTGTCGGCCTCGACGAAGGACAGGGGCGGGCGGCCTTCCTGCAGATGCGCGTCGCCCCACTGCATCAGCGACAGGAGCACCGGCAGCAGCTCCTCGCCGGCCTCGGTGAGCCGGTACTCCTCGCGTGCCCGGCTGCCCGGCTCCCGGTAGGGGACGGGCGCGACGATCCGCGCGGCCTTCAGCTGGGCGAGTGCCCGGGACACCGCGGGTGCCGAGGCCCCGATCCGCGCCACGAAGTCGTCGAACCTGGTCGTGCCGTAGAAGCACTCGCGGACCACCAGGAACGCCGTCCTGGTGCTGAGCAGTTCCAGCACCCGCCCCGCCGAGCACTCGTCGCCGATCGGCCACGGATCCCGGTCGCGCAGCCGGTCCTCGAAATTCATCGCCATGCCGCCAGTGTAACTAACGCTTGCGTTAGCCAGCAGGGCGTGCTTCCATCTCACTAACGGACTCGTTACTCAGATGGGAGCTGCCATGGTTGCGGTAGCGGACAAGGTGGTCATGGTCACCGGGGGCCGGCGGGGACTCGGCGCGGCGCTGGTGGACGAGCTGCTGGCACGCGGGGCGCGCAAGGTGTACTCGACCGCCCGCTCGGCGTACACCGACGACCGGCCGCAGGTGGTGACCGCCGAGCTGGAGGTCCGCTCGCAGGCGTCCGTCGCCGCCCTCGCGGAGGCCGCCACCGACGTCGACATCGTGTTCAACAACGCCGGGATCCTGCTTCCGGCCCCGCTGCTGACGGGTGACTTCGAGGACGCCCGCACGACGTTCGACGTCAACGTCTTCGGGCCGCTGCGGGTGGCACGGGCCTTCGCGCCGATCCTGGCCGCGAACGGCGGGGGCGCGCTGGTGAACATGCACTCCGTGCTGTCCTGGCTGGCCGGCAGTGGCGCCTACGGGGCGTCCAAGGCGGCGGCGTGGTCCCTCACGAACTCGCTCCGAGTCGAACTGGCGGGCCAGCAGACCCAGGTCGTCGGCGTGCACGCGGGGTTCATCGACACCGAGATGGTCTCCGCCATGAACCTGCCCAAGGCGACCCCGGCCGAGGTGGCCGCGCGGATCGTGGACGGCCTGGAGGCCGGGGCCACGGAGGTGCTCACCGACGACGTCACCGTCGCCACCAAGGCGGCGCTGTCCGGCCCCGTGGAGCGCCTGACCTTCCCGACCGCCCGCTGACCCGACACCCGACACCCGATCGAGGAGTACCGCCGTCATGCCCCTGTGGACCGTTCACCACACGCCCGGAACCTTCACCGACGAGGAGCAGCAGCGACTCGCCTCCCGCATCACCGACCACTACGAGGAGATCGGGCTGCCCCGGTTCTACGTGGTCACGGTGTTCCACGAGATCCGGCCCGAGAACATGTACGTCGGCGGGGAGCCCACCCCGGCCGGGGTCCGCATCACCATCGACCACATCGCGCGCCACAACCCCGACCAGGAGAGCCGGCGCCGGACCGCCCAGTGGGTCAAGCGCATCCTGCAGCCCTACCTCGAACGGGACGCCGGGCTGCACTGGGAGTTCAGCGTCGACGAGACCAGCGAGGACCTCTGGATGATCAACGGGCTCGTACCGCCGCCCGGAGGTTCCGAGACCGAGAAGCTCTGGGCCGAGAACAACGCGACTTCCCCCTATTAAGCGGGAAATCAAGCATCCGGCGGGACATCAAGCGGGTCGGGGCGACCGCTGGGCCGCGCCGACCTCACCCGTCACCGAGATCCGCCCCACCAGCTCGTCGTACGTCGCCCGGTCGAACTCGCCCGCCGCCGGCGCCCGTACCGTCGCCGCCGACAGGGCGACCGCGCGGGCCAGGCGTTCCGGCCAGGGCAGGTGCTCCACCAGGCCCGACAGCAGGCCCGCCACCGCAGAGTCGCCGGCGCCGGTCGGGTTGCCGAGGACGCGGGCGGGCGGGGCGGCGCGCCAGCGGCCCTCCGGGGTGTGGGCGAGCAGGCCCTCGGCGCCCAGGGAAGCCACCACCGCATGGGCGCCCCGGCGCCGGGCGTCCTGGGTGGCGCGCAACGGCTCGTGGGAGCCGGTGAGTTCGGCCAGTTCCTCGGCGTTCGGCTTGACGATGTCGGGGCGGGCGGCGACCCCGCGGCGCAGCGGTTCCCCGCTGGTGTCCAGCAGCACGGGCACGCCCGCGGTTCGCGCGGTCCGTATCAGTCCCGCGTACGCGCCCACCGGCACCCCCGGCGGCAGGCTGCCGCACAGCGCCACTGCCGAAGCCCCGCGCAGCAGTTCGCCGTACGCGTCCTGGAAGGCGGCCCACTCGGCCGGGGCGACCTGCGGTCCCGGCTCGTTCAGCTGGGTGGTGTCGCCGGACAGCTCGTCGACGACGGCGATGGTGCGCCGGGTGGCCCCGGCGACCGGGACCAGCGCGTCCACCATGCCGCGCAGGTCCGCGAGCCCGTCCCGCACCGCGAGACCGGTGCCGCCGCCCGCGAACCCGGTGACCGTCACCCGGTGCCCGAGGGCGGCGAGGACCCGCGCCACGTTGAGACCCTTGCCGCCCGGCCGCTCGAAGACGTCCGAGACCCGATGGGTCGCGTGGGGCCGCAGGGACCGTACGCGATAGGTGATGTCGAGAGCGGTGTTCAGCGTGACCGTGAGGATCACCCGGGCCGACCTCCCTCGAAGTGTGTGCGCCTGCCTGTCCGTTCCGGAGCCCGATCATGCCAAAGAGACGGCGACCGGCCCAGACCGCGGGGTCGGCCACCGTCTCGGTGCGCGCGCTGTACGGGGGACGGATCAGGGCAGTTGGGGAGCGACCACCCATTCGCCCTGGCGCATCACGCCCTTGACGGCGAAGCCGTCGTCCAGCAGGACCAGATCGGCGTCCTTGCCGGGCTCCAGCGAGCCCACCCGGTCGTCCATGCCGAGCAGCCGGGCCGGGTTGGCGGACAGGGCCGCGACCACGTCCTCCACCGGCAGTCCGTCGACGGTCACCGCCCGCTGGAAGGCGCGGTCCAGCGTCAGCGTGGAGCCCGCGATCGAGCCGCCGTGCACCAGCCGTGCCACCCCCTCGGCGACCTCGACCTCCAGCGGGCCGAGCATGTAGCGGCCGTCGCCGATCCCGGCCGCGTCCATCGCGTCGGTGATGAACGCGACCCGCCGCGCGCCCGCGTGACGGAACGCCAGCTCCAGCGCGGCCGGGTGCAGATGCGTGCCGTCGTTGATCAGCTCGACGGTGACCCGCTCGTCCTCCAGGAGGGCGGCGACCGGGCCCGGGGAGCGGTGGCCGAGGGCGGGCATGGCGTTGAAGAGGTGGGTGGCCACCGTGGCGCCCGCGTCGATCGCCTCGACCGTCTGCTCGTACGTCGCGTCGGTGTGCCCGACGGCGGCGATGACCCCGTGGTCCGCCAGCAGCCGCACCGAGTCGAGACCGCCCGGCAGTTCGGTGGCGAGGGTGACCATCCTGGCCTTCCCGCGCCCCGCGTCGATCAGCTTGCGCACCTCCGCGGGGTCCGGGTCGCGCAGCAGGTCCTCGGAGTGCGCGCCCTTGCGGCACGGCGAGATGAACGGTCCCTCGAAGTGGATCCCGGCGAGATCGCCCTGCTCGGCCAGCTCCGACAGGAGACCGGCCTGCTTGACGAGGAAGTCCATGTCGTCGGTGACGGTGGAGGCGACCAGGGTGGTCGTGCCGTGCAGCCGGTGGGTGCGGACGGCCGTCAGGACCTCGTCGACCGCGCCGGAGAAGGACGCGCCGCCGCCGCCGTGATTGTGGATGTCGACGAATCCGGGGACCAGCCAGTGCCCGCTCACGTCGACGACCCGCGCGTCCGGGGGCGCCGCGCCCGCGATCCGCGTGCCCTCGACGATCACACGGCCGTCGTTCACGATCCCGGTGGGCAGCACCACCCGGGCGCCGGCGAGAACCAAGCTGGGGGCCATCAGGCGGTTACCTCCGAAGGGTCAGTGGTTTCGAGGAGATCCCGGGCGAGGAGCCCCGCGCCCAGGCAGCCGGCGGTGTCCCCGAGGGCGGCGGGGACGACGGAAGGCAGCTTCTGGAAGGTGACGCGTTGCCGGACGGCCTCCCGCAGCGGTGTGAACAAGGTTTCCCCCGCTTCGGCCAGCCCGCCACCGATGATCAGCGTGCGCGGGTCCAGCAGGGTGAGCGCGGTGACCAGCCCGTCGGCGAGGGCGTCCACCGCCTCCTGCCAGACGCGGACGGCGTTCGGATCGCCGGACGCGACGGCCTTCGCACAGTCGGAGGCGTCGGCGTCCGGGTCCCCGCAGGCGGCGGCCCAGGCCTCGCTCACTGCCGACGCCGAGGCGTACCGCTCCAGACAGCCGCGCTGCCCGCACGGGCACGGGGTCCCGCCGGGCCGGACGACGATGTGCCCGATCTCGCCCGCGAAGCCGTGCGCCCCCGCCTCCACCCGGCCGTCCAGCCCGATGGCGCCCGCGATCCCGGTGCCCAGGGGCACGAACAGGAACCGGTCCGCGCCCTTGCCCGCGCCGATCCGGCCCTCGGCGAGCCCGCCGGTGCGCACGTCGTGGCCGAGCGCGACCGGGCTGCCCAGGCGCTTTTCCAGCAGGTCGCGCAGGGGTACGTCGCGCCAGCCCAGGTTGGCCGCGTAGACGGCGATGCCGCGCCGCTCGTCGACGATGCCGGGGACGGCGACGCCGGCGGCGACCGCGGGTTCGCCGAAGCGCTCGGCGCCGTACGCGCGCAGCTCGGCGGCGAAGTCCAGGATGCCCTCGACCACCGCGCCGGGGCCGCGCTCGCGCCCGGTCGCCCGGCGGGCCCGGTGCAGCAGCTCGCCGCCGTCCCCGACCAGGGCGGCCTTCATCCCGGTGCCGCCCACGTCGAGGGCGATGACATGTCTCACGGGAACAGTGTGGACCTGCGACCCGCGAGAGGTCTAGTCCACTTGCGTGGTGTAGACCTTATGGGTCCACATATTGAACAGCGAGACAGCAGGGTTGGTTCGTAGTAGTGCGTCGGCGTAGGGCAGGAATGATCGCGGTGGTGTCCGCACTGGGCATGACGGCGGTGCTCGGCGGTTGTGGGAGCACGGGATCCTCGGACGTGACCCTCAGACTGGTGGCCGCCGACTACGGCGACTCGCCGACGAACAGCTCCAAGGAGTACTGGGAGCAGCTGGCCAAGGCCTACGAGGCCGAGCACTCCGGCGTGAAGATCGACGTCAGCGTCTACTCCTGGAAGGACGTCGACCGCAAGGTCAAGGAGATGGTGGACGCCGGCGACGCGCCCGACATGGCGCAGATCGGCGCGTACGCCGACTACGCGGCCGCGGACAAGCTCTACCCGGTCTCCGACCTGCTCTCCATCCCCACGCAGGCCGGCTTCCTCTCCCAGCTCTCCGAGGCCGGCGAGTGGAACCACATCCAGTACGGCATCCCGTTCGCCGCGTCCACGCGCGTCCTCTTCTACAACAAGACCCTCTTCGCCAAGGCCGGCATCACCACCCCGCCCACCACCTGGAGCGAGCTCGCGGCCGACGCCGAGGCGCTCAAGGGCGACGGCGTGAAGTACCCGTACGCGCTGCCGCTCGGCCCCGAGGAGGCGCAGGCGGAGACGATGCAGTGGCTGCTCAGCGGCGGCAACGGCTTCACCGACGACGTCGGCACCTACACCATCAACTCCGCGCAGAACGTGGACACCTTCACCTGGCTCAAGGACGAGCTGGTCGGCAAGGGCCTGACCGGGCCCGTCGCGCCGGGCGAGCTCAACCGCGCCGACGCGTTCGCCGCCTTCGCCGACGGCCGGGTCGGCATGCTCAACGGGCACCCGACGCTGATGAAGCAGGCCGCCAAGAAGGGCGTGCGGTTCGGCATGGTGCCGATGCCCGGGCGGACCGGGGTGTCCAGGTCCTCCATGGGCGTCGCCGACTGGATGATGGCCTTCAAGCAGCACGGCCACGCCGACCAGGTCGGCGACTTCCTCGACTTCGTCTACACCGACAAGAACGTCCTCGGCTTCTCCCGCCGGTACGGACTGCTGCCGGTCACCAGCTCGGCCTCCGACACCATGGCCCAGTCCGCCCGGGACGAGGACCTCCACCCCTTCCTGGAGCAGCTGCCCACCTCCGCGCTCTACCCCGTCGGCAAGACCTCCTGGGCCGCGGTCAGCGCCGACGTCAAGAAGAGCATCGGCCAGGTCGTCGCTCCCGGCGGCAGCCCGACCGGCATCCTCAGCCGGCTACAGGCCGAGGCGACGACCGCGGACAGCCGTAACGCGAGCTGAGTCGGCTGTCGGTCGCGGGGGATAACGTGCGGGTATGGATCAGGACGACCTGGACCCGCGCGAGCGGTCCATCCTCGCGCTGGAACGCCGGGGCTTTCCGGGCCCCGGCGCCAAGGAGCGGGCGATACGCGAGGAACTGGGCCTGGCCCCCGTCCGCTACTACCAGCTGCTCAACGCCCTGCTGGACGACGCCCGGGCACTCGCCCACGACCCGGTGACCGTCAACCGGCTGCGGCGGGTGCGGGACCAGCGGCGCTCGGAGCGCTGAGGCCCCCGGCCGTGCGGGCGCGCGCCGCGCCGCGGTGCGCCCCCGTTGCCCCATGGGTGAGTCCACCGTCCCCTGGATAGGGTCGCCCCATGGGCACCCATACGACGGACTCGACCGACCCCATGGACCCGCTGCCGACACCGACCACCCAGGCCGGCCGCGATGGCCTCGCGGCCCTGCTCGCCCGGCCCCGCACCGCCGTGATCGGCCTCGACTTCGACGGCACCCTCGCCCCGATCGTCGCCGACCCCGAACAGGCCCGGGCCCACCCCGAGGCCGTACCGGCGCTCGCTCTCCTCGCCCCGAAGGTGGCCTCCGTGGCCGTGGTCACCGGCCGCCCGGCCGGGGTCGCCGTGCGGCACGGCGGCTTCGCCGGTGTACCCGGCCTGGAGCACCTCGTCGTCCTCGGCCACTACGGCGCCGAACGCTGGGAGGCCGCGAGCGGAGAGGTCAGCGCGCCGCCCCCGCACCCCGGCGTCGCGGCCGTCCGCGCCGAGCTGCCCGGATTCCTCGACCGGATCGGCGCCTGGCACGGCACCTGGATCGAGGAGAAGGGGCGCGCCGTGGCCGTCCACACCCGCCGCGCCGACGATCCGCAGGCCGCCTTCGAGGCCCTGCGCGAACCCCTCGCCGAACTCGCCACCCGGCACGGCCTGATCGTCGAATCGGGCCGGATGGTCCTGGAACTGCGCCCGCCCGGCATGGACAAGGGCGTCGCCCTGCTGGAGTACGTCCGCCGGATCGGCGCCGAGTCGGTGGTGTACGCCGGCGACGACCTCGGCGACCTCCCGGCCTTCGCCGCCGTCGACAAGCTCCGCTCCGACGGCGTCCCCGGTCTGCTGGTGTGCAGCGGCAGCTCCGAGGTGACGGAACTGGCCGAACGGGCGGACCTGGTGGTGGACGGTCCGCAAGGGGTCGTACGCCTGCTGCGGACGCTGGCGGCTCACCTGGACTGATCGGGGTCCAGCGCGTGCAGCTGGTCCAGGAACCACTGGGTCGGCGGCAGCGCGGTGGCCGCGGCGGCCAGCCGCTTGGTCCGCTCCGCCCGCTCGTCGAGGGGCATGGTCAGCGCCCGGTGCAGCGCGCTCGCCGTGCCCCCGATGTCGTACGGGTTCACCGTCAGCGCGTCGTCGCCCAGCTCCTCGAACGCCCCGGCCTCCCGGGACAGCACCAGCGCGCAGCCCTCGTCGGAGACGACCGGGATCTCCTTGGCGACCAGGTTCATACCGTCCCGGATCGGGTTCACCAGGGCCACGTCCGCCAGCCGGTAGGCGGCCAGGGAGCGCGCGAAGTCGTCCTTGACGTGCAGCACGACCGGGGTCCAACCCGGCGTCCCGTACCGCGAGTTGATCTCCTCGGCGACGCGTCGCACCTGCGACGTGTAGTCGCGGTAGACGGCCAGGTCCTGCCGGGAGGGGTAGGCGAAGGCCACGTGCACGACCCGCTCGCGCCACTCGGGACGGTCGTCCAGCAGCTGCCGGTACGCCAGCAGCCCGCGCACGATGTTCTTCGACAGCTCGGTGCGGTCCACCCGGACGATCGTTTTGCGGCCCTCGCCGATCTCCGCGCGCAGCGCGGTCATCCGCTCGGCCACGTCCGGCTCGTGCGCCCGCTTGCGCAGGAAGTCCGCGTCCGCGCCGAGCCCGTGCACGCCGATTCGCGTGCCGGACGGGATCCCGGGGCCGAGCACCGCGTGACAGCAGTCGGTGAAGGCGTCAGCCCAGCGCCGGGTGAGGAAGGCCGCGCGGTCGGCGCCGAGGATGCCGCCGAGCAGCTTGGCCGCGATGTCGTCGGGCAGGAGACGGAAGTAGTCCGGCGGGGCCCACGGGGTGTGCGAGAAGTGGCCGATCCGCAGATCGGGCCTCAGCTGCCGGAGCATCCGGGGAGCGAGGGCGAGGTGGTAGTCCTGGATCACCACCGCGGCGCCCTCGGCGGCCTCCTCTGCCAGCGCCTCGGCGAAGGCCCGGTTGTAGGCCTCGTACGACGCCCACTGGCGCCGGAACTCCGCGTCGAAGACCGGCTCCAGCGGGGTCTGGTAGAGCATGTGGTGGACGAACCAGAGCACGGAGTTGGCGACGCCGTTGTACGCGTCGGCGAAGACCGTCGCGTCGATGTCCAGCATCCGAACCTGCTGGCCGCCGGTCGCGTCCGCGGACAGCCGCCGCCCGCCGTGCGAGCGGCGCACCGCCTCCCGGTCGGCGTCGCTCAGCGCGGCGCACACCCATACCGCGTCGGTGTGCGGCCCGATGGCCGACAGCCCCGAGACCAGCCCGCCGCCGCCCCGTTTGGCGTGCAGCGCGCCGCCCTCGCGCACCTCGTACGAAACCGGGCCGCGATTGGACGCGACCAGCACCTCAGCACTGTGCGTGGAAGCCATACGCCTCAACCTAGCCCGGCCCGGAAACGCTCAAACGTACGGTCCACCCGTCGAGGGGGCCGTATACAGCCGTTCTCGACCGGGCTCAGGCCACCCGGCGTGCGGCGTACTCCGCGATCTCCACCATGGGCGGCCGCTCCTCCGTGTCCACCGAGTAGGTGCGTGGCTCGAAGCCGTCCTCGCCCCGCTCGAACTGGGTGAGGGAGGGACGCACCAGGTGCCCGCGGGCCAGTCTCAGCTGCGCGGTGCGGTAGATCGCGGCGGCCATCCGGCCCAACGCCTGCCCGTCCTGGTGCCGGTGCTTGCGCACCCCGACGTCGACCTGGGCGAGCGCGTCCAGGCCCACCAGGTGCAGGGCGTCGACCAGCATGCCCAGCTCGACGCCGTACCCGACCGGGAACGGCAGCTGTTCCAGCAGCGAGCGGCGGGCCGCGTACTCGCCGCCCAGCGGCTGCACGAAACCGGCCAGCTGGGGCCAGTGCATGTTGAGCAGCGGGCGGGCCATCAGTTCGGTGACCCGGCCGCCCTGGCCCGCCGCCCCCGCCAGCGGGCGGTCGTACATGGCCTTGACGAGGTCGACGTCCGGCTCGGTGAGCAGCGGGCCGACGATCCCGGAGACGAAGTCGGAGGAGAACTCCCTCAGGTCGGCGTCGATGAAGCAGAGGATGTCCCCGCCGGTGACCAGCAGGGAGCGCCACAGCACCTCACCCTTGCCGGGGACGGCCGGCAGGCGCGGCAGGATGTCGTCGCGGTGGACGACCCGGGCACCCGCGGCGGCGGCCACCGCGGCGGTGCGGTCGGTGGACCCGGAGTCCACGACGACGAGCTCGTCGACGAGCGGAACCTGCCTCATGAGGTCATGACGGATCACGGCGACGATGTCGCCGACCGTCTCCTCCTCGTTCAGCGCGGGCAGCACGACGGAGACCGACTGACCCGTACGCTGCTTGGCGGCGAGTATCTGGTGGAGGGGGCGGTCGGTCACGGACCAGGAGCGGGTGGCCAGCCAGCGCTCGACTTCTTCCAGCACAGTCAGCGGCTCCTCACGTTGTCTCGCGGTTCGGACGACTATCTCAACTGTCCTGGCCTTCGGTTACAGTCTTGAGCAACGCCGATGACCATCGCATGTCGAGGGTCGTGGGCATTTACAACCACATACAGCTCATCCAGAGGGGCAGAGGGAAACGGCCCGATGAAGCCCCGGCAACCCTCCAGTCGGTTCTCCTGACACGTGCAGCGAGGCTCCCGGCTAGGGAAGGTGCCAAATCCGTCTCACGGCGAGATGCGTCGTGAGGAAGATGAGGAGAAAGGGCCTCGCCTCACATGGCTGTGCAGACTGTTGCCACCACCACCGATCCCAGCGTCGACCTCGGTCCCGCCGCCGCCCTGAGCTGCCGCGAGTGTGGTCACCGAGTACCCCTCGGACCCGTGTTCGCCTGCGAGGAGTGTTTCGGCCCGCTGGAGATCGCGTACGACTTCTCGGCCTACGACACCGAGGAACTCCGCAAGCGCATCGAAGCGGGACCCGCGAACATCTGGCGCTACGCGCCGCTGCTGCCCGTCCCCGCGGACGTGGCCGACAAGCCCAACCTGAACCCCGGCTGGACCAAGCTCGTCAAGGCCGATCACCTGGCCGCGGAGCTCGGCGTGACCGGCGGGCTGTACGTGAAGGACGACTCCGGCAACCCGACGCACTCCTTCAAGGACCGGGTGGTCGCGCAGGCGCTGGAGGCGGCTCGCGCCTTCGGCTTCACCACCCTGTCCTGCTCCTCGACCGGCAACCTGGCCGGTGCCGTCGGCGCCGCGGCCGCCCGCGCCGGCCTGCGCTCCTGCGTGTTCATCCCGCACGACCTGGAGCAGGGCAAGGTCGTCATGGCCGCGATCTACGGCGGCGAACTCGTCGGCATCGAAGGCAACTACGACGACGTGAACCGCTTCTGCTCCGAGCTGATCGGCGACCCGGCCGGCGAGGGCTGGGGCTTCGTCAACGTCAACCTGCGGCCGTACTACGCGGAGGGCTCCAAGACCCTGGCGTACGAGATCTGCGAGCAGCTCGGCTGGCGGCTGCCCGACCAGATCGTGGTCCCGATCGCCTCCGGCTCCCAGCTCACGAAGATCGACAAGGGTCTGCAGGAGCTGATCAAGCTCGGTCTGGTCGAGGACCGGCCGTACCGGATCTTCGGTGCGCAGGCCGAGGGCTGCTCCCCGGTGTCCACCGCCTTCAAGGCCGGCCACGACGTCGTCCGCCCGCAGAAGCCGAACACCATCGCCAAGTCCCTCGCCATCGGCAACCCGGCCGACGGCCCGTACGTCCTGGACATCGCGCGCCGCACCGGCGGTGCCGTGGAGGACGTGACGGACGAACAGGTCGTGGACGCCATCAAGCTGCTGGCCCGCACCGAGGGCATCTTCGCCGAGACGGCGGGCGGTGTGACGGTGGGCGTGACGAAGAAGCTCATCGAGAACGGGGTCCTCGACCCGGCTCTCACCACCGTCGTCCTGAACACCGGCGACGGCCTCAAGACCCTCGACGCGGTGGCCGGCACCGGCCTGACCGCCACCATCCGCCCGAACCTGGACTCCTTCCGAGAGGCTGGCCTCGCATGAGCGTGACCGTCCGCATCCCCACCATCCTGCGCACCTACACCGGCGGTCAGGCCGAGGTGACGGCCGAGGGCGCGACCCTCGCCGAGGTCATCGAGAGCCTGGAGAAGAACCACACGGGGATCGCCGCCCGGGTCCTGGACGACCAGGGCAAGCTGCGCCGCTTCGTGAACGTGTACGTCAACGACGACGACGTCCGCTTCGAGCAGGGCCTGGAGACGGCCACCCCGGACGGCGCAGGTGTCTCGATCATTCCGGCCGTCGCGGGCGGCTGATCATTACCTTGGGTAACTTCAGTTACCGATTGTTCATCTGATGGCCCCCTCCGTGAGAGAAGCGGAGGGGGCAATTCAGTGTGGTTGATCGCGGTACAGTTGGGGAACTCGCCGCCGATCCCCGGGTCGCGAGCCCCGGATTGATGCCGCACGCCCGACAAGAAGTAGCCAAAGTGCGCGGCCTAATTGCGGCGTATATCCCCTTTGTAGGGCCCGACTTGCCCTGAATTCAGGCGAATTCTCGCCACATTCCGGACCGGGCACGTCCAGAATTCTCGTCCGATTGACCTGTTGCAGACGGCAGTTGGACAGATACATTCAGCCGCGGTCGACGCGTTCCGGCGCACGCCCCCAAGCCAACCGGGGGGTGAGGTCTGACCCGGATCCGCGAGGTGTGGATCTGTGCAAGGGCCAGTAATAGGGGAGTTAGGCATGGCTCAGGGCACCGTCAAGTGGTTCAACGCGGAGAAGGGGTACGGCTTCATCGCGGTCGACGGTGGTGCGGACGTCTTCGTCCACTACAGCGCGATTCAGATGGACGGCTACCGCACC
The DNA here is from genome assembly GCF_021538895.1 of Streptomyces olivochromogenes. Classification (GTDB taxonomy): domain Bacteria; phylum Actinomycetota; class Actinomycetes; order Streptomycetales; family Streptomycetaceae; genus Streptomyces; species Streptomyces olivochromogenes_A. The sequence goes on along the minus strand of NZ_JADDRL010000041.1, from coordinate 58,548 downwards.
CTGGAAGAGGGCCAGCGGGTCGAGTTCGAGATCTCGCAGGGCCAGAAGGGCCCGCAGGCCGACATGGTTCGCGTCACCGCCTGAACGTTCTTAGCGCGAAGGGCCCGCACCCCTCGGGGGGTGCGGGCCCTTCGTCCTGTTCGCCCCAGGCTGATCCCCCGGAGGCGCTTGCACTCGGCATGCCCGAGTGCTAATCATTGGCGTTAGCACTCTGAAGGTGAGAGTGACAACGAAGGACCGGGTCGGTGAGGCCCGCAGGCCAAGTGGGGCAAGGAACCACGGGGCTTGCGAGCCGTCCGTCGCGGGCGCGGGCGCGGTCCGAAGAATCACCCCCAGTCCTGGAGGGACCACTTCACATGGCCAAGATCATCGCGTTCGACGAGGAGGCGCGGCGCGGCCTCGAGCGCGGCATGAACCAGCTCGCGGACGCCGTGAAGGTGACGCTCGGCCCCAAGGGCCGCAACGTCGTCCTCGAGAAGAAGTGGGGCGCCCCCACGATCACCAACGATGGTGTCTCCATCGCCAAGGAGATCGAGCTCGAGGACCCGTACGAGAAGATCGGCGCCGAGCTGGTCAAGGAAGTCGCCAAGAAGACGGACGACGTCGCCGGTGACGGTACGACCACCGCGACCGTGCTCGCCCAGGCGCTGGTCCGCGAGGGCCTGCGCAACGTCGCCGCCGGCGCCAACCCGATGGCCCTCAAGCGCGGTATCGAGAAGGCCGTCGAGGCCGTCTCCGCCGCCCTGCTGGAGCAGGCCAAGGACGTCGAGACCAAGGAGCAGATCGCTTCCACGGCCTCCATCTCCGCCGCCGACACCCAGATCGGCGAGCTCATCGCCGAGGCCATGGACAAGGTCGGCAAGGAAGGCGTCATCACCGTCGAGGAGTCCCAGACCTTCGGTCTGGAGCTGGAGCTCACCGAGGGTATGCGCTTCGACAAGGGCTACATCTCGGCGTACTTCGCCACCGACATGGAGCGGATGGAGGCGTCGCTCGACGACCCGTACATCCTGATCGCCAACTCCAAGATCGGCTCCGTCAAGGACCTGCTCCCGCTCCTGGAGAAGGTCATGCAGTCGGGCAAGCCGCTGCTGATCATCGCCGAGGACGTCGAGGGCGAGGCCCTGTCGACCCTGGTCGTCAACAAGATCCGCGGCACCTTCAAGTCCGTCGCCGTCAAGGCCCCGGGCTTCGGTGACCGCCGCAAGGCCATGCTCGGCGACATCGCCATCCTCACGGGCGGCGAGGTCATCTCCGAGGAGGTCGGCCTCAAGCTGGAGAACGCGACCCTGGACCTCCTGGGCCGCGCCCGCAAGGTCGTCATCACCAAGGACGAGACCACCATCGTCGACGGTGCCGGCTCCACCGACCAGGTCGCCGGTCGCGTGAACCAGATCCGCGCCGAGATCGAGAACAGCGACTCCGACTACGACCGCGAGAAGCTGCAGGAGCGCCTGGCCAAGCTCGCCGGCGGCGTCGCGGTCATCAAGGCCGGTGCCGCCACCGAGGTGGAGCTCAAGGAGCGCAAGCACCGCATCGAGGACGCCGTGCGCAACGCCAAGGCGGCCGTCGAGGAGGGCATCGTCGCCGGTGGTGGCGTGGCCCTGCTGCAGACCACCAACGTCTTCGAGAAGCTGGAGCTGGAGGGTGACGAGGCGACCGGTGCCGCCGCCGTCAAGCTCGCCCTCGAGGCCCCGCTGAAGCAGATCGCCGTCAACGCCGGCCTCGAAGGCGGCGTCGTGGTGGAGAAGGTGCGCAACCTGACCCCGGGTCACGGCCTGAACGCCGCCACCGGCGAGTACGTCGACCTGGTCAAGGAAGGCATCATCGACCCGGCGAAGGTGACCCGTTCCGCGCTGCAGAACGCCGCCTCCATCGCCGCGCTGTTCCTCACCACCGAGGCCGTCATCGCCGACAAGCCGGAGAAGTCCGCGGCCCCGGCCGGCGGCGGCATGCCGGGCGGTGACATGGACTTCTGATCGACCTCTGGTTGATCGACCGTCCTGACCGAGGGCGGCACCTCCTGTGAGAACAGGGGGTGCCGCCCTCGGGCGTTTTCCGGCGGCCCGCGGCGTTCCGGTGTCCGGGTGTCCCGGCACCCTGTGACTGGTTTCACAGGCCGGAAGCACCCAGGAGCGGAATGGGGAGACCCGGACCGGTGATTGTTTGAGTAGGTGCAACAATGCGTATGCACATACCCATCGGTCAGCCGAGTCCCCCTCAGGAGCCCCCACGTGACCCTCACGACGCCCCCCGCCTCCCGCGCGGCCCGGATCCTCTCGCGGCCCCTCTCGATCAACGGGCTCACGGTGCCCAACCGGATCGCGATGGCCCCGATGACGCGGATGTTCTCCCCGGGCGGCATCCCCGGCGAGGACGTGCTGTCGTACTACGCGCGCCGCGCCGCCGCCGGTGTCGGGCTCATCGTCACCGAGGGGACGTACGTCGGGCACGACTCGGCCGGGCAGAGCGACCGGGTGCCCCGGTTCCACGGCGAGGAGCAGCTGGCCGGCTGGGCGAAGGTCGCCGACGCCGTGCACGCGGCGGGCGGCACGATCGTGCCCCAGCTGTGGCACATCGGCATGGTCCGCAAGCAGGGCCAGCCGCCGTTCGCGGACGCCCCCGCCGTCGGCCCGTCCGGCCTGGTCACCGAGGGTGCCGAGACCACCGGCAAGGCCATGACCCAGCAGGACCTGGACGACGTCGTCGCCGCGTTCGCCCAGGCCGCGGCCGACGCCGAGCGCATCGGCTTCGACGGCGTCGAGCTGCACGGCGCCCACGGCTACCTCCTCGACCAGTTCCTGTGGGCGGGCACCAACCGCCGTACCGACGCCTACGGCGGCGACCCGGTGGCCCGCACCAAGTTCGCGGCGGAGATCGTCGCGGCGGTCCGCGAGCGGGTGTCCCCGGACTTCCCGGTCCTCTTCCGCTACTCGCAGTGGAAGCAGCAGGACTACGCGGCCCGCCTCGCCGAGACCCCCGAGGAGCTGGAGGCGATCCTCGCGCCGCTGGCCGCCGCCGGCGTCGACGCCTTCCACGCCTCCACCCGCCGCTACTGGCTGCCCGAGTTCGACGGCGCCGACCTGAACCTCGCCGGCTGGACGAAGAAGCTCACCGGGAAGCCGGTCATCTCCGTCGGCTCGGTCGGCCTCGACAGTGAGTTCCTGGGTGCCTTCCAGGGCGAGGGCTCCGCGGTCAAGGGCATCGACAACCTGCTGGACCGGCTGGAGGCCGAGGAGTTCGACATGGTCGCCGTCGGCCGCGCGCTGCTCCAGGACCCCGAGTGGGCGGCGAAGGTGCTCACCGACCGCTTCGACGAGCTGAAGCCGTACGACGCGGCCGCGCTGCAGACCCTCAGCTGAACCGGCGTCGGACCGCCGGGCACTCGTGATCGTTCCCGTCCGTTCTCCTGACGACCAGTGAGGAGCGAGCATGACGACGAGCGAGTCACAGCACCGGGCGGAGACCGCCGGACCCGTGGTGCGCACCGCCACCGGCGCGGTGCGCGGCCGCCACGAGGACTCCCTGGCGGTGTTCCGGGGCATCCCCTTCGCCGAACCCCCCGTCGGCGAGGCCCGGTTCCAGGCCCCGCGCCCGGCCCGGCCCTGGTCCGGCACCCGGGAGGCGTACGCGTTCGGGCCGCCGCCTCCGCAGGACCTGGGCGTCCAGGGCAATGCGGTCGCGGCGGCCGGCGATCCCGCGGACGACGACTGGCTGACTGTGAACGTGTGGACGCCCGAGGCGGACCGGTCCGCCGGCCGCCCGGTCATGGTGTGGATCTACGGCGGCTCCTACAAGATGGGCCACGCGGGCCAGCCGTCCTACGACGCCCGGCGCATCGCCCGGGACGGCGACGTCGTCGTGGTCACCTTCAACTACCGCGTGGGTGTGGAGGGATTCACCCACCTGGACGGCGCTCCGGCCAACCGCGGCCTGCTCGACCAGGTGGCCGCCCTGGAGTGGGTGCGGGAGAACATCGCGGGGTTCGGCGGCGACCCCGAGCAGGTCACCGTCTTCGGCGAATCGGCCGGAGCGGGCTCGGTGGCCTCGCTGCTGGCGATGCCGAGGGCCCGCGGACTGTTCCGGCGGGCGGTGGCGCAGAGCCTGCCGGGCACGTTCTTCTCCGACGAGCTGGCGCGGGACATGGCGGCGGCGCTGGCGGCGGAGGCGGGCCTCAAGCCCACGGCGGCGGACCTGGCCACCGTCGATCCGCGGCAACTGATCTCCGCCGGGCAGGCGTTGAGCGCCAAGATGCCCGGCCGCATCGACAGCTGGGGGCAGGCCGCGCCGACGGTCACGCCCTTCGCCCCGATCGTCGACGGTGACGTCCTGCCCACCACCCCCTGGCAGGCCCTTACGGCGGGCGCGGCCCGGGACGTGGACCTCCTGGTCGGCCACAACCGCGACGAGTTCCGGCTCTTCATGGCCATGGGCGGCATGCTCGGCAGGATCACCGACGACCGGCTCACGCAGACCCTGCGCCTGCTGGCCCCGGGAGGCGAGGCGGGCGAACGGGCCTACCGCGCGGCCCTCCCGGACGCCTCCCCGTCCGACCTGTTCGAACGGGTCCAGACGGACTGGCTGTTCGCCATGCCGACCCTGCATCTCGCCGAGGCCCAGCTGACGGGCGGCGGCAGCGCCCACGTCTACGAATTGACCCTGCCGGCCCCGGGCAACGGCGGCGTACTGGGCGCCTGCCATGCCCTGGACATCGCCCTGCTCTTCGGCACGTACCACGCGGTCGTGGGCGGTCTGCTCTTCGCGGGGGCGGAGGTATCGGCCGAGACGCAGGAGCTGTCGGCCCTCTTCCGCCGCTCCTGGACGTCGTTCGCCCGAACGGGAGACCCGGGCTGGCCGGTGTACGACACCGAGGCCCGCCTCGTGCGGATACTCGACACGGCCCCGACGGTCACGGCCTACCCTCACGAGCGCCGCAGACTCCTGTGGGAGGGGTACGACTTCCCGGCCCTGCCGTTGCTCGGTCAGAGGTTGCCCATGGGCTCGATGTCGACCTGCACGGGGGTGCCCCAGATCCGCAGTACCTCGTAGTCGCTGAACTCGTGCACGAGCCGGTAGGCCATGGCGGGCCGGGATCCGCGCCGCTGGGCGGCCAGATACGCCTCGGCCTCGCGCCGGTCCCGCCGGGGCGTTCCGCACAGCTGCCATTCGCGCCCGTTCCAGGCCTCGGGCAGCCAGCGCTGCTGGGGCTGGGGGCGGTCGGCCCGGACGCCGTAACGGGAGGGGCCGGTGGCGACCGGTTCGGTGGCGGTCGGCCTGCTGCCCTGGAACTCCGAGCGCCGGGCGGCCCGGCGCCGGGTCTCGCAGAGCAGACACAGATCGGGGGCGTCCTCGTCGACGGGGCCGTGCGGATGCTCGGGGCAGCGGGTCGCGGGCGCGCCGGCCGCGACGCTCTCGTCCAGCAGGTCGAGGGCGCGCCGCAGGTCGGCCTTGATCTCGTACAGCCGGGCGTCCGGGGTGTCGGCCGTGAGGGCCTCCCCGTGCTCCCCGAGCAGCCGGAGCGCCCGGCCGAGGGCGGTGAGCTGGGCGTGGTTCATGCCCACCAGCTTCCCACTCCCGCCCCGTGGCTCAGTCGCCGTACAGCCAGCTGTCGAAGGAGGCCTGGTCGACGAGGTCGCTCAGGCCGAGCGCCACGGGCCCCAGGACGAGCACGAGCGTGCCGAGCCGTACGAGGACCGGGGCGGCCACGGTGGGGGCACTGGTCTGGCCCGTCACGGTCCGCCAGTCACGGCAGCGCCGGACGTTGCCCATGCGTCTCATGAGCACTGCGCCCCGTCATGCCGGCACCCTAACGGGCGGCCGACGGGTCGGGCGGGGTCGGGCGGTGGGTGAAGCCGAAGAGGTATGTCACCACGAACCCCACCACGTAACCGGTGAGCAGGCCGCCCCCGTAGATGGCCGCCGTCGTCCCGGGGCTTCGGTTTCCCGCCAGCAGGGGGAACAGGGCCCAGCCCGAGGGGCCGATGGCCGTCGCTCCGACCTTGTCGCCGAGCATCGCGAAGAAGCCGACGAAGGCTCCGCCGGCCGCGCCGCCCGCGCAGGCCGTCACGAACGGGCGGCCCAGTGGCAGGGACACCCCGTAGATCAGCGGCTCGCCCACGCCCAGCAGGCCGGCCGGGAGCGCGGACCTGATCGTCGTGCGCAGGGAGACGTCGTGGCGCAGGCGGACGTACACCGCCAGCGCCGCGCCCACCTGGCCCGCGCCCGCCATGGCCAGCAGCGGGAGCAGGACCGTGTAGCCCTGCTGTTCGATGAGGGTGGTGTGGATGGGGATCAGGGCCTGGTGCAGGCCCAGCATGACGAGGGGGAGGAACAGGCCGCCGAGGACCAGTCCGGCGACGGCTCCGGTGGTGGCCAGCAGCCAGTTCGCGGCCGTGCCGATCGCCGTGGCGACCACGCCGGCCGCGTACATCAGGCCGTACAGCGTGACCAGGCCGGAGACCAGGACGGTGACGGTCGGGGTGAGCAGCACGTCCAGCGCGCCCGGCACCCGGCCCCGGCACCACTTCTCCACCCGCGTCGCCAGCAGCGCCGCCGCGAGCGCGCCCAGCACCCCGCCCTGGCCCGGGGTCAGCTGCACCCCGAACGCCGTCACCTTCGCCACGCCCGGGTACACGACCACGGCCGCCACCGCCCCGCCCAGCACCGGCGTGCCGCCGAACTCCTTCGCCGTGTTGTAGCCGACGAACACCGGGATCAGCGCCATGAACGCGGAGGCGACGGCGGCCAGGGCGGGGGTCAGCCCCGGCAGCCAGCCGGCGTTCACCAGCAGCCCGTTGACCCCGGCGAGGATGCCGCAGCCGATCAGGGCGGGGATGAGCGGCACGAAGACGGCGGCGACGCGGCGCAGGGCGGTCTTGAAGGGGGTGGCGTTGCGCCGTTGGAGCCGCTCCTTCACCTGGGCGGCGGTGTCGGTCGGTCGCTCGCCCGAGTGGGCGGCGGTGTCGACGGGCCGGGCCGCGGTGTCGGCCGGCCGCTCGCCCGACCGGTCGGCAGCCGGCACCGGCAGCTCGCCGACCCGCGCCCACACGGCCGCCGTGACCTCCGCGACCACCCCCGGCCCCAGCACCACCTGGAGGGACGACTCCCCGTCCACCACCACCCCGAGCACCCCGGGCAACCCCCGCAGCCCCTGCTCGTCCACCGCCGACGGATCGGCGATGCCCAGCCTCAGGCGGGTCATGCAGTGGGCCACGGAGGTGACGTTCGCGGGGCCGCCGACCTGGGCGAGGACGGCGGCTGCGGCGGAGGCGGGATCGTTGCGCACCCCCCGAGCGTGCGCGTCAGCCGCCCGCGACGGCCAGCGCGGCACGCAGATGACCGCCGGACTCCTCCAGAAGGCGGGTGGCCGTCGGGCCGTCGACGCCGGCCACGATGGTCAGGATCGCGTTCTTCACCTCACCGCCGGCCTCGGTGAGGGCCGTCTCGATCTCCTCGTCCGTGGCGCCGGTGGCCAGGGCGACGATCCGGCGGGAGCGGGCCCGGAGCTTGTCGTTCGAGGCGCGCACGTCGACCATCAGGTTCCCGTACGTCTTGCCCAGGCGGATCATCGTGATCGTCGACAGCATGTTCAGGACGAGCTTCTGCGCCGTGCCCGCCTTCAGCCGCGTCGAACCGGTGAGCAGCTCGGGGCCGACGACGACCTCGATGCCGTGCTCGGCGGCGGTCGCGAGCGCGCTGTCCCTGTTGCAGGCCAGGCCGACCGTCAACGCGCCCAGGGCACGGGCGTGCTCGACCGCCCCGACGGCGTACGGGGTGCGGCCGGAGGCCGAGACGCCGACCACCGTGTCGTCGGGGACGAGCTTCAGCGCGTCCAGGTCCGCGCGGGCCAGCTCCTTGGAGTCCTCCGCCCCCTCGACGGACGTCACCATCGCCTCCGGGCCGCCCGCGATCAGGCCGACGACCTGGGCGGGGTCGGTGTTGAAGGTGGGCGGGCACTCGGACGCGTCCAGCACGCCGAGCCGGCCGGCGGTGCCCGCGCCGGCGTAGACGAGACGGCCGCCGCGTGCCATGCGCTCGGCGACGGCGTCCACGGCGGCGGCGATCTGCGGGAGCCGCTCGGCCACGGCGGCCGGTACGCCCGAGTCCTCGCCGTTCATGAGCCGCGCGATGTCGAGGGTGGGCAGCCGGTCGATACCGGCGAGTTCGGGACGGAAGGCTTCGGTGGTCAGGGTCTCCAGCTCGGTGCGCAGCGAGCGGGGATCGGATGGCGAAGGCATCGGGGGCGGCTCTTTTCGGTGCAGTTCGGTGCGGTTCGTTCCCTAGGGGCGCGGTGCGCTGCGGTGGCGGTGGGCCAGCGCCTCGTACGAGGCGGCCAGGGCCGGCGCCGCCGACTCGTAGGTGCGCTGCGCGACTCCCACGAACAGGCAGTCCACGACGAGCAGCTGACTGGTCCGGGAGGACATCGCGGCGGGCCGCAGCTCGCTCTCCCGGGACGTGGACGTGGTGAGCACGTGGTCGGCGTACTGCGTCACGGGCGAGTTCGGTCGCCCGGTGACGGCCACCGTGGTGGCCCCGTGCTCGAACGCGACCCGCAGCGGCTCTATGACGTCCCCCGTCGAGCCGGAGTGCGTGATCGCGATCGCCACGTCCCCCGCCCGCAGCTGCACGGCGTTGGTGACGGCGAGATGCGGATCGCTGTGCGCGTGGGCTATCAGCCCTATGCGCAGCAGCTTCTGGGTGAGGTCCTGGGCGACCAGCCCGGACGCCCCTATCCCGTACACGTCGGTGCGCCGGGCCGTGGCGAGCGCGGTGACGGCCGCGCCCAGCTGCACGGTGTCGAGGCCGGCGGCCGTGTCGGCGAGGGTCTGCTGCTCGTCGTAGGCGAGCTTCGCGACCACGTCCGCGATGGGGTCGTCCACCGCGATGTCGGTGGTGATGGCGGGCGCGCGGCCCGACTGCTGCTGCGCGGCCAGTCCGGCCAGGGCGAGGCGCAGGTCGCGGTAGCCGGGGTAGCCCAGGAGGCGGGCGGTGCGGACGACCGTCGCCTCGCTGGTGCCGGTGAGTTCGGCCAGTCCGGTGACGGTCAGGGCGGCGCAGCCGGCCGGGTCGCTCGCGACCGCTTCGGCGACCCGCTGCATGGAGCGGGTCATGGAAGGGCCGAGCGTACGCACTTTGGCGGCGAGGGCGGCGGGGGCGGGTGGTGCGCTGCCGGGGTTGCCCGGGCTGCCGAAAATTTCCTTCACATCCTGGGTCACATATGAAAGATATTTTCGGATCGGCGCATTGGTCAAGACCGCGCACAATGGGACCATGGAGCCCATAAGTCCCCTGGAACAGGCGTTGCATGCCGCGCGCGCCCTCGTGCTGGCCGATCTGGTCGCGGGTGATGTCGCCGAGGCGGACGTGGTCTCCCTGGTCGAGGACTCCGTCGTCCAGCGGCGCTGGTGGGTCGAGCAGTGGCCGGAGGGCGCCGGCTTCGTCGCCGGGCTGATCGCTCAGGACGTGCAGGACGCGCTGCTGGAGCGGTACGGGCGCTGGCCGCTGTGCCCGGTGTGCGGCTCGGGGGACCCGCACGCCCTGGACGTCGAGCCGGAGCTCGGGCCCGACCCGCACTGGGTGTGCCACAAGGCGGGCGTGAAGGTCGCGGCCGTCGGGGCGCTGGGGCGGGCCGCGGGCGGGGCGTCGCCCTCGTGACGGTGTACATCGACCCGCCGGCCTGGCCTGGGCACGGGCGCATGTGGTCGCACCTGGTGAGCGACAAGTCGTACGAGGAACTGCATCTGTTCGCCGCCGGGCTGGGCCTGCCGCGGCGGGCCTTCGAGCGCGATCACTACGACATTCCCTCGCACCGGTACGCGGACGCGGTGGCCGCCGGGGCGGTGGAGGTCAGCAGCCGCGAGGTGGTGCGGCTGCTGCACGGCTCCGGGTTGCGCAGGCGCAAGAGACGGGTGCGGTGACCGGACGTCGGGCGGATCCGGTGACCGGACGCTACGGGCGCCGCAGTTCGTAGGCGAACTCCTCCTCCTCGCTCACCTTCTTGAACCCGGCCCGGGTGACGACCGCCTGGGAGGCCGTGTTGTCCCGCTCGACGGTCGCGAACAGCGCCTGCACGTCGTCCCGTGCCAGCGCCCAGTGGGCCAGGGCGCGCAGGGCCTCGGTCGCGTAGCCCTGGCCGCGGGCGCTCTCGACGAGGTCGTAGCCGATCTCCACCCGGCCGTCCTCGTCCGGGGCGCTGTGGAAGCCCATGCCCCCGACCGAGCGGCCGTCCTGGCGCCGGACCAGCGCGAAGACGCCGAACTCGGGCCGGTGCACGCCCGCTTCGTAGGCCTTCATCATGAACTCCGCGGCGTCCCGGGTGCCCTGGTACGGGCCGCCGTCGATCCACTCGAAGCCGCCGTCACCGCCCAGCCGCAGATCGCGGGCGGCGGCGGGGCGCAGGCCGGTCAGCACGAGGCGTTCGGTGGGGATGACCAGGTTGTTGCGCCAGCGCCACTCGGTGACCGGGGCGCGGCCGGGCAGCTCGCCGCGCCCGGTCGCCCACAGCAGGGTGGGCCAGGGCGCGGGGCCGGGCTGCACGTGCGGGAAGAGCCAGGTCAGCACGGACTCGGCGAGTTCCTCGGACGGCTCGTAGGTGATCCCCAGGGACTTGGCGATGTCGTGGGTGTGCAGCAGCACCTCGGCGATCCCCATCGCGGCGAACCCCTCGCGGTCCGCGCTGCGGAAGGGGTACGGGTGGAAGGCGCGGACGTCGCGCGGCGTCGTACGGAGGGTGGCCGCGAACAGGGCGCCCGTCGTCTCGATGACGTGCAGCAGGCCCGCGTTGTCGGTGCCCTCTTCGAGGGTGATCTCGAAGGGGACGTAGCCGTCCTGGGCGCGGCCCGCCAACTGGCCGGCGTACGCGATGAGATCCTCCGCGACATGGAACGCCGTATGCCGGCAACTCCACTCCAGCCCGGCGGCGTCGACCCCTTCCCAGTCCCGGTCCACGACCGTCCGCAGCGTCGCCACGCAGCCCGCGACGGCCTCTTCCACCTGTTCCCCGCCCAATGCACGCATGGGCCGCACCCTAGGACGCCGGATCCGCCGCGGTCGACAGCATTTCCAGCTCGGCGGCGAGGTTGTAGCGGGCGGTCGCCTCCCATTCCGCCCGGCCGTGCGCGGTGCGGAACAGCCGGGGCAGATCGAGAAGTTGACCGAGGATCGCGGCGCGGCCGGTGCGGAAGGCGTCGCTGGGGACGAAGTGGTACTCCTCGCGGACGGCCGCGGTGTAGACGGCGTACGCGGACGGCGGCGCGGCCAGGATCGCCAGGTCGGCGTCGCACAGGACCTGCCCGTCGCGGTCGTCCTCGGCCGGGTCGTGGGTGACCGTGAGCCGGACCAGCCGCGCCACCTCGGCCGCCTTGGCCTCCGGGACGCCGGCCTCGGCCAGGGCGCGCTCGGCGAGCCGGGCCGAGCGCTCCTCGTTCTCGGAGCGGTCGGGAAGGTAGACGGCGTCGTGGAACCAGGCGGCCAGGCGTACGACGTCCGGGTCGTCCGCGTGCTTCTCCAGCACGTCGACGTGGTCGAGGACCGCGGTGAGATGGGTGAGCGTGTGGTAGTGGCGCTGCGGCTCCTGCCAGCGGGCGAGCAGGTTGTCGGCGTACGGCACGGGGTCGGGCCCGCCGCCGGGACCGCGGGCTCCTTCCAGGGCTCGGGTCCAACGGGTGCGGAGGGCGTCGAGATCGGCCATGGGGTCATTCTCCCGCGCCCGTGCCGTCGGCCGCCCAGGTCCTGTCGTCGAACTGGGGGAGTGCCGGACATCGGCCTCGTGCTGGAGGTACTCGGGTCGGAGCCCGGTGCGGCGAGTGGGAATGGCGTCGCGAGGCAGACGGGACTTCGCCGGCAGGACCTGGCTCGGTCGGTATGACTGAGCTGACTGTGGACGCACACGGGCCGCGCGACCCCGAACTGCCCGGACGGCTGCCGGCCGTCGAGCGGGACGCCCTGATTCCCCTGCTGCGGGCCCGGCCCGACGCGGACTTCGCGCCGGCGGCCGCCGCGTGTCCGGGGTGGACGGTGCGGGACGTGCTCGCGCACTGTTCCGCCGCGCTGCTGCGGGTGGTGGAGAGCCGTTTCGAGAAGGGGGTGTTCTCGCCCGAGTCGAACGAGCGCGACATCGCCGAGCGGTCCGAGTGGACGAACGTGCGGGTCGTGGACGAGCTGGAGCGCGGGATGACCGAGGCCGGGCCGGTGATCGCCCGGGCGGGGGGCTGGACATGATCGTGCCGGGAAGGGGGTCCCCCCTGTTCGAGCGAAGTCGTTGGGGGAGGGTGCATGCCGGGGACGTGCGCGACACCTTCGGCGCGCCCGGAGCCCATGCCGGGGACGGGGTGCCGGACGCGCTCACCCTGCTCGCCCGGGTGACCCGCGAGAAGGGCCATCTGCCGCTGCACGCCGACCTGGACGACCGGGACGAGTCGCTGCGGCTGGGGGAGCTGAGCGGCACGCGGACTCCGGCGCGTTTCATCGGGGACACCGCCACGCTCGTCCGGCTGTACTCGGGGCGAGCGGTCGCGGGGGTGTCGTACGAACTGGTGGGGGCGGAGGCGGGGCAGATGAACATCTTCCGATGACTCCGTGTTGACCGGGGGCGATCTCGCGGGCCCGCACCTTCCCGACGTACCCTGAGATTGGACTAGACCTGTAGCCGCTCCAGGGGAACACCGACGGAAGGGGTCCTATGAGCACGCGTGCAGTCCTGGAGGTGATCGCCCTCGGCCCCGAGGACGCGGTCGCCGCCCAGGCCGGAGGCGCGGACCGCCTCGAACTGGTCACCGACATGGCGGCGGACGGACTGACCCCGTCGGTCCGGACCTTCGGCGCGATCCGGGCCGCCGTCGACATCGACCTGCGCGTGATGCTGCGGCTGGCCGACGGATTCGCCGCCGGTGACGTCGAGGGCCTGGTGCGGGCGGCCGCGGAGCTGCGCGGCGCCGGGGCCGACCAGTTCGTGCTCGGCTTCCTCGGCACGGACGGCGCGGTGGACCTGGCGGCTGTGGAACGGGTCGTCGCCGAGCTGGACGGCTGCCGCTGGACCTTCCACCGGGCCATCGACCGCGCCGCCGACCGCGACGCCCTGCGCAAGCAGCTGGCCGACCTGCCCGGACTCGACACCTACCTCACCGCGGGCTCGGCGTCCGGCGTGGACGACGGCCTGCCCACGCTGCTCGCCGAGGCGCGCCGGCGCGGCGAGCCGGGCTACGAACAGACCCTGCTCGTCGGCGGCGGACTGCGCCTCGACCACGTGCCCGCGCTCCGCGCCGCCGGCATCGACGCCCTCCACATCGGCGGCGCCGCCCGCCCGGACGGCTGGACGGGCCCGGTGTCGGCCACGGCCGTGACGCGATGGCGCCAGGAGCTCGACGCCGTCCAGGGCGACAGGCCCTAGGGTCTGTCGTCAAATTCCCGTCGTCGCCCGAAGGGCGGCCCTGCGGCGTCTGGTGCGTGCTCTCGGTGTGCCGGGCGGAAGTCCTCGTACTGGACGTACTTGGGCTTTCGCCCGGTGCGGCGAGAGTGCGTGCCGGGCGTCGCGGGGCAGACGGGAATTTGACGACAGGCCCTAGGCGAGCTGGTCCGGCAGCGGGGCCGCGTGGGTGACGATCAGGCCGGAGACCGCTCGGGTGAGGGCGACGTACAGGCGGCGCAGGCCGGTCCGCTCGTCGGGTTCGCCGTCGACGACCGCCCGCGGCTCGTCGAGGACCACGTAGTCGTACTCCAGACCCTTGGCGAGCGAGGCCGGAACCAGGGTGAGCCGGGTCTCCCGAGTCGTCTCCTCACCTGGGGCCAGGCAGCCGATCCCGGCGGCGGCGAGCGCCTCGGCGAGGGCCGGGACGCGGGCGTCGGCGGCGATCAGGCCGATCGAGCCCTCGTTGCGCAGCAACTCCCGGCAGGCGGCGACGACGTCGGCGGTGTCCGCGATCGTACGGACCTCGAAGAAGCCGGGGTTCTCACGGACCGAGGCGACCGGGGTGAGACCGGGCGCGATGTGCGGGAGGAGCCGGGAGGCGTACGTGATGACGTCCGTCGGCACACGGAAGCCGGCGGTCAGCTCCTCGATCACGCCGTCCGTCTTCCCGAGGTGGGCCAGCGCCTCGTCCCAGCTGCGGGTCGCCCACGGCGTGGTGCCCTGCGCCAGGTCGCCGAGGACGGTCGCGCTGCCGGTGGTGCAGCGGCGGCCGACCGCCCGGTACTGCATCGGCGAGAGGTCCTGCGCCTCGTCGAGCACCACGTGCCCGAGCGAGTGCGTGCGTTCGACCAGGTCGCCGACCTCGTCGATCAGCACGGCGTCCGCGGCGGACCACGGGGCGGACTTGACGCTGCGCACCGGCTTGGCCCACAGGATCGTCTTCTGCTCGTCCTCGTCGAGGATCCCCTCGGCGTGCAGGGCGAGGAAGTCCGCGTCGGTCAGCAGCCGCAGCACGAGCTTCGCGGGGTCGACGGCCGGCCAGATCGCCTTGACCGCCGCCTTGACCGCGCTGTTGCGGGCCACGGCGTCCTGCACCCGGTCGTCCGGGGCCTCGCCGGACCGCTCCATCTGGACCAGCACGGCATGCGCGATGCGCTGCGGCAGGGCCTCGCGGGCGGCGCCGTAGCGGATGTCGCGGGCGAGCAACTCCCGCACGATCTCTTCGAGTTCGTACGCCGCGACGCGCCACCGGCGAGAGCCGCGCACGACCACGACCGACTCGGTGGGCATGGTCACGTGCGAGTCGACGGCCCGCCTCAGCACCTGGGCCAGCCGGGCGTCGCCCTTGATCATCGCGGCGGCCGCGTCGTCCGTGCCGCGTACCTCCACATGGGCGACCAGGTCGTCGACCGTGGCCTGCCGCACCGCCAGCTCGCCCAGGGCCGGCAGCACCTGCTCGATGTAGTGCAGGAAGGACCGGTTCGGCCCGATGACGAGGGTGCCGGTGCGGGCCAGCCGCTCGCGGTGGGCGTACAGCAGATAGGCGACCCGGTGCAGGCCGACGGCGGTCTTCCCGGTGCCCGGACCTCCCTGCACGCACACGGTCCCCGACAGCCCGGACCGCACGATCTCGTCCTGCTCGGGCTGGATCGTGGCCACGATGTCCCGCATCGGGCCGACACGCGGACGCTCGATCTCCTGCTGGAGCAGCTTGCTGGTGGTCGCCGCCTCGGCGGGGTCGGAGAGGTGCTCGTCCTCGTACGCCGTGAGGTCGCCGCCCGTGTAACCGAAGCGGCGGCGCAGCGCGACGTCCATCGGGTCCTTCTTGGAGGCCCGGTAGAACGGCTGCGAGACCGGCGCGCGCCAGTCGATGACCATCGGGTCGCCCTCGGCGTCGTGCACATGCCGCCGCCCGATGTAGAACCGCTCGCCCTCCGCGCCCTCGGCCCGGTCGGCGCCGGGCGGGTGCAGATAGTCGAGGCGGCCGAAGAACAGCGGGGTGTCGCTGAGGTCGGCCAGCGCCTTGATGCGCTCGTTGATCTGGCGGGCGAGGACCTCGGCGTTCACCCAGTTCGCGGTGACGTCGCTGATGTCCAGCGACTCGACGTCCTCGCGCATGGCGCGGAGCGCGGAGCGGGACTCGGCGAGGTGGGAGCGTTCCCGTGCCAGGGGGTCGTCGGTGGGCGTGGACAAGGGGGTGCCTCCGTGTGGGCCTGCTGGGCGAGCGACGCGCGGACGGTCGGGTGTCCGTGGTCCGTGACTCTGGGTGCCGTCCGGTTTCCGGCCGGACGGCGGCGCTCCGGTGCGGAGGCGGGCAAGAGCGGAGATTTTAGTGAGAGCGGCGGGTGAGGGCCAATGGATTTTCATCCCCTAGGGGACCGGCCCCTCCGCCCTAGGGGGAGGGTGTCCATCCGCAGGGGTACGCGCGGGCGGCCGGGATTGGCTCCACAGACCGATGTCGGTTACACCCCGATGGAGCAACCATGGAGACATGAGCGCAGCAACCATCCACCCAGTCCCGGCCCGACCGTCCGGTGCCACAGCCGTCGAGGGCATCCCGCACCGCCGCCACCGCATGGGCGACGCCCTGCGCGCCGTCAAAGTGTTCGCGGAGGCGGCGTTCGGCGTGGTCATACTCGGCGAGTACGGCGAGGAAGCGGGCGTCCACCGCAGGTAACCGCATAGGTTCACCTCCGTGGCAAAACGGACGGTGACGCCTTCCCCCCTCTCCGCACTCTCTCCTCCCGCACCCTCTCGCCCCGCGGCATCCCTGCCCGCTCGGCCTCCTCAGCCGTCTCGGCCTTCCCTGCTCTCCCTGCCTGCTCTGCTCTGCCTGCTTCCTCTGCTGTCCCTGCTCTGTCTCGCCGTCCTCTGCGTCGTGCAGCGCGCCCCGATGGCCGACGTGCTGGTCTACCGGGCCGAGGGCGAGGCCGTGGTCCACGGCGGCGATCTCTACGGCTTCACGGTCACCGAGTGGCGGCTGCCGGCGACGTACCCGCCCTTCGCGGCGGCCCTGTTCGTGCCGACAGTCTGGATCCCCGTCCCCGTCCTGAAGGCGGCGTTCCTCGCGGGCAACGCGCTCCTGCTCGCCGGTCTCGTCACCCTGTCCGCCCGCCTCGCGGGCCGAACGCCCCGGCTCCCGCTGCTGTGTGCGGCCACCGCCCTGTCCCTGTGGCTCGAACCGGTCTTCCAGACGCTGCTGTTCGGTCAGATCAACCTGGCGGTCATCTGCCTGATCCTGTGGGACCTCACCCGACCCCCGGGCGCCCGGGGCAAGGGCACGGCCCTCGGGATCGCGGCCGGCGTCAAACTCACCCCGGCCGTCTTCGTCGTGTATCTGCTCCTGACCGGACGCGGGCGGGAGGCGGCGACGGCGACGGCGGCGTTCGGCGGCACGGTCCTGCTCGGCGCGCTGCTGCTGCCCGCGGCCAGCGTGGACTTCTGGACGCGCCGCCTCTACGAGACCGGGCGGGTGGGCAAGGCCTGGATCGTCGACAACCAGTCCTTGCAGGGCCTGGTGGCGCGGCTGTCGGGCGACCCGGCGCCGGGGCCGCTCTGGCTCGTCCCGGCGGCGGCCGTCGCGGTCACTGGGCTGTGGCTGGCGGCACGGGCCGGTGAGGAGCGGCACGGCATCCTGCTGACGGCGGTGACGGCCCTGCTCGTCTGCCCGATCAGCTGGTCCCACCACTGGGTGTGGTGCGTCCCGCTGCTCGCCGTCCTCCTCGCCGAGCACCGCGTCCGTCTCGCGGCGCTGACGGCGGCGGTGTTCACCGCCCGCACGCTGTGGCTGGTGCCGCACCAGGGGGACCTGGATCTGCGCCTGCCCTGGTGGGCCCAGCCCCTGGCATCGCCGTATCCGCTCCTGGGGCTGGTCCTGCTGGCCGTGCTGGCCCGGGCCGGTCAGGCGCCCTCCGCCAGCATCTCGTCCGCGTCCACGATCCGGTACGCGTACCCCTGCTCCGCCAGGAAGCGCTGGCGGTGGGCGGCGAAGTCCTGGTCGATCGTGTCGCGGGCGACGACGGAGTAGAAGTGCGCCTGGTGACCGTCGGCCTTGGGGCGCAGCACCCGGCCGAGGCGCTGGGCCTCCTCCTGGCGGGAGCCGAAGGTGCCCGACACCTGGATGGCCACGGTGGCCTCCGGCAGGTCGATGGAGAAGTTGGCGACCTTGGAGACGACGAGGACGCTGATCTCGCCCTCCCGGAAGGCGTCGAAGAGCTTCTCGCGCTGCGCGTTGGAGGTCTCGCCCTTGATGACGGGCGCGTTCAGGTGCTCGCCCAGTTCGTCGAGCTGGTCGATGTACTGGCCGATGACGAGGATCTGCTGCCCGGCGAAGCGCCGGACCAGGGCCTCGGTGACCTTGCGCTTGGTCGCGGTGGTCGCGCAGAAGCGGTACTTCTCCTCCGTTTCGGCGGTCGCGTAGGCGAGCCGCTCGGAGTCGGTGAGATTGACCCGCACCTCCACACAGTCCGCGGGCGCGATGTACCCCTGCGCCTCGATCTCCTTCCAGGGCGCGTCGAACCGCTTGGGGCCGATGAGGGAGAACACGTCCGACTCCCGGCCGTCCTCGCGCACCAGCGTCGCCGTCAGACCGAGGCGGCGGCGCGCCTGGAGGTCGGCGGTGAACTTGAAGACGGGGGCGGGCAGCAGGTGCACCTCGTCGTAGACGATGAGCCCCCAGTCACGCGAGTCGAACAGCTCCAGGTGGGGATAGATCCCCTTCCGCTTGGTCGTCAGCACCTGGTAGGTGGCGATGGTGACCGGCCGGATCTCCTTCCGCGTTCCGCTGTACTCGCCGATCTCGTCCTCGGTCAGCGAGGTCCGCTTCACCAGCTCGTGCTTCCACTGCCGGGCGGAGACGGTGTTGGTGACGAGGATCAGGGTGGTGGACTTGGCCTGGGCCATGGACCCGGCGCCGACCAGCGTCTTGCCGGCGCCGCAGGGCAGCACGACGACACCGCTCCCGCCGTGCCAGAAGTTCTCCACGGCCTGCTTCTGGTAGGCGCGCAGCGCCCATCCGTCCTCGCGCAGCTCGATGGGATGGGCCTCGCCGTCCACGTATCCCGCGAGGTCCTCGGCGGGCCAGCCCAGCTTGAGCAGCGTCTGCTTGATCTGTCCGCGCTCGGAGGGGTGCACGGCCACGCTGTCCGGGTCGATCCGGGCGCCGACGAGCGGGATGACCCGCTTGGAGCGCAGGATCTCTTCGAGGACCGGCCGGTCGGTGGTGGTCAGGACCAGCCCGTGGGCCGGGTGCTTGGTGAGGGTCAGCCGCCCGTACCGGTCCATGGTCTCGGCGATGTCGACGAGCAGCGCGTGCGGCACGGGGTAGCGGCTGTACTGCACGAGCGCGTCCACGACCTGCTCGGCGTCGTGCCCCGCGGCCCGCGCGTTCCACAGGCCCAGCGGGGTGACCCGGTAGGTGTGGATGTGCTCCGGCGCCCGCTCCAGCTCGGCGAACGGCGCGATGGCACGACGGCAGTCGTCGGCCTGCTCGTGGTCGACTTCGAGGAGCAGGGTCTTGTCGGACTGGACGATCAGCGGACCATTCACGCGCGGCTGCCTTTCCCAGATGGCTCTGTACGGCCAAACGTCCAGTGTGCCCTACCGGCCGCCGATCACGGTCAGTCGTCCGCCAGCTCCGCCACCCCGGTGATCCGGTGCAGCGGATACGTCCGCACCTCGTCCGCCGTGTGGTCGTACGCCGTGACGAAACCGCCCTCGACGCGGATCGGGGCGATCACGCGCTGGCTGGCGGCGCCCTCGGCGTTGACGTACCCGATCCACAGGGCCTCGCCGGTCAGGACGGCGGCCTGCACGGTGGCCAGGGTCTCGGCCGAGCTGGTGCGGGGCAGGTCGCCGCTGGTGCCGGCCGGCTCGCCGGAGGCCGCGGCTGCGGGTTTGCGCGGGGCCGTCGCGGCCAGGTCGCCCGCGCGGATCGCGCGGATCGCGGCCGACAGGAGGGTGGCGTCGGGGGTCGGCGGGCCGTCCGGCACCGGTTCGGGAGCCGTGCGGGGCGGGGTGCGGTGGGCGAGGGCGCGGGTGATCAGGACGTCGCCCTCCGCCGATTCGGCGGCCGGTGCGTAACCCATGGCGCGCAGGCCGTCGAGGAGCGCCGTCGGGTCGGCCTGGGCGGCCAGCACGGTCGGTGCCAGGCGTCGCAGGCCCAGGGCCGATCCCCGTTTGTCGGCCAGGATCTCGTTCAGGAGGGTGTCGTCGTCGCAGCGGACGTAGGCCGAGGCCGCGCCCACCCGCAGATGGCCGTGCTTACGGGCCACGTCGTCGATCAGGTACGCCAGCGGCTGCGGGACCGGGGTGCGGGAGTGGGCGCCGAGGAAGTCGTGCAGGTCGGAGGCGGCGCGGCCGGCGTCCAGGGCGCGCCGTACGGAGGCCGGGGTGAAGCGGTAGACCGTCGCGCCACCCTTGGACTCCACGTCCGCGAGGACGCTCAGCATGTCGGCCAGCGGCCGCTGGAGCGGGCCCGGGGCCACCGCCGTCAGGTCCGCCTGGAGCAGCACATGGTCCAGGGGCTCGGGCAGCAGCGGCGCGAGCAGCCGGGCGGCCGCGGTGGAGGCCACCGCCTGCTCGGGCGGGGAGAGGGGTTCGCGGGGCAGGGACGGGCGGTGGTGGTGCACGGGGAGCTTGTCGCCGGGGCCGGACGGCTCCGACTCCTTCGGCGCCTTCACCACGGGCGTCCCGAGCAGGGCGCGTCCTTGCGCGGACAGCGCCCCGCGTCCGGTCACACCCAGCAGCTCGGCCTCGGACAGCGTCCACCGGGCGAGGCGGGAGCGCAGGTCGTCCTCGCGCTGCGGGACGCGCAGCGGCCGCTCCCAGCGGAGCCGGGCCAGGACCGACTCGGCGGCCGGGGCGGCGCCCTCCGGCAGCCCGGCCAGCAGGGTCAGTACGCGGTGCCGTACCTCGGGCGCGGCCGAGCGGTCGAGGCCCGGGCCCAGCGCGGACAGCGCGCGGTCCTTCGCGTCCCGCCCGCCGATCAGCCCCGATGTCCGGGTGGCCGTCAGCCAGGTCTCCGCGAGCCGCGCCCAGCGCTCGGCGGCGGGCCGCTCCAGCCACTCGTCGTAGGCCGGGGTGGCGGCGTACCGCTCGTCGGCGTCGCCGTCCGAGGCCAGCAGGCCGGCCGCGTAGGCGAGCTCGACCCAGAAGGCGGCCACCGGTTCGGGCACGTCGAGCGCGACGGCGGTCCGCTTCAGGTCCCGCACGCTCAGCCCGCCGGCGCGCAGCACCGTCGGTCCGCCCTCGTCCCAGTCCTTCAGCAGATCCTCGATGGTCGCGAGGGCCGTGTACGCCTGCCCGGCCGCCGTCGCGTCCACCATCGCGGGCCGGTGGGTCGCGGTCGCCTCGACGACGGGCGGCACGGCCTCCGGTTCGCGGTGGGCGTGGCCGCCGCGCAGGTGCAGTGCCACTTCCCGGGGCAGGACGACCGTGCCGGGCGCCGTCGGCAGCAGCAGGCCGCGGTCGAGCAGCCAGCGCAGATGGGCGGCCGGGTCGGGGGTGACCTGGCCGTACGGGGGTCCCCACACGAGCCGGGCGAGGACCGCGCGCGATTCCTCGGGCGCCTCGTCGAGCAGCGCGGCCATCCGCTCGCGGTCCGAGAAGAGGGCGGCGAGCGCGGTGACGGCGGAGACCGAGTCGTGGGTCGTGGGCAGCCCGGCGGTGGTGACGATCTCCTGGATCCGCCCCGGGGACATCCCCGCGGTGGCCTCCTGCACGGTCGGGCCGAGCCCCGTCGGCGACGGGTGCTGCGGCGACGGCGCGAGCAGCTCGCGGGCCGTGCGCACCAGCCGCAGCCGGTCCTCGCCGCCCCAGACCAGGGCCTGCTCGCGCAGGGTGGCCAGGGCGCGCGGCAGGGCGGCGGCGACGGCCGGATCCCGCGCGTCGCCCGCCATCAGGGCGAGCAGGTCGTCGTACGTCGCCGGGTCCGCCGCCACCGCCAGCGCCTCCGCGGTCTGCAGCGCGAAGCGGTCCAGACGCTCCAGCGCGCGCAGGACCGAGGCGCGCGTCCCCGCACGGGTGGCGAGCTGCGTGAGGTCGGTCGGCACGGGCGTGATGAGGTCGGGGCGGCTGCGCAGGAGCGCGGCCAGGGAGTCGTCGTCCCTGACGCGGAGCGCCTCCGCGAGGGAGCGGGGCGCCGGGCGGTCCTCGGTGCTCATCTCGCCTACGTTACCGGCGTCGGGGCGGGTGCCGCCGGGGTCTGCCGCCGCGGGCCCCCACCGGGCCCGAAGTGCACCGCCCCGGGTATGCCCGCCGAGGCGGGATGCCCGGCCCGCGCCGACAGCGGTAACGTCTCTCACCACGGGGTATCCAACACGCCCGCCCCGGAGGGGACTTCGTGGGTATCGAAAGCGACCAGGTCGTCTACGAGTATCTGAGCCGCGTCGGTGACGTGGCGCACCAGCGCCAGCTGCCGTCGGCCACGCGGATGCGGCTGGTGTCGGAGCTGCGCAACGAGATCGACCGGCACCGGGCGAAGACCCCCGTCGACAGTCCCGCCGCCGTGCGCCGCATCCTCGCCCGGCTGGGCACCCCGGACGAGGTCGTCGCGGCCGCGGGCGGCACCGCCGGGGTGCCGCAGACGCCGGCCGCCTCCGTACCCGTACAGCCGGTGGAGGCGTCGGGGCCGGAGCGCGCGCCGAAGGGGCTGCGCCGGATCGTGCCGCGGCCGCGCCCCGCGGAGCCGGACACCCCCGCGCCCTCGGACGCGCCGTCGCCGCCCCACCTCGCCGCGGAGCACGAGCTCGGCGGCAGTGCCGTGCAGCCGGACTGGTGGCGCGTGGAGGGCGGACCGCTCGCGGAGACCGACACCGTGCCGGGTTTCGTCGGCGGCGTGGAGATCCCCGACCTGCTCAAACCGCCTCCGAAGGCGAGGGAGAAGGAGAAGGAGCGGACCGAGGAGGCCGAGCCCGCCGCCGAGGACGCCCGGGAGGCGGACCCGGAGCCCGCCCCGGCCGCCCGTCGCCGACTCGGGCTGCCCCGCCCCGCCACCGGCTGGACCAACCCCCTGCTGCTGCTCGCCGCCGGGCTCCTCGTCGCCGGTGCCGTCCTCGGCAACTGGTTCGCGCTCGCCCTCGGCTGGCTCATCGCCTACGGCTCCCGCCGCCTGACCCCGACGGAGACCAAGTGGGCGGTGATGGGGATGCCCGGCCTGGCCCTCGCGGCCGGCGTGACCTGGCTCTGGGGCCGCAGCGACGGCCGCTGGGGCGACCCCGTCGCCCAGGGCCACATGAAGGACGCCGTCGCCGAGACCTGGCCCTGGGTGGTGCGCGGCGCGGCCATCGCCTCGGCGCTGTATCTGGTGTGGCGCTCCCAGCGCCGACGCTGAGCGCTCCGCTGGAAGTGCCGTGATGTGTCGTCGGTCGTCTGCGGCGCCGTCGTGGCTGGTCGCGCAGTTCCCCGCGCCCCTTCAGGGTGCTGCCGAACCGCAGCGCACTTCGCACCTGCCCAGTGCCCCGACAGGCACTGGCCGGCAGGCCGTCGTCGAGCTCACAGCCCCGGCCCGGCTGCCCCTCCCGGCCGCTGGGCACAATGACCCCCGTGACTTCTTCCGCGCTGACCGTCGGGTTCGACCTCGACATGACGTTGATCGACTCCCGGCCCGGCATCCACGCCTGCTACACGGCGCTGTCCGAGCGGACCGGGACGTACATCGACGCCGACCTGGCGATCACCCGGCTCGGGCCGCCGCTCGCGGAGGAACTCGTCCACTGGTTCCCGCCGGAGCAGGTCGGGCCGATGGGCGACCTCTACCGCGAGATGTACCCCGCCATCGCGATCGCCGCGACGCCCGCGATGCCCGGCGCCCGTGAGGCGATCACGGCCGTGCGGTCGGCCGGCGGACGGGCGGTCGTGGTCACCGCGAAGTACGAGCCGAACGCCAAGCTGCACCTGACCCACCTCGGCCTGGAGCCCGACGCGGTGATCGGCGACCTGTGGGCCGAGCAGAAGGCGGCGGCCCTGCGTGAGCACGGCGCGACCGTGTACGTCGGCGACCACGTCGGGGACGTGCGCGGTGCCCGCGGCGCCGGGGCCCTGTCCGTGGCCGTGGCCACCGGGCCGTGCGACGCGGCGGAGCTGCGCGCGGCCGGGGCCGATGTGGTCCTGACGGACCTTACCGAGCTCCCCGCGTGGCTGGCCGCCTACCGTGAGGCGCCGCGCGCCTGACGGCGGCCCGCCGCGACCGAGCGCAGCACACCGGCGCCCGCCACGAGGAAGCCGACGCCCATCAGCATGCTCAAACCGAACATGTACGTCGGAAAAGGCTTCGTGCCGAGGAACAGCGGGGCCACGGTGACGAGAGTGGCCACGGCACCGATGAAGAAGACAACGGCACCGGCACGGATCAGTCCGTCACCGGGTCCGGCGGAATTCGTTTGGGTTTTGTCACGCACCGGACCAGGGTAGTTCCCTGCGCGTAGGAACAATCGGGCGACGTCTTGTCACCCGCCCGAAGACCATTAGCCTTGGTAGCGGCGGGTCATCGAGGGCCCGCTGTAGTGCTATCAAGAGCCGTTTCCGAAGCAGTTTTCCGACGAGTACGAGGACGAGGACAGACGTGCCTACCGGCAAGGTCAAGTGGTTCAACAGCGAGAAGGGCTTCGGCTTTCTCTCCCGCGACGACGGCGGTGACGTCTTCGTCCATTCCTCTGTTCTCCCCGACGGAGTCGACGTACTCAAGCCGGGACAGCGCGTGGAGTTCGGAGTGGTCGCCGGTCAGCGCGGCGACCAGGCGCTCTCGGTCGTCATCCTCGACCCGACGCCCTCGGTCGCGGCCGCACAACGCAAGAAGCCGGACGAACTGGCCTCGATCGTGCAGGATCTGACGACCCTCCTCGAAAACATCACGCCGATGCTGGAGAAGGGCCGCTATCCGGACAAGGCCTCCGGCAAGCAGATCGCGGGCCTGCTGCGGGCGGTCGCCGACCAGTTGGACGTCTGAGTCCGCGGGGTTTGTCGACTTCCGGGATCCGTACCCCTTCTCAGGGGAAATCGAGTGCCGTAGGGCCGAGGGGCGGAAGAAGCCCCTCGGCCGCCGCGCGTGTGAGCAGGCCCCGGACGGCCGCGTAGCCGTCCTCGCCGAGATCCGACGTGAACTCGTTGACGTACAGCCCGATGTGCTGGTCGGCGACGGCCGGGTCCATCTCCTGGGCGTGCTCCATCACGTACGGCCGGGAGGCCTCGGGGTCGTCCCAGGCCGCGTGCACGGACGTGTGGATGGCCTCCGCGAGCCGCCGCAGCGTGTCCGCGCCCAGCGACCGCTTGGCGATGATCGCGCCCAGCGGGATCGGCAGCCCGGTGGTGTTCTCCCAGTGCTCGCCCATGTCGGCGAGCTTGTGCAGCCCGTAGTTCTGGTAGGTGAAGCGCGCCTCGTGGATGACGAGCCCCGCGTCGACCTTCCCGTCCCGCACCGCCGGCATGATCTCGTGGAACGGCATGACGACGATCTCGCCGACCCCGCCCGGCAGCGTGTCCGCCGCCCACAGCCGGAACAGCAGATAGGCCGTCGACTTCTCGCTCGGCACGGCGACCGTACGACCCGTAAGTCCCCCAAGCTCTCGGCTTCGCTCGAGCAGGGAGGTACCCCCATGCCCCGCCTCCCGCGTGAGCACCAGCGGCCCGCAGCCCCGGCCCAGCGCGCCCCCGCAGGGCAGCAGCGCGTACTCGTCGAGGACGTACGGCAGCACCGCGTACGACACCTTCAGCACGTCGAACTCGCCGCGCTCGGCCATGCCGTTCGTGATGTCGATGTCCGCGAAGGTGACGTCCAGCGCGGGCGCGCCGGGGACGCGGCCGTGGGCGAGGGCGTCGAAGACGAACGTGTCGTTGGGGCAGGGCGAGTACGCGATCTGCAGCTGTCGGCTCTCAGGACTCATGTGGGTTCCAACTCTCCCAGGCGGACGTGAGCTTCCCGAAGGCCCCGGTGAGGGCCGCGAGGGCGTCGCCGATGCGCCAGGCGGCGCGGTCGCGCGGGCCGACGGGGTTGGAGACGGCGCGTAGCTCGAGGACGGGCACCCGGTGCGCGGCGGCGGCCTCGGCCACCCCGAAACCCTCCATGGCCTCGGCGAGGGCACGGGGGTGACGGGCGCGGAGCTGTGCGGCGCGGGCGGCCGTCCCGGTCACGGTCGAGACGGTCAGTACCTCGCCGGGGAGCGCCCCGGTCGCGGCGGCGACGGTTCGTACGAGTGATTTCGGCGGACGGTGGCTGACGGTCCCGAAACCCAGTTCGGTGACCGGGAGGAATCCGTCGGCCGTCTCGGCGCCCAGATCGGCCGCGGTGATCTCGTCGGCCACCACGAGCGAACCGACCGGCGCCCCGGGCTGGAAGCCGCCGGCGATCCCGGCGCTGACGACGAGGTCGTAAGGGGTGCCCTGGAGGGCGGCGGCGGTGAGGGCGGTGGCGGTGGAGGCGGCGGCGAGCGCGGGGCCGACGCCGGCGGCGAGAAGGTCGCATGCGAACGCACCGGAGATCCGGTGGAGCACCGCTCCCGGGAGCCGCACCTCGCTCGCGGCCGTGGAGAACGCCCGAGCCACCGCGTCCCGTTCGGCGGGGACGGCGGTGGCTACGAGGACACGTGCGGACGACGTGGTCAGGAGTCGGTGTCCTTCTTGAGCTTGAAGGACCACAGGCCCGTGACGTCCTTCTCGCCCTCCTTGATCGACACCAGGGTGGAGTTGCCCTGGGCGCCGTACTGGACGTTGAAGAACACGCTGCCCGGGATGGTGCGGTAGGTCTTCTTGCTGGAGTCGGTGAGCGGCTGACCGTTCATCAGGATCGTCCAGCCATTGTCCGCGATGTCCGGGTCGACACCGAAGCGCACGGTCGCGTCCGGGTCCACCTTGATCGACTTGATGTCCGTGTTCTTGAGGCACTTGGCCAGGGAGGCGGTGTTCAGCGGGTCACCGCCGTTGTAGCAGGTGGCCTCGGAGCTGACCGAACTCGTGCCGACGGTGACCGTCGCGATCGGGGACGGCTTCTCACAGGCCGTGAGAACGAGCAGTCCGGCGGAAACGGCGCCGGCGGCGGCGACGGCGCGGCGGCGTCGCACAACGGATTGCATGGTCATGGCCGAAGGCTATCGGGCAGCCAGGCCGTACCGGCCACGCGGGGTGCGGCGTGCCCGCTTCGTTACGCCACTCGCGGTCGTGTCCGGCCGCCGTGCCGCGCCGAACCGAGCAGCCCGCGTACGGTGCTCAGCCAGCCGACCGCCACCATGGCGGCGGCCACCGAAAGGCCCAGCGTGCCGTTGAGCGGCATCACGATGCCGACCGCGCCGCCGAACACCCACG
This sequence comes from Streptomyces olivochromogenes, assembly GCF_021538895.1. Lineage (GTDB taxonomy): Bacteria > Actinomycetota > Actinomycetes > Streptomycetales > Streptomycetaceae > Streptomyces > Streptomyces olivochromogenes_A. Next base: position 31,850 of record NZ_JADDRL010000041.1, on the reverse strand, counting down.
CCATCTGGAGCATCGTCTCGGACCGCGCGAACGCCGACGTACGGACCAGTTCCGGTACGTCCCGCTGGATCAGGGCGTCCAGGGACAGCTTGGCGAGCGCCTGCGCGAACCCGGCGACCGCGGCCAGACACGCCACCAGGAACGTGCCGAAGAAGACCGCCGCGACGATCGCCGTGCCCAGCGCCACCGCGACCACGGTCACGATGATGATCTCCGGGGCCCGGGACCTGAGCCAGGCGCCCACCGCCGTGCCGAGCGCATTGCCCACGCCCGCCGCGACGACCACTATCCCCAGCGACACCGCCGCGCTCTCGCCGGCCAGCGGGTGCTCACGCAGCAGGAAGGCGAGGAAGAAGATCAGGAATCCGGACAGACAGCGCAGGGCGGCGTTGGCGCCGAGGGCGTGGGTGACGGCCGGGCCCACCGTGCGCAGTCCCGGGCGTTTGACCGGCTTGAGGTGCGGGCCGTGCAGGTGTCTCTCGTCGGCCGCGAGCAGCGCGACGTCCTCGCCCTTGGCCGAGTCCACCTTCGGCGGCAGGGAGAAGGACAGGACCGTACCCGCGACGAAGATCACGAAGGCGCCGTAGAGCGGCCAGCGGGGCCCGAGGGCCTGCAGGCCCGCGCCGACGGGCGCGGCGATACCGGTGGCCAGGAGCCCGCCCAGGGTGACCCGCGAGTTGGCCTTGACCAGGGAGAAGCGGGGCGGCAGCAGCCGGGGCACCACGGCGCTGCGGACGACGCCGTACGCCTTGGAGGCCACGAGCACGCCGAGTGCCGCCGGATACAGCTCCAGGCTGCCGCTGGCCGCCGCGCCCGAGATGATCAGCGCGAGCAGGGCGCGGGCGAGCATCGCGGCGGCCATCGCGGCGCGGCGGCCGTGCGGCAGCCGGTCGAGGAGCGGGCCGATCACGGGGGCGAGGACCGTGAAGGGAGCCATGGTGATGGCGAGGTAGAGCGCGACCCGGCCGCGCGCCTCGTCCGTGGGCACCGAGAAGAACACGGTGGAGGCGAGCGCGATGGTGATCATGACGTCACCGGCGCCGTTCACCGCGTGCAGTTCGATCAGTTTGCCGAGACCGGACTCCCCGGCGCCGTGCGCGTGCGTGGCCTTCCGGATGCCGCGGGCGGTGCCGGTGACGGGAAAGTGCAGGGCGCGGCCGACGGCGCGGACGGCGCCGTGCACCCGGCCCGCACCGCCACCTCGACCTGTTCCCCCGACCCCACCGACCCCGGCGGCGCCCTGGGACGACCTCGCGGCTGCCACGACGTTCATAGTGCCCTGAGAACGCGGTCCGTAGAGCACTTTGCAGCCGAGCGAGTCGGGCGGGCGGTCGGGAACTAGGCCCAGCGCCGGTGACCGGGTAGCGTGCGTATCTCAGCCATCCCGCAGAATGGATGGAAGAGGTGCGCCCGAGCGCGATCGAGGCGGACGTCGATGCGGTCCACAGGTCCGCTCCGTCCGTCCCACCCGCCGGAGGCAGCCGCACCCGTGAGACGGCGTAGGAGAGAAGCGATACCTGTGAGCGCAGCGACAACGCGAAGCCGCACCCCCGACCGCCTGTGCGCCGAGGCCGTCGACCTCGCCCGCGCCGCCGCCGAGGAGGCGGCCGCACCCGGTGTGGTCGGCGAGCACGTCGGCCTGGTGTCGGAGGGGGACCGCGTTGTCACGCACTTCTTCGAGTGCAAGGAGTTCGGGTACCGCGGCTGGCGCTGGGCGGCGACCGTGGCCCGGGCGTCCCGCGCCAAGATCGTGACGCTGGACGAGGTCGTCCTGCTGCCCGGCTCGGACGCGCTGCTCGCGCCCGAGTGGGTCCCCTGGAGCGAGCGGCTGCGCCCGGGCGACATGGGACCGGGCGACCTGCTGCCCACCGACGCGGAGGACCTGCGTCTGGAGCCGGGCTACTCCGGCGACGACGTGCCCCCGCCGAACTCGGCGGTCTCCCGGGAGATGGAGGAACTGGCGGACGCGGAGGACGCGGACGTCACTCCCGGCGCCCCCGCCGAGCAGCCCACGTCACCCTCCCGCGGCTCCATCGCCGCGTTGGCGGAGGAACTGGGCATGCGCCGCGCCCGGGTCCTGTCCCGCTACGGCCTGCATGTCGCCGCCGACCGCTGGGAGGATGGCTTCGGGCCGAAGACGCCCATGGCCCAGGCGGCCCCCGCGTCCTGCGCCACCTGTGGCTTCCTGGTCCCCATGGGCGGCTCCCTCGGCCAGGCCTTCGGCGTCTGCGCGAACGAGTTCGCCCCGGCGGACGGCCGGGTCGTCTCCCTCTCGTACGGCTGCGGCGGCCACTCCGAGGCCGCGGTCATGCCCAAGCCGCCCCAGCCGGCCCCGCCGGTGATCGACGAGACCAAGGTCGACGTCTTCCCGCTCCGCCCCGCGGCGGACTCCGGCTCGGTCCCCCCGGTCGGCGACGAGGAGACGGCGGAACTCGGCCACTCCTAGAAGCGGACGGGGGTATTGCCGGGCATCCCCGGGGGCGGATGTCGGCCACTCCTGGGCTTCGGGACGGCGCGGGCCCGCCGTTCCCGAGCCTCCCGGATGTTGGCCACGCCGGCCGATTCCCGGGGCTTGTGGACGGCGTAGGCGCGCCGATTCCCGAGCCCCCTGGGGGTGGGGTGCCCGCCCCGTCGATTCCTGAGGCTCCCGAGCGCTGCCCGCCCCGTCGGCTCCCGAGGCTTCCCGGGTGGTGTCCGGCCCCGGGCCGGGACGGTGGGGATAGGTGGGAAGGGCGGCGGAGGTGGGGGCGGTGGCGCGGTACCTTCGTCGTCAGCCGACGATGGAGAGGTGAACGTGAGCAAGTTCGTGCGGCCCGCGGCCGAGGGCGCCGACCCCTTCGGCACGGCCCGACTGCGCCGCGGTGTTCTCGACGCCTGGGCCACCAGCCCCGCCCGCTTCCGCGAGGACGCCAACGCCGAGGAGGACCTGGTCCTCGGCGGCTACCGGGACCGGCTCGTCGTCGAGCTCGCCCAGAACGCCGCCGACGCCGCCGCCCGGGCGAAGACCCCCGGCCGGCTCCGCCTCACGCTCCGCGACGGCGTCCTGTTCGCCGCCAACACCGGCGCCCCGCTGGACGCGGCCGGAGTCGAGTCCCTCTCCACCCTGCGCGCCTCCGCCAAACGCGACCCGCAGGAGGGCCAGGGCGCCGTCGGCCGCTTCGGCGTCGGCTTCGCCGCCGTCCTCTCCGTCACCGACGAGCCCGCGGTCGTGGGCCGGCACGGCGGCGTGCGCTGGTCCCTGGCCGAGGCCCGCGAACTCGCCGCGGACACCGCCCGGCACAGCCCCGGCCTGGGCGACGAGATCCGTCGCCGCGACGGGCACGTCCCGCTGCTGCGCCTGCCCTTCGCCGCCGAGGGCACCGCCCCCGACCCGTACGACACGGTCGTCATCCTCCCGCTGCGCGACGCGGCCGCCACCGACCTGGCCGAGCGCCTCCTGCACGCCGTGGACGACGCCCTCCTGCTCGCCCTGCCGGGCCTGGAGGAAGTGGTCGTAGAGATCAACGGCGACGCCCCCCGCACGCTCAGCCGCCGCACCGACGGACCCTTCACCATCGTCGAGGACTCCCGGGACGGCCTCACCCACTGGCGTACCTCCGTCGCGCACGGCCCGCTCACCCCCGACCTGCTCGCCGACCGCCCGGTGGAGGAGCGCCTGCGCCCCCACTGGTCCGTCACCTGGGCCGTCCCCGTCGACAGCTACGGCGCCCCCGTCCACCCCCGCACCACCCCGGTCGTCCACGCGCCCACCCCCAGCGACGAGCCCCTCGGCGTACCCGCCCTGCTCATCGCCTCCTTCCCGCTGGACACCACCCGCCGGCACGCCGCCCCCGGCCCGCTGACCGACTTCCTGGTGCGGCGCGCGGCGGACGCGTACACCGAACTCCTCGCCCAATGGCGTCCGGTGACCGAGGGCGTCATCGGCCTGGTCCCCGGCCCGCTGGGCAAGGGCGAGCTCGACGGGGCGCTGCGGCAGGCGATCCTGGACCTGCTCCCGCGCACCGCGTTCCTGCCCCCGGCCGTCGCGCCCGCCGGCCACGACGCCGACGACCTGCCCGAGGCCCTGCGGCCGCGCGACGCCGAGGTCGTCGAGGGCGCGGGCGCCGACACCGTCCGGGTCCTGGCCGAGGTACTGCCCACCCTGCTGCCCGCCGGCCTCGAACGCCGCGTCGAGCTGCGCACGCTGGGCGTCGCCCGCCTCCCGCTCGCCGACGCGATCGACCGGCTGGCCGGGCTGGAGAAGGACCCGCAGTGGTGGCACCGGCTCTACGACAGCCTCGCCGGAGTCGACCCCGACCGGCTGTCCGGCCTGCCCGTGCCGCTCGCCGACGGCAGGACCACCATCGGCCCCCGCCAGGTCCTGCTGCCCACCCCGGACGCCGCCCGCATCGACCCGGAGGTCCTGGCCCGGCTCGGCCTGAAGGTCGCGCACCCGGACGCCGCGCACCCGATCCTGGAGAAGCTCGGCGCCCTGCCCGCGACCCCGCGCGCCGTCCTCACCACACCGCAGGTGCGCGCCGCCGTGGCCGCCTCCCTCGACGACGAGGGCGCGGTGTCCTGGGAGGACGACGCCCCGGACCCCGAGGAACTGGCCGACACCGTCCTCGCCCTGGTCCGCGACGCGGGCCTGGAACCGGGCGACGAACCCTGGCTCGGCGCCCTGGCCCTGCCGGACGAGGACGGCGAACTCGCCCCCGCGGGCGAACTGGTCTATCCGGGCAGCCCGTTCGCGCAGGTCATCCGTGAGGACGAACTGGCCGGCGTGGACGCCGCGTTGGCCGAGAAGTGGGGCGAACAGCCGCTGGCCGCCTGTGGCGTGCTGGCCGACTTCGCCCTCGTACGCGCCACGGACGTCGTCCTCGACCCGGACGAACTGGAGCCCCGCGAGGGCGACTTCGCCGAGCCCGACGATGCCGGTCTGCTCGACGCCGTGGACGTGTGGTGCGAGGACATCCTCGACCGCTTCCCGGACAGCCCCGTGCCTCCGGTCGCCACCGAACTCGTCGCCGTCCGCGACCTCGACCTCGTCGACGACGACCACTGGCCGCAGGCGCTCGCCCTGCTCGCCCGCCCGCCGCTGCGCGACGCGCTCACCCAGCCGATGCGGATCCTGCTGCCGGACGGCACGCACGAGGTCGTACGGCCGTACACGGCATGGTGGCTGCGCGGGCACCCGGTGCTGGACGGGCGCAGGCCCGCCGGTCTGCTGGCGGCCGGCGGCGACCCGCTGCTGCGCGGCCTGTACGACGAGGCGGACGCCACCGGGTTCGAGGACGAGCAGGTGCTGCGGGCTCTCGGGGTGCGCACCTCGGTCGCCGCGCTGCTCGACGAGCCCGGCGGCGCCGCCGAGCTCCTCGACCGGCTCGCCGACCCGGAGCGCCCGGTCACCTCCGCCCAGCTGCACGCGCTGTACAGCGCGCTGGCGGAGCTGGACCCCGAGCAGGTGACCCTGCCGGAGGAGCTGCGGGCCGTGGTCGACGGGCGGGTGGAGGTCGTGGACGCGGCCGACGCCGTGGTCGTCGACTCGCCCGACCTGCTGCCCTTCACGGAGGGCGTCCCGCTGCTGCCGGTACGGCCGTCGCGGGCCGCCGAACTCGCCGACCTGTTCCAGGTGCGGCGGCTGAGCGAGTCCGTCACCGGCTCGGTGGACTCCGAGGGCACCGAGCACGACGTACCGGAGTCGGTACGGGTGCTGCTCGGCCCGCGCACCCCGGACACCTACGTCGAGCACGAGGAACTCGTCGTCGACGGCGTGGAGATCGACTGGCGCCTGACGAACGACGCCGTCCTGCACGCCGCCACCCTGGAGGGCGTGGCCGCAGGCCTCGCCTGGGCGTCCGGCCAGTGGCCACGCCGCTTCGAGGTCGCGGCCCTACTGGAAGACCCCTCCCGCACGGAAGAACTGGCCCGGGACCGCTGGTTCGACTGAGCCCGACACGGCGGTAGGGGCCGCCTCGCCGACGATGTCCGGCGAGGCGGCCCTCCGGCCTGTCGCGGAGCGCCGCTGTGATCTCTGACACAACGTCAAAAAGGCTTCGGTTCCCGTACAACCGTTCCCATCCTTCGTGGATCTGATCATGCGAGTCAACAGGCTCCTGATCATTGGGGAATCCATGCGCATTCGAGTACTGGGAGCCGCCGTCACCGGCGCCCTGGCCCTGTCCGCCTTCGCCGTCCCGGCCGCTCAGGCCGACGACAGCCGTGGTGACACCAAGATCTCGAACGTCGTGGTGAACGGTGGGAAGGCCGTCGTCGTCGGCGCGACCGGGAGCAAGACCTTCACGGTGTCCTTCACCGTGACGGACGACTCGGGCGTCGACTGGGCCCAGGCGATCCTGTACCACGGCCCGAGCATCGACGAGGCCGACAGCGGTGCCGTCGCCAACAGCAGTGACGGCCGCTCCAGCTGCACCAAGGTCGACGCCACCAAGTCGACCTGCAAGGCCGGCTACACCGTGACGGCCCGGTCCAACCTCATCAACAAGGTCGCCGGCAGCTGGAAGGTCTGGGCTGTCGCCCGGGGCAAGGACAGCAACTTCGTCCAGAAGGACAACGTCAAGAGCTTCCCGATCCAGCGCGCGTCCAAGCTGACGGCCAATGCCGCGCCGGAGCCGGTGAAGAAGGGCAGGACCATCACCGTCACGGGCGCGCTGACCCGGGCCAACTGGGACGCGGCCAAGTACTCCGGCTACGCCACCCAGCCGGTCAAGCTCCAGTTCCGCAAGAAGGGCGCCAGCAGCTACACCACGCTGAAGACCGTCAAGTCGGACTCCCGGGGCAACCTGAAGGCCACGACCACCGCTTCCGCCGACGGCTACTACCGCTTCTCCTTCGCCGGCACCTCGACCACCCCGGCGGTCAACGCCGCGGGTGACCTCGTCGACGTCCGCTGACGCACACCGAACACCTGTACAACCTCTCGCCGCCCTCGCGGGTCTGATCGGTGGAGTCAACGGACTCCACCGATCACTTGGACCTCGTGTCCACCTTTCTGCATTCGAGGGAACGCATGCGCATTCGTGCCACCGTGGCCGCCGTCACCGGCGCCCTGGCCCTCTCCGCCGTCGTCGTGCCGGCCGCGCAGGCCGCCGACGCCGGCCCGTCCTACCGCGCACAGGCCGTGAAGGCGCTCTCCGCCTCCGGCAAGTCCGCCTTCACCGCCACCACCGCCGCCGACCTGGGCGTGTCGTTCTCGAACTTCAAGATCGCCGGTGCGGTCAAGGTCGGGACCACCAACCACGTCTCCACCAAGGTCACCTACACGCTGACCCACGGCGCCAACTACGACATCAACTCCGACGACTTCGCCAACGGCCCCTTCCTCTACAAGGGTTCGTCGCCGGAGACCGCGGACAACGTGCTGTTCGGCGACGCCCCGGCCAGCTGCACCGCCACCTCGGAGACGACCGCCGACTGCGCGGGCCTCATCGACATCTACCCCGGTGACGACGAGCTCTTCAACTCCGACGCCGGCACCTGGTCGGGCGGCGGGCTGGCCCTGCAGTACACCACCGAGGACGGCACGGTGCAGGCCGACCTGGGCACCACCAAGGTCCAGCGCCTGTCCAAGCTGACGGTCAACGCCTCGCCGGAGCCGGTGACGAAGGGCAGGACCATCACGGTCACCGGCCGGCTGACCCGGGCCAACTGGGAGTCGCACAAGTACACGGGTTACGTCACCCAGCCCGTGAAGCTCCAGTTCCGCAAGAAGGGCTCCAGCACCTACACCACGCTGAAGACCGTCAAGACGGACTCGTACGGCAACCTGAAGAGCACGGTCACCGCCTCCGTGGACGGCTACTTCCGCTACGCCTTCGCGGGCACCACGACGACCCCGGCCGTCAACGCCACGGGTGACTTCGTCGACGTGCGATAAGCGCGTGCGATAGGCACGAGCGGCCGGCAGGACGCCAACGGTCCCGTGTTCCGGAGCTCCGGAACACGGGACCGTTCCGTTCGGTCAGGGAATGATCATCGACTGGCAATCCGCGCACAAAATCTCTCGTGACAGCGCAACATCCGTACAACCAGTTGCTGCCGTCACGGATCTGATCGCGTGAGTCAACAGACTCCACAATCAATTGGGCCCCGTGCCCACCTTTCTCCACTCAGGGGAACGTACATGCGCATACGTGCCACCGTGGCCGCCGTCACCGGCGCCCTGGCCCTCTCCGCCTTCGTCGCGCCGGCCGCACAGGCCGCCGACGCCCCCTCCGCCCGGTCGGAGTTCAGCGCCACCTCCGCCGACGCCTCCGCCGGTGCCGCCGCGACGCTCAACGTCACCTTCTCCAACATGAAGGTCAACAAGGGCAAGGCCGTCGTCGTCGGCACCTCGGCTGTCGTCGCGGTCCCGGTCACCTACTCGGTGACCCACGAGGCGAGCCTCGACACCAGCGCGGCCAACTTCGCCAGCGGGCCGCTCATCTACAAGGGCACCTCGGTGACGAGCCCCAGCAACATGATCATCAGCGACGACCCGGGCACCTGCACCGCCGCCTCGACGACCGTCCTGAACTGCACCGCCACCATCCACGTCCGCCCGGCCGACGGCGACCTGGCGAACGCCGACGCCGGCGCCTGGACGGCGGGCGGCCTCGCGATCACCAAGGGCGGCGACACCAAGACCCAGGGCGGCCTCGGCGGCCTGAAGGTCCAGCGTGCGTCCAAGCTGACGGTCAACGCCGCGCCGGAGCCGGTCAAGAAGGGCAAGACCCTCACGGTCACCGGCCGGCTCACCCGGGCCAACTGGGACACCAACAAGTACTCCGGCTACGCCACCCAGCCGGTCAAGCTCCAGTTCCGCAAGAAGGGCTCCAGCACCTACACCACGCTGAAGACCGTCAAGACGGACTCGTACGGCAACCTGAAGACCACGACCACGGCGACGGTCGACGGCTACTACCGCTACAGCTTCGCGGGCACCGCGACGACCCCGTCGGTCAACGCCACGGCGGACTACGTAGACGTGCAGTAGGCAAGTAGGGCCGCGCCCCGCAGGGGCGCGGGGAACTACGCGACCAGCCACAACGGTCCCGCAGCCGAAACGCGACACCGGCCCACCCACCCCGCTGAAGCCGAGCGCTACGCGGGAAAGCGGCGGTCGACCCATTTCCACAGGAACTCCAGGGCGACCGCCGCCACCGCGGCCACCGCGACCGCCGTCCACGGCATCGCGATCCCCACCAGCTTCAGCGCGAAGAAGCTCTGCAGCGCGGGGACGATCAGTACGAACACGAACGCCACGCCCATCGAGGCCACCAGCGCCACCCGCCACCACGTGTAGGGGCGGGCGATGATCGCCAGGACCCACATCGAGATCAGGAAGAGCGTGAGCGTGGCCGCGCTGGTCTCCGCGTCCAGCGCGCCCTCGCCGGTGTAGTAGTGGCGGGCGAGCAAGTACGTCACGAAGGTCGCCACCCCGGCCACCACGCCGCCCGGAACCGAGTAGCGCATCACCCGCCGTACGAAGTGCGGCCGCGCGCGTTCCTTGTTGGGCGCGAGGGCGAGGAAGAAGGCCGGGATGCCGATGGTGAGGGTGGACAGCAGGGTCAGGTGCCGGGGCAGGAACGGGTACTCGACCTGCCAGCACACCACCAGCACGGCCAGCAGCACCGAGTAGACGGTCTTCACCAGGAACAGCGTGGCCACCCGGGTGATGTTCCCGATGACCCGCCGGCCCTCCGCGACCACCGACGGCAGCGTGGCGAAGCTGTTGTTGAGCAGCACGATCTGCGCCACGGCCCGGGTCGCCTCCGAACCCGAGCCCATGGAGACGCCGATGTCGGCGTCCTTGAGCGCCAGGACGTCGTTCACCCCGTCACCGGTCATGGCGACCGTGTGCCCGCGGGACTGGAGCGCCCCGACCATCTCCCGCTTCTGCTGCGGGGTGACGCGGCCGAAGACGGTGCCCTCGTGGAGGGCGTCCGCCATCCCCTCGGGGTCCTTCGGGATCCGGCGCGCGTCCACCGCCCGGCCGCCCAGCCCGAGCTTGGCCGCGACCGCGCTCACCGACACCGCGTTGTCGCCGGAGATCACCTTGGCGTGCACGCTCTGGTCGGCGAAGTAGCTCAGGGTGTCGGCGGCGTCGGCCCGCAGCCGCTGCTCCAGGACGACGAGGGCGGTGGCCGTGGCCCCCTTGGCGACGTCGGGGTCGTCGAGTTCGCGGGCGGCGCGGGCCAGCAGCAGCACCCGTAGCCCCGCCTCGTTGAGCCGCTCGGTCTCGGCGAGGGCCGGGTCGCCGTCGGAGAGGAGCACGTCGGGCGCCCCCAGGAGCCAGGTACTGGTCTCGCCGTCGCCCTCGCTGAAGGTCGCGCCGCTGTACTTGCGGGCGGAGGAGAAGGGCAGCGACTCGACACAGCGCCACTCCTCGCTGTCCGGGTAGGCGTCGATGACGGCCTGGAGGGAGGCGTTGGGCCGGGGGTCGGACTCGCCGAGGGCCCCGAGGACCCGTCGTACGTACGTCTCGTCACTGTCGCCCAGCGGTCTGAGCTCGGTGACGTCCATGCCGCCCTCGGTGAGCGTGCCCGTCTTGTCGAGGCAGACGGTGTCCACGCGGGCGAGGCCCTCGATGGCCGGGAGTTCCTGGACGAGGCACTGCTTGCGGCCCAGGCGGATGACGCCGATCGCGAAGGCGACCGAGGTGAGCAGGACCAGCCCCTCCGGGACCATCGGGACGATGCCGCCGATCGTGCGGGCGACGGCGTCCTTGAAGTCGTTGTTCTTGACGACGAGCTGGGTGATGACGAGGCCGGTGGCGGCCGGGACCATCATCCAGGTGACGTACTTCAGGATCGTCGAGATGCCGCTGCGCAGCTCGGAGTGGACCAGCGTGAAGCGGGAGGCCTCCTCGGCGAGCTGGGCGGCGTAGGCCTCGTGGCCGACCTTGGTGGCGACGAAGGCGCCGCCGCCCGCGACGACGAAGCTGCCTGACATCACCCGGTCACCGGGGTGTTTGACGACGGGATCGGCCTCGCCGGTCAGGAGGGACTCGTCGATTTCCAGCCCGTCGGCCTCGGCACAGACGCCGTCGACGACGATCTTGTCCCCCGGACCGATCTCCATCAGGTCGTCGAGGACGATCTCGTGGGTGGCGACCTCGGTGGCGATGCCGTCCCGGCGGACGGTGGGCCGGGCCTCGCCGATCACCGCGAGCGAGTCGAGGGTCTGCTTCGCCCGCCACTCCTGGACGATGCCGATGCCGGTGTTCGCGATGATCACGAAGCCGAACAGGCTGTCCTGGATCGGCGCGACGAACAGCGTGATCACCCACAGGACGCCGATGATCGCGTTGAAGCGGGTGAAGACGTTCGCCCGGACGATCTCGGCGATCGTGCGGCTGCTGCGCACCGGGACGTCGTTGACCTGGCCGCGTGCGACCCGTTCCGCGACCTCGGCGGCCGTCAGGCCGGTCGACGGGGTCACCGGAACGGGTATCGGGTGCACAGGGTCGAGCTCCGCGCCCGCATCGATGTGCGTCATGCATTCGACGGTACGTGCGGATTTGCGGCTTCACCTGCCGAGTGGCCGGAAGATCCGACCTGGGGAGGAGAAGGGTCGTGCGTGGGTTGTAGGGCCCTTGGCGACGGCTCTAGTCGACCTGTGCCGTCTCCATGGCCGCCGCGCGCTTGATGGCCGCGTCCCGCTTGCGGACGTACCAGATGCCGATCAGGCCGAGGCCGCCGCCGGCCAGGCAGGTCCACAGCCACCAGGTGTGCCCGTGGTCGTCGAACCAGCCGTAGAAGGGCAGCTGGACGAGGAAGAGGACGAACCACACGATCGTGCCGCCGGTGATGGTGGCGACCACGGGGCCTTCCAGGGGCTCCGGCGCCTCGTGCTTGGGGGTCCACTTCGTCATGCGCACAGCTTACGAGGCGCCGTCGGGTGGGGTGCGGGTGCCGCGGTCTACGCGCGGAGATAGCGAACTCCGACTCATACGTTCATACTGAAACCGTTTGTCTCTGGCCGCTTCTGTTCGTATGAAAGTCCAATGGGTCTCGGGGGAGTCCCATGGGTGATGAGGTCCCGCATGTCCACCTCGGCTCCTGCCAAGGTCCCCGCCCCCGAGCAGCCGGGCGCAGCGCCTGCCTACGGCGCCCTCGACCGCTACTTCAAGATTTCCGAGCGGGGCAGCACGCCGGCGCGCGAGATCCGTGGCGGCTTCGCCACGTTCTTCGCGATGGCCTACATCATCGTGCTGAACCCGATCATCCTCGGCAGCGCGAAGGACATGTACGGGCACCAGCTGAACAACGGCCAGCTGGTCACGGCCACCGTGGTGACCGCCGCCTTCACGACCCTGCTCATGGGTGTCATCGGCAACGTCCCGATCGCCCTCGCCGCCGGTCTCGGCGTGAACTCGGTCGTCGCGCTCCAGCTCGCGCCGCGCATGTCCTGGCCGGACGCGATGGGCATGGTCGTCCTCGCCGGCTTCGTCGTCATGCTGCTGGTGGCGACCGGTCTGCGCGAGCGCGTCATGAACGCCGTGCCCTACAGCCTGCGCAAGGCGATCTCCATCGGTATCGGCCTGTTCATCATGCTGATCGGGCTCGTCGACTCCGGCTTCGTCACCCGTATCCCGGACGCCGCCCACACCACCGTCCCGCTTCAGCTGGGCGCGGACGGTCACCTCAACGGCTGGCCGGTCCTCGTCTTCATCCTCGGTGTGCTGCTCACGCTCGCGCTCATCGTGCGCAAGGTCTCCGGCGCGATCCTCATCTCGATCGTCACGATGACCGTGCTCGCGCTGATCATCGAGGCCGTCGCCAAGGTCCCCTCCTGGGGCCTGACCACCCCGAAGTGGCCCGGCAACCCCGTCTCGGCCCCGGACTTCGGGCTCCTCGGCCAGGTCAGCCTCTTCGGCGGCTTCGGCAAGGTCGGCGTCCTGACGGGCATCCTCTTCGTCTTCACCGTCCTGCTGTCCTGCTTCTTCGACGCCATGGGCACGATCATGGGCGTCAGCGACGAGGCCAAGCTGACCAACGCCAAGGGCGAGATGCCCGGCATCAACCGGGTGCTCTTCGTCGACGGTCTCGCCGTGGCGGCGGGCGGCGCCAGCTCCTCCTCGGCCACGACCGCCTTCGTGGAGTCCACGGCGGGCGTCGGCGAGGGCGCGCGCACCGGCTTCGCCAACGTGATCACCGGCGGGCTGTTCGCCGTGGCCCTGTTCCTGACCCCCGTCGCCACGATGGTCCCGTCCCAGGCCGCCACCCCGGCGCTGATCGCGGTCGGTTTCCTGATCCTGGCCGGCTCGGTGAAGGAGATCGACTGGGCCGACTACACCCTCGCGATGCCGGCCTTCGTCACGATGGTGATGATGCCCTTCACCTACTCGATCACCAACGGCATCGGCATGGGCTTCATCACCTTCGTGCTGCTGCGCCTGGCGGCCGGGCGCGGCCGGGAGGTGCCGGTGCCGATGTACGTCGTCTCCGCGGTGTTCGCCTTCTACTACCTGATGCCGGCCCTCGGCCTCACCTGAGCCGCGCTCGGCCGACCGCGTGAGCCGCGCTCACGTGACGCCGTAGAACTTCTCCGTCTCCTCGACGGCGGCCTGGAACCGCTCGTCGAAGTCATCCCGAATGAGCGTCCGGACGACATAGTCCTGGACGCTCATTCCTCTTTTGGCGGCGTGAAGCCGGAGCCGTTCCAGCAGATCGTGATCCATCCGCAGGCTGAGCACGCTGGTCCCCATGTCTACGAGGGTCGCGGCACCCTTCGGCGGGGTGTGTCACGTTCCGCGTGCGGATCACCCGTATGAGTGATGTGCTGTTTCAGTGGTCTTCGTCACGGGCAACCCGGCGTGTCGCCGGTGGTCCTTAGCGAGGGTAATGAGTTACTCTAAAGAACATGCCGGACCTTACGCATGGCGACGATGTGGCCGCCGTGAACTCCCTGCGCTCCGCCGTGATGCGGTTGTCCCGTCGGCTCAAGCACCAGCGGGTCGACGAATCGCTGAGCCCCACCGAAATGTCGGTGCTCGGCACCCTCTCCACCTGCGGCCAGGCCACCCCGGGCGAACTCGCCCGCAAGGAGCACGTACAGCCGCCCTCGATGACCCGCATCGTCGCGCTGCTGGAGGCCAAGGGGCTGGTCCGCCTGGAGCCGCACCCCGAGGACCGGCGCCAGAAGGTCGTCACCAGGACCGAACAGGCCGAGGCGATGCTCGAAGAGAGCCGCCGCAAGCGCAACGCGTTCCTGGCCGGCCTGGTCGAGGGCCTCGACGAGGACGAGTGGGCGAAACTTCGAGCCGCCGCCCCCGTACTGGAGAAGCTCGCCCACCTGTAACCCACTTCGCGAGGAGGCGAACCCACTTTGAGTACGGGACCCGGAGCACCTTCCGCCCCCGCACCGAACGCCCCTACTACCACCGGCCCCGGCAGGTCCACGATGTTCAGCTCGCTGAGCATCCGCAACTACCGGCTCTTCTTCATCGGCCAGGTCGTCTCCAACACCGGTACCTGGATGCAGCGCATAGCCCAGGACTGGCTGGTGCTCAGCCTCACCGGTTCCTCCGCGGCCGTCGGCATCACGACGGCCCTGCAGTTCCTGCCGATGCTGCTCTTCGGCCTCTACGGCGGCGTCCTCGTCGACCGCTGGCCCAAGCGCCCCACGCTGCTCGTCACGCAGACCGCGATGGCCCTCACCGGCATCGCGCTCGCCGCCCTGACCCTCAGCGGACACGTCCAGGTCTGGCACGTCTACCTCGCCGCCTTCGCCGTCGGCCTCGCCACGGTCGTCGACAACCCGGCCCGCCAGTCCTTCGTCTCCGAGATGGTCGGACCCGAGCAGCTGCAGAACGCGGTCAGCCTCAACTCCGCCAACTTCCAGTCGGCCCGGCTGGTCGGCCCCGCCGTCGCCGGACTGCTGATCACCGGCGTGGGCACCGGCTGGGCGTTCCTGTTCAACGGCCTGTCCTTCGTCGCCCCGCTCGTCGGCCTGCTGCTGATGCGCGGACGTGAGCTGCACGTGGTCGAGCGCGCGCCGCGCGGCAAGGGCCAGCTGCGGGAGGGCCTGCGCCACGTCGCCGGCCGCCCCGAGCTGATCTGGCCGATCGTCCTGGTCGGCTTCATCGGCACCTTCGGCTTCAACTTCCCGGTGTGGCTGTCGGCCTACGCCGACGACATCTTCGACGGCGGGGCCGGCGCCTACAGCCTCTTCAACACGCTGATGGCGGTCGGCTCCCTGGTCGGCGCGCTGCTCGCGGCCCGCCGCGGCACGGCCCGCCACCGCGTCCTGATCGCGGCCGCGGTGGTCTTCGGCGCGCTGGAGATGGTGGCCGCGCTGGCACCGTCGTACTGGCTGTTCGCGCTGCTCATGATCCCGATCGGCGCCTTCGGCCTGACGGTCAACGTCACGGCGAACACCGCGGTCCAGATGGGCACCGACCCCGCCATGCGCGGCCGGGTGATGTCCCTGTTCATGATGGTCTTCATGGGCGGTACGCCGCTGGGCGCCCCGCTCGTCGGCTGGATCACCGACACCTACGGCCCCCGCGTCGGCTTCGCCCTGGGCGGCGGCATCGCGGCGGCCGCCGCCGGCACGATCGGCCTGATCCTCGCCCGAGCCGGCGGTCTGCGCCTGACGGTGGCCTGGAACCACGGCCACCCCAGCGTCCGCTTCGTCCCGCGCGAGCGGGAGCAGCTCGTGACGACGGCGTGAACACCCGGCCCCGGAGGGTTCACCGCGGGACCCTCCGGGTCATCACCCGCCCCGGCCACTCGTCCTCGCCGGACGTGAACGGCTCGGCCCGGGCGAAGCCGTTGTCCTCGTAGTAGGCGACCAGCCTGCCGTCGTCGCCCGCGTAGCAGTCCAGGCGCAGCAGGGAGATCCCGAGCCGCCCCGTCACCTCGGCGGCATGCGCGAGCAGGGCGCTGCCCACGCCCCGACCCCGGAAACGGTGGTCCGAGGCGAAGAGGTGGACGTAGCGCTCGGGCTCGTCGACGGGTGCCACATCCGGTCCGGGCCCCGCGCTGAGCGTCAGGGTGCCGGCCGGGACACCGTCGATCTCGGCGATGTAGGGCGTGCCCTCGCCGACGAACCGGTGGACCAGGCCGACGGCCCGCGGATTCGCCGACCACGGCGTGGTGCCCCACTGCCGGGTACGCCCCTGCGCCACGAGCCACGCCAGCGCCCCGTCGAGCAGGCCGAGGATGACGGGGATGTCGCCGGCTCCGCCTTCGCGGATGCGGATCTCGTGGTGTCCCGTGGGTTCCCTGGATTCCATGGGCTCCTCGGGTGCCGTGCCGCGCCGGGTGCGTTCTCGGCTCTCCTTGATCTCCATGGCCCGATCATGGCGGCCGAGGCGGCGCACGCCCCTCCTTTTCTCCGGTGCGCCCAGGTCCGTTCCCTGGAAGGGTGAGGCCATGAGACTCTTCGCCGCCGTGCTGCCCCCGGAGGACGTCACCAGCGAACTGGCCGCCGAGGTCGCCCTGTTGGGCAAGCTGCCCGGGGCGGACGGGCTGCGCTGGACCGGCCGTCCCGGCTGGCACTTCACGCTCGCGTTCTACGGCGAGGTCGACGACGAACTCGTACCGGAGCTGTCGGACCGGCTGGAGCGCGCGGCTCACCGCACGCCCCCGTTCCCGCTGGCGCTCTCGGGCGGCGGGCAGTTCGGGCACGGGCGGGCGCTGTGGACCGGGGCCGAGGGCGACCTGGAGACGCTGCGGCTGCTCGCCGACCGGGCGGAGGCGGCGGCGCGGAAGGCGGGCGTGCCGATGGGGGAGCACCGGCGGTACAAGGCCCACCTGACGGTGGCGCGCAGTCGGGACTCGGTGGACGTACGACCGTATGTGGCGAGCCTCACGGACTTCACGAGCCGCACCTGGACCGTGGCCGAACTGGCCCTCGTGCGCAGCAATCTGCCCAGGTCCGGGGTGCCCGGGGAGCAGCCCCGGTACGAGGCGGTCGCCCGCTGGGCACTGGGCGGGGCCGGTTAGTCTCGGATACGTGGACCCGAAAACCCGGAACCGGATCATGGCCGGTGCGCTCGTGCTGATGTTCGTGGTGGTGATGATGGCGGCGGTCGGAAAGTAGACCGCCGCCGCGGCGGTCCGGCGTAGCCGCCGGACCGTCGACCACCAGCCATCAGGCACCGGTCGGCAGCTGCTCGCTACCAGGCGAAGGCCTCGGGGGACGGCCCCGGCCCCGGGAAGATCTCGTCCAGTGCGTCCAGCAGCTCCCGCGACAGCTCCAGCTCCAAGGCCCTGAGCGCCGACTCCAGCTGCTCCGTGGTGCGCGGGCCGACGATCGGTCCGGTCACGCCGGGCCGGGTCAGCAGCCAGGCCAGCGCCGCCTCGCCCGGCTCCACGCCGTGCTTGTCGAGCAGGTCCTCGTACGCCTGGATCTGGGCGCGTACGGAGGTGTTGGCGAGGGCGTCGGCGGACCGCCCGGAGGCACGCCTGCCGCCCGCCACCTCCTTCTTGATCACCCCGCCGAGCAGGCCGCCGTGCAGCGGCGACCACGGGATGACGCCAAGGCCGTACTCCTCGGCGGCCGGGATGACCTCCATCTCGGCGCGGCGCTCGGCGAGGTTGTACAGGCACTGCTCGCTGACCAGGCCGATGGTGCCGCCGCGCCGGGCGGCGATCTCGTTGGCCTGGGCGATCTTGTAGCCGGGGAAGTTGCTGGAGCCGACGTACAGGATCTTGCCCTGCCGGACCAGGACGTCGATGGCCTGCCAGATCTCCTCGAAGGGGGTGCGGCGGTCGACGTGGTGGAACTGGTAGACGTCGATGTGGTCGGTCCGCAGCCGCTTGAGGCTGGCGTCCACCGCGCGCCGGATGTTGAGCGCGGAGAGCTTGTCGTGGTTGGGCCAGGGCTCGCCGTCGGCGGCCATGTTGCCGTACACCTTGGTGGCGAGCACGACCTTGTCGCGCCGGTCGCCGCCCCCCGCGAACCAGTTCCCGATGATCTCCTCGGTACGGCCCTTGTTCTCACCCCAGCCGTACACGTTGGCGGTGTCGAAGAGGTTGACACCCGCGTCCAGCGCCGCGTCCATGATCGCGTGACTGTCGGCTTCGTCCGTCTGCGGGCCGAAGTTCATGGTGCCGAGGACAAGTCGGCCGACCTTGAGTCCCGTGCGTCCTAGCTGCGTGTACTTCATGGTCCACAAGCCAACGTCTTGGAGTGCGCTCCATGCAAGCGCCTCGGTGTCAAGTCCCGGGTTCCCGTGCCACGCGATGCCGTGGCATGACCCGACGGGCGGTTCCCGGGCCTAATGGACACCAGGCCGTGAGGCCTCTCCTCCCCCCGACCCCACCACTTCAGGACGTGCGTTCCCATGACCCTTCCGACTCTTCGTACGCGAATCCGCCGCCACGCGCTGCTCACCGCTTCGGTCGCCGTCACCGCGGGCGTGCTGCTGCCCACCAGTGCGCTCGCCGCCACGGGGGCACCGCCGCCCGCCGGCGCCGTCGCCGCCGGTCATTGGGTGGAGGTCACCGACGCCCCGACCGGCATCAAGGTCGAGCTGCCCGGAAAACCCAAGGTCGAGAAGTACACCAAGGCCAAGGACGGTGTAGAAGGCCGGGTCTACATGGCGGGCAACGACGACCGGGCCACCGGCTTCGCGGTCTTCGACGTCCCCAGGGCGAAGGACCTCAAGGTCGCCCTTCGTGCCTTCCTGGGCGGCTGCAACCGGTACTCCCAGTCCCCCCGTGACGTGCTCACCGGCACGGTCACCAAGGAGACCGACGTGAACGGCCGTCGCACCCTGGACGCGCGGCTGTCCGCCAAGGACGGAACCGTCGGCGCCACACGCTTCATCTACGACGGCAGCCACTACGTCCAGCTGATGAGCCTCAGCACCGAGAAGCAGGCGGCGTCGATGACCCGGACGTACCGGCAACTCCTCGACAGCCTCCGCATGCCGACCCCGACGGCGATCAGCCACGCGGGAACGCGTCGGTCTTGAGGGTGAGGCCCGGGGGCGTGGTGGTCAGGTCGATGGCGGTGCCGCAATCGACACGCAGCTCGCAGGTGTAGTCGCCGTCCTTGGGCTCGGTGTACATGTGGCACTTGCCCTGATAGGGGTCGGCGACGAGGTACACCGGGACCGCGGCGAGCGCGTAGGCCTTCCTCTTGGGGCCGTAGTCGTTCTGCGCGGTCCCCGCCGAGATCTCTGCGACGAACTCCACGTCCTCGTACCGCCAGCGGTCCTCCTCGTCCTTCGTGGCGCCGTCGCGGAGCTTGACCACGTCGGGGCAGAAGCCGTTCTGGTGACCGGGGAAGTCGATACGGACGTCCGAGAAGTGCTGCGTGCCGTGCCGTCCGAAGTGGTCTTCAAGAGCCCGCAGGATCCGGCGAATGGTTTCCCAGTGGATGTCTCGCTGCGGCGCCATGTAGACAGTGCCCCCGACGATCTCGACCTTGTAACCCTCGGGGACGGGCAGTCGGTCAAGCCGATCGAACCAGTCGTCCAAGCACTTGACGGTCTCGTCGGCCATGTCGATCTTGCCCCCGACGGTGATCAGTCCCGCGGGAACTCGTCGGTTTTGAGAGTGAGGCCGACGACCGTGTTGGTGAGGTCCACGTCGCTGCCGAAGGGAACCGTGGTCTCGATCTCGTAGTCGCCTTCCTTGGGCTGGGTGTAGATGTGGCACCTGCGCTGGTAGGGGTCGGCGATGACGTAGACCGGGACTTCGGCTGTGCCGTAGGCGGTCTTCTTGGGGCCGTAGTCGTTGGCGGCGGTGCCCTTGGAGATGACCTCGGCGACGAACTCGACGTCCTCGTGGCGCCAACGGCCGGCTTCCGTCTTCGCGGCATCCTCAGCCATCACCGTCACGTCCGTGGCGAAGCCGTTGAGGTGGCCCGGGTAGTCGATCCGGACGTCGGACTTCACTCGCTTCCGGGAGTACTTGGTTCGCAACTGCTCGACGATGTCCAGGATGATTTCCCAGTGGGTGTCCCGCTGCGGCGTCATGTAGACGGTCCCCTCGACGATCTCGACCTTGTATCCCTCGGGGACGGGCATCTTCTCGAGCCGCTCGAACATCTCGTCCAGCGTGCTCTCGTTGTCGCTCTCGGCCATCGCGATCCTGTCTTCGAGGACGGTCATCGTGGCGCTCCTCCCCGGCCGCTCCGTCGATGAGTGCGGCCGCGCTGCTCAACGATACGCACAGTGACCAGGAGACGCCGCGATCAAGTCAACCTGTTCCAGCCACGTACGCCTGTCCGACCCCCCACGCCTCCCACATCGCCCCCGCGAACGCCCCCGCGATCCGGTGCTCCCCGCTCTCGTTGGGGTGCGTGCCGTCGTACGTGTCGGCGTGGATGTCGTACGACTTAGGCGGCGACGCCAGCAGGATCGGCGAGCGGGGCTCGTCCAGGTCGGCGACCGCCTTCGCGAGCAGGACGTTGAACCGGTCCACCTGCTCGGCGAAGGGTGCGTCGGCCGCGGCACGGATGTTCGGGATCACCGGGAGCACGACCATACGGACCCGCGGGTTCGCCTCCCGGGCGGCCGCGACGAAGTCCCGTACGTTGTCCGCCGTCTGCTCCGCGTTCGTGTAGAAGCCCAGGTCGATCAGGCCGAGGGAGACCAGCAGGACGTCCGCCCGGCACTTCTCCACCGCGTCGCCGATCAGCGGAGCCATGTGCTGCCAGCCCTCGCCCCAGCCGGCCAGATGGGCGCGGGGGAAGTCGGGGTCGGCGTAGAGGTACGACGTGGGGGCGTCCGCCATCTTGTCGAACAGCGTCTCGCGGGGGCCGACGATCGAGAAGGGGCCGTCGTGTGTCGCGCACAGGTGCTGCCACAGCCGGTAGCGCCACGTGTGTTCGCCCGCGCTTCCGATCGTCATGGAGTCACCGACGGGCATGAACCTGAGCATCCGCTCATGATGGTGGATCACGGGGGCGGGTGGGGTGTGAGGCCCACCACGTCGTCGACGGGCGCCCGGCCACGCCCCGTGAACACGCCGCTGGGATGGCAGGCTTGGGGCATGCGTCGCTCCTTCGCCCTCCTCGCCGGGGTCCTGCTCACGGGCGCCCTCGCCCTGCCCGCCTCCGCCGCCGACGGTGACGGTGACAATGGGTTCACGATCAAGGACTCGCGGATCACCGAGTCCAGTGGCCTCGCCGCCTCCCACCTCCACCCCGGCATCTACTGGACGCACAACGACAGCGACGACGGGCCGTACATCTACGCCGTGGACAGCGCCACCGGAAAGACCGTCGCCACGATCACGCTGAGCGGCGTCGGCACCCCGCGTGACGTGGAGGCCATCTCCATCGGCCCGGACAACCAGATCTACGTCGGCGACATCGGCGACAACCTCGACGGCAGCTGGCCGTACGTCTGGATCTACCGGCTGCCCGAGCCCAAGGTCCTCAAGAACCAGACGATCAAGGCCACGCAGTACGTCGTGAAGTACTCCAACGGGGCGCGGAACGCCGAGTCGCTCGTCGTCCATCCGAAGACCGGCCGTGTGTACATCATCGACAAGAAGGAGAACGGCGGGCACCTGTACGAGGGCCCGGCCCGGCTGTCGCCCTCCGGCGCCAACATCTTCAAGCCCGTCGCCACCGTCGACCTGTGGGCCACGGACGCCGCCTTCTCGTCCAACGGCAGGCAACTCGCCGTACGCGGCTACTTCGGCGGCATCTACTACGACTGGAACGGCGGCAGGATCGAGCGGAAGGGCCGGCTGAACGTCCCCCTCCAGGGCCAGGGGGAGTCGATCACCTACTCCGCCGACGGCACCAAGCTCATGTACGGCAGTGAGGGCGCGGACAGCTCGGTGGAGGCGCAGGACGCGCCGGGCGGCGGGGGCGGGGACGACAAATCCCCTTCCGGGGACGGGAGTTCCACCTCGGCGGCCGGAAGCGGCGATGCCACCACGAGCGACAGCGTCAAGCTCGGCGCCCTCGCCGTCGCCGTCGTCGCGGCCGCCGTGTTCGGCCTGCGACGGCTGCTGCGACGCGACTGACGCGCCCGGCTCCGAACCGGCGCCGCTCACTCGACCGGATGCGCCGACGGGCAGCCGCGGTCAGGGGCGGGCAGGCTGGGAGTGCTTCGCGGGACGGGGGGGACATCGATGTGGTCCCGCCCTCGCCGATGGGAGCTTCGATGCGTCGTCATGCCCTGCGCGCCACCAAGAAGACCTGCCTGCTCGTTGCCGCCCTGGGCCTGGCCCTTCCCGCGGCCGGCGCCTCGGCCCAGACCACCCCGCGCAAGGTCGCGCCGGCCCTCGCCCCGGCCGCCGCCGCTGTCGGCGTCCACTTCGCCACCGCCGATCTGGCGCTGTCCGGCCCGCTGACCCTCGACAAGGAGCACGTCGACGTCACCGGCCGGATCACGGTCACCGTGGTCACCCGGGCGAACGCGGGCGGCGGCGGAACCGCCCAGATCATCAGCAGCCTGCGCGACACCACCGGCGTCGGCCGCACCACCCACGGCACCTACCGCTTCTTCGGCGCCAGTACCGACACCGTCTCCTGGCCTCCCGAACCGGTCTCACCGGTGGTCGTCTCCCCCCGCTTCCTGGTGTTCCCGCCCGGTCCGGTCGTCCCGCCGAACCCCGTCCGGCCCGTCCGGGTCACCGTCATCCTCAAGGAGAACGGCAAGATCTCGAACATCAGCGCCAGGGTGCAGGGCACCACGGCGGACACGCTGACCTGAGCCCCCGTCCGGTCCGGCCCCGTTCGGTCGTACGAGAAGAGGGCGCCCGGTACTTGCCGGGCGCCCTCTTCGTCGTGCGCAGTCAGCCGTACTCCGTACTCCGTACGGTTACAGCTTCTCGATCACGTAGTCGACGCACTTCGTCAGCGCCTCGACGTCGGCCGGGTCGACGGCCGGGAACATCGCGATGCGCAGCTGGTTGCGGCCGAGCTTGCGGTAGGGCTCGGTGTCGACGATGCCGTTGGCGCGCAGCACCTTGGCGACGGCCGCCGCGTCGATCTCGTCGGCGAAGTCGATCGTGCCGATGACCTGCGAGCGCTTGGCCGGGTCGGACACGAACGGGGTGGCGTACTTGGACTCCTCCGCCCAGGTGTACAGGCGGGTCGAGGAGTCCTTGGTGCGGCCGGTGGAGAAGGCCAGGCCGCCCTGCCCGTTGAGCCACTCCAGCTGCTCGTTGAGCAGGAACAGGGTGGCGAGGGCCGGGGTGTTGTACGTCTGGTTCTTGCGGGAGTTGTCGATCGCCGTGGGGAGCGAGAAGAACTCCGGGACGTGGCGGCCGGACGCGTGGATGCGCTCGGCGCGCTCGATCGCGGCGGGGGAGAAGACGCCGATCCACAGGCCGCCGTCGGAGGCGAAGGACTTCTGCGGGGCGAAGTAGTAGACGTCGGTCTCGGCCACGTCGACCGGGAGGCCGCCGGCGCCGGAGGTGGCGTCCACGAGGACGAGCGCGCCCTCGTCGGCGCCGGCCACGCGCTTGATCGGCATGGCGACACCGGTGGAGGTCTCGTTGTGGGTGAAGGCGTAGACGTCGACGCCCGCCTCCGCCCGCGCCTCGGGGTGCGTGCCGGGGTCGGTGGCGACGACGGTGGGCTCCGCCAGCCAGGGGGCGAGCTTGGCCGCCTTGGCGAACTTGGAGGAGAACTCGCCGAAGCTGAGGTGCTGGGACTTGTTCTCGATCAGGCCGTGGGTCGCGACGTCCCAGAAGGCGGTGGAGCCGCCGTTGCCGAGGACGACCTCGTAGCCCTCGGGCAGGGAGAACAGCTCGGAGATGCCCTCGCGCACCTTGCCGACCAGGTTCTTGACCGGGGCCTGGCGGTGGGAGGTGCCGAGGAGGGACGTACCGGTGGCGGCCAGGGCGTCCAGCGCCTCCGTCCGCACCTTGGAGGGACCCGCGCCGAAACGTCCGTCCGCGGGCTTGATGTCAGAGGGAATCTGGATCTCAGCCACGAGCCGGAGCGTATCCCTTCGGAGAAACCGGACGGAAACGTGTCCGTTCGATGAGACGACCGCCGTCGGCCCGTGGACTTGTGAAGAGCTACGACGTCGGGGCGGGGTCCGTCACTGTCAGTGGTCGGATGCATCCTGGACGCATGAGGGAACTGGCGGCGGAGCTGCGCGGAGCCGTCCGGGGCGAGGTGGGGTTCGACGTCACGTCCCGGGCGCTGGTCACCATGGACGCGTCCAATTACCGACGCGTCCCGCTGGGGGTGGTGGCGCCACGCGATGTTGACGACGTGGCGGCGGCGCTGGAGGTGTGCCGGGCGCACGGGGTGCCGGTGGTGGCGCGCGGTGGGGGCACCTCGATCGCGGGCCAGGCGACGGGCACGGGCGTGGTCCTGGACTTCACCCGGCACATGAACCGGCTGCTCGCGCTGGACCCGCAGGCGCGCACGGCCGTCGTCCAGCCTGGTCTGGTCCTCGACCGGCTCCAGGAGGCCGCCGCCCCGCACGGGCTGCGCTTCGGCCCGGACCCCTCGACGCACAGCCGGTGCACGCTCGGCGGGATGATCGGCAACAACGCCTGCGGCTCGCACTCGGTGGCCTGGGGGACGACGGCGGACAGCGTGCGGGAGCTGTCCGTGGTCACCGCGCGCGGACAGCGGCTGCGGCTCGGGCCGGGCTGGGCCGGCGCGCCGGAGGGCCTGCGGGCGCTGGTGGAGGGCGAACTGGCCCGGCTGCGCACCGGCTTCCCCGACCTGCCCCGCCGCATCTCCGGGTACGCGCTGGACGCGCTGCTGCCCGAGAAGGGCGCCGACGTCGCCCGTTCCTTCTGCGGCTCCGAGGGCACCCTGGGCGTACTGACGGAAGCGGTGGTGCGGCTCGTCGAGGCACCCCGCGCGCGTGCCCTGGCGGTGCTGGCGTACGCGGACGAGAGCGCGGCCGCGGAGGCGGCGGCGGGCCTGCTGCCGCTGGGGCCGCTGACGGTGGAGGGCATGGCCGCCGACCTGGTGCGGTCGGCGGCCGGGCTGCCCCGGGGCGGGGCCTGGCTGTTCGTGGAGACGGGCGGGGCGTCGGCGGGGGAGGCACGCGCGCGTGCGGAGGCGATCGTCCGCGCGGCCGACGTCGTCGACGCGTCGGTCGTCACCGATCCGGCCGAGCAGCGCTCCCTGTGGCGCATCCGGGAGGACGCGAGCGGCACGGCGACGCGCATGCCGGACGGCACGGAGGCCTGGCCCGGCTGGGAGGACTGCGCGGTGCCGCCCGCCCGGCTCGGCCCGTATCTGCGGGAGTTCCGGGAACTGCTCACCACGCACGGACTGCGCGGCACGCCGTACGGGCATTTCGGGGACGGCTGCATCCACGTCCGGATCGACTTCGACCTCCTCACCGAGGCCGGCGTCGGCCGTTTCCGGCGCTTCTCCGAGGAACTGGCCGACCTGGTGGTGGCGCACGGGGGTTCGCTGTCCGGGGAGCACGGGGACGGGCAGGCCCGCGCCGAACTGCTGCCGAGGATGTACGGCGCGCGGACGGTCGCCCTCTTCGAGCGGGCCAAGGGCGTGTGGGACCCGGACGACCTGCTCAACCCCGGCATGCTGGTCCGCCCGGCCCCGCTGGACGCCAACCTGCGCTTCTCCGTGCTGCCGCGCCGCCCGGTCGACGTGGCCTTCGGCTACCCGGCCGACGGCGGCGACTTCTCGGCCGCGGTGCGCCGCTGCGTCGGCGTCGCCAAGTGCCGTACGACGACGGGGGCCGGCTCCTCCGTCATGTGCCCGTCCTTCCGGGCGACCGGCGAGGAGGAGCACTCCACGCGCGGGCGGGCCCGGCTGCTGCACGAGATGCTGGCGGGCGACCTGGTGACCGACGGCTGGCGCTCGACCGAGGTCCGGGACGCGCTGGACCTGTGCCTGTCCTGCAAGGGCTGCCGCTCCGACTGCCCGGTCGAGGTCGACATGGCCACGTACAAGGCGGAGTTCCTGCACCACCACTACCAGGGCCGGCGGCGGCCGGCCGCGCACTACGCGATGGGCCTGCTGCCGCTCTGGCTGCGCTGGGTGGCCCGCACCCGCACGGCCCGGCCGCTCAACACGCTCGCCTCGGTACGGCCGTTGGCGCGGGCGGCGAAGCGACTCGCCGGGATCGCCCCGGAGCGGGAGATCCCCCGGGTGGCGCCGCAGACGTTCAGCCGGTGGTGGCGCAGACGCGGCCCAGCCGGCGGCGGTGACCTGGTCGTCGTATGGCCGGACACCTTCACCGAGCACTTCTCGCCGTCGGTGGGGCGGGCGGCCGTGGGGGTACTGGAGGCCGCCGGGCTCAGAGTGGCGCTGCCCCCGACCCCGCGGCTGCCCGACCTCCGGGGGCGGGGCGGAGTCTGCTGCGGGCTGACGTACGTCTCCACGGGCCAGCTCGACCGGGCCCGCGAGGTGATGCGCCGCACCCTCGACCTGATGGAACCGGTCCTGCGCACCGCGGCCCCCGTCGTCGTCCTGGAGCCCAGCTGCGCCGCCGCCCTGCGCACCGACCTGCCCGAGCTGCTGCACGAGGATCCGCGCGCGGCGCGGCTGGCGGAGCGGGTCGTCACCTTCGCGGAGGCGCTGGAGCGGTACGCACCCACATGGACGCCGCCGTCGGTGGCCCGCCCGGTGGCCGGCCAGACCCACTGCCACCAGCACGCGGTCCTGGGCGACGCGCCCGACCGCCGGCTGCGCGAGGCGGCCGGCCTCACCGGCGAACTGAGCGGCGGCTGCTGCGGCCTGGCCGGCGACTTCGGCTTCACGAAGGGCCACTTCGAGGTGTCGTCCGCCTGCGCGGAGGAACAGCTGCTGCCCGCGGTGCGGGAGGCGGCCGAGGGGACGGTGGTCCTGGCGGACGGCTTCTCGTGCCGCACGCAGCTGGAGCAGCTGGCCGGGGTGCGGGGCCGCCATCTGGCGGAGGTGCTGGCCGAGGCGCTGGAACGGGAGGGGAGTTGACGGGAACCGGCGGTGGGCCGTCGGGGCGGGTGGTCAGGCGTGTGGCGCCAGGGTTCGGGGCGGCCGCTTCATAGGGTTGTCGGGCTCAGCCCTCTCACCAAGGAGCGCCGCCCATGAATCCGACCCTCCGGCCGATCAGCCGCGCGGAGCATCTCGCCTTCGTGGCGAGCCGCGCCTTTGTGAGCCATATGCAGCTTCCGTCGTGGGGGGACGTGAAGCCCGACTGGGAGGCGGAGAGCCTGGGCTGGTTCGACGAACAGGGGCGGATCGTCGGCGCGGGGCTGGTGCTGCTGCGCCCGCTGCCCAAGGTGAAGCGGTATCTGGCGTATCTCCCGGAGGGGCCGGCCATCGACTGGCACGGACCCGAGCTGGAGCGATGGCTGCGGCCGATGCTCGCGTACCTGAAGCGGCGGGGCGCCTTCTCGGTGAAGATGGGGCCGCCCGTCGTGGCGCGGCGCTGGAGCGCCGACACGGTGAAGGCGGCGATCGCCGACCCGGGGGCCCACCGCCTGGGGGACGTGGAGCCGACCTCGTACGAACCGGGCGCCGACGAGCTGGCCGACCGCCTGCGCCGCATGGGCTGGCGGCAGACCGAGCCCGGCGACGAGGAGGGCTTCGCCGCCGGACAGCCCCGGTACGTCTTCCAGGTGCCGTTCGCCGGCCGCTCCCTGGACGACATCCAGCGCGGGCTCAACCAGCAGTGGCGGCGCAACATCAAGAAGGCGGACAAGGCCGGGGTCAAGGTCGTCCAGGGCGGATACGACGACCTGCCCGCCTTCCACGAGCTGTACGCCGAGACCGCCGAGCGCGACCGCTTCATCCCCCGCCCGCTGCCCTACTTCCGGCGCATGTGGACCGCGCTCACCGCCGAACACCCCGACCGCATGCGCCTCTACCTCGCCCACCACGAGGGCGACCTGCTCGCTGCGGCCACCATGATCGTCGTCGGCGGCCACGTCTGGTACTCCTACGGCGCCTCCACCAGCCGCAAGCGCGAGGTCCAGCCCAACAACGCGATGCAGTGGCGCATGATGGCCGACGCGCACGAACTGGGCGCCGCCGTCTACGACTTCCGGGGCATCACCGACACCCTGGAGGAGTCCAACCACCTGCTCGGCCTGCTGCGCTTCAAGGCGGGCGCGGGCGGCGAGGCCGTCGAGTACGTGGGCGAGTGGGACTTCCCGCTCAACCGGCTGCTGCACAAGGCGCTCGACGTCTATCTGGCCCGCCGCTGAGGCGGCTCTCAGCTTTTCCATCCAACTCCCAGGTTTTCCATAAGGTTTCACAGCGCCCCTTTGCCATTTTTGCCGTTCCGCGGCGGGGGAGCCGTGTAAATTCTTCGACATCGGGATCCGGACGCGGAATTACCGATCCACTGAACCGCGAAACACTAGGAGTCGGAAATGAGCTTCAAGAAGCTTGCCCCGCTGCCCCCCAAGCCCAAGTCGAAGCAGCTCCCGCCGCCGCCGAACCCGCGTCCGAAGAAGCACGCGCACAAGCCGCTGCCCAAGCCGCTGCCCGGCCGGGACCAGTGACCCGACGCTGAGCAAAAGGGGGTCGATGGTGCACCGTCGACCCCCCTTGCCCATTCCCGACTTCAAAAGGACCGAGTGACGGAAAGCGGAGACGACGCGAAATGGAAAGAGCCGAGGGCAAGGGGCTCGGGCGCGGGGAACTCGAATACGGGAAACTCGAATACGGGGAACCCGAATGCGATGAACCCGAATACGAGGAACCCGAAGACGACGACACCCCCACCATTCCCGCCCGCACCGCGTTCTTCCGTTTCTGGCCGCTGACCGTAGGACTGCGCCGCTGGCTGCTGATCGTCTGGGTGTGCACGGTGCTGGCCGCGCTCGCCGAGACCGAGGCCATCCTGCTCTTCGGCGACCTCACCGACCACGCCCTGCGGAAGGGCTCGCTGAGCGCGTTCTGGAGCCCGGCCGTGCGGTGGCTGGGCATCGCCGTGGCCGGCGCGCTCGTCGCGTACGCCGGCAACTCGCTCGCCGCCTGGGCGACCGAGCGCTTCGTGATGCGGCTGCGCGAGCACGTCTTCGACCATGTGCAGCGGCTGCCCCCGCACTTCTTCCAGCGCCACCGCCAGGGCGACCTGCTCTCCCGCCTGACCAGCGACGTCGAGGCGATCGAGACGATGGTCGTGTCGGGACTCGTGGGCGCCGCGTCCGCCGCCTTCAGCGCGGTCTTCTACGCGGCCGCCGCGTTCTGGCTGCGCTGGGACCTGGCCGCCGCCACCTTCGTCCTCGCGCCCCTCTTCTGGCTCGCGGCCCGCCGCTTCTCCGGCGCCATCAAGGATGTCTCCCGCGCGGGCCGGGTCGCCGACGGCGCGATCACCTCCGTCGTCGAGGAGTCCCTCGGCAACATCGTGCTCACCCAGGCCTACGACCGCCGGGACGCCGAGAAGCGGCGACTCGGCGAGGAGGCGAAGGCCTGGTTCCGTGCCTCCGTCCGCGCCACCCGCCTCAACGAGGCGTACGAACAGCTCGTCCAGGTCATCGAGACGGTGTGCGTGCTCGCCGTGATCGGCATCGGCGCCTGGGAAATCTCCACCGGCCGGATGACCCTCGGCCAGCTCCTCGCCTTCGCCGCCTTCCTCGGCTACCTCTACCCGCCCGTCCGCGGTCTCGCCCAGCTCGGCCTCACGGTCACGGCGGCCACCGCGGGCGCGGAGCGGCTCATCGAGATCCTCGACGTACGGCCCTCGGTCACCGACCCGCACCGGCCCACGCGGGCCGGCCGCCCGGACGGCACGGTCGAGGTGCGCGACGTCTCCTTCCGCTACCCCGGCGCCGACACCACCACCCTGGAGGACCTGTCCTTCACGGTCAGCCTCGGCGAACTCGTGATCATCACGGGCCCGAGCGGCGCGGGCAAGTCCACCGTGTCCAAGCTCCTGCTCCGCTTCTACGACCCGGACTCCGGCGAGCTGCTCCTGGACGGCATACCGCTACGGGACTTCCCGCTCGCCCGCCTGCGCGAATACGTCACGCTCCTCCCGCAGGAGACCCTCGTCCTGCACGACACGGTCCGCGCCAACATCGCCTGCGGCCGCCCCGGCGCCAGCGAGCGGGCGATCGTCGAGGCGGCGAGGGCGGCCGACGCGCACGACTTCATCGAACGGCTCCCCGACGGCTACGACACCAGGATCGACCCCAACTCGGCCCGCCTGTCCGGCGGCCAGCTCCAGCGCCTGGCCATCGCCCGCGCGATCCTGCGCGACGCCCCGGTGCTGGTCCTGGACGAGCCGACGACCGGGCTGGACGCGATGGCCGCGCGCCGGGTGGTCAAGCCACTGCGCCGGCTGACGGCGGGCCGCGCGACCATCATGATCACCCACGATCTCAACCTCGCCCCCGACGCCGACCGCATCCTGGTCGTCGACCGCGGCCGCATCGTGGAGACGGGCCGCCACGAGGAACTGCTGGCGAGGGGAGGTGCGTACTCCCGCCTGCACCGCTCACAGAACAACGCGGTGATGGACACGGGGGAGCTGCGGATGCCGCTGGCGGGGTACGAGGGCTACGCGGCCGCGGCGGAAGTCTGGACCCGCCCGGCGTACGAGACGCACGGAGCGCACGGAACGTACGAGATGCACGAGACGCACGGGGCCTACGGGATGTACGAGGCGCCCTGGCCCGGCTCCTGATCCCACCATCCAGGACAGTTACATAAAGGGTTCACACACCTGTCGAGGTCTATTACCCTGGACTCGGTAGTACATCGTGATGGACACTCTTGATCAAGCACCTGGACCGCCCGTGACCTCCTCCAGCACCGCCACACCGACCCCGGTGGCCCCCGCCTCCACCCCCGCGGGTGCCCCGCGTCGTTTCGGCTCGCTCGGCCCGGTGGGGCTGGTGCTGGCCGGCGGGATCTCGGTCCAGTTCGGCGGGGCGCTCGCGGTGACGCTGATGCCCACGGCCGGCGCGCTCGGCGTGGTGACCCTGCGGCTGCTGGCCGCCGCGGTGGTCCTGCTCGTGGTCTGCCGCCCCCGCCTGCGCGGCCACTCGCGCACCGACTGGAGCACGGTGGTCGTCTTCGGCATCACGATGGCCGCGATGAACGGCCTGTTCTACGAGGCGGTCGCCCGCATCCCCCTGGGCCCCGCGGTCACCCTCGAAGTCCTGGGCCCCCTGGCCCTCTCGGTCCTCGCGTCGCGCCGCGCCGTCAACGCCGTCTGGGCGGGCCTGGCGCTCGGCGGCGTCTTCCTGCTGGGCGGCGGAGGCTTCAGCGACCTCGACACGGTGGGCGTCGCCTTCGCGCTCGGGGCGGGCGCGATGTGGGCGGCGTACATCGTCTTCAGCGCCCGTACGGGCCGACGCTTCCCGCAGGCCGACGGTCTGGCGCTGGCCATGGCAGTGGCGGCGCTGCTGTTCCTCCCCCTGGGGATCGTCGAATCGGGCACCAAGCTGCTGAACCCGACCACGCTGGCCCTGGGTTCGGCGGTGGCCGTCCTCTCCTCGGTGCTCCCCTACACCCTCGAACTCCTCGCCCTGCGCCGCCTGCCCGCGTCCACGTTCGCGATCCTCATGAGCCTGGAACCGGCCATCGCCGCGACGGCGGGCTTCCTCATCCTGGACCAGTCCCTGACCGCCACCCAGGCCGCCGCGATCGCCCTGGTCATCGGGGCCAGCATGGGAGCGGTACGCACCCAGGTGGGCCGCGGAAAGGCCCCGGCCCCGACGAACGCGCCCTGACGCTTCTCGCGCCACGGTCGGGTGCGCGGCGACTGGAGTCGGGCTCGTGCCTGAAACACCGGGCGACGGTCCGCACCCCCGGCGCCCTGGGCGCCGCCTGTGCCGTGGTCGCACCACGAGCATCTGACCACCGCCAGCGGCATCTACCGCGCCGCCGGGGTTCATCGCGACGGATGAACTGGTCTAGCGGCTGCGGCGCTCCACCTTCATGGCCCCGCGTATCAAGGGGCTGGGGGCCGGGGTTGGACAACAGGTGGGTGAGTGGTTGCCGTGGGGGCCGCCCGCTTCTTGGCCAGTGTCGTGCTTCCGCGCCCCGAGTAAAGGGCGCTCCGC
>NZ_JADDRL010000040.1 GCF_021538895.1 Streptomyces olivochromogenes | reverse complement strand
GCCGACCGTGGACCCGTCGGCTGTGGACGTGTCGACCATGGACCCGTCGGCCGTGGACGCGCCGGCCGCTGCGGCGGTCATCCGGGAGGCCGTCGCCGTGGGCTCGGGCGCCGCCGCCCGCTTCCTGGACGCCCTGGCCGATCGCATCGCCGTCGGTGTGGCGTCCGTCGTCGCCGTCCTGGACCCGGGGTGTGTGGTCCTGGGCGGCGAGGCCGGGCAGGCGGGCGGCGCGGTGCTCGCCGCCCGGGTCGAGGAGCGCATCCGCCGGATGTCCCCCCTGCTCACCGAGGTCCGCGCGAGCACCCTGGGCGGCACGGCCGTCCTGCGCGGCGCCCTCCTGACCGCCCGCGAACGGGCCCAGGACGACCTGTTCACACCGCCCGCGCGCTAGGGGGTGTCGTTTGGATCATCCCGGCGTCGCGGGGTCTGGCACGCACTCCCCCAAGCTCTTCGAGCAGGGGGGACCCCCAGCCGTGTTGTCGTCACTCGCCGACTCCCCCGAGTTCTCGGCTGCGCTCGAACAGGGGGGACCCCCATCGCGTCGACTCCCTCCTCCGCCTTGCAGCTGCACGCTCCCCCAAGCTCTCGGCTTCGCTCGAGCAGGGGGCACCCCCATGACCCCGCTCGGGGGCGGCCGATCCGCACCGTTCGTCACGGCCGGCCTGATCCAAACGACACCCCCTAGCCCCCGGAACGGGGGAGCGGCCCGAACTCCGGCCCGACACCGGCCCCGTCATCGATCGGCCCCGCCCCCGAACCGGCGCTCCAGGTACTCCGCGAAGGTCCCCTTGCCCACCGCGTGCTCCGGTGCGAGGTGTCCGCCCTCGCGGAAGGCGCGGTACGTCCCGCCGAAGAGCGGTGTGTTCAGGACCGCGCGGCGGCGGCCGGTCGCCTTCAGGTACGTGTGGGCCAGCGACTCGAACGTCCGTACCTCCGGTCCGCCCATGTCCGCGACCCGCCCGGCCGGCGCGCCCGACGCCAACTCGGCCAGCCGGTCGGCGACTTCGGCCACCTCTACGGGCTGGTCCGACACACCGGCGGGCAGCAGCAGGACCGGCGACTTGGCCAGCGCCCCGAACAACTGCACCAGCAGATCGTGGAACTGCGTCGCCCGCAGCACGGTCCACCCGAGGCCCGACTCCTGCACCAGCTTCTCCACGGCGAGCTTGGACCGGTAGTAGCCGAACGGCACCCGGTCGACGCCCACGATCGAGATGTACACGAGGTGCTCCACCCCGGCCCGGCGCGCCGCCGCGA
Source organism: Streptomyces olivochromogenes (assembly GCF_021538895.1). Lineage (GTDB taxonomy): Bacteria > Actinomycetota > Actinomycetes > Streptomycetales > Streptomycetaceae > Streptomyces > Streptomyces olivochromogenes_A. Next base: position 78,322 of record NZ_JADDRL010000040.1, on the reverse strand, counting down.
TCAGGTTCTCCGCCGCCCGTTCGTCACCGCCCTTCGGCGAGCTCGCGCAGTGCACGACCGTCCGCACGCCCGCGACGGCCTCGTCGAGCCCGGCTCCGCCCTCCCGCAGATCGACGGCGTACGGCCGGCTGTGCCGGCTGAGCACCCGCACCTCGTGGCCGTCCGCGCGCAGCCGCTCTGTGACGAGCCGCCCGAGCGTTCCGGTCCCGCCGGTCACCAGGATCGTGGTCATGCTCTTCAGTCCCTTCGGACGCCGGGGCGCCCCGGGACGGAGCGCCCTACGTCAGCTGGGACCGAACAGCGCCGGCGGATGTGACAACCGCGCGGCACATTTCTCAGGGGCGGCCCAGCTGACGTCGTACGAAGCGCAGCTTGTCCGGGTTCGTCACGGCCCGCGCCTCGGCGATCAGCCCGTCCCGCAGCTCGAAGGAGACCACCGCGACCAGGACGTCCCCGGCCCACGCGACCAGCGCGCTCGCGCCGTTGACCTCGGCCGTCGCCAGGGCGAAGCCCCCCTCGGCGCGCCGGGCCAGGCCGGCCAGGAAGCGGACGATCTTGTCCCGGCCCTCGATCGGCCGGCGGGCCGCCGAGACCTTGCCGCCGCCGTCGCTCCACCAGGTCGCGTCGGCCGCGAGCACCTTCTCCAGGCCGGCGAGATCACCGTCCCGGGCCGCCGTCAGGAACGAGGTGACGAGCTCCCGCCGACGCTCGGGAGCGGGTTCGAAGCGGCTCTGCGGCTCGGCCACCCGCAGCGCGGCCCTGCGGTACAGCTGGCGGCAGTTGGCCTCGCCCAGGTCCAGCACGTCCGCGATCTCGCGGTGCCCGTACCCGAACGCCTCCCGCAGCACGTACACCGCGCGCTCGGTCGGGGTCAGCCGCTCCAGCAGGACCAGCAGCGCCATCGACACCGCGTCCCGCTGCTCCGCCGACTCCAGGGGCCCGAGCGTGCCGTCCGAGGTGAGCACCGGTTCCGGCAGCCAGGCCCCGACGTACCGCTCGCGGCGGGCGCGGGCCGAGGTCAGCCGGGTGAGGCAGAGGTTGGTGACCGTCCTGGCGAGCCAGGCGGCCGGGTGCTCGATGCCCGCCCGGTCGGCGCCCGCGAAGCGCAGGAACGCGTCCTGGACCGTGTCCTCGGCCTCCTCCGCGGAGCCCAGCATCCGGTAGGCCAGGCCGAACATCCGCGGGCGGTGGCTCTCGAACTCGTCGGCGATCGGCGTCGTCATGGCGCCCACCCTGCCAGAGACCTGCCGGAAGGCCGCCTGCCGGACGGCCGGGAGACCCGGCGGCGGGCAAGGGCCGTCGTCACCGCCACCGGGCCCGCCCGAACCCTAAATGGACTAGACCATTCAGGTCAATGGTCGCGGAGGGCCCCACTGATGGTGCCGATGGCGCGTCAGCAGCCCGGAGAAGTCCAGTGAAGTGCCCTGTGAGGCACCACACATGGTTCACCTGTATGGACCGCGATCGGGCGTGGCAGACTGGCTCTGTACCAGAAGCAGCGCACTCCGGGGTCGGTGAAAGTCCGAACCGGCGGTTACAGTCCGCGACCCGGTCGCTTCCAGCGGCCGGTTGACCAGGTGAAATTCCTGGACCGACGGTTAAAGTCCGGATGGGAGGCAGTGCGCGGCGGGCGGGCATGCGTGCGCGCCGCCGTCTCTGGACTCGTCCGAACGGACGAGTCCGTCCGGCGTCGTTCCCGGTGTTCTCGCCCGTACCTGCTGTCGTCATCGACAGGCCCCGGAGTCCGTGCCCCATGAGGCAGGAGGACCCGGGAAGTGTTCACCGGAATCGTCGAAGAGCTGGGTGAGGTCACCGCCGTCGAGAATCTCGGCGACGCCTCCCGCTTCCGACTGCGAGGCCCCGTCGTGACCGAGGGCGCGCAGCACGGCGACTCCATCGCCGTGAACGGGGTCTGTCTCACCGTCGTCGAGCACGAGGGTGACGAGTTCACCGCCGACGTGATGGCCGAGACCCTCGACCGCTCCAGCCTGGGCGTCCTCACCGTGGGCTCCCGCGTCAACCTGGAGCGCCCCACCGCCGTGGGCGCGCGTCTGGGCGGGCACATCGTGCAGGGCCACGTGGACGGCACCGGCGCGGTCCTGGCCCGCACGCCCTCCGAGAACTGGGAGATCGTGAAGGTCTCGCTGCCCGCGGACCTCGCCCGCTACGTCGTCGAGAAGGGCTCGATCACCGTCGACGGCATCAGCCTCACCGTCGTCGAGGCCGGCCCGGACTACTTCACCGTGAGCCTCATCCCGACCACCCTCGCCCTGACCACGCTCGGCCTCAAGCAGCCCGGCGACCCGGTCAACCTGGAGGTCGACATCATCGCCAAGTACGTCGAGCGGCTGCTCGCGTCCGGTCAGGGGGCCGGCCGGTGAACTGGCTCAACTCCGAGGCCTTCGTCCTGTTCGGCCAGCACATCAAGTGGTCGGACATGATCGGCAACATCCTCGGCCTGATCGCCCTCGCCCTCGGCTGGCGGCGCTCCCTGTGGAGCTGGCCGGTGCAGTTCCTGTCCGGCCTCGTCCTCTTCGCCGCCTTCGTGAACCACCTGACCGGCAGCGCGGGCAAGCAGGTCGTCGTGATGGCGGTCGCCGGCTACGGCTGGTGGCGGTGGAGCCGCGGCAAGGACCAGGGGGAGGACGGACACATCAGCGTCCGGTTCGCCACCTGGCGCGAGCGCGCGGCGATGCTCGCCGGCGCCGCCGTCGGCACGGTCGCGGTTGCCCTGCTCTTCAAGGCATACCCGAACCTGTCCTGGGATCCTTGGCCGGACGCCTACATCTTCGTCGGCACGATCGTCGCCATGTACGCACAGGCGCGCGGCATGGTCGAGTTCTGGTTCGCCTGGCTGCTCGTCGACCTGGTCGGCGTGCCGCTCAACTTCGCCAACGGCTACGCCTTCTCGGGCTTCGTCTACGTCATCTACGGCGCACTCGTCCTGTGGGGCATGCGCGACTGGTGGCTGCGCTCCCGCAGGGACGCGCGGCCCGTCCTGGAAGGAGCGCCGGCATGACCGCGGCCCCCCTGCTGTACAGCACGGACACCATCGAGGACCTCACGCTCGACCCCGTCGAGCAGGCCATCGCCGACATCGCCGCCGGGCGGCCGGTCGTGGTCGTCGACGACGAGGACAGGGAGAACGAGGGCGACCTCGTCATCGCCGCCGAGAAGGCGACCCCCGAGATCGTCGCCTTCATGATGAGCGAGTGCCGCGGCCTGATCTGCGCCCCCATGGAGGGACCGGAGCTGGAACGGCTGCGGCTGCCGCAGATGGTCGAGGACAACACCGAGTCCATGAAGACAGCGTTCACCATCTCCGTGGACGCGTCCGCCGCCCACGGCGTGACCACCGGCATCTCCGCCGCCGACCGCGCGACCACGCTCCAACTGCTGGCGAGCGGCGCGGCCGAGCACACCGACTTCGTCCGCCCCGGCCACATCTTCCCGCTGCGCGCCCGGTCCGGCGGCGTCCTGGTCCGCGACGGCCACACCGAGGCCGCCGTCGACCTCGCCCGCCTTGCGGGCCTGCGCCCGGCCGGCGCGATCGTCGAGATCGCCGGCGAGGACGGCCGCATGCTGCGCCTGCCCGAACTGGTCCCGTTCGCCCGCAAGCACGGCCTGACGATCATCTCCATCGAGGACCTGATCGCCTACCGCCGTTCGTCCGAGCCCACCGTCCGCCGCGAGGCCGAGGTCAACCTCCCCACCCGGCACGGCGACTTCACGGCGTACGGCTACCGCGCCAGCGCCGACGGCGTCGAGCACGTCGCCCTGGTGCACGGCGAGATCGGCGACGGCGAGGACGTCCTCGTCCGCGTCCACTCCGAATGCCTCACCGGCGACGTCTTCGGCTCCGCGCGCTGCGACTGCGGCCCCCAGTTGGACGCCTCGCTGGAGCGCATCCAGGCCGAGGGCCGGGGCGTGGTGGTCTACCTGCGCGGGCACGAGGGCCGCGGCATCGGACTGCTGTCCAAGCTGCGCGCCTACGAGCTGCAGGAACAGGGCCATGACACCCTCGACGCCAACCTCGAACTCGGCCTGCCCGCCGACGCCCGCGACTACGGCGCCGGCGCGCGGATCCTGCAGGACCTCGGGGTCCGCAGCGTGCGCCTGATGACCAACAACCCCGACAAGACCGACGCCCTGCTGCGCCACGGGCTCAAGGTCACCGGCCGGGAACCGATGCCCGTACAGGCGGGCGAGCACAACCTCCGCTACCTGCGCACCAAGCGGGACCGGATGGGCCACGACCTGCCCTGGCTGGACACCTCGGGCGTGGCGGCCTCCGCCGCGTCCGCGGCCACCTGCGGCAACCAGTAACACAGCACACAAGGAGAGACGTGAGCGGCAAGGGTGCACCGGAACTGTCCGTACGCAACGCGAGCGACCTCAGGGTCGCCGTCATCGCGGCACAGTGGCACGACAAGGTGATGGACGGTCTGGTCGACGGCGCCCTGCGCGCCCTGCACGAGCTGGGGATCGACGAGCCCACGCTGATCCGCGTCCCGGGCAGCTTCGAGCTGCCGGTCGCCGCCAAGGTCCTCGCGGGCCGCGGCTACGACGCGGTCGTCGCCCTCGGCGTCGTCATCCGCGGCGGCACCCCCCACTTCGACTACGTGTGCCAGGGCGTCACCCAGGGCCTCACCCAGGTCTCCATCGAGACCGGCGTCCCGGTCGGCTTCGGCGTGCTCACCTGTGACACCGAGGAGCAGGCCCTGGACCGGGCCGGTCTTGAGGGCTCGAACGAGGACAAGGGGCACGAGGCGGTGACGGCGGCGGTGGCGACCGCGTGCACGCTCCGCTCAGTATCTGAACCCTGGCACTGAGGCACCGCCCCCAGCGCGTAGGGTGAGGACATCATGTCCAAGAAGACGTTCGAGGAGCTCTTCACCGAGCTCCAGCAGAAGGCCGCCCACGGCGATCCCGCCACCTCCCGCACCGCAGAGCTGGTCGGGAAGGGCGTCCATGCCATCGGCAAGAAGGTCGTCGAAGAGGCCGCCGAGGTCTGGATGGCCGCCGAGTACGAGGGCAAGGAGGCGGCCGCCGAGGAGATCTCGCAGCTGCTGTACCACGTCCAGGTGATGATGGTCGCCCGCGGGATCTCCCTGGACGACGTCTACGCCCACCTGTAAGCCCTCGCCGTTCCCAACCCCCTTCTCACGCAAAGGAAGCCGATCTCATGCTGCGCATCGCCGTCCCCAACAAGGGTTCCCTGTCAGGCCCTGCGGCGGAGATGCTGCATGAGGCCGGCTACCGGCAGCGCCGGGAGTCCAAGGAACTGCGGATCGTCGACCCGGCCAACGAGGTGGAGTTCTTCTACCTCCGCCCCCGCGACATCGCGATCTACGTCTCCTCCGGCCGCCTCGACATCGGCATCACCGGACGCGACCTGCTCATCGACTCCGGGGCGAGCGCCGAGGAGATCCTCCCGCTCGGCTTCGCCCGCTCCACCTTCCGCTACGCCACCAAGCCCGGCGCCGCGGGCGGCGTCGAGGACCTGAACGGCAGGACGGTCGCCACCTCCTACGAGGGCATCGTCGCCAAGCACCTCGCCGACAACGGCATCGACGCCTCCGTCGTCCACCTCGACGGCGCCGTCGAGACCGCCATCGAGCTCGGTGTCGCCGAGGTCATCGCGGACGTCGTCGAGACCGGTACCTCGCTGCGCAACGCGGGCCTGGAGGTCTTCGGCGAGCCGATCATGAAGTCCGAGGCCGTCGTCATCCGGCGCACCGGCGCGGGCGTCGAGGAGTCCGCCGAGCCCAAGGTCCAGCAGTTCCTGCGCCGCCTGCAGGGCGTCCTGGTGGCCCGGACCTACGTGATGATGGACTACGACTGCCGCGCCGAGCACCTGGAGGCGGCCGTCGCCATCACCCCGGGCCTCGAAGGCCCGACCATCTCGCCGCTGCACAACGAGGGCTGGGTCGCCGTCCGCGCCATGGTCCCCGCCAAGGACGCCCAGCGGATCATGGACGACCTGTACGCCATCGGCGCGCGGGCCATCCTGACGACCGCCATCCACGCCTGCCGCCTCTGACGGCGAGGAAGCCGCACACCCATGTCCGAGGAACCGACGCCCCTTCCCGACCTCCCCGTCACCTTCCGGCCGGGACGCACCCGTGCGATCCTTCTCACAGCCGGGGTGGCGATCTTCGTGGTCATATCCGGCGTAGCGATGCTGCTGGACCAACTGGGTCCGGGGGAGCGGCTCAGCTTCATCATCACCGGCGCCCTCATCTTCTGGGTGCTGGCCCTGCTCGCCCGGGTGAAGGTCGTCGCCGACGAATCCGGCGTCACCGTCGTCAACATCGCCGGCAAACGGCGTCTTGACTGGGCGGAGATCCTCCAGGTGAACCTCCGTCCGGGCGATCCGTGGGTGTTCCTCGACCTCAGCGACGGCACCAGCCTGCCCGCGCTCGGCATCCAGCCGGGCGTCGCCAAGCGGCGTGCCATACAGGACGCGCGCACGCTGCGGGCGCTCACCGAGGCCCGCGCGGCGGCACGTCCGAAGCAAGATCAGGGCTGACTCGGGGACATCCGCCCTGCCGCACCGGGCCGTGTCTTGATTAATCTGTTGGCGGAGGCGTTTTCGTTGCGCCTCCGCCCCTGCCGCTCCGCCCGGTGCACAGGGGCTCCTGCTACCCGAGGAGTGACCCCCTCCGGCGATGGACGGATCGTCCTGTAGTACCTGCGCCGCCCCCTACCGACATTGCGCGGAGGCGGCGGCATCATGACCACCCCCCTGCTGCTCCTCGGAGCCGCGTTCCTGCTGATCCTCGCCAACGGCTTCTTCGTCGCCGCCGAGTTCGGCCTGGTGACGGTCGAGCGCCCCGAGGCCGAGAAGGCCGCCGCCGAGGGCGACCGACGGGCCCGTACGGTCGTCGAGGCGCTGAAGGAGCTGTCCTTCCAGCTCTCCGGCACCCAGCTCGGCATCACCATCACCTCCCTCGTCGTCGGCATGCTCGCCGAGCCCGCGCTCGCCGCGCTGCTGCACGGCCCGTTCGCCGCGATCGGCATCCCCGAGGGCGCCGTCTCCGGTGTCGCCGTGGTCGTCGGCATGCTGCTGGCCTCCGCGATCCAGATGGTGATCGGCGAACTCGTGCCCAAGAACTGGGCGGTGTCCAAGCCCTTGCAGGTCGCGCGCTTCGTCGCCGGCCCGCAGTACCACTTCTCCCGGCTGCTGCGCCCGGTGATCTCGGCGCTCAACACGGTCGCCAACCGGCTCGTGCGCATGCTCGGGGTCGAGCCCGCCGAGGAGCTGGCCTCCGCCCGCACCCCCGGCGAACTCGTCTCCCTGGCGCGGCACTCCGCCCGGGCGGGCGCCCTGGAACAGGACACCGCGGACCTGTTCGTGCGCACGCTGTCGCTCGGCGAGCTGACCGCGCAGCACGTCATGACCCCGCGTGTGAAGGTCAGCGCGCTCCAGGATTCGGCCACCGCCGAGGACGTGGTCAACCTCACCCGCGCCACCGGCCTGTCCCGGTTCCCGGTCTACCGCGAGAAGATCGACGAGATCGTCGGCATGGTCCATCTCAAGGACGCCCTGGCGATCCCCCCGCGCGACCGGCTGCGTACCCCGGTCGGCCGTATCGCCCGCAAGGCGCTGCTGGTCCCCGAGACGCTGCCGGTGCAGCCGCTCCTCGCGCGGCTGCGCAGTGAGCAGCCCATCGCGGTCGTCGTCGACGAGTACGGCGGCACGGCGGGTGTGGTCACCCTGGAGGACATCGTCGAGGAACTCGTCGGCGAGGTCCGCGACGAGCACGACGGGCTGGACATGCCCGAACTCGCCGCCGCCCCGCCGGAGGACGGCCGCCCCGCCTGGGACGTGGACGGCAGCTGCCGTGTCGACATCCTGCAGCGCATAGGCCTCGACGTGCCCGAGGGCCCGTACGAGACCGTCGCCGGCCTGGTCGCCGACCTGCTCGGCCGCATCCCGGCCCCCGGTGACCGGGCCGAACTGCCCGGCTGGCGGCTCTCCGTCCGCCAGGTCGGCCACTACCGCGCGGAGCGGGTCCGCCTGGTCCGCACCGCCCCCGTGGCCCCGGCGATGGAGGCCGTCCGATGAGCGTCCTCCAACTGATCTTCGCCGGACTGCTCGTGCTCGCCAACGGCTTCTTCGTCGGCGCCGAGTTCGCGCTCGTGTCGGTCCGCCGCAGCCAGATCGAACCGCTCGGCACCGCCCGGGCCCGCCAGGTCCTGTACGGCCTGGAGCGGCTGCCGCAGATGATGGCCGCCGCCCAGTTCGGCATCACCGTCTGCTCGCTGACCCTGGGCGCGGTCGCCGAACCGACGGTGGCGCACCTGCTGGAGCCCGTGTTCGAGTGGATCCACCTGCCGCACGGCATGATTCACCCGCTCGGGTACGTCATCGCCCTCGCCGCCGTGGTCTTCTTCCACCTCGTCATCGGCGAGATGGTCCCGAAGAACCTCGCGATGGCGGCGCCGGAGAAGGCCGCGCTGTGGCTCAGCCCCGGCCTGGTCGCGTTCGCGCGTGTGTGCCGGCCCATCACGGTGGCGCTCGGCGCCGTCGCCCAGGGCATCCTGCGGCTCTTCCGCGTCGAGCCCAAGGACGAGGTCGAGGCCGTCGTCACCAGCGAGCAGCTCAACCGCCTGCTGGAGGACTCCGGCCAGGCGGGCCTCCTCGACCCCGAGGAACGGGAGCGCCTGGAGGACGCGCTGGAGCTGGGCTCGCGCCCGGTGACGGACGTGCTGCTGCCGCGCGAGTCACTGGTGACGGTGCCGCCGTCGGTCACGCCGGGCCGGATCGTCGGGCTCACCGCCCGCACCGGCTACTCCCGCTTCCCGGTCGCCGCGGAGAACGGCGCCTTCATGGGCTACCTGCACGTGAAGGACGTACTGGACCTGGAGGAGTCCGAGCGGGCCGTGCCGCAGCACATCTGGCGGCCCATGACGACCCTGCGGGCCGAGCTGCCGCTGGACGACGCGCTCACCGTGATGCGCCGCGCCGCGACACACCTGGCCCAGGTCGCCGACGCGTCCGGGAAGGTGCTCGGCCTGGTCGCGCTGGAGGACGTACTGGAGCTGCTGGTCGGCGAGGTACGGGACCCGGCGCACCGGCACATCCCGGGGACGAAGGTCACCGAGCCCCGGGTCAGCGGAGAGCCGGAAGGCGTGCTGGCGGGCTGAACCGCCCGCGGGGCGCGGGGTCCGTCGGTCACATGGCCGACGGATCCTGCGGCCCCCGCCCCGACAGCACCTCTCCGTAGGCCTGCATCAGGTCCGGCAGCCGCAGCGTGGCCAGATCGTCCCGGGACAGCGCCCCGGGGTAGGCCGACAGCCGCAGATCCCGGTACGCGCAGCTCTTCTCGTACAGCGTCCGCAGGAACCGCCCGTTGCCCAGCTCGTCGATCCATCCCTGGTCGACGACGTGCCCGGCGATGGACCGCAGCTCGTCCAAGGCCTCCTCGTCCCACACGTCACCGTTCTCCGCGGCGAGCACCTCGCCGATGGAAGTGAGTTCGAGGGGGCGGTACGAGGGGAAGTCGACGCGGGTCGTGAAGCGGGACGACAGCCCGGGGTTGGCGGCCAGCAGCCGGTCCATGCCCTCGGGGTAGCCGGCCAGGATCACCACCAGGTGGTCCCGGTTGTCCTCGGCCCGCTTGAGCAGCACCTGAAGGGCCTCGTCGCCGTAGGCGTCGCCCTTGCCGTACCCCGAGTTGGACAGCGAGTACGCCTCGTCCACGAACAGCACCCCGCCGATCGCCGAGTCGATCAGTTCGTTGGCCTTCACGGCGGTCTGGCCCAGGTACTCGCCGACCAGGTCGGCCCGCTGGGCCTCCACGAGGTGGTCGCCGCCGAGCAGGCCGAGGGCGTAGAAGACGCGGCCGAGGATGCGGGCGACGGTGGTCTTGCCGGTGCCGGAGGGGCCGGAGAAGACGAAGTGGCGCTTCGGCGGCTGCACGGGCAGCCCCTGCCCGGCCCGCAGCCGGGCCATGTTCAACTGCGCGGAGAGCGCCTTGACCTGGCGTTTGACGGGCTCCAGACCGACCATGCGCTCCAGTTCCGCGAGCGCCTCCTCAAGTAGGACCGGGTCGGTGGGGCCGGAGGGCAGCGGCTGCCCCGGCAGGCCGGTCTTCTCCCGCACCGCCGGGTCGGCCACGGACGCGAGCGGACCGGCGGGCGGCAGATCCGCCTCGGGGAACCGCAGGTCACGGCCCTCGGTGCCGAACAGCGGGTCGAATCCGTCGGGCCCGTCCACGACGTCCTGGCCGGCGCCGGTGAGCGTGATCGCCACGAAGTCGGCCGCGTCGTCGTACCCGTCGCCCTCGGCGATGGCGGCGAGCCGGGCCGAGGTGTCCATGAAGGCGGGGTCGACGCGGTGCACGGCCCGGTAGAGCGGGAGGGCGGCCGCCGACCGGCCCGTGCCCTCGTGCGCCCGGGCCAGCCAGTACCGCAGCTCCTTGCGCTGCGGCTGCTCGCTGCGGCAGCGCATCAGGGCCGCCGCCAGCAGGGGCTCGGCCTGCCCGTACATCTCCAGCCGGACCCGGGCCATGCCGCCGAACAGGCCCGCCTCGATGCCGAGCAGGGCGTCGTCGAGCAGCGGGTCGGTGTGCCGGACGAGCTGCTCCCAGTCCTTGACCAGGTAGGCCCGGCAGGCGTGCAGAAAGCGGACCTGCGGGTCGGTGTCCACGGGCGGCAGACCGGCGAGCGCCCGGTCCAGCTCCGGGACGTGCCGGCCGTCCAGCCAGTGCGAGGCGTGCGCGAGCAGCAGGTCGCGCGGGCTCTCCAGCACCGGCTGCACCCACCAGCCCAGCCAGTACCAGGAGTTCAGCGGGCGCCGGTGCCGGGCGCGCTGCTCCCCGAAGCGGTCCCGGTGCCGGAACATCCTGAGCAGCGCGGTCGTCGTGTCGACGCGCAGCGCGTGCAGCCCGAGCCAGGCGTCGGCCATCCCGGGATCCATCCGTACCGCGGCCCGGAACTCCTCCTCCGCCTGTGGATAGGCGCCCATCGTGTAGGCGTCCACGCCTCGCACCCAGGCGAGGTCGGCCGGGGCATCGGGGCCCTGCGTGCCGAAGTCCATCACGTCCCCCACAAACCGTGCCCCCGTTGGTTCACCACCGGGCAGTCGCCCGACAGCTGCCTTGGTCGAACCGCTGTGCCGCGGACCGGAGTTGAAGGTGCGCGAAGCAGCCGTCCGAAGGTCGCACCGAGGGCATCGTACCTGCGGGCCGGGCGCCCGCCGAAGGGTGGCGCACATGCCGTTTGACGTGGTGGGGGCAGACGGGGCGCAGACGGTCCGGTGACCGAGGGTGAGCGAATCGGCGCACGCGGCGTCCGGAAAACGGACCCTGGGCAGAACGAAGCCCCCGATCACGGGGGAACAACCGGGGGCTTCGCGTTCATGGGCGGCTCCGAATGGCCGCACATTCAGAACGTAAGTCCTGTACGGCCCCCCGGTCAAGCCGAGTTGGAGCACTCGAACAAGTTCCCTCACAAGGGTCTTCACAAGTTCAGCACACCGCGGACGGTCCGTCACGGTGGGTGACCGGATGGTCCGGTCCAGCAGTATCGGCGGGCCCCGGCAGCACCTCGTACCCCTGCGGTGACTGCCGTACCAGAAGGTCGGCGTAGGGCCGCGAGGGGTCCGCGGCGAAGTGCCGGCGTTCCGCCTCGACCCATCCGGCCCAGAAGTCCCGCTGTTCCACCCCGTCCCGCAGCCGCCCGCGCGTCCAGGACTCCTCGTGCCCCAGCTCCATCCACAGCAGCCGCGCCAGGTAGGGGCGCAGTGCGCGGCGGCCGGCGCCGACGCCCTCAACGAGGATCACCGGCGCGGGCTCCAGCGGCCGGGGCGGGCCGAAGCGCCGGGCGCTCCAGTCGTAGGGCGGGTACGCGGCGGGCTCGCCGCGGCCGAGCGGCTCGATCACCTGGCCGAGCAGCCGGCCGGTCCACTCGAAGAGTTCGTCGTGGCTGGCGATGTCGTCGAGGCGCAGCACCGGCGCCCCGCCCAGGGCGGAGGCGAGCCGCGCGGCGAAGGTGGACTTGCCGGACCCGGCGTGCCCGTCGACACCGATCAGCCGGACCGGGCCCAGGGAGGGCGGGAGCCCGCTCAGCAGGGAGGCGAGGTCGCGAATGGTGATTCCTGAGGTGTGGTGCGGTGTGGGCCGGGTGGGGGCTATTTTCCGGAAACATTCTAGTAGCGGCCCATAGCGGACGGAGCGGCGGGCTCCGCTCGCCGATAGAAACGTATCACCTTGAACTACTCGCGAGTCGTTCGCCAATCGTCTCATTAATGTTCCGAAACGGCTGACCGATATGTCGAATTCGGCGTTCCAGGTGTGGCCCGTGCTGAGTAAGGTGCCTCGTGCGCAACTGCGATACGTCGTAACGGGGACGGACAGGGGAAGATGGCCGCGGAGTTATTCGAGGGGCACTATGTGTGGCATCCGGCGGCCGACGACCGTGTCCTCGCGAGCGTATGCGTCGACGTGCGCGCCGGGCGTTATCTGAGCGCCCGCGAAGCCCTGGCCGAGACGCGCGACGACTTCGGCCTGCGCGCCCATCGCTCCCTGGTCCTGGCCTCCGAGGCGGCCGGTACCGACCTCGTCGAACGCTGGCTGGCCGAGGAGCCGACCCCCGAGGCCGCGCTGATGTGGGCGCGGGTGGCCGTCGCCCGCGCCGTACGGGCCGCCGACGCCCGCGACGAGCGGGCCGAGGCCCTGGAACGCATAGCGCTGGCCGCCTGCGACCGGGCCGCCACCATGGCCCCGGCCGATCCCACGCCCTGGGCCGCCAAGCTGGCCATGGCCCGGCTGCACCGGCTGCGCGACCCCGCCCCCAACGGACTGCTCACCTCCCCGCCCGGCCCCTGGCGGCTGTTCGCGCACATCCTGAACCTCGACCCCTGGCACCGCGAGGCCCACCACCGCTTCCTGTCGTTCTTCTTCACGCGCCACGGCGGCTCGGTCAACGCCGCCTGGGACGTGGCCGCCTTCCTCAGCCAGCGGGCGCCGGGCGACTCCCCGCTCCGGCTGCTCCCGCTGGTCGCCCTCGTGGAGAGCTACAACCCGACGCAGCTGCTCGCCGACCGCGTCTGGGAGCAGCCCCAGTGGCGTTCCACCGCCCTGGCGATCTACCACAACTGGCTGCCCGTGGCGGCCGGTTCCCGCTTCACCCCGGTGCTCGACCTGGCTTACCTCGCGCACGCGCTGGTCATGGCCCAGCGCGAGTTCGAGGCCCGGGCGGTCTTCACGGCGATGGGGCCGTACGCCTCGCGCATGCCCTGGAGCGTCTTCGGCGACCCCGCGGAGCAGCTCTCCCGGGCCCGGCGTGCCTGCGGTCTGCCCGTGCCCGGGACCGCCTGACCCTGCTCGTCCCCTACTGTAGAGAAAGGTCGATCTGTGTCAGAACGGACATCGACTCCACGGGCCCGGACCCGCGGGGGAGAAGACCCGATCGTGCTCGACGACGATGCGACCCTGCACGCGATGGGGTATCCGCGGAAACTCACCCGCCGATTCCAGGCGTTCGACAATTTCGCGATCTCCTTCACCATCATCAATATCCTCTCGGGTATTTTCTCGTCCTTCGGTTTCGGTATGAACGCGGGCGGTCCCCGCATTCTCGTGTTCGGCTGGATCGGCGTTTCCGTCATGGTGCTGTTCATCGGCGCAGCCATGGCGGAGGTCGCGTCGGCCTATCCGACGAGCGGGGCGCTGTATTTCTCCGCAGGTAAACTCGCCAAACGCCACAAGGGCGCCTGGTCCTGGTACACGGGCTGGCTGAACTTCGTCGGCCAGATCGGCGGCACCGCCGCGACCGGATACGCGGCCGCCACCTTCATCCAGGCCTTCGTCGCCCTGCAGTGGACCTCGTACGAGCCGACCGTCCACCAGACGGTCCTGATCACGGCCTTGATCATCGTGCTGCAGGGGCTCGCCAACACCTACACCGTCCAGCTCGTCGCCCTGCTGAACCGGATATCCGTGTGGTGGCTGCTGATCGGACTCGTGGTGATCGTGACCGCACTCATCGTCATGCCCGACCACCATCAGTCGGCGTCCTTCGCGACGCATTTCGTGAACAACACCGGCTTCACGAACGGGCTTTACGGCGGCATGCTCGGCCTGCTGGTGACGAGCTGGACCTTCACCGGCTTCGACGGCAGCTTCCACATGTCCGAGGAAACGGTGCGGGCGACGCTCAACGCGCCCAAGGGGATCACCCGGGCGATCGGCTATTCGGCGATCACCGGCCTGATCCTGATGCTGGCACTGGTCTACAGCATTAGCGACTACGACAAGGTCGCGGGCTCCTCCGCACCGCCCGTCCAGATTCTCATCGACGGGCTCGGCATGGGCTGGGCCAAGGCGCTGCTGCTGATCGTCATCGGCGCCATGCTCTTCTGTGGCCTGGCCAACCTCACCAGCAACACCCGCCAGATCTTCGCCTTCTCCCGGGACGGCGCCATGCCCGGCTCTCGTCTGTGGCACTCGGTCTCGCCGCGCACCCGCACGCCCGTCAAGGCCGTGTGGCTGGCCGTGGCCTGCTCGCTGGCCCTCGTGGTGCCGGGCTGGTGGTCGCACACCGCGTTCACCGCCATCGTCAGCGTCAACGTCGTCGGGCTCTTCCTGGCCTACGCCGTGCCGATCTTCCTGCGGCTGCGGCTGGGCGACGAGTTCCAGCCCGGGCCCTGGCAGCTGGGCCGCTGGAGCAAGCCGATCGGCTGGCTGGCGGTGACCTGGATCCTGCTCAGCAGCATCCTGTTCATGCTGCCGCAGGCCTCGCCGATCACCGTCGACTCCTTCAACTACGCGCCGATCGCCCTGGCCGCCGTCCTGGCCGTGGCCACGGTGTGGTGGTTCGCCACCGCCCGCCGGCGCTTCCAGGGGCCGGTCAGCTACGGCCGCCCGGACGAGGTCGCCGCGATGGACCTCATCTGACCCACTCGCCGCGGGCCCCCGTCCTGCCCTCCAGGGGTACGGCGGGGGCCCGCGGCGCGCCTCCCGGGCGGTACCAGAGGACAAGACCAATATTCGTGGCGTGGCATGGGTCGAAGTGCTGGCAGGGGCATGCCGCTTGCGTCCATAGTTGGCGCACACCTGCATTGGACCACTCGGACACCTGGGGGTCTTCCACCCATGAGCAGAGCCGAACAGCCGTCCCGCAGAACCGTCCTGGCCGCGGCCGTCGCCGCCGCGGTGGCCTCGGGCACGGCCCCGGCCGCCGCCGCGACCGCGGCCCCGCCCGATCGCGGCGCCCGCGACTTGGGCACCGCGCGCCTGGTCGACAACCGCACCTGGACCACGTACGCGGACTGGCGCTGCGGTGGCGCCCAGGGCGTGCGGGCCGTCTCGGGCGCCCGCCCCGGCGTGGTGATCGCCGCCCCGGCCGGCACCACCGACTACACCGACCCGCACACCGGCACCACCGCCCCCTGGGAGTACGCCACCTGGACCTCCCCGGTCCACCGGCTCACCGTCCCCGCCACCGAGGTGATCGCCTCCTGGAACGCGCACACCCCGGCCGGCACCTGGATCCAGGTCGAGCTGAACGGCACGTACTCCGACGGCACGGAGACTCCCTGGTACGTGATGGGCCGCTGGGCGGCCGGCGACCAGGACATCAAGCGGACTTCGGTGGACGACCAGAGCGACGGCAGGAGCACCATCTGGACGGACACCTTCGCCATCGACGACGCGGCCACGGGGCTGCGCCTGGTGTCGTACCGGCTGCGGCTCACCCTCTACCGCAGGCCCGGCACCAGGATCACCCCCACGGTCTGGCGGCTCGGCGCCATGGGCTCCGACATCCCCGACCGCTTCACCGTCGCGGCCTCCACCCCCGGCCTCGCCCAGGAGCTGAGCGTCCCGCGCTACTCGCAGGAGATCCACAAGGGCCAGTACCCGCAGTACGACAACGGCGGCGAGGCCTGGTGCAGCCCCACCTCCTCACAGATGATCATCGAGTACTGGGGCGGCCGGCTCACCCCGGAGCAGCTCGCCTGGGTCGATCCGTCCTTCGCCGACCCGCAGGTGTGCCACGCCGCCCGGTACACCTACGACTACCAGTACGCGGGCTGCGGGAACTGGCCGTTCAACGCCGCCTACGCGGCCACCTTCCACGGCATGCAGGGCGTGATAACACGACTGGGCTCGCTCACCGACCTGGAGACGCTGATCGCGGCCGGGATCCCGGCCATAACGTCCCAGTCCTTCCTCAAGACCGAGCTGACCGGCGCCGGTTACGGCACCTCCGGCCATCTGATGACGGTGGTCGGCTTCACCGCGGACGGCGACGTGATCGCCAACGACCCGGCCTCGCCGAGCGACGAGGCGGTGCGGCGCGTCTATCTGCGGCGGGAGTGGGAGAACATCTGGCTGCGGACCAAGCGCTACAACGCCAGCGGCAAGGTGGTCTCCGGCACGGGCGGCGTCTGCTACCTCTACTTCCCGGCGCATCCGAGCCCGCGCCAGCGCAAGGCGCTCGCGGCAGTGGGCGTGCGCTGACCCTGTGACCAACGTCTCTGCCGCAAAGGGCGTCGCGGGTGGCAAGGTGGAGGGATCGATGGGGCATTTCGCCCCGTAACGTCCGACCTCAGTGAGACAGCATGACGGCACACTCGGCCACCGCCACCCGCGCCCGCACCGGCGGCCCCAAGGACGACGGTCCGAAGATCTTCGAGCACGCCATGGGATGGGTCCTGGTCATGGTGATCGCCATGCTCGTCACCCGGCTCGGACTGCTGTGACCTGACGCATTACCGACCTGACATACTGCGGGTGTCCGGCCGCCCGTTGAGACCAGGGTCGAAATTGAATATTAGTCAACAGCCCGCCGTCGCCCGCCCCCGGGCGCGCGGTACCGAGCGCTCCGTGGCGCGTCGCGCCGAACTCATCGCCATCGGGCGGAAGTTGTTCGCCGACACGTCCTACGACGCGCTCTCCATGGACGACATCGCCCGGCAGGCGCAGGTCGCCAAGGGGCTGATCTACTACTACTTCCAGTCCAAGCGCGGCTACTACCTGGCGATCATCCAGGACTCCGTCACCGACCTGGTCACCTTCGCCGCGAGCGGCCTCGAACTGCCCGCCGTGGACCGTGTCCACCGCACCGTCGACAGCTACCTGCGCTTCGCCGAGCACCACCAGGCCGCCTATCGCACCATCGTCAGCGGCGGCGTCGGCTTCGACGCCGAGGTGCACGCCATCCGGGACGGCGTACGCGAGGCGATCGTCGCGACCATCGCCGAGGGTGCCTACGGCCGCAGCGACATCGCGCCGCTGGCCCGCATGGGCCTGCTCTCCTGGGTGTGCAGCGTCGAGGGCGCCACCCTGGACTGGATCGACCACTCCGAACTGTCCCGCGAGACCATGCGCGAACTCCTGGTGAAGGCGCTCGGTGGAGTGCTGCGCGCCATCGAGGAGCTGGACCCGGCCTACCCGGCCCCGCAGCCGGCCCGCCGCGACGCCTGACACACAGGGGGCGGAGGCCGCCGCCCCCGCCCCCCGAGTCACCGGCGCCCGTGTCCGGGCCTGCCGGGACGTCCCTACCTGATCGCCTTGATCAGCTCACCGTTCGCGGTGTCCCCGCTCAGCTCCCAGAAGAACGTGCCGCCCAGACCCTGCTGGTTCTTGTACGTCGTCTTCGTCGCGATCGTCGCGGGGGTGTCGTAACTCCACCAGTTGTTCCCGCACTTGGCGTAGGCCGTGCCGCCCACCGTGCCGGTCGCCGGGCACTTGGCCTTGAGCACCTTGTAGTCGTCGATGCCCTGCTCGTACGTTCCCGCGGCCGGGCCCGTCGCCGTGCCGCCGGGAGCCGCCTGGGTGACGCCGGTCCAGCCGCGTCCGTAGAAGCCGATGCCGAGCAGCAGCTTCGAGGCCGGTATGCCGAGGCCCTTCAGCTTCGCGACGGTCGCGGAGGTGTGGAAGCCGGCTTTCGGGATGCCGGAGTAGGAGTTCAGCGGCGAGTGAGGGGCGGTCGGGCCCGCCGCGTCCCAGGCGCCGAAGTAGTCGTACGTCATCGGGTTGTACCAGTTGACGTACTGCGCGGCCCCCGCGTAGTCCGCCGCGTCGATCTTGCCGCCGCTGGTGGCGTCGGCCGTGATCGCCGCGGTGACCAGCGCGCCGCCGCCGAACTTCGCCCGCAGTGCCGCGATCAGGTTCCTGAAGGCCGCGCGGCCGCTGGTGTCGCAGGTGTTGCCGCAGGCGTTGGGGTACTCCCAGTCGATGTCGATGCCGTCGAAGACACCCGCCCACTTGGAGTTCTTCACCAGGTCGTAGCAGGACTGGGCGAAGGCGGCCGGGTTCCGCGCGGCCTCGCCGAAGCCGCTGGACCAGGTCCAGCCGCCGAACGACCACAGGATCTTCAGGCCCGGGTGCTTCTTCTTCAGCTTCAGGAGCTGGTTGAAGTTGCCGCGCAGCGGCTGGTCCCAGGTGTCGGCGACCCCGTCGACGGACTCGGCGGCGGTGTAGGCCCGGTCGGTCGCCGCGTAGGAGTCGCCCATCGCGCACTTGCCGCCGGTCACGTTGCCGAAGGCGTAATTGATGTGGGTGAGCCTGGCCGCCGAACCGGAGGTCTCGACGTTCTTCACGAAGTACTTGCGGTCGTAGGTGCCCCATTCCGTGAAATAGCCGACGACCTTCGAGCCGGCGGCCGCCTTGGCGGCGGGCGCGGCCGCGGGTGCGGCGGCGGGTGTCGCGGTGGCGGTGGCCGTGCCCGCTCCGGCCAGCAGCCCGGCGCCGAGGACGGCGCAACAGGCTGCAGAGACGAGCGCCCGGAACCGGGCGCGCGGGCGGTGGGCAGTGTGCATCGGGTGTCTCCTCGTGGGGGAGAGGGGAGCGTGCGCCGATTGGCATGAACGCGGTCAAGCGTTGGTCCGAAAGAGTAGGAGGACTAGACCACTTGGTCAATGGTTCGGACCAATCTCGGGAGGGTGGAAATAGGGGTGGAATTCTGGGAGTGAGCGGTCGTTAACTGGTGACGGGAGGTCGCTGATCGGGCATACTCACAGCGCAAGCCGCTGGTCAGCCGCTCCCGAGACCCGGGAGCGCGTGCATCGGCCGGACTTACGAAGACCAGGCGGCGCCGCCCCACCCACGGCGCACGTCCGCCGATGTGCCCCAACAGGGAGGAGACCGTCGCCATGTCCGACCGCGCCCCGCACTCCGTGGAGCGTCATCTGCCCACGGACGAGGCCAGGGACCTGATCGCGCTCGTCCGTGAGATCGCGCAGCGCGAGATCGCCCCGCGGGCGGCCGAGGAGGAGGACGCCGGACGCTTCCCGCGCGAGGTCTTCACCCTGCTCTCGGAATCAGGACTGCTCGGTCTGCCGTACGACTCCGAGTACGGCGGCGGCGACCAGCCGTACGAGGTCTACCTCCAGGTCCTCGAAGAGCTCGCCATGGCCCGCCTCACCGTCGGCCTCGGCGTCAGCGTCCACACCCTCGCCTCCTACGCGCTCGCCGCCTACGGCACCAAGCAGCAGCAGGTCGAGCACCTGCCGGCGATGCTCGGCGGCGGTCTGCTCGGCGCGTACTGCCTGTCCGAGCCGTCCTCCGGTTCGGACGCCGCCTCCCTGCGCACCAAGGCGGTGCGGGACGATGGGGGCCCCTCCCGCGCGAGCGGAGCCGAGCGTGGGGGAGACTGGGTCATCACCGGTACCAAGGCCTGGATCACGCACGGCGGCATCGCCGACTTCTACACCGTCATGGCCCGCACGGGCGAGGACGGGCCGCGCGGGATCACCGCGTTCCTGGTGCCCGGTGACGCCGAGGGGCTCAGCGGCGCGGCGCCGGAGAAGAAGATGGGCATGAAGGGCTCGCCCACGGCCCAGGTTCACCTGGACGGCGTACGCGTCGGTGACGAGCGGCGCATGGGCGAGGAGGGCCAGGGCTTCGCCATCGCCCTGTCCGCGCTCGACTCCGGGCGGCTCGGCATCGCGGCCTGTGCGATAGGCCTGGCCCAGGCGGCGCTGGACGAGGCGATCTCCTATGCCGGCGGGCGGCGCCAGTTCGGGCGCTCGATCTCCGACTTCCAGGGCGTCAGGTTCATGCTCGCCGACATGGCCACCCAGATCGAGGCGGGCCGGGCGCTGTACCTGGCGGCGGCACGGCTGCGGGACGCGGGCCGGCCGTTCGCCAAGCAGGCGGCCATGGCCAAGCTGCACTGCACCGACACGGCGATGAAGGTGACGACCGACGCCGTGCAGATACTCGGCGGGTACGGCTACACCGCGGACTTCCCCGTCGAGCGCTACATGCGCGAGGCCAAGGTCCTGCAGATCGTCGAGGGCACCAACCAGATCCAGCGGATGGTCATCGCCCGCCACCTCGCGGGCCCCGAGACCCGCTGACCCGCGCCGGGGCGCACGCTCAGCGGTCCGCAGGCTCGCTGAAGTGGCCCGGGAGCACCGTCGGGGCCGCCAGCCTGACCCACTCCGGGTCGTGGCGGCCCGGCAGGGTGCGGCCCCCGTCCTCCCAGGTGCGCAGGAGATCGCGGTAGATCGGCGGGTCCTGCGGCTGCGGTGGCGGCGGAACCGATTCTGCCGACCGGGGGACGAAGACGCGGTACCGACGCCCGGTTGCCGTTTGTCTAGGGGCCATGCCAGGGCAACGCCCGCCATGGTGGACAGGTCACCGGTCCCGGGAATCGGCCGTGCGTTCGCGGACGTACCGTCCCGGGTCTGGCCTCCGCAGGTCGTCTGACGTACCGTCAGCCGAACTGCCGTCAGGGAGGTGTGCCGTGGCCGACGACCGCCCCGTACCGCTCGACGAGTACCCCGTGCACCAGGTCCCGCTGTCCATGAAGCATGTGGCCACCGGGGACCGCAACGCCTACGACCGCTGCATCTTCCACTTCCTCGACCACGAGGGACGTGCCCTGCTCATCCTCGGGCTCGGCGTCTACCCCAACCTCGGGGTGATCGACGCCTACGCGACCCTGCGCACCGGCGACACCCTGCACGCCGTACGCGCCTCGGACGCGCTCGGCGACGACCGGACGCGGCTCGTCGTCGGGCCGCTGCGGATCGAGGTCGTGGAGCCGCTGCGGCGACTGCGCCTCGTGTGCGACGACGACCTGCTGTCGTACGACCTCACCTGGACCGCGGACTTCCCGGCCCTGTGGGAGCCCCATCACCTCCAGCGCCGGGGCGACCGGCTGACCCTGGAGGGGCGCCGCTTCGTGCAGGCGGGCCGGGCGCGGGGGCTGATCCGCGCCGGGGACGAGGAGTTCCGGGTCACGGCCGAGGGCTGGACCGGCACCCGCGACCGCAGCTGGGGCGTGCGGCCCGTCCCGGGGGAGGAGGGCGGACGCCTCGCCGAGGAGCACCGGCCCGAGGGCTTCCACTGGATCTGGTGCCCGGTCCGCTTCGCCGACCGCTTCCTGATGGTCATCACCCAGGAGGACGCCGACGGCTACCGCACCCTGAGCGACGCGACCCTGGTCGTCCCGGGCCGGCGTGACCGCCAACTCGGCTGGCCCCAGACGGAGATCACCTATCGTCCGGGCACCCGCCACCCCGAACGCGCCGTCGTCCACCTGGGCGACCCGCGCAAGCCCTTGGAGCTGGAGGCCGAGATCCTGACCTCGTCCCCGCTCGCGGTCGGCGCCGGCTACCCGCCCGCCGACGATTGGCAGCACGGGACCTGGCACGGCAAGGAGTGGACCGACCGCCGTACCTACGACCTGACGTCCCCTCACCCCCTGGCCGCCTACGGGGTCACCGACCACGCGGCCCGCTTCCGGCTCGACGGGCAGATCGGCCACGGCATCTTCGAGCACGGCTCGTTCGGCCGGCACGACCCGAGCGGATTCACCGGCTTCGACTCGGTCGCACCCTGAGGGAGGCGGAGATGGCCACGGCACCCCGACCCCGTACCACCACCCGCGACCCCGAGGACCTCACCCGCCGCCTCACCGCCTGGCTCGGCACCCGGCTGCCCGGCGCCAAGGCCGTCGGGGTCACCGCCCCGGCCTCCAACGGCATGTCCAGCGAGACCCTCCTCTTCCACATCGAGCACCCCGAACCCCTGGTGCGCGCCTGTGCGTTGAGGCTCGCGGCGGACCCGGCGGCGTACACCGTCTTCCCGGTCTACGACATGGCCCGGCAGTACCGCACCCTGCGTCTGGTGGCGGACCGTACGGACGTCCCGGTGCCGAAGGTGCTCTGGCTGGAGGAGGACCCCGAACCGCTCGGCGCGCCGTTCTTCGTCATGCAGCGGGTGGACGGGCGCGTGCCGCCGGATGTCATGCCCTATACGTACGAGGGCAGTTGGCTGCACGCGGCCACCGACGCGGAGCGCGAGCGACTGGAGGCGGGCACGGTCGGGATCCTGGCGCGGCTGCACGACCAAGTGCCGCCCGAGGAGGCCGAGTTCCTGTCCCTGCCCGGAGACGGAGACGCACTGCGCCGCCACGTCGAGTCCCAACGCGCCTACTACACCTGGGTGATCGACGGCCTGGCTCGCTCACCGCTCATCGAGGCCGCGTTCGACCGGCTGGAGGAACTGTGGCCGCGTGAGCCGGGTGCACCGGTCCTCAACTGGGGCGACGCGCGCATCGGGAACATCGTCTACGACGGGTTCGACCCCGTGGCCGTCCTCGACTGGGAGATGGCGGCCCCGGCCCCGCGTGAGGTGGACCTCGGCTGGACCGTCTACCTGCACCGCTTCTTCCACGACCTGACGGTCGCCTTCGGCCAGCGCGGACTGCCCGGCCTCCTGCGCCGCGACCGCGTCGAGGCCCGCTACGCGCGCCTGACCGGCCACACCCCGCGGGACATGGACTTCTACACCCTGTACGCCGCACTGCGGCACGCGATCGTCATGCTGCGCGTCGCCTACCGCCAGGCGCACTTCGGTGAGGTGGCCGTCCCCGCGGACCCGGACATGCTGATCCTGCACCACGGCAGCCTGCGGGCCATGGTGCAGGGCAGCTACTGGGATTGAGCGAGGCCGGACAGGACCCGGCGAGTCGAGCCCGCGGGGCTCAGGCCGCTTCGCGGCGCATCGTCGGTACGCGCATCGGGCGCGAGCCCGCGCCGCCGACGTGCGAGAAGGGCTGCGTCCGCCAGTTCAGACCCTGGGGGAGCGTCAGCAGAAGGGCGGTGTCCTGCTCCTGCGGCCGGAAGGACTCGTCCGCCGGACGGGCGTCGGCGGCGGCACGGCCCGTGCCCGCGCACGCGGTGAGTCCGAACGGGTTCCACGGCGAGACGCACAGCGCGTGCTCCGGCAGGACCTCCTCGTCCGCCAGCAGGGCGATGGGCTGCGCGCAGTCCGGGCAGATCACCCGGTACATCTCGAAAGTGTCGTAGGCGTCGAGCTCCTCGGCCTCGTAGGCGTCGGGTTCGACGCCCTCCGGCTCGGGCTCGACGACCGGCTGCATCCGCTTGGGCACGGTACGACCAGGGCGCTTAAGACTCTGCATGGGATTCTCCCCCTCGGGCTGGGCCGTGAAGGCACTGCGGCCTCGACCACAGCAAGCACTTCCCGTCCCGTCTGGGCGGTAATCGCGAGTGCATCACGGAGGCCGTGGATGCGCTGTGGCGTTCGTCACATGCCGTGCGCAGGTGCCCGCTGCGGCGGGTTTTTCCCACCGACGGCTCACAGCGGGCTCCCCGCGACGTCACGAACCGGCTATGACCTGCGTCGCTCGGGTATCCGAGGAGATCAGGCGCACTGTAGGTTCTTGCGCCATGGAGGAGCTGGACCGTCAAATCGTGCAGCTGCTCGTCAAGGACGGGCGGATGAGCTACACAGACCTGGGCAAGGCCACGGGCCTGTCCACGTCGGCCGTGCACCAGCGGGTGCGACGGCTCGAACAACGTGGCGTCATCCGCGGCTACGCCGCGGTCGTCGACCCCGAGGCGGTGGGGCTGCCGATGACCGCGTTCATCTCGGTCAAACCCTTCGACCCCAGCGCGCCCGACGACATCGCGGACCGCCTGGCCCCAGTCCCCGAGATCGAGGCCTGTCACAGCGTCGCGGGCGACGAGAACTACATCCTCAAGGTCCGCGTGGCCACCCCCCACGAGCTGGAGGAACTCCTGGCCCGCGTGCGCACCCTGGCCGGAGTGTCCACCCGCACGACGGTGGTGCTGTCCACGCCGTACGAGGCACGGCCGCCGAAGGTCTGAGACACGGCCCGACGTGCCCCGAGTGCGGTGCGGGCCCTCGCGCGCGAGAGACTGTGCGGCATGACTGAACGTCCCGTCGACACCAAGACCGTCCTGTTGCGCCGTGGTGAGGTGCACAGCCCCGCCGACCCCTTCGCCACCGCGATGGTCGTGGAGCGCGGGCAGGTGGCCTGGGTGGGCTCGGAGGGCGCCGCCGACGCCTTCGCGGACGGTGTCGACGAGGTGGTCGACCTGGACGGCGCGCTGGTCACGCCCGCCTTCACCGACGCCCATGTGCACGCCACGTCGACCGGGCTGGCCCTGACCGGCCTCGACCTCTGCGACGCGCCCTCCCTGGACGCGGCCCTGGCCCTCGTACGGGACTTCGCCGCCGCCCGCCCGCACGACCGCGTCCTGCTCGGCCACGGCTGGGACGCCTCCCGCTGGCCGGGCGGCCGCCCCCCGACGCGCACGGAACTCGACGAGGCCACCGGGGGACGGCCGCTGTACCTCTCCCGCATCGACGTTCACTCGGCGGTCGTCACCACGGCCCTGCTGGACCTGGTTCCGGGCGAGCTCTCCCGCGTGGACGGGCCGCTCACCCAGGACGACCACCACGAGGCCCGCGCGGCCGCGTACGGCGCCGTCACCCCGGCCCAGCGCGCCGAGGCCCAGCGCGCCGCCCTCGCGCACGCGGCCTCCCTCGGCATCGGCTCCGTCCACGAGTGCGGCGGGCCGAAGATCTCCTCCGAGGACGACTTCGCCGACCTGCTGCGGCTGGCCGCCGAGGTGCCCGGTCCCCGGGTGGTCGGCTACTGGGCCGAGCAGGGCGAAGAGGGTGTCGCCAGGGCGCGGCAGCTGGGCGCGCTCGGCGCGGCCGGCGACCTGTTCGTCGACGGCGCCCTCGGCTCGCACACCGCCTGTCTGCACCAGCCCTACGCCGACGCCGACCACACCGGCGCCGCCTACCTCGACGCGGACGACATCGCCGCCCATGTGATCGCCTGCACCGAGGCCGGCCTCCAGGCGGGCTTCCACGCCATCGGCGACGCCGCCGTGACCTCCGTCGTGGAGGGCGTCCGCGCCGCCGCCGAGAAGATCGGCCTCGCCCGCGTCCGCGCCGCCCGCCACCGCGTCGAGCACGCCGAGATGCTCACCCCCGAGTCCGTCGCCGCCTTCGCCGAGCTCGGCCTGACCGCCTCCGTCCAGCCCGCCTTCGACGCGCTGTGGGGCGGCGAGGACGGCATGTACGCCCAGCGCCTCGGCGCGGAGCGGGCCCGCACGCTCAACCCCTTCGCGACCCTGCTGCGCAGCGGCGTCCCGCTCGCCTTCGGCTCCGACAGCCCGGTCACGCCCCTCGACCCGTGGGGCACGGTCCGCGCGGCCGCCTTCCACCGCACCCCGGAGCACCGGATCTCCGTGCGCGCCGCCTTCACCGCCCACACCCGCGGCGGCTGGCGGGCCGTCGGCCGCGACGACGCGGGCGTCCTGGTCCCCGGTGCGCCCGCCGACTACGCCCTGTGGCGCACCGACGCGCTCGTCGTCCAGGCCCCCGACGACCGGGTCGCGCGCTGGTCCACCGACCCCCGCTCCGGCACCCCTGGCCTGCCCGACCTGACCCCCGGCAACGACCTCCCGGTCTGCCTGCGCACCGTGGTGGGCGGCCGGACGGTGTTCGTACGGCCGGGCGAGTGATCTCCCGGGGTGGCGCGGGCGTGATCGTCCGGCGCCGCCTCGTCGCGCGACCTGCGCATCCTCCGCACCGACCTGGAACGGGGTGGTGTTTGCGCAGGTCAAACGGCTGTTGACAGCCAGCCGCAGCGGGCCGGTAGGTTCGGCCGAGTCCACCGCCGGACGCCCGACCGGGGAGCTTTTGCACACTCGTCGCAGCGCCGCTGGGTCAGGGACGGTGTGCCGCACCGGGGCGCCGTCGCTGGGAGCCAGGCTCAGTGCCCGCGCCGACGGGGGAAGGTTCCGGCCGGTCGGGAGGTGTGACCCGGGTGGGGCCCGGACGCTCAGTAGACAACGGCTTTCGGTCGACCCGCAGCCAGCGGGCCCCAGGTCGGCCCGAAGGGCGTCGGGCCCCCATCCGCAGCGGCGCGCAGAGCCGCACGGCCCGAAAAGCCGAAAAAATGCATTCTTACCCCGCTCTTGCGGAATCGACACCACCGTACGAACGTGCTGTCACGTCCGCGCAGGCCGCGGCCACTATGGTGGTCCCCTGCGTACGACACGAAGGGGCAGCAGTGAACGACGGCGACGGGACCCCCGCGGCACAGGCCCAGGAGAGGCGGTTCGGCCCGCTCGGCACGGCCTTGGTGATCATCCCGACCTACAACGAGGCGGAGAACATCAAGGCCATCGTCGGCCGGGTCCGCAAGGCCGTCCCCGAGGCGCACGTCCTCGTGGCGGACGACAACAGCCCCGACGGGACCGGCAAGCTCGCCGACGAGCTGGCCGCCGAGGACGACCACGTCCAGGTCCTGCACCGCAAGGGCAAGGAAGGCCTCGGCGCCGCCTACCTCGCGGGCTTCCGCTGGGGCCTGGACAACGGCTACGGCGTGCTCGTCGAGATGGACGCCGACGGCTCCCACCAGCCCGAGGAACTGCCCCGCCTGCTCACCGCCCTCAAGGGCGCCGACTTGGTGCTCGGCTCCCGCTGGGTGCCGGGCGGCCGGGTCGTGAACTGGCCCAGGTCCCGCGAGTTCATCTCCCGCGGCGGCAGCCTCTACTCCCGCCTGGCCCTGGACCTGCCGCTGCGCGACATCACCGGCGGCTACCGCGCCTTCCGCCGCGAGACCCTGGAGGGCCTCGGCCTCACCGACGTCGCCTCCCAGGGCTACTGCTTCCAGGTCGACCTGGCCCGCCGGGCGGTCAGGGCCGGCTTCCACGTCGTCGAGGTGCCCATCACCTTCGTCGAGCGGGAGCTGGGCGACTCCAAGATGAGCCGCGACATCCTCGTCGAGGCGCTGTGGCGGGTCACGGCCTGGGGCGTCGGCGAGCGGGTCGGCAAAATCACCGGCAAGGGCAAGCGCGCCTGACCTCGGGCCGCCCCCTTATCCCGCACTGAGCCGGGCCCAGGCACACTGGGTGCATGACGACTGGCGCTCCGACCCCTCCGCCTCGCACCCGACCCCGGCGCTCCCGGCTGCGCACGTTCCTGCCGCTGGGCATCGCCGCGTGGCTCGTGCTGGAGATCTGGCTGCTGACCGTGGTCGCGGGCGCGGCGAGCGGTTTCACCGTGTTCCTGCTCCTGGTGGCGGGCTTCGTCGCCGGTTCCGTGGTCATCAAGCGCGCCGGGCGCCGGGCGTTCCAGAGCCTGAACGAGGCCCTGCAGCGCGGTGGCTCCCCGGAGCGCGGCGGCGGCAACGGCTTCATGATGCTCGGCGGCCTGCTGATCATGATCCCGGGCCTGATCTCCGACGTCGTGGGGCTGCTGCTCCTGCTGCCGCCGGTCCAGAAGGCCCTGAGCCGCTACGCCGAGCGCACCGTCGACCGCAAGCTCCGCCAGGCCGCCCCCGGAACCCTGGGCGACGCCTTCCAGCAGGTCCGCATCCACCGCCCCGACGGCAAGATCGTGCAGGGAGAGGTCATCAGGGAGACCGCGGCCGAGCCCGGCGACCCCGCGTGGGACCAGCGCCCGCCGCTGACCAGCTGATACGCCGCGGCCACCTCTCGGCGCAGGCCGACATCACTCAGCCCGTCCGGCGATCGAGGACGAGGCACTTCGGGCCGAAGGCGGGGGTCCGGGGCGCAGCCCCCGGAGGGCCCGGCCACCCACGCCAGGAACCCCCACCCGCACCCACAACGAAACCGCGGGCGCCGTACGTCAACATGACGTACGGCGCCCGCGGTCAATCTCGTTGCGCTGTGTCGCGGCCCAGTCCCGCAGGAACTACGCGGACTTGCGGCTGTCCCGGGGATGAACCGCGATGTTCATCGCCCCGGAGCGGAGAACCGCCAGGCGCTCCTCGAGGACCTCTTCGAGCTCCTCACGGGTGCGCCGCTCCATCAGCATGTCCCAATGTGTACGCGCGGGCTTGGCCTTCTTCTCCTCGGGGCCGTCGCCGTCCACCAGGAGTGCCTGGGCACCGCAGACCTTGCACTCCCACTCCGGCGGGATCTCCGCCTCGACCGAGAAGGGCATCTCGAAGCGGTGCCCCTTCTCGCATGCGTACTCCACGGCCTGGCGCGGAGCCAGGTCGATGCCGCGGTCCGTCTCGTAGCTGGTCACCACGAGGCGCGTACCGCGAAGAGCTCGCTCACTCATGAATCGTGCCTCCCGGGCTTGTCGCCCACAGGACAGGTGTCGCTGTCGTCGTCATCCGGTCAACGTCCGGTCGGCGGTAAAGATTCCCGTTCCGAGTCCCGTACCGGGTCATGCGTCGCCGTCGTAGCCGCCCCTTGTTGTACCCACCAGCGCCCGGTTTGTCACATCTGCTAGCAGATGTCACCCAGCGTTTCGGCTTCTTTGACGCGCAGTAACGGTACGCCTGGCAGGCCAAACGCGTACACTACCGCCCTTTCGCGTTGAGCGCTAAATCAGTGCTAAATCTTCTCCGGAACCGGGTTACCCGCCGCGCCGATCGCCCGCCGCACCGGAACCCGCGCGAGCAGCACGAACCCGATGACGAAGAAGGCCACCAGCGAGATGATCGCGGAGCGGTAGCTGCCGGTCAGCTGGTAGGTGACGCCGAACAGCAGCGGGCCCAGCCAGCTCATGCCCCGGTCGCTCATCTCGTACGCCGCGAAGTACTCGGCCTCCTTGCCGGGCGGGACGAGATGCGAGAACAGGGACCGGGACAGCGCCTGGCTCCCGCCGAGCACCAGCCCGATCCCGGCGGCCAGCACGAAGAACCACACCGGCGCCCCGGCCGGCAGGAAGTACCCGGCCGCGAGCGTGACCGTCCAGGCGACCAGGGATCCGAGGATCGTGCGCTGAGCGCCGTAGGTCCGTGCCAGCCGCCCCATCGCCAGCGCGCCGGCCACCGCCAGCACCTGGACCAGCAGCACGGCCCCGATCAGCGTCGACTGCCCGAGCCCGAGCTCCTCGGAGCCGTACACCGACGCCTGGGAGATCACCGTCTGGATGCCGTCGTTGTAGATGAGGTACGCGAGCAGGAAGGAGAGCGTCAGCGGATGCCGCCGCATGTCGCGGACGGTGGCCGCGAGCTGCCGCAGGCCGGGCGCGGTGGACTCGCGCGCCGGAGTCGACCGGCGGTCGCGCAGGCGGCGCAGCGGTACGAGGGTGAAGGCGCCCCACCACAGACCCGCCGACGCCAGGCAGATGCGGACGGCCGCGGTCTCGGAGAGGCCGAAGCTGTCGTGCGCGGAGTAGAGGACGAGATTGGCGACCAGGACCAGGGAGCCCGCCGCGTACCCGAAGGCCCAGCCCCGCGAGGAGACCGCGTCCCGCTCCTCGGGCGGGGCGATCTGCGGCAGGTAGGAGTTGTAGAGCATCGTCCCCACGGACGACGCGGCGTTCGCGACGATCAGCAGCGCCCCGCCGAGCAGGTACCGGTCGCCGTCCAGGAAGAACATGGCCGCCGTCGCCGCGGCCCCCACATAGGCGGCCGCGCCCAGGAGCGGCTTCTTGCGGCCCGTGCGGTCGGCGACGCTGCCCACCAGCGGCATCACCACCACGGCCACGATCACCGACAGGGACACGGTGTAGGCGAAGAACGAGCCCGCCCGGACCGGTATCCCGAGCGGATGCACGAAGCCGTCCGCGTCCGCCGCGTGCTCGGCGACCGAGGTCAGATACGGGCCGAGGAACACGGTGAGCACGCTCGTCGAGTAGACGGAGCACGCCCAGTCGTAGAAGTACCAGCCACGCTGCTCGCGCCGCCGTTCGACGGCCTCGTCGGCCGCCAGTGCCCGCACGGTTTCGGTGCCCACCCGTGCCCTCGCTTCCCCGCTGAAAGTGCCGTGCGAAGGCGTGGCCGGGCGGGCCGGGTGCTCAGACCCAGACGCCCCGGTCCTCCATGACCTTGCGCAACGTGTCGATGTGATCGGTCATGATGCCATCGACACCGAGGTCCAGGAGCCGGTGCATCCGCTCCGGTTCGTTGATCGTCCACACGTGGACCTGCAACCCGAGCGCGTGGGCGGCGCGCACGAAGCGGTGGTCGACCACCGGGACGCCGGACTGCGACTCGGGCACCTGCGCGGCGACCGCCGACCGGCGCACCGCGGCGGGCAGCCCCCAGGAGCGCAGCCGCAGGCTGAGCACCCCGCGGACCCCGAACGACGTGGCCAGGCGCGGCCCGGCCAGCCGCTGGGCGCGCAGCACGCGCGCCTCCGAGAAGGAGCCGACGCACACCCGGTCCCAGGCGTTGGTGCGCTCGATGAGATCCAGCAGGGGCCGCAGGGCCGGCTCCGCCTTGGCGTCCACGTTCCAGCGCACGTCCGGGAACGTCTCCAGCAGCTCCTCGAAGAGGGGTACCGGCTCGCTGCCGCCCACGCGCGCCTGCCGCACGTCCTCCCACGGGAGGTCGCCGATCCGGCCCGCCCCGTCGGTGACCCGGTCCAGGGTGTCGTCGTGGAAGGCGACGAGCTTCCCGTCCGTCGTGGCGTGCACATCGGTCTCGATGTACCGGTAGCCCAGGTCGACCGCGCGGCGGAACTGCGCCACGGTGTTCTCCAGGCCGTCGGCGGCACCGCCTCGATGGGCGAAGGGTATGGGGCCGGGGTGGTCCAGGTACGGGTGGCGTATCAACGTGCTCACCGTGGCAGTATCACCCGTCCGGGTGTCCCCGTGGCAACGACCGTGCTGCCGTCGGATGCAGCCGGGACGGCGAAAACGCGCAGGAACAGCTGGGCCAGCGGCCCGATCGACAGCGCGTACAGCACGGTGCCGACGCCGATGGAGCCGCCGAGCGCGAACCCGGTGGCCACGACCGCGACCTCGATGGCGGTCCGCAACAGACGGATCGAGGCACCGGTTTGCCGGTGCAGCCCCGTCATCAGACCGTCGCGCGGACCCGCGCCGAACCGCGCCGCGATGTAGAGGCCGGTGGCCGCCCCGTTGAGCACGATTCCGGCGAGCAGCAGGGGGATCCGCACGGCGAAGGCGTGGGCCTCGGGCACGACGGCGAGCGTGCCGTCCATGACGATGCCGATCACGAAGACGTTGGAGACCGTGCCGAGACCGGGGCGCTGGCGCAGCGGGATCCACAGGAGCAGCACCGCCGCGCCCACGATGATCAGGACGACCCCGATGGAGAGCCCGGTGCGTTCGGCGAGCCCCTGGTGCAGCACGTTCCAGGGCTCCAGACCCAGGCCCGCCTGGACGAGAAGGGCGGAACTCACGCCGTACAGCGCGAGTCCCGCGTACAGCTGGATCAACCGTCGCCCGAGACGGTCCTGTGTGGACAAGAGGTCCCCCCTGGTGGTGGTAGTGGCCTGGCTCATGACACCCTGTGGCTTGGGGATGAACGCCATCCATGGCCAATTCGGGGAAGGTGGACTGATCTGCATGGCGCAGTGGACTTCGGCGGTGGGTGCCGCACAGCTCGCCCGGCTGCTCACCTCCCAGCAGGAGCGGCCCGCCGGTCCCGGCAGCCGCCGCCCGCCCGCCTACCGCGCCCTCGCCGACGGCATCCGGCTGCTGGTGCTGGAGGGCCGGGTGCCGGTGGCCGCGCGACTGCCCGCCGAACGCGAACTGGCCCTGTCGCTGTCCGTCAGCCGCACCACGGTCGCGGCGGCCTACGAGGCGCTGCGCACCGAGGGCTTCCTGGAATCCCGGCGCGGCGCGGGCAGCTGGACGGCGGTTCCGGCGGGCAACCCCCTGCCCGCCCGCGGCCTGGAACCCCTGCCGCCCGAGGCACTCGGTTCGGTGATCGACCTCGGCTGCGCGGCGCTGCCCGCGCCCGAGCCCTGGCTCACCCGGGCCGTGCAGGGTGCCCTGGAGGAACTGCCGCCGTACGCCCACACCCACGGCGACTACCCGGCCGGTCTGCCGGCCCTCCGCGCGATGATCGCCGAGCGCTACACCGCGCGCGGGATCCCCACCATGCCCGAGCAGATCATGGTGACCACCGGTGCCATGGGTGCGATGGACGCCATCTGCCACCTCTTCGCGGGCCGCGGCGAGCGCATCGCCGTCGAGTCACCCTCCTACGCCAACATCCTCCAGCTGATGCGGGAGGCCGGCGCCCGGCTCGTGCCGGTCGCCATGGCCGAGGGGCTGTCCGGCTGGGACATGGACCGCTGGCGCCAGGTGCTGCGCGAGGCGGCCCCCCGGCTCGCGTACGTCGTCGCCGACTTCCACAACCCCACCGGTGCGCTGGCCGACGAGGACCAGCGGCGTCGGCTGGTGGACGCGGCCCGCTCCGCGGGCACGGTGCTGGTCGCCGACGAGACGATGAGCGAGCTGTGGCTGGACGAGGGCGTGGATATGCCGCGGCCCGTGTGCGGCTTCGACCGCGCCGGCTCGACGGTGATCACCGTCGGCTCGGCCAGCAAGGCCTTCTGGGCCGGGATGCGCATCGGCTGGGTGCGGGCCGCCCCCGACGTGATCCGCAGCCTGGTCGCGGCCCGCGCCTACGCCGACCTGGGCACGCCGGTACTGGAACAGCTGGCCGTGAACTGGCTGTTCAGCACGGGGGGTTGGGAGCAGGCCGTGGACCTGCGCCGCGGCCAGGCCCGGGAGAACCGGGATGCCCTGGTGGCGGCGGTACGGCGCGAGTTGCCGGACTGGGACTTCGAGGTGCCCGCGGGAGGCCTCACCCTGTGGGTGCGGGCCGGGGGCCTGTCCGGGTCGCGGCTCGCCGAGGCGGGGGAGCGGGTCGGCGTGCGCGTACCGTCCGGGCCGCGCTTCGGCGTCGACGGCGCCTTCGAGGGCTACGTGCGGCTGCCGTTCACAGTCGGCGGAGCGGTGGCCGAGGAGGCTGCGGTCCGTCTGGCGGCGGCGGCCCGGCTGGTGGAGACGGGGGCGACGGGAGGGGCGGAGTCCCCTCGGACGTTCGTGGCGTAGTACCGCCCCGGCTCAGGGGGCCGCTTCCAGCTCCGCTCCCGAAGCCTTGGCCACGACGGCCTCGGTGGGAACCGACTCGGTGGGGATCGCTTCGGTGGGGATCGCCTCGGCGGGAAGCGTCTCCGCGTCCGCAGGCGTCGTACGCGGCGGAAGCAGGGCCAGCACCGCCTGCCGGTCGGCGTCGCTCGTGGCGTCGTCGTACGGGTCGGGGGTCGCCGGAACCTGGAGCCGGTGCACCGGGCCGTACCCCAGCCGGGCGTAGCCGCGCCCCGGCGGCACCTGCGTCAACGGCGTGGTGTGCGGCGGGGCGCCCAGGACCGCTTCCAACTGCTGGGGCGACGCGGGCCCGAGCACGACACGCGCGCGTGTGTGCTGCCGTACCGCGTCGCTCAACGCGTCCGCGCTGTCGAACTGCTCGGCCACCACCATGGTCACATTGGCCGCACGGCCGTGCCGCAGCGGAACCTGGAGCAGCGTCTGCGGATCCCGGCGGCCGTCCGTGGCGGCGAGGTGGGCGAAGACGCTCGGCCGGTCCAGCACGATCCACAGCGGCCGCCTGGTGTCGTCCGGCGGCGGATGACCCGCCTGCCGTGCCCGGTTGGCCGCGATGAGCCGCCGCTCGGTCTCGTGCGCGGCCCACTCCAGACTCGCCAGCGCCCCGGCCAGCCCGCACTCGACGGCCAGGACCCCGTCCCGGCCGGTCAGGCAGGCGTACTCGCCGGTGCCGCCGCCCTCGACGATCAGTACGTCGCCGTACTGGAGCGCCTGGAGGGCGACCGAGCGCAGCAGGGTCGAGGTGCCGCTGCCGGGCTGGCCGAGGACCAGCAGGTGCGGCTCGGTGGACCGGATGCCGGTGCGCCAGACGACCGGCGGCACGTCGCGCTGCTCCTCCCCGTAGGAGAGGGGGAGCGTGCGCTGGACCTCGGTGGGATCGGTGAAGCCCAGGACGGTCTCGCCCGGCGCGGTGACGAAGCGCTGGGCGGCGATGTCGGTGGGCAGGGGCGCGAGGACGGCCACCGTGAGCTGGTTGGCCTCCTCGTCCCAGAAGAAGTGGTACTCCCGGCCCCGCCCGGCCTTCGCGGCGAGCAGGTGCTCGATCCGGGCGCGCTCCTCGGCCTCGCCGTCCGGGAAGTACGCGGGGTAGCGGATCACGAGGTGGGCGACCCGTCCCGCCTCGTCGAAGTCGTGGGTGGGGAAGGTCTTCTCCCACTCGCCGCCGTGGATGTACAGCGGCGCGGGGTCCTCGGCGGTGGAGAAGTAGGGCACCAGGGCCTCGTACAGCGACCGCAGCCGCTCCGTCTGTGACTCATCGGGACCCTCCGGCTCCGACGCGGTCCGCTCCCGGCCCTGCCAGGCTGCCGCCGCCATCAGCGTGATGGCGGCGAGCAGCGGTCCGTACGGCAGGAGCGCCACGACCAGGACGAGCGTGGCCGCGAGGAACAGCAGCGGCCCGCGTTTGTCCTTGGGCGTGTCCGCCCACTTGCGCCGCCCGGCCGAGGCCAGCCGGCGCAACCCGCGCGAGACGGTGATCAGCGGGTGGAGGACGTCCGTGGCGCTGTCGGCCGCCGTCCGGGCCAGCTCCCGGCTCCGGGCGATCTGCGCGCTGCCGTTGCTCAGAATGCGGGGGAGGGGGCGCCGGGCCACTGCTGTCTCCTGTTGGTGCGTACGGACGGGAGGGGCGGCGTCAGAACTTGATGCCGCCGAGCAGGCTCGCCAGGCTCTCGCCGCCTGCCTTGATGCTCGGCGCGATGGCCGTGCTGGCCAGGTAGAAGCCGAACAGGGATGAGACGCAGGCGTGCGATGCCTTCAGGCCGTCCTTCCGGAAAAAGAGGAAGACGATGATGCCGAGCAGGACGACGCCTGACATGGAGAGAATCATTTTCGGTCTCCTGGTGTCGAGGGGGGACAGTCACCATGAGTTCTTCCAGGATCACAGCATGTATCCATACGACAAAAGGTGCAACTGGGTGGATTTCCGAGGATTTCACCTGGTCGGCTGAGGGATCCTGGCCCGGCCGGGCGGGGTCGCGCGCGTCCTGTGGGCGGGACTCCCGCGCCCCGTGGGGTCAGTGGTGATCTTTACCTCGGGCATATCCAGTCATGTGCCGCGAGAGCCAGTACCCTGGCGTTTCACCCGTACGGCGGCAACCGCTCGCTGCCGTAGGCTCCCTCAGTCCCCGAAGTGCGCAGGAGAGGCGGTCCGGCCGATGAGTGAAGCCCCCGACCCCGAGGTCGTGGAGCTGGCGACGAAGATCTTCGATCTCGCCCGGCAGGGCGGGACCGAGGCGCTCGTGGCCTACGTCGACGCGGGCGTCCCGGCCAACCTCACCAACGACCGAGGCGACTCCCTCGTGATGCTCGCGGCCTACCACGGCCACGCGGACGCGGTGCGTGCGCTGCTCGCCCGGGGTGCCGAGGCCGACCGGATCAACGACCGGGGCCAGACCCCGCTCGCCGGGGCCGTCTTCAAGGGAGAGACGGAAGTGATCAAGACACTTCTGGAAGGCGGCGCAGATCCGGCTGCGGGTACTCCGTCGGCCATTGACACGGCGCGTATGTTCGGCAAGACGGAACTGCTCGAATTGTTCGGCGCACATTGATCCGAACGTCCTGACCAGGAACGACACGCAAAACGGGGGAGGCGGTAAAGGGCCGCCGGAAATACGGTCGCGGCAGGAGAAACCCGCGAGTCATCATGACGTCGTGATTCACGGACGCGATGGCTGGGCAGGTGTTGCCGCACCACGCGGACCGTGATGCGGTCCGCATGGGCCACTGACGAGAGGCAGAGAGAAATGGTCTACAGCAAGCAAGAGACGGCGGGCGCCCCGACGTTGTGTCACGCGGCCAGGTAGTGCGTGTTCCCCGGTTGCGTCGACGCTTGATGTGAGGCTGTTTCCCATGTTCGATCCGGTCATAGCGCCCAGCGGTACGCTGCTCGGCCTGCTCCAGCGGGGCCGTGGCGACGGCACGCTGCACGCGCTCACCGCCCCCCGCGCCGAGGCGCTCGCGGCGCTGAACCACTGCGTGCTGCGCGACCCGCGCCACGACTGGCAGGTGGAGAACCGCTCCCTCTACTACGCCCGCCTGTACCTCGATCTCGGCGGCGAACTGGACGCCATCGAGGCCCACCTGTTCTGCGCCGAGGACGTCCTCGACACCGAGGAGTCCCGCACCGGCCTCGCTCTCGCCGTCCTCGGGCACCTCGCCTCGTACGGCAGGCGCGACGCCCTCGAACTGCTGCGCAGGTACGCCGGCTCCGGTTCCAACTGGGCCTGGGCGCTCGACGAACTCGCCCTCCGGGACGACGACGCGGGCCTGCGCGCCCTCGCCGCCCCCGTCCTGGCCCGCTTCGCCACCGACGCCGAGGGCGAGGCCGAGCTGGCCGCCGCCGTCCGCGACGCCTTCGAGCCACGGCCCTGGCGGCTGTGGGCCGAGGATCCGCGCGAATCCGTCGCCACGCGCGTGCGTGCCGCCCAGGAGGCCGGCTGTTTCGACCGCTGGCAGCGGCAGCTGCGACCGAGCGGGCCCCGTCCGGGGTGGAGCGTGCGAGCGGTCTTCGAGTGGGCCCAGCAGGGCCTCGAACGCGGCGCCGCCCTGCATGTCCCGGCCGCCCGCTGTCTCGTCGCCGTGGCAGGCCCGGAGGACCGGCCCGAGATCGTCCAGGCCGCCAAGGACGGCACCGAGGGAGCCCGGTGCACCGCCCTGCGCTACCTGGCCGACAGCAACGACCCCGACGCCCTCGGCCTGATCGAGGCCGCCGTCGGCGACGGCACCACGCCCGTCGTGGAGGCTGCCGTCGACGCCTTCGAGCGGATGCGCAGCATCGCCGCCGTCGACCGGGCCCGGGGCTGGGCCCACCGGCCCGACGCCCTCGGCGCCGCCGCCGGACGCATGCTCGCCTGTCGCGGCGGAGCCCAGGACAGCGACCTGGTCCTCGGCGCCCTCCGTGAGGCCGTACGGGGCGAGGGCCCCGACGCGCCGACCCTGTGGACCCTCGTCGACGGCACCGGACGGCTCGGCATCGCCTGCGCGGCCCCCGTCCTGCGCCACATCTATCGCGAGACGGCGTCGTCCCACCTACGGGGCCGCGCCGCCCGCGCCCTGTCCGCCACCGACCCCTCCTTCCCGGCGGGCTTCGCCGTCGAATGCCTCTGGGACTGCGAGGAGAGCACTCGCGAGCTCGCCGCCCGGCACGCCGAGACCGGTGACGCCCGGGTCGTCGAGCAGCTCCGCCGGCTCGCCGCGGATCCGGCCGAGGAGGCCGAGGTCCAGACAGCCGTGCGTAGCCGAATCGCGTCGGACGGACCCGCCGTGTGAACACGAGGTGACTCGTGGGTCAGGAAGTCATGGACGCGATCTGACCTGCTCGGGTGTGCAGCGCAACGCTCATGGGACGTTTATCGTTCGGAAAGATCCACTTTGACGCGGCCACGTTCAGCGCGGCGACAACACCGGTATGCGTGTCGTCATCGTGACCGAATCCTTTCCCCCCGATGTGAACGGCGTGGCCCACTGCGCGCTCCAGACCGCCCGGCACCTCGTCGATCGCGGTCACGCTCCCCTCGTCGTCGCTCCGGCTCCCGCCCCCGGCAACAAGCCCGACGCCTCGGCGCCGTGCCCCGTTGTCCATGTCCCCTCCCTCCC
The DNA here is from genome assembly GCF_021538895.1 of Streptomyces olivochromogenes. GTDB lineage: Bacteria > Actinomycetota > Actinomycetes > Streptomycetales > Streptomycetaceae > Streptomyces > Streptomyces olivochromogenes_A. The sequence goes on along the minus strand of NZ_JADDRL010000040.1, from coordinate 40,619 downwards.
GCTCCCGGGCTACCCCCAGGTCCGCGTCGCCCTCCCCAGCCGACGCCTCGCCGCCGCACTCATCGAGCACCGTGCCGATGTCGTGCACCTGGCCAGCCCCTTCATCCTCGGTGTCCGCGGCATGGCCGCCGCCGCCAAGCTCGGCATCCCGGCCGTGGCCGTCTACCAGACCGACCTGGCCGGATACGCCCGCACGTACGTGGGCGCCGGTGAGGCGGCGGCCTGGCGGCGCATACGCTCCGTCCACTCCGCCGCCGACCGGACCCTCGCCCCGTCCAGCGCCTCCCAGCAGGACCTGGAGGCACATGGCGTGCCCCGGGTCAGGCTGTGGCCCCGAGGCGTGGACACCGTCCGCTTCCGCCCCGACCTGCGCGACGAGGCACTGCGCCGCGAACTCGCCCCCAACGGCGAGGTCATCGTCGGCTACGTCGGCCGGCTCGCCCCCGAGAAGCAGGTCGAGCTCCTGGCCGGTGCCTGCGGCCTGGAGGGCGTGAAGGTCGTGATCGTGGGCGACGGCCCCAGCCAGGCGCACCTGACCGAGGCGCTGCCGGGCGCGGTCTTCCTCGGCCGCCGCACCGGCTCCGACCTCGCCCGGATCTTCGCCTCGCTGGACGTCTTCGCGCACACCGGCCCCTTCGAGACCTTCTGCCAGACCGTGCAGGAGGCCATGGCCAGCGGTGTCCCCGTGATCGCGCCCGCCGCCGGCGGCCCGCTCGACCTCGTCGACCACGGCCGCACCGGCTTCCTGGTCCCGCCGCGCGACGGGGACGCCGTCCGCGACGCGGTGGCGACCCTGGCCACCGACCGGGGCCTGCGGACCGCCTTCGGCGCCACCGCCCGCGCGACGGTCGAGGGACGCACCTGGGCCGCCGTGGGCGACCAACTGATCGCCCACTACGAGGACGTCCTCGCCCACCGCCGGGCGGTGGTCGCGGCATGACCGGCGACTCCCTGCGCATCGTCCGGCTCGCCAACTTCGTCGCCCCCGCCTCGGGCGGCCTGCGCACGGCCCTGCGTGAACTCGGCACGGGCTTCCAGGCGGCGGGCCACGAATCGGTGCTGATCGTGCCCGGCGAGCGGTTCTCCGACCGGGACACCGAGCAGGGCCGGGTCATCACCCTGCCCGGCCCGCTGCTGCCGGGCACCGGCGGCTACCGCGTCCTCACCGACAAGCGGCGCGTCGCCACCCTGCTGGAGCGCCTCGCCCCGGACCGGCTCGAGGTCTCCGACCGCACGACGCTGCGGTGGACCGGCCGGTGGGCCCGGCGCGCCCGGGTCCCCGCCGTGATGGTCTCCCACGAGACCGCCGACGGCGTCCTGCGCACCTGGGGCCTGCCGGAGAACCTGTCCCGGCGCGCCGCCGACGCCCTCAACATGCGTACGGCCCACACGTACTCGCGGATCGTGTGCACCACGGAGTTCGCCGAGCGGGAGTTCGTCCGCATCGGCGCGCGGAACGTCGTACGGGCCCCGCTGGGCGTGGATCTCATGCAGCGGCACCCCGCGCTGCGCGACCCCGAGATGCGCGCCCGGCACGCGCGCCCGGACGAGGCGCTACTGGTGATGTGCTCCCGGCTGTCCGTGGAGAAGCGGCCCGGCACGGCGCTCGACGCGCTGGAGGCGCTGGTACGGCGCGGTCGGCGCGTGGTGCTCGTGGTGGCCGGCGACGGACCGCTGCGGGTACGGCTGGAGCAGCGGGCGCGTGAGCGCGGGCTGCCGGTGACCTTCCTCGGGCACGTGGCCGACCGGGGCGAGCTGGGCGCGCTCCAGGCCTCCGCCGACGTCGCCCTGGCCCCCGGGCCCGCCGAGACCTTCGGGCTCGCCGCGCTGGAGGCCATGGCCTGCGGCACGCCCGTGGTGGCCAGCGCGTCCTCCGCGCTGCCGGAGGTGATCGGATCCGCGGGCGCCACGGCGGCCGACCACGGCGCCGCCTTCGCGGACGCCGTGGAGATGCTCCTGGAGCGCCGGGAGCACGAGCGCCGTGAGGCCGCACGCGCGCGTGCCGAGTGCTTCGGCTGGGGCGCGGCGGTCGAGGCGTTCCTCGCGGCGCACGACGCTTCCGTCCTGTCGGAGGGCGCGGGGGACGACGATACGACGGCGCTGTCCCGTCCTGGCGCGGAGGACGGGACGACACCGTCCCGTCGTAGCGCCGACGACACGACGGCACCGTCCCGCTCCGTCGCCCACGACACGTCGGCACCGTCCCGTCCCGCCACGGACGGAACGTCGGCACCGTCCCGTCGCGTCGTCCCGGAGGGCGTCGTATGAGACCCGTCCGCTTCGTGGCCCTCGGGGACTCGCTCACCGAGGGAGTGGGCGACCCCGCCGGCGAGGGGTGGCGCGGCTGGGCCGCGCTGCTGGCCGGCGGACTCTCCGGGGACTCGGTCGACTTCACCAACCTCGCGGTCAGCGGGGCGCAGACGCGGGACGTCCTGGAACGCCAGACCCCGGCCGCACTCGACCTGCGCCCGGACGTCGCCTCCGTCGTCATCGGCGTCAACGACACCCTGCGCTGCACGTTCGACATCCACGCGGTGGCCGCGAACCTCGACAAGGCCTACGCGGCGGTCACCGGGCAGGGCGCGGTCCTGCTCACGGCGTGCCTGCCCGATCCCGGCTCGATGCTGCGGCTCCCGGGCGCCCTGGCCCGCCCGCTGGCCCGCCGGCAACGGGCGGTCAACGCCGTGGTGCACGCGCTCTCGGAGCGGCACGGGGCGGTCCACCTGCACGCCAGCGAGGGCGCGTGGCTCGCCGACCGCGCCATGTGGAGCGCGGACCGGCTGCACCCGGGGGAGCGCGGCCACCGGCAACTGGCCCTGCGTTTCCACGCGCTGCTCGCCAAGGCGGGCGTCGCGAAGGGCAAGGCACCCTCTCCCGAGCCGGAGTTCCCCGTGCCCACCAAGTCGGCGAGCCTGCTGTGGCTGGCCACCGCCGGCACCGCCTGGGTGATCCGGCGCTGCACCGACCTGCTGCCGCAGCTGCTGAGGCTGGCCCTCGACGAGATGCGGCACCGCGCCCGGGGCACCAGCGCCCGCCTCGACCTGCGCACCTCCGCCGCGGTCTCGTCGGCACTGGCCGCCCTGTCGGTCGCGGAGCGGCCGGACGCCGCATGACGGCTCAGCGTCGGCGCACGGCCACGAAGCGGACCGGGGTACCCGGTACCGCCTGCGCCGCGGCCGGGAGGTCGGCGGCGCGGACCACCGCGACCACCGGGTAGCCCCCGGTGGTCGGGTGGTCGGCCAGAAAGATCACGGGACGGCCGTCCGGCGGCACCTGGACGGCGCCGAGGACCATCCCCTCGCTGGGGAGTTCGCCGGGACGGGCCCGCTCCAGGGCGGGCCCTTCCGTGCGCAGTCCGATGCGGTTGCTCGCGGAGGACACCCGGTAGGTCCGCGCGGTGAGATCCCGTACGGCTCGGGGCGTGAACCAGTCGTCGCGCGGGCCCGGCGTCACGCGCAGGACGAGTTCGGCCGGCGGGCTCGGCTGCGGGGCGACGTCCACGCGCGCGTGCGGGCCGGCCGCGGCGCCCAGGGTCAGCACCGCGCCGTCCGTGAGCGGCGCCGGGCCGAGGCCGGACAGCAGGTCCGTGGACCGGCTGCCCAGAACCGGTTCGACGGCGACGCCGCCGTTGACGGCCACGTAACTCCGCACCCCCGCGACCGCTCTGCCCACCTCCAGTACCACCCCGGCCGGGACCACGACCGGGCCGCCCCAGGCCGCCGGACGGCCCCCCACGGTGACCGGGCACGGGGCGCCGGCGACCGCCACGGTGACCGTCGACCGCGGCCGCAGGGCACAGCCGTCGAGGGTCGTCTCCAGCACGGCGGCGTCCGGCGGATTGCCCACCAGCCGGTTGACGAGCGCCGCCGCGGGCGCGTCGAGCGCCCCGGACCGGGGAACTCCGAGATGGGCGTGCCCGGGCCGCCCCCGGTCCTGCACCGTGGTCAGCGCCCCGGCCCGTACGACGACCAGGGCACGATCCGTCATACGTCACCCACCGGTACGAAGCGGACGCGCGCACCCGGTGACAGCAGCGCGGCCGGCACGCGCGCGTGGTCCCACAGGACCGCGTCGGTCGTACCGATCAGCTGCCAGCCGCCCGGCGACGAGCGCGGGTACACGCCCGTGTACGGGCCCGCCAGGGCCACGGCCCCGGCGGGCACGGCCGTGCGCGGAGTGGCCCGGCGCGGCACGTCCAGGCAGGCGGGGAGGCCGGTGAGGTAGCCGAACCCGGGGGCGAACCCGCAGAAGGCGACGGTGAATTCGGTGGCCGCGTGGATACGGGCAACCTCCCGCTCCGGCACCCGCCAGTGGGCGGCGACCTCGGCGAGGTCGGGGCCGTCGTAGCGCACCGGGAGCTCGATCACCTCACGCGCGCGCGGGGGAGCGGGCGGCACTTCGGAGGCGGTCAGTTCGGATGCCCAACGAACCGGGTCGTCGAGGCTGTCGAGCAGCACCGTACGGGCCGCCGGGACGATCTCCCGGACGGCCAGGGAGCCCTCCGCGCGGCGGCGCAGCAGCTCCGCGTGCAGTGCCTGGGCCTCCTCGCCCGTGGACACCTCGACGAGCAGCCCGCTGTCGCCGACGGGCAGCGCCCTCATGCGAAGGCCTCCACCCGCACGCCCGACGCGACCAGCCGCTCGCGCACCCGGCGGGCGAGCTCCACCGCGCCCGGCGTGTCCCCGTGCAGGCAGAGCGAGCGGGCGCGGACCTCGATGCGCGCACCGGAGTGCGTGGTGACCTTGCCGGAGCGCGCCAGATCCACCGCGCGCTCCTCGACGGCCGCCGGATCGCTGAGCACCGCGCCGTCCTGCCCGCGCGGCACCAGCGTGCCCTCCTCGGTGTACGCGCGGTCCGCGAACGCCTCCGTGACGGCCGGCAGTCCGGCCTTCTGCGCCAGCTCCAGCAGGCGCGAGCCGGGCAGCCCCAGGACGGGGAGCGAGGTGTCCGCGAGGAGCACGCCGTCGATCACCGCCCCGGCCTGTTCCGGGTCGTGCACCACCCGGTTGTAGAGCGCGCCGTGCGGCTTCACATAGGCCACGCGGGCGCCCGCCGCGCGCGCGAAGACCTCCAGGGCGCCGATCTGGTAGGCCACTTCGGCCGCCAGCTCGGCGGGCGGCACGTCCATCGCGCGCCGCCCGAACCCCGCCAGGTCCCGGTAGGACACCTGCGCGCCGATCGTCACGCCGCGCTCGGCCGCCACCTCGCACACCCGGCGCATGGTCGCCGCGTCCCCGGCATGGAAGCCGCAGGCCACGTTGGCGCTGGTGACCACGGACAGCAGCCGTTCGTCATCGGTCAGCCGCCAGCGGCCGAAGCCCTCGCCGAGATCGGCGTTCAGATCGATCGAGGTCATGAATCTTCCGTGTCTCCTGTCAGGCCACGCGGTACTGCTCGTCGCGGGCGTCCGTGAGGAACATCTGTCCCGGCGCGTGGGTGATCGCGAACGGTGGGCGCGAGGCCATCACCGCGGCCTGCGGGGTCACCCCGCAGGCCCAGAACACCGGGATGTCGTCCGGGCCGACGTCCACCGCATCCCCGAAGTCGGGGCGGCCGAGGTCGTCGATGCCGAGCGCCGAGGGATCGTCGCAGTGCACGGGACCGCCGTGCACCGCCGGGAACAGGCTGCTCTCCCGGATCGCGGCCGCCAGATGCTCCGGCGGCACCGGGCGCATGGACACCACCAGCGGTCCGCTCAGCCGCCCCGCCGGCCGGCACTGGCGGCCGGTCACGTACATCGGGACGTTGCGGCCCTGTTCGACGTGCCGGATCGGGACGCCGGCCCCGGCCAGGGCCCACTCGAAGGTGAAGCTGCAGCCGATCAGGAACGACACCAGGTCGTCGCGCCAGTGGGCGCGCACGTCCGTCGGCTCGTCCACCAGCTCCCCGTCCTGCCACACCCGGTAGCGCGGCAGGTCGGTGCGCAGGTCCGCGCCCTCCGCGAGCTCGGTGGTCCAGGAGCCGGCGTCCGTGACGTCGAGCACTGGACAGGGCTTGGGGTTGCGCTGGCAGAACAGCAGCATGTCGTAGGCCCAGTCGGCGGGCACCGAGATCAGGTTGGCCTGCGTGTGGCCCGCCGCGACCCCGGCCGTGGGGCCCGCCAGACCCTCCCGGCAGCGGGCCCGCGCGGTTTTCGCGCTCCACGCGTGCGCGTGCTCGTCGACGAGGGTCAGGGGGCGGTCCTCGGTACGGTTCGCTCCGGTCACGCCAGTTCCCTTCCGCGTGTCTCCGGCAGCCCGAACAGCGCCAGCGCCGCGATGCCGTACCCGATCGCGCCGAAGACCAGCGCGCCGCCCACACCCCAGCTGTCGGCCAGGAAGCCCACCAGGGTCGGGAAGACGGCGCCCACGGCGCGGCCGGTGTTGTACGTGAACCCCTGCCCCGTGCCGCGTACCTCCGTCGGGTACAGCTCGCTCAGGAAGGAACCGAAGCCGCTGAAGATCGCCGACATGCAGAACCCGAGCGGGAAACCGAGCACCAGCAGCAGGGTGTTGGCGCCGCTCGGGATGTTCGCGTACGCCAGGATGCACAGCGCCGACAGCAGGGCGAACAGCCAGATGTTGCGGCGGCGGCCGAGCCGGTCGGTGAGGTAGCCGCCGGTGAGGTAGCCCAGGAAGGCGCCGGAGATCAGGAAGGTCAGATATCCGCCGGTGCCGACGACCGACAGGCCACGCTCGGTCTTGAGGTACGTCGGCACCCAGGTCGCCAGCGTGTAGTAGCCGCCCTGCACGCCGGTGGACAGCAGGCCCGCGAAGACCGTCGTGCGCAGCAGACCCGGCGCGTCGGCCGTACCCGGCCGGAAGATCGCCGCGAACGAGCCCCGCCGCGCGTTTCGTTCGCGCACCGCCGTCGCCCCCGGGGCGTCGTGCACCCGGCGGCGCAGCCACACCACGAGCAGTGCGGGCAGCGCGCCGGTCCAGAACATCACGCGCCAGGCCCAGTCGTCGCCGACGTAGGTGAAGACCAGCGTGTAGACGAGTGCGGCGAGCGCCCAGCCCACGGCCCACGAGCTCTGGATCGCGCCGAGGGTACGGCCCCGGTTCCTGGCGCTCGCGTACTCGGCGACCAGGATCGCGCCGACCGCCCACTCGCCGCCGAAGCCGAGGCCCTGGAGAGCGCGGAACACCAGCAGCGTCTCGTAGTCGGGCGCGAAGCCGCAGGCCACGGTGAACACCGCGTAGGTGATCACCGTGATCATCAGCGCCCTGACCCGGCCGACCCGGTCCGCGAACACGCCCGCCGCGGCGCCGCCGATCGCGGAGACCACCAGCGTGACGGTGGTGAACAGGCCGGTCTGACCGCTGTCCAGGCCGAAGTACGCCGCCAGCGCGACCATGCTGAGCGGCAGGGTGAAGTAGTCGTAGGAATCTAGGGCATATCCACCGAAAGCGCCCGCGAAGGCGCGGCGGCCGCCGGGGCCGAGGTCGTGCAGCCATCCCAACGCGCCGCCGTCGGCGCCGCGTTCACCCGCGCCTGTCCTGGCGTCGGAGGGAAGGGCCTGAGGTGGAGGGGTCGAGCTCATGGGCACCTCGCAGATGAGGGACGGAAGGTGCGGGAAACGGAGCCGCGTCGAGAGCCGTGCCGTGCGGGAGTTGTGCGCAGGAGTCGTGCCGTGCGGGGATCGTGCCGTGCGGAGCACCGTAGAGGATCGTTCAACGATCCTTCAATACCCGTGTTGTTTCGTCCTGGTGTCTGCGGTTGAATTCCGGGCATGGCAGAGCACCTGACGGGACTGGCCGACGACCGTGCCCTCCTGGGCCGTACGAGCACCGCCGAGCGTGTTTCGGACATCCTCAGAAGCCGCATCGCCGAGGGCTATTTCCCGCCGGGCACCCGGCTGTCGGAGGACAGCATCGGAGGGGCGCTCGGCGTCTCCCGCAACACGCTGCGCGAGGCGTTCCGGCTGCTCACCCATGAGCGCCTGCTGGTCCACGAGCTCAACCGGGGCGTGTTCGTCCGGGTCCTGACCGTCGAGGACGTCGAGGACATCTACCGCACCCGCGCCCTCGTCGAGTGCGCCGTCGTGCGCCGGCTGGGCGAGCCGCCCTACGCGCTGGAAGGACTCGCCTCCGCGGTCACCGAGGGACAGCTGGCGTCCGTCGAGAATGACTGGAAAGGACTGGGTACGGCCAATATCCACTTCCACCGGGAACTGGTCGCCCTGGCCGGCAGCGAACGCACCGACGAGCTGATGCGCAGCGTTTTCGCCGAGCTGCGGCTGGCCTTCCACGTCGTGGACGACCCGCGCCGGCTGCACGAGCCGTACCTCGCGCGCAACCGGCAGATCCTGCAGGCGCTCCAGGCCGGCGACCGGCGCGAGGCGGAGAGGCTGCTGGAGACCTACCTCACGGACTCGCTGGAGCGGGTCGTGGAGGTGTACCGGCGCCGGGTCGGCGAGGATGGCCCGGGCACGGACTGACACCGCCGGCGAGGGCGGGCCGGAGTGCCGGCCGGCACGTCAGGACCGACGCCTTCTCGCGCGGCTGTGACGCCCGTCGCTTCTGCGTCGTTTGGGTCGTTGTCAGACCGAGGATTTAGTCTGTGCACCGTGACTTCGCCTGCACCGACGGACAGCGTTCCGCCCCAGTTCACCGCGGTGCCGCGCCCGGCTCCGGGCCCGGCCGCCGACGAGGGGCTGGCGCGGCGGCTGCGCGCGCTCGCCTGCACGGCACCGCTGCACGACCTCGACGCGCGCAAGGCGAACCTCGCCGGCGAGTACTCGGTCTACGGCATGGCCGAGGTGGCCCTCGCCGCCATCGACCTCGTCACCCTCAACATGGACTTCGACACGGGCGCCGACCACGAGCAGATAGTGGCCAGGCTCATCCCGCGCATCGCCGCCCAGGCCCCGCGGCGGCCCGTCGCCGAGCACGAACGCGTCGCCCGCTGGGTCCTGGAGAACCTGATCAACGTCGGCAGCGTCGACCGCGGCTTCCGCGCCGTGTACGGCACGTTCGCACCGGACGGCACCTATGTCCGCCGTGACTACGACTTCAAGCTGATCGAGGAGGTCCCGGGCCCCGGCGGCACCGTCTACCTCCGGACGACCGACGAGGCGGTCAACGTCCTCGTCGGCGCCCTGGACACCGACGTCACCAGCGCCCAGATCGCCGCCGAGGTCAAGCTGGAGGTCCTGATCAACCGGGGCCGCCTCGCGGACGCCCAGCTCGCCGCGGAGCAGGCCCGCTACCGCACCGTGCAGTACTCGGAGACCCTGCGCCGGGCCCTGGACGCGACCCGGCGCAACGTCCGGGCCGTGGACTGGCTCAACGCCGTGCCCGACATGATCGCCGAGGCGCTGGACCACGTCGCCGACCGGTACCGCCACGAGAACGCGATCCTCACCAACATCCGCCGGGCCCGCGACGAGACCGAGGACTCCGAGCACAAGCGCCGCGCCGCCGAGCTGGTCGACATCGTCAAGGACTGCATCCGGCGGCACACCCAGCTCCAGTCCCGGCTGCTGGAGGCCGGCCCGCTGTTCCGCGCCGAGCAGGACCGGCAGGCCTTCGCCACGCCGATGACGACGTCCGGGATCGACCTGTACGGACACCTCGTCGCGCCGGTGCTGCCGCTGCCCGTGGAGCAGGCGGTCCGCGTCACCGACGCGTTCTTCGCGCGCGGGACGGGCCTGCGCACCCCGGTGTCGGTCCGGGTCGGCGACCTCGTCGACATACTGCTGACCCCGCCCCTGGAGCGCGAACACCTCGGCGCGGAGATGCCCGAGCCGGACCTGATCGCGACCCCGGACGACAGCCGGTTCAGCGACGAGCAGCTGGCGGCCGCGACGGAGCTGCTGGACCTCCCGGCCGACGCGCCCCGCCGGCTGTCGGGACTGCTCGCGCAGGCGCGCCGCCAGGACCCCGATCTGCCCTACCTGGTGGCCCTGCTGGCGGTCCACGCCGCCAGCCCCCCGGTCGGCACCGCCTACCGCCAGGGCGAGGAGAAGCTGCTCTTCGCCGTGGACGACGGGACCGAATTGGACGACCCCGAGTTCGGCGGTGCCGACCTCATCGTGGGCACAGCCCTGCTGGACGCCGCGGGGATGGCGGCGGACCGGACGGAAGCAGCATGAGTGAACGAGAACGCGACAAGGAGCCGAAGCCGTGACCGAGCACGTCGACTGGAGTGAGCCCGAGCCCGCCGCCGCGCCGGCCGGCTCCGCCGTCACGCCCGCCGACGCCGCCGACGCGGCGAGACTCGTCGCCTTCGGGCTCCAGCCCAAGCTGCAGCCCGCGCGGGACCAGGAGTACACCGAGCTGCTCCGCCGCTACCGGGAGGACCCGGCGTTCGCGCGGCTCGCGGACGCCGTCGCCGCCGGTCTGGGGCTGGTCGTCCTCGAAGTGTCCCCGCGCGCGGGGATGGCCGTGACGGCGGCCGAGGACTCGGTGTTCGCCGTGCGCATGGGCGACTACGCGCGTCGCGCCTCCTCCGACTCGGGCGACCGGTTCCTGCACGGGCTGGCCCATCTGGCCCTCGCCGCCCTGGCGTTCCCGCGGCCCGAGGACCTCGCCGACGACGGCTACATCGGCCGGGTCACCGTCAACGGCGTGGACGCCTTCGTCCGGCAGGCCTGCCGGCGTCTGGAGGAGCGGGCCGAGGAACAGGGCGAGAACACCGACCCGGCCACCGACGCACCCGGCCTGGAGGCCGCCTGGCGGATCTGGGTCAGACGCAGCGCGACCGGCGCCACCAAGGACGCCCGCCGGCTCGCCGGGTCGACGACCGGCATCGTCGGCAAGGCGGCCGCCTTCCTCACCGACTCGGGCTTCCTGCAACGCACCGGCGACGACCACGGCGGCACCTACCGCACGACGGCCCGCTACCAGCTCCAGATCCGCGACATGGCGGGCAGCACCGCCATGGCCGAGCTCCTCGACCTGGGCGTCGTCCCGGTCACCGACGGCAGCGCCAGTCTGCTGCCCGCCGAGGACACCGACGACCTAGACCTGGTCGCCGACGCGGGGCTGCCGTTCCACTCCTGAGGCCCTCGGCCACCGCAGATCCCGAACCACCGCACCTTTCCGAAGAATGACGACGAGAGTCCGCCATGTACGAGCTGTCCCGGGTCCGCCTCTACTCCATCGGGCCCGCCGGTGCGCGCTACGCCGACACCGTGCTTGACCTGCGGGGCGTGGGCGAGCCGGTGCCCCAACCCGCCCCGACGCAGGCGGAGTTCTTCGAGGAGGAGCCCGTCGGCCCGCCGCGCCGGCCCGCGCCCGCCGGCGTGCTCTTCCTGGAGAACGGCGGCGGCAAGTCGGTCCTGCTCAAGCTGATCTTCTCCGTCATGCTGCCGGGCCACCGCAACACCCTCGGCGGCGCCAGCTCCGGTGTGCTGCGCAAGTTCCTGCTCGCCGACGACTGCGGTCACGTGGCGCTGGAGTGGCAGCACGTGCAGACCGGCGAGTGCGTGGTCGTCGGCAAGGTCAGCGAGTGGCGCGGGCGCCAGGTGTCCAACGACCCGCGGAAGTTCGCCGAGGCCTGGTACTCCTTCCGGCCCGGCCCCGGCCTGAGCCTCGACAACCTCCCCGTCGCCGAGTCCACCGCCGTGCGGCCGCCCGTCGAGGGCGCGTCCGGCGCCCAGGGCCGCCGCCGCACCATGAAGGGTTTTCGCGACGCCCTCACCGAGGCGGGCAAGGCGTATCCGCACCTGGAGGTGCACTGGGAGGAGATCCACGACCGCTGGATCGAGCACCTCGGCGAACTCGGCCTCGACCCCGAACTCTTCCGCTACCAGCGGGAGATGAACGCCGACGAGGGCGAGGCGGCCGGACTCTTCGCGGTGAAGAAGGACTCCGACTTCACCGACCTGCTGCTGCGCGCGGTCACCGACACCCGGGACACCGACGGGCTCGCCGACCTGGTCGGCGGCTTCGGCAACAAGCTGGGACGGCGGGCCGAGCTGATCGCCGAACGGGACTTCACCGCCGGATCCGTCGACCTGCTCGGGCGGATCGTCGAGGCCGCCGAGTCCCGCTCACGCGCGCGTGACATCCACGGCGGCGCCGAGCGCCGCACCCGCACCCTGGCGCGTCGGCTGTCCGCGCGCGCCGTGCGGGAACGGGTGCGCGCCGCCGACCTCGCCCAGCGGGTGACGGCGGCCGCGTACTCCGTCACGCACTCCGAGGGCGCCCGGGAGCGCAGCGCGCTGATCGCCGCCGAACTCGCCTACCGACACGCGTCGCTGGCGCTCGCCGCCGCCGAGAAGGCCGCCGCCGCGCAGAAGCGCGAACTCGCCGACGCCCGCACCCTGCACTCCGCCTGGCAGGCCGCCGAGGCCGTGCTGCGCCACCGCGCCGCCGCCGACCGCGTCGCGCGCGTGGCCGCCGCGATCCAGGAGGCCGAGCGCGACGCCGCCCCCGCCCTGGCCGCCCGCGCCAAGGCCGCCGTGGATCTCGTACGGGCCCTGCACGGGGCCGTCGAGAGCGCCGAGACGCTCGCCAACGAGGGCGAGGAGCGGTCCGCCGTTCTTCAGGAGGCCGGCGAGGCCGCGTACCGCGACTCGACCGCCGCCGCCACCGAGGCGCAGCGCGCCCGCAGTGAGGTCGGGCACCTTCGGCAGCGCCTGAGCGAGGTCGAGCAGGAGACCGCCGAGGCGGTGCGCGCCGGCTGGCTCGACGACAGCGCGCCCGACGCCGACCCGGCGCGCGCCGCGCTGGCGGCCAGCGACGCCGAGAAGACGGCCGTCGCGGCCTGGGACACGGCCCGCGAGGCCTCCCGCAAGGCGACCGAGCACGCGCGCGAAGCGGCCTCCGCCGAGTCCCGCGCGGAGCTGACCGCGGCCCGCGCGGCCGACGCGGCCACGGCGACGGAACGCGCGTACGAGGCCGAGCGCCGCCTCGCCGAGTCCCTCGCCGCGGAGGAGCGGCTGGGTGAGCTGCTGAGCCTGCCCGGGACCTCCGGGTCCGGGCGGGCCGGGGTGCCCGGGCCGCGGACGGCGGCCGCCGACGGCGACGCCGGGTCGGGCGGTTCACGGGCACGGGGCACCGACGAGGTCGACGACTCGTCCGGCACCGCAGCCACCCGCTCCCTCGCCGAAGGCCCCGCCACCGAAGGCGCCCTCACCCCCGAGGACCTGGACCGCTTCGCCGACGAGCTGCGCGAACTCCTCGACGACACGGTCTCCTCCGCCGAACGCCTGCTCTTCGACCTGCGCACCGCCGCCGCCGACGACGCCCGGATCCTCGGCGCCCTCGGTGACGGCGGACTCCTGCCGCCCGGCCCCGACGTGCTGGCCACCGTGGAGTACCTCGGCGAGCACGGCATCCCCGCCCTGCCCGGCTGGCGCTACCTCGCCCAGGCCGTCGACCCGGCCGACCACGCGCGCGTGCTCGCGGCCCGCCCGGAGCTGGTCGACGGCGTGATCATCACCGACCCGGACACCCATGCGCGCGCCCGCGACGTGCTCGGCGACGCGGCGCTGCTGCCGCGCTCCGCCGTCGCCGTCGGCACGGCGGCCGCCCTGCTCGCCCCCACCCCGGCCGCCGACGCGTCCCCGGGCGACGTGTTCCTCGTACCGCCGAACCCGGCCATGCACGACGAGCACGCCGCCGACGAGGAGCGGCAGGCGCTGCGCGCGCGGGCGAGCGAGCGGGACGAGGAGATCCGGGCGCTGGCCGCCCGGCTCGGCAAGGACCGGGAGCTGGCGGCGCGGCTCGCCTCGTGGCGCACCGGCTGCCCGGCGGGCCGGCTCGTCGAGCTGGCGCGGGCCGCCCGTGAGGCGCGCGCGTTCGCCGAGGAGTCCGAGGCCGAGCTGGCCGAGGCGCGCACCGTGCGGGCCGAGGCCGACGGGGTCGCCGCCGAGGCCGCCCAGGTGCGCGACGAGCGGCAGGAGGCCGCGCAGAAGGCCCGGCGCGCGGCCGACGCCCTCGCCGGGCTCGCCTTCCGGCTGCGCGAGTGCTCCGGCTGGCAGGTGAAGCTGCGGGAACTCGCCGACGAGGCCACCGAGTGCGAGGCCCGCGCCCAGGTCTGCCTGGAGCGGGCCCGCGCCGCCGACGAGGACCGCCGTGCCGCCCAGCGCGCCGCCGACGACGCCCGCCGCACCGCCCGTGCCCTGCGCGCCGAGCGCTCGGAGATCGCGGGCGCCCCCGACGACGTACCGGAGGCGGACGCGGACGCGCCGAAGGCGTCCCTGCCCGCCCTCCGCGAGGCCTACCGCGCCGCCTCCCAGGTGTACGAGAAGGTGGGCGTCGGCGCCGACCTGCGCGCCGAGCAGGCCCGCGCGGAGAGCGACGAGAGCGCCGCCCGCGCCGAACTGGACCGGCTCAGCAACAAGGTCCGCACGCGCGCGGAGCAGCTGCTTCAGTTGCCCGATGGCTCGGACGGCCCCTCCCGGCAGGCCGCCGTCGCGCGCGCGGAGGAGCTGGTGCAGCTCCTGGAGACCCGTATGTCGACCGCGAGCGAGCAGCTCGGCCGGCTGCGCGGCGAGGCCGAGCGGCACGCGCCCGAGGACGGCGAGGCGCACACCGAGCTGCCGGAGGAACTCCTCCCGCGCGACGCCGAGCACGCCCAGGCCCTGCTGCGTACCGCCACCACCGAACTCGCCGCCCGCACCGAGGCGTTGGCCCAGGCGCGGGAGGCGCACGCCGAGCTCCTGGAGGCCCACCGGGCCGCGGAGGACGCGGCCGGCGGCTTCGACGAGATCGCCGCGATGCTCCGCGACCTGCTGCGCGAGCACACCGTCGAGGAGGAGCAGGAGGAGCCGGAGCCGTACCCCGGCAGCCTGGAGGAGGCCCGGCAGTCCGCCGCGGAGGCCCGCCGGTCGCTGCGCGGCTGCGCCGCCGACCTGTCCGCCGCCGATGCCGCCGTCCGCGAGGCGAGCGACATCCTCGTCCGGCACGCCAACTCCACCCGCTACGAGCAGGTGCGCACCCCCGCCCGCCAGCAGATCCGCGAACTGCCGGCCTCCGCGCTGCCCGAGCATGCGCAGAAGTGGGCGGACGCCTTCGCACCCCGGCTGCGCGTCCTCACCGACGAGCTGGCACAGCTGGAGCGCAACCGGGACTCGATCGTGGACCGGCTGCGCGGGCTCGTCGAGTCGGCGCTGGCCACCCTGCGCTCCGCCCAGCGGCTGTCGCGGCTGCCGGAGGGGCTCGGCGAGTGGTCCGGGCAGGAGTTCCTGCGCATCCGCTTCGAGGAACCCGACCAGGCCACGCTCGCCGAGCGGCTCGGCGAGGTCATCGACGAGGCGACCCGGGCCGCCGTGAAGAAGAACTCCGACCTGCGGCGCGACGGCATGTCCCTGCTGCTGCGCGGCGTCGCGGCGGCGCTCCAGCCGAAGGGCGTGGCCGTCGAGATCCTCAAGCCCGACGCCGTGCTGCGCGCCGAGCGCGTCCCCGTCGGGCAGATGGGCGACGTGTTCTCCGGCGGTCAGCTGCTCACCGCCGCCATCGCCCTGTACTGCACGATGGCCGCCCTCAGGAGCAACGACCGGGGCCGCGACAAGCACCGCCACGCGGGCACGCTGTTCCTGGACAATCCGATCGGCCGCGCCAACGCCACGTATCTGCTGGAGCTCCAGCGGGCCGTGTCGGACGCGCTCGGGGTGCAACTGCTGTACACCACCGGTCTGTTCGACACGACCGCGCTGGCCGAGTTCCCGCTGGTCATCCGGCTGCGCAACGACGCCGACCTCCGGGCGGGTCTGAAGTACATCAGCGTGGAGGAACACCTGCGGCCGGGACTGCCTCAGCAGAGCCAGGCCGGAGAAGCGGTGCACAGCGAGATCACGGCGACACGGATGTACAAGAGGCCCGCGTCGGCCATCAGTTGATCAACCTGGTGACCGGCGTCTTGATCCGGCGTCCTCCTCCTCGTCGGCCGGCGAGGAGGAGGGAGACACCGTGCGCCCCACCGAGGGCGGTCTCACCGACTGCACTCTGACGGACGGCAGGGCCCGCCTGCTCAGCCGCGTGTCCGGTCTCAGGGGTGCGACAACTGCCCGGCACCGCCCCGACGGCGTATTCGCTCCCGCTCCCGCTCGGCGGCCCGTGCCTGCCGGCGGGCGGTGCGCCGCTCGCGCCGCAGCGCCCTCGCCGTGCTGCTCGGCACCGACACCACCCCGTTGCGCTGGTTCCACACCTGGCGGGTCACCCAGATGTCGACGACGCTCCACGTGGCCACCACCGTGCTGGCCACACTGCTGATCACCATCGGGAACGCCAGCCAGGAACCCGCCATCGTGCACAGGAACGCGACCATGGCCTGGATCAGTGTCACGGAGATGATCAGCACCGCCCGCACGGCCGCCGTCCGTACCGGATCCGGCATCCGGCGCCGGCGAGCGGCCTCCTCGACCCACAACGGACGGTAATACGGCTGCTGTTGCGGCCCCGCGAACTCCGTATCGCGGCTCTGCGACGGAATGTCGCGATCCGGTGCCTCCCGGCGTTGCCCCGTCCTGGAGCGTGCCGTCACGCCGTCCTCGGGCGCCTCGCGCCGCTCGGCCGTCCCCATCACCGTGTCACTCCCCACCGCCGGCAGACCACCCCTCCGGTGCCCCGAGGCACCGGCTCCCCAGTGACTGCCCGGCTTGCGCTGTTTTACGCCGCCCGGGTGCAGGATGCGGCTCCTGTGGCCGATTCCGCCCCCATTTCCCGTAGTGAAGGACGAACGGCATGCCG
Source organism: Streptomyces olivochromogenes (assembly GCF_021538895.1). Taxonomy (GTDB): domain Bacteria; phylum Actinomycetota; class Actinomycetes; order Streptomycetales; family Streptomycetaceae; genus Streptomyces; species Streptomyces olivochromogenes_A. The sequence continues at coordinate 23,997 of NZ_JADDRL010000040.1, read as the reverse complement.
TGAAGATTCCCAACTGGCGAAAAATTCCGGCCAACCGGCCAACTGTGCCGATCCGGCTCGCCTCGGTGGGGTACCCGGAATCCGGGTGGCAATCTCCCGCAATGCCCGGACAACTCGCCACGTCTCGCCGCCTTGGCGGAAGTTCGACCTCCGGATACGTCTTCGAGTTAGCTGTGTGGCGGTAGTAGGCTCCCCCCGTTTGTTGACGCACATGTGTACCCCCGGACCGGAGGGGGCCGAGCTGGGGGAGGCCATGCGCTTTCGCGGGAAGTCGATCCGCCGGAAGATCGTGGCGCTGCTTCTCGTGCCGCTGGTGTCCCTGACCGCCATCTGGGGCTTCGCGACCGTGCTCACGGGGCGCGAGGTCACCCGGCTCTTCCGGGTGACGGATGTCGTGGAGAACATCGGTTACCGCACCGAGGACACCGTGCACGTCCTGCAGCAGGAACGCCGCCAGACCCTCGTCTATCTCGCGGATCCCCGGGCCGCCGACGCGCTGGCGGCACTGCGCCGCACCCGGACCGCCACCGACGGCGCCCTCGCCAAGCTCCGGAAGAACGCCAAGGACCCCGATGTCCGGGGCGACATGGACAAGGACGACGGCGAACGCCTGACCGCCGCCCTGGACGCCTTCGACGACATCGACTCCCTGCGCCGCAGCGTCGAGCAGGGCACCATCACCCGAGCCCAGGCCCTCGGCCTCTACAACCGGGTCGTCGACTCCTGCTACGGCCTCCTGGCGAGCATCGACAGCGTCGACGACGTGGAGATGGACAAGCAGGGCCGCGCGCTCGTCAACATCGACCGCGCCCGTGAACTCCTCTCCCGCGAGGACGCGTTGCTCGGCTCCTCCCTGGTGGTCGGCAAGCTCACCCGCGAGGAGACCCGCGACATCTCCGACCTCGTCGCCCAGCGCACCCTGCTGTACGACATCAGCCTGCCGCTGCTGCCGCCCTCGGAACGCGGCCGCTACGAGCGGTTCTGGAAGAACGCCACCATCGCCCCATTGCGTGTGGCCGAACAGGCGGTCGTCTCCTCCGGCTCCGGCGCGCCGCGCGGGGTCAACGCCAAGAACTGGGACACCACCGCGGGCGGCGTGCTCGACGAACTCCGCACCCTCGACGACCGGGCCGACGACCGCTATCAGGACCGCGTCCACCCCGTGGCCGTCAGCGTGATCGTCCAGGCGGCCGTCGCCGGCGTCCTCGGCCTGGTCGCGCTCTTGGTCTCCGTCGTCCTGTCCATACGCGTCGGTCGCAGCCTCATCCGTGACCTGCGGCAGCTGCGTCTCGAAGCGCACGAGGCGTCCGGTGTCCGGCTGCCCAGCGTGATGCGCCGGCTGTCCGTGGGCGAACAGGTGGACGTGGAGACCGAGGTTCCGCGCCTGGAGTACGACAAGAACGAGATCGGTGAGGTCGGGCAGGCCCTCAACACCCTCCAGCGCGCCGCGGTCGAGGCCGCCGTCAAACAGGCCGAACTGCGCGCCGGCGTCTCCGAGGTCTTCGTGAACCTCGCCCGCCGCAGCCAGGTCCTGCTGCATAAGCAGCTCACCCTGCTGGACACCATGGAGCGCAGGACCGAGGACACCGACGAGCTCGCCGACCTCTTCCGGCTCGACCACCTCACCACCCGCATGCGCCGGCACGCGGAGGGCCTGGTGATCCTCTCCGGCGCCGCTCCCTCGCGGCAGTGGCGCAAACCCGTGCAGCTGATGGACGTCGTCCGCGCTGCCGTCGCCGAGGTCGAGGACTACGAACGCATCGAGGTCCGCCGACTGCCGCGTATCGCCGTCACCGGCCCGGCCGTCGCCGACCTCACCCACCTGACCGCCGAGCTCCTGGAGAACGCCACGGTGTTCTCCCCGCCGCACACCGCCGTCCAGGTGCTCGGCGAACGGGTCGCCAACGGCTTCACGCTGGAGATCCACGACCGGGGCCTCGGCATGGCGGCCGAGGCGCTGCTGGACGCCAACCTCCGGCTCGCCGAGACTCCCGAGTTCGAGCTCTCCGACACCGACCGGCTCGGCCTCTTCGTGGTCAGCCGCCTCGCCCAGCGCCAGAACATCCGCGTCTCGCTGCAGCCGTCCCCCTACGGCGGCACCACCGCCGTCGTCTTCATCCCCGACGTGCTGCTGACCGACGACGTCCCCGACACCAACGGCATCGGCTTCCGCCTCGACCGGGACAGGCCCTCGAAGGAGGCCGAACTGGAGGAGAGCCACGCGGCGGCTCTGACCCAGGCGCCCCTGCAACTGCCCGGCATGACGGCCTCGCTCCTGGACGGCCCGGTCGAGCTGGAGGCCCCCGTCGACCTGGACGCGCTCGACGAATTCCCCGACGTCCTGTCCGACGACGACAGTGAACGTGGCGGAATCTTCCGCCCCCGCCGCTCCACGGCCCGGGCGGACGGCCGGCCCCCGGCCCGGCTGGGTGAGCTCCATCAGCAGCCCTCCGCCCCCGAGGACCGGTTCGGCGCCCACGACGGGCCGAGCGCTCCCGTGCCGCTGCCCAGGCGGCGCACGCCCAAGCTGGTCAGCTCGCACGGCAGGCCGGTTCCCGAGCAGCGCAACCGTCGCGGCGAGCCGGAAGCGGAGGCCCCCGTGGGCTCGAGCCGCTCCGACTCCGAGGCCTTGGCGCCGTTGCCGTCCCGCCGCCGCGGCGAGCCGTCGCCGGGGCCCGCCGCCCCCGGGTTCGCGGGCCGCCTCACCGAGCGCGCGGACTCCCCGGCACCCCGCCCGGACGGGCCCGCCGAGGCCCCCGCGCTGCCCCGGCGCCCGCGCCGCAGCGAGAGCCCCGCCGGCGGCGGCCCGGGTGACAGCGCGCCGCCCCAGGGCAGCACACCCGAGGACACCGGATCAGGGCAGCTGCCCAAGCGCGTACGGCAGGCCAGCCTGGCGCCGCAGCTGAAGCAGAACACCGAACGGCGCGCCGAGCGCGCGGCGGACCCCGCCGACCGCGACGCGGACGAGGTCCGCAGCCGCATGGCCTCGCTCCAGCGGGGCTGGCAGCGTGGCCGTAAGGAGAACGCCGCGGGCGACGGGGCCCGGAACGGCACAGCACAAGGAACGACAGAGGGGGACGGTTGATGACCGCACCGAACGCGACCGGCCAGAGTGCGGCGAACAGGGGAGAGCTGAACTGGCTCCTCGACGAGCTCGTCGACCGGGTCGCCAGCATCCGCAAGGCCATCGTGCTCTCCGGCGACGGCCTGCCCACGGGCGTGTCCAAGGACCTGACCAGGGAGGACAGCGAGCATCTCGCGGCCGTCGCCTCCGGGTTCCACAGCCTCGCCAAGGGCGTGGGCCGCCACTTCGAGGCGGGCAGCGTCCGGCAGACGGTCGTCGAGCTCGACGACGCCTTCCTGTTCGTGACGGCCGCCGGCGACGGCAGCTGCCTCGCCGTCCTCGCGGACGCGGACTCCGACGTCGGCCAGGTCGCCTACGAGATGACCCTCCTGGTCAAGCGGGTCGGCGTGCATCTGGGCGCCGCCCCGCGCACCGATCTGCCCGCCGGCGGGTAGTGGGATGACATGAGCGGAGACGGTCAGGGAAGAAGTCACTGGTTCGACGACGAGGCCGGACCGGTGGTCCGTCCGTACGCCATGACGCGTGGCCGCACCACCAGTGCGGCCCAGCACCGCCTCGACGTGATCGCGGTGGTCGTCACCGAATCCCACGCGGACGATCCCGAGGCGGACCACACGCTGTCCCCCGAGCACGTGGACATCGTCGAGCTCTGCCGTGACGCCCCGCAGTCGGTCGCCGAGCTCGCCGCCGAACTCAATCTGCCGATCGGTGTCGTGCGGGTCCTGATCGGCGATCTGGTGAACGGGGAACTCGTCCACGTGACACGTCCGGTCCCGCCGGCCGAGCTGCCGGACGAGAGTATTCTGCGCGACGTGATCAACGGCCTCCGGGCGCTGTGACCGGCGCGGAAGCGGAGTAGTGACGTGACTGGCTGGCAGTTCTGGGTAGATCGAGGCGGCACCTTCACCGACATCGTCGCGCGGCGCCCGGACGGCCGGCTGCTCACCCACAAACTGCTGTCCGACAACCCCGCCCGCTACGCCGACGCGGCCGTCGCCGGCGTGCGCGACCTCCTCGACGGCTCCGAGGAGCGGGTCGAGGCCGTCCGGATGGGCACCACGGTCGCCACCAACGCGCTCCTGGAACGCAAGGGCGAGCGCACCCTCCTCGTCGTCACCAAGGGCTTCCGCGACGCCCTGCGCATCGCCTACCAGAACCGCCCCCGCATCTTCGCCCGCCACATCGAACTGCCGGAGCTGCTGTACGAGCGGGTCGTCGAGGCCGACGAGCGGATCGCGGCCGACGGCACCGTCCTGCGCGCAGCCGACCTGGACGCACTCGAAGGCCCGCTCAGGGAGGCGTACGACGACGGGATCCGCGCCGTCGCCGTCGTCTGCATGCACAGCCATCTGCACCCCGCCCACGAACGGGCGATCGGCGAGCTGGCCGCCCGCGTCGGCTTCCCGCAGATCTCGCTGTCCAGCGAGGTCAGCCCGCTGATGAAGCTCGTGCCGCGCGGGGACACCGCCGTCGTCGACGCCTACCTGTCGCCCGTGCTGCGCCGCTACGTCCAGCACGTCGCCGACGAGCTCCAGGGCGTGCGCCTGATGTTCATGCAGTCCAACGGCGGACTCGCCGAGGCAGGGCAGTTCCGCGGCAAGGACGCCATCCTGTCCGGGCCGGCCGGCGGCATCGTCGGCATGGCCAGGATGTCGCAGCTCGCCGGCTTCGACCGGGTCATCGGCTTCGACATGGGCGGCACCTCCACCGACGTCTCGCACTTCGCGGGCGAGTACGAACGCGTCTTCACCACGCAGATCGCCGGTGTCCGGCTGCGCGCGCCCATGCTGGACATCCACACCGTCGCCGCCGGGGGCGGCTCGGTCCTGCACTTCGACGGCTCCCGCTACCGGGTGGGCCCGGACTCGGCGGGCGCGGACCCGGGCCCCGCCTGCTACCGGGGCGGCGGGCCGCTCGCCGTCACCGACGCCAACGTCATGCTCGGCCGTATCCAGCCAGCCCACTTCCCGACGGTGTTCGGCCCCGACGGCGACGAGCCACTGGACGACGCGCAGGTCCGCGAACGCTTCACCGCCCTCGCCCGTGAGATCGGCGAGCGGACCGGGGACGAGCGCACCCCCGAACAGGTCGCCGAGGGCTACCTGCAGATCGCCGTCGCCAACATCGCCAACGCCGTGAAGCGGATCTCCGTCCAGAAGGGGCACGACGTGACCCGCTACGCCCTCACCACCTTCGGTGGTGCGGGCGGCCAGCACGCCTGCATGGTCGCCGACTCGCTCGGTATCCGCACCGTCCTCGTGCCGCCCATGGCCGGTGTCCTCTCCGCCCTGGGCATCGGCCTCGCCGACACCACGGCGATGCGCGAACAGTCCGTCGAGGCGCCCCTGGAGGCCGCCTCGATGCCGGGCGTCCGCAAGACGGCCGAGGACCTGGAGGGCGCGGCCCGCGCCGAGCTCCTCGCCGAGGACATCCCCGAGGACCGCATCAGGGTCACCCGTCGCGCCCAGCTCCGCTACGACGGCACCGACACCACGCTCACCGTCGAGCTGACCGAGCCCGACGACATGAGGCACGTCTTCGAAGAACGTCATCGCGCCACGTACTCCTTCACACTCGACCGCCCGGTCGTCGTCGAAGCCCTCTCCGTGGAAGCCACCGGCATCACCGAACCCCCCGATCTGTCCGCCCTAGCCCCGTACGAGGGCCGCTCCATCGCTCCCGAGACCGTCCGGCTGCACACCGGCGGCGCCTGGCGCGACGTACCCCTCCACCGCCGCGAGGACCTGCCTCCCGGCGAGACCGTCACCGGCCCCGCGATCATCACCGAGGCCAGCGCCACGACCGTCGTCGACGACGGCTGGCGGGCCGCGGCGACCGACGACGGGCATCTGGTCATGGAACGCGCGGCGATTACGCAGAGTTCCGATCTCGGCACGGAAGCCGACCCGGTCCTGCTTGAGGTCTTCAACAACCTCTTCATGTCCATCGCCGAACAGATGGGCGCCCGGCTGGAGTCCACGGCACAGTCCGTCAACATCAAGGAGCGGCTGGACTTCTCCTGCGCGCTGTTCGACCCGGACGGAAACCTGGTGGCCAACGCCCCCCACATCCCCGTCCACCTGGGCTCGATGGGCACCAGCGTCAAGGAGGTCATCCGGCGGCGCGGCGACTCCATGCGGCCCGGCGACACCTACGCGGTCAACGACCCGTACCACGGCGGCACGCACCTGCCGGACGTCACGGTCATCACGCCCGTGTTCGACACGCAGGGTGACCACATCCTCTTCTACGTCGCCTCTCGCGGGCACCACGCAGAGATCGGCGGCATCGCACCCGGCTCCATGCCCGCGAACAGCCGCACCATCGAGGAGGAGGGCGTCCTCTTCGACAACTGGCTGCTCGCCGAGAACGGCCGCTTCCGCGAGGAGCAGACCCACCGGCTCCTCACCGAGGCGCCCCACCCGTCCCGCAACCCGAAGACCAACCTCGCCGACCTGCGCGCCCAGATCGCCGCCAACCAGAAGGGCGTCGACGAAGTCGGCCGGATGATCGAGAACTTCGGCCTCGACGTCGTCCAGGCCTATATGCGCCACGTCCAGGACAACGCCGAGGAAGCGGTCCGCCGCGTCATCGACGCCCTGGACGACGGCGAGTACGCCTACGAGACCGACTCCGGCGCCGTCATCCGGGTACGCGTGCGCGTGGACCGCCAACAGCGCGCCGCGAGGATCGACTTCACCGGTACGTCCGCACAGCTCGGCACCAACTTCAACGCCCCGTTCTCGGTGGTCAACGCGGCCGTCCTGTACGTCTTCCGCACCCTCGTCGCCGACGACATCCCCCTGAACGACGGCTGTCTGCGCCCCCTGGAGATCGTCGTGCCGTCCGGCTCCATGCTCGCCCCCGAGCCGCCGGCCGCCGTCGTCGCGGGCAACGTCGAGACGTCCCAGGCCATCACCGGCGCCCTCTACGCGGCGCTCGGCGTCCAGGCCGAGGGCTCCGGGACCATGAACAACGTCACCTTCGGCAACGAACGCCACCAGTACTACGAGACCGTCGCCTCCGGCTCCGGCGCGGGAGACGGCTTCCCCGGCGCGAGCGTCGTCCAGACCCATATGACCAACTCGCGGCTGACCGACCCGGAAGTCCTGGAGTGGCGCCTGCCCGTGCTGCTCGACGAGTTCGCGATCCGGCCGGACAGCGGCGGCGCCGGGCAGTGGCGCGGCGGGGACGGCGCGGTGCGCCGCATCCGCTTCCACGAGCCCATGACGGTCTCCACCCTGTCCCAGCACCGCCGGGTTCCGCCGTACGGTATGGCGGGCGGCGAGGCCGGCGCGCTCGGTGCCAACCGGGTGGAGCGGGCCGACGGTACGGTGACCGAACTCGGCGGCAGCGATGCGGCCGACGTCGGCCCCGACGACGTACTCGTCATCGAAACCCCCGGTGGCGGAGGCTACGGCCCGCCGTCATCCGACCCCCATCAAGCAGGAGTAGAGATCGATGATCTTCGGGCGTTCTGAGCGCGGGAAGCCTCCGGTCGAGCCCGTCACGCTCAAGATCCTGGTGGCCGGCGGCTTCGGCGTGGGCAAGACCACCCTCGTCGGCGCGGTCAGCGAGATCAGGCCGCTGCGCACCGAGGAGCAGCTCACCGAGGCCGGACGCCCGGTCGACGACACCAGCGGTGTGGAGGGCAAGCACACCACCACCGTGGCCATGGACTTCGGCCGCATCACCCTGCGCGAGGACCTGGTGCTGTACCTCTTCGGCACGCCCGGGCAGGAGCGGTTCTGGTTCATGTGGGACGAGCTGTCCGAGGGCGCCCTGGGCGCCGTCGTGCTGGCCGACACCCGGCGCCTGGAGGACTGTTTCGCCGCCGTCGACTACTTCGAGCGGCGCTCCATACCCTTCGTCGTGGGCGTCAACTGCTTCGAGGGAGCGGCCCGTTATCCGGCCGAGGACGTCCGCCGGGCACTCGACCTCGACGGCGACGTCCCCCTGGTGCTGTGCGACGCACGCGACCGGGAGTCGGTCAAGGAGGTGCTCATCGGGGTCGTCCAGCACGCGATGGCGTACGCGGCCGGCCGCCGCGAGGCCGTCACCACCTGAGGCTCGCGCACGGCCCGTACCCCCGCCGACCGGGGTACGGGCCGCGGCCCTGTGGGAGCCCTAGCGCTCGTCTCCGTCCTCCAGCCAGCCGAGGCTCTTCTCCACGGCCTTGTGCCAGTTGTGGTACTCGCGGTCGCGCACCGACGCCTCCATGGTGGGCGTCCACTCCACGTCCCGCTGCCAGTGCGACTTGAGCTCGTCGAGGTCGTTCCACACGCCGGTGGCGAGTCCGGCCGCGTACGCGGCGCCCAGGCAGGTCGTCTCGGAGACCCTGGGCCGGATCACCGGGACGCCGAGCACATCGGCCTGGTGCTGCATGAGGAGGTTGTTCTTCGTCATGCCGCCGTCGACCTTCAGGGTCGTGATGTGCACCCCGGAGTCCTGGAACATGGCGTCCACGACCTCCCGCGTCTGCCAGCTGGTCGCCTCCAGCACCGCGCGCGCGAGGTGGGCCTTCGTGACGTACCGGGTGAGGCCGGTGACGACCCCGCGCGCGTCGGAGCGCCAGTACGGCGCGAACAGCCCGGAGAACGCCGGCACGATGTAGGCGCCCCCGTTGTCGTCGACGCTCGCCGCGAGGGTCTCGATCTCGTCGGCGCTGCGGATGATCCCGAGCTGGTCGCGGAACCATTGCACGAGGGCGCCCGTTATCGCGATGGACCCTTCGAGGCAGTAGACCGGTGCCTCACTGCCGATCTTGTACCCCATCGTCGTCAACAGCCCGCTCTTCGAGGGCACCGGCCGGTTGCCGGTGTTGAGCAGCAGGAAACTCCCCGTCCCGTAGGTGTTCTTCGCCGTGCCGACGTCGTAGCAGGCCTGGCCGAACACGGCCGCCTGCTGGTCGCCCAGCGCCGAGGCGACCGGGACGCCCGCGAGTTGCCCGACGGCGGTGCCGTACACCTCCGCCGAGGACCTGATCTCGGGGAGGATCGCCGCGGGCACGTTCATCGCCGCCAGGATGGACGCGTCCCACTGGAGCGTCTCCAGGTTCATCAGCATGGTGCGCCCGGCGTTCGTCACGTCGGTGACGTGCCGGCCGCCCTCGGTGCCGCCGGTGAGGTTCCAGATCAGCCAGGAGTCGATGGTGCCGAAGGCGATCTCGCCGCGTTCGGCGCGGTCCCTGAGGCCCGGCACGTTGTCGAGCAGCCAGGCGGCCTTGGGTCCGGAGAAGTAGCTGGCCAGCGGCAGGCCGGTCTGTTCGCGGAAGCGGTCCTGGCCGTCCGAGCCGCCCAGTTCGTTGCACAGGCTCGCGGTGCGGGTGTCCTGCCAGACGATCGCGTTGTGCACGGGCTTGCCCGTGGCGCGGTCCCACAGGACCGTCGTCTCGCGCTGGTTGGTGATTCCGAGCGCGCTGAGCTGGTCGGCGCGCAGTCCGGCCTTGGCGATCGCACCGGCGACCACGGCCTGCACCTTGGACCAGATCTCGGTGGCGTCGTGCTCCACCCAGCCGGGCTTGGGGAAGATCTGGCGGTGTTCGCGCTGGTCGACGGCGACGATCGCGCCACCGTGGTCGAAGATGATGCAGCGGCTTGAGGTGGTGCCCTGGTCGATTGCGGCAACGTACTTGTCGACGGTGTCCGTCATGGCTACCCCTTGATCGCCGGGTCAGAAGGCTGCGTTGTAGATGAGGCCCGCGAGCGTTCCTCCGATCAGCGGGCCGGCGACCGGGACCCAGGCATAACCCCAGTCGGACGTGCCCTTGTTCGGGATCGGCAGGAAGGTGTGCACGATGCGCGGGCCGAGGTCGCGCGCCGGGTTGATGGCATAGCCCGTGGGCCCACCGAGGGAGAGACCGATGCCGACGACGAGCAGCGAGACGATCAGCACGGTGGTGCCCGATTCGCCGAGCCCCTTGGTCAGCCCGAAGGCGAGGATCGGCAGGACGAGCGCGATCGTCGCGATGATCTCGGTGATGAGGTTGGCGACCGGGTTCCGGATCTCCGGAATGGTGGAGAAGATGCCGAGGGTGGCGGTCGGTTCCTCCGACGACCCCTTCTCGCGGACGTTCGCCTGGAACTGGGCCAGGTAGACGAGGTACGCCAGGACGGCACCGATCATCGCGCCGACCATCTGGCCCAGCAGATAGACCCAGACCTTGTCCCACTTGCCGGTGTCGATGGCGATGCCGAGGGTGACCGCGGGGTTGAGGTGTCCGCCGGAGAGGGGAGCGGCGGTGTACGCGCCCGCCAGCACGCCCATGCCCCAGCCGAACGCGATCACCACCCACCCCGAGGCCCGGGCCTTGGAGTGTCTGAGGGTGACGGCGGCGCAGACACCGGCACCGAACATGATCAGGATCGCGGTGCCGATGACTTCGCCGACGAATATGTCTCCGTTGCTCATGGCGGCTCCTAGGCGCTGGTCCGGGGTCTGCCCGGTTCCTCCGTGCAGGAACGGTTCCCTTGGCGACTTCAGCCGAAGGCAGGGAGAGTCCCGCGCCCCGCCCGGCGTCCGTGACGAGCGTGCCGTCGCAGCCGAATCGCCCATGGGGGACGGGCCATGGCTCAGCAGGGGCCCGCGGCGCAGTGCCTGATTACGCCGAGAATGTACGGCGATGTCGACCGACACCCGGAAGTGTTCACCGGCGTCCTGGGAGCGTCAAGGTCGCCGACGGCAACGGTGACAGGTGTTCGCCCGGCACCCGTGACAGCCCGACACGTGTGCGGGGCGCGGGAGTTCAGCGCAGCGGCTCGACCGCCATGTACCCCGCCTGGGCCGGCGCGCCGCCGGAACCCCGCCGGATCTCGTGTCCGGGCAGCCCCGCCCGTCCCAGCACCCAACTGGCCCCGCCCAGCGACTTGGCCGCCCTCTTCAGCGGCGCCAGGTACGCGGCGGCCTGCCGGTGGTCGGCCACGCTGCCGGGCACGCACACGACCGTGGCCAGGGACAGCGTGACCGGGCGCCCACCGGCCGTCCAGCGCGCGTCGAGCACGGCGGCCACCAGCGGGTCCAGCCCGTCCTCGTCCGCGAGCACCAGGAAGTCGTCCCCGCCGATGTGCCCCACGCGCGTGTTCCCGGACGCCGCGTGCACCAGCGCCCGCCCCACCGAACGGATCAGCTCGTCGCCCGCGGCGAAGCCGGCGCCGTCGTTGACCTGCTTGAAGTGGTCGATGTCCAGCCAACTCAGCACACAGGTGCGTCCGTTGGCGAGCCACCGGTCCACCTCGCCGGTGATCGAGTCCGAACCGGGCAGCCGGGTCAGCGGATTGAGCGCGGCGGCCTCCTCGACCCGGCTCTCCGCCAGCGCCCGCACCAGGTCCGCGAGCCGCACGACGCCCACGCACCGCCCGTGGCGGTCCACGACGGCCACGTCGTCCGAGGTGCGGTCCCGACCGCCGACCGCCACCACGTCCAGCACCTCCCAGGCGGTGGCGTCGATGCCGACCGTGCGCGGCACGTCGCCCAGTTTGAACGCGGGACGATCGGCGTACAGGGCGTGCCCGTAGCGGCCCGAGAGCGACAGCAGGAAGCGGGAGCGGTGCACCGAGCGCACCGGGACCCCGGTCTGGTCCACGAGCAGCACCCCGGACACGTCCGGCGACCCGGTCAGCAGCGCCCGCACCTGTCCCGCGGACGCCGTCACCGGAAGCAGCGCGGCGGGCCGGATGAACTCCCGCACCGACGGACCCGGCTTCGGCAACGCCACGGCACCGGGGGAGCGGGGCGGAACGTATACGTCCGAGGCGGGAATCCGGGCCGGTGGCGCGAACAGCTCACCCTGCGCCAGTTGCGCCCCGGCCGCCATCGCGGCAGCGCACTGCAACTCGGTCTCCACGCCCTCGATCGCCACCAGGGCGCCCAACTGCTCGCACAGGGTGCGCATCGCCCGTACCGCGGCCGGCCGCGCCAGCAGCGAGGCGTCCAGTTTGACCAGGTCGGGGGACAGGTCGGTGAGCAGCCGCAGCGGTACGTCGCCGTCCCCGATGCCATCCGCGCTGATCCGGAACCCCTGCTCGCGCACCGCGGCCACCGCCTCCAGCAGCGCCCGCTGCGGCACGTGCGTGTACGGCGGGACGACGTCGAGGGTCACCTCCCACGGCATGCGCCCGGCCGCGCGCACGGCGTCGTGCAGCGGCGTGAGGCCGCCGAGGTCGGCGAGGGTGGCCGCGAACACGTTCAGGTGCAGCGGCAGCAGCGTCTCCTTGCGAGCGGCCGCCCGGAGCGCCAACACGGCCAGTCGGCCGTCGAGTTCGGGGTCTCGACGGGCTTCGGCCAGTATGTCGCCGGTCTCCGGGCGGGCGAGTACCTCCAGCGCGGCGATCCCACCGGTCGTCAGATTGACCACCGGCTGGAAGGCGAAGCGGAGAGTATCCGTCACGGAGTGCACGGGAGCATGATGGCGCTGCCCGAGGGCGCCCAGGCCCAGTTCATAAGACGTTCACGCAGGATTCCGGGCCGATCACACAGCGTACGGATCGCGTCGAAAACCCTTCCGTCACACCCTCCCCGCACCTCACCCTCACCGCACCGCGATCACCGACGAACCGTGCCCGAACAGGCCCTGATTGGCCGTGATCCCCGCGCGCGCTCCGGACACCTGCCGCTCGCCCGCCGCCTGTCTCAATTGCCAGGTCAGCTCGCAGACCTGGGCGAGCGCCTGCGCCGGCACCGCCTCCCCGAAGGAGGCGAGCCCGCCGCTGGCGTTCACGGGTATGCGCCCGCCCAGGGAGGTCGCGCCTTCCCGCAGCAGCTTTGCGCCCTCACCCTCGCCGCACAGTCCCAGATCCTCGTACCACTGCAACTCCAGTGCGGTGGACAGGTCGTAGACCTCGGCCAGGGACAAGTCCTCCGGGCCGATCCCAGCCTCCTCGTAGGCGGCGCGGGCGATGGACGCCCGGAACGTCTCGCCGGGCGGGTCCACCGCCGCTGCCGAGTCCGTGGCGATGTCCGGCAGGTCCAGGACGGTGCTGGGATAGCGCGGCGTCACCGTGGACACCGCCCGGATCCGCACCGGCCGCGGCACTCCGCGCCGCCTCGCGAACTCCAGACTGGACAGCACGAGGGCCGCGCCGCCGTCGGAGGTGGCGCAGATGTCGAGCAGCCGCAGCGGATCGGCGACCACGGCGGAGGCGGCGACCTCCTCGGCGGTCACCCGCTTGCGGTAGCGCGCGTGCGGGTTCAACGCCCCCATGGCGGCGTTCTTGACCTTGACCAGTGCGAAGTCCTCCAGGGTGTCGCCGTGCACCGCCATGCGCCGCCGCGCATACAGCCCGAAGTAGGCCGGATTCGTCGCCCCGAGCAGCCGGAAGCGCAGCCAGTCCGGATCGTCGTGCCGGTCTCCGCCGGCCGGCCGGAAGAACCCCTTGGGCGCCGCGTCCGCCCCTACCACGAGCACCACGTCCGTGAGCCCGGCGAGGATCTGTGCGCGGGCCGTGGCGACCGCCTGCGCACCGGACGCGCAGGCCGCGTACACGCTGGTGACCCGGGCGCCCTGCCAGCCCAGGGCCTTCGCGAACGTGGCTCCCGCGACGTACCCCGGGTAGCCGCCACGCACCGTGTCCGCGCCGACGATCGAGCCGATGTCCCGCCACTGCAGCCCGGCGTCGGCCAGTGCCGCGCGGGCTGCCATTGCCCCGTACTCGGAGAAGCCGCGCCCCCACTTGCCCCAGGGGTGCATGCCCACGCCGAGCACCGCCACGTCCGCCGTCATGCCGTCACCCCCGTCGGCCGCCACTTCCAGATCGTCCAGGTCGTCTCCGCGTCCTCGTGCAGCACTCCGGGGACGGCCTCCACCTCCATGCCCACCGCCAGGTCCGCGACGGTGACGCCCGAAACCGCCTGCCCCAGCACCACGATCCGCTCGGACTCCAGCTCCACAGCGATCAACGCGTACGGTTCCCACGGAAGTTCCGGATCGCTCACATAGGGTGACGGAGGCCGGTACCGGCTGTCCGTGTACGACCAGATCCGTCCTCGTGGCGAGAGGGCGACCTCTTCCAGGCCGCCGCCGGGGCACCCCGGATTGCGGCAGTGGACGTCCTCCCGGGGGAAGAAGACCGAGGCGCAGGCGGAACACCGCGTGCCGAGCAGCCGGAACGCATCCCCCTCACCGGTGAACCAGCCGGAGACCGCGGGCGTGTGTGTGCGCGACAAAGTCCCTCCCGGACATCGAATCTGACGGATCGTCAGGAGTGTGTCACGGGTCACCGGAAATCGGCAGGCCGCGCGGGAGAACCGGACGACCCCTTGCGGCGTCGTGGTAACGGGAGGGGCGGCCGGGGCCGACGGGGGTGGTTCCGGCCGCCCCTCCGTTTTCCGACCACGAATCTTCGGGTCGCTTCCGGAAGACGTCGTTCCTGTGATCGGATACAGTCCGCGCGTGTCCGAAATTCAGCACCCACCAACCAACTCCGTGCCGGACTCGCACTGTTCGAGCTGCGGAGCGCCCTACGGAGAGGGAGTCTCCGGCTGGCCCCGCACCTGTGAGGCCTGTGGGGCCGTCGCCTACCGCAATCCGCTGCCCGTGGCGATCGCCCTCCTGCCCGTGTACGACACCAAGGGCACCGCCCTGGTGGTCGTCACCCGGACCATCGTTCCCGCGCGCGGGCGTACCGCGCTGCCCGGCGGTTACATCGACGACCGCGAGGACTGGCGGCAGGCCGTCGTGCGCGAACTCAGGGAGGAGACGGGCATCGACGCGGCCGCCCGCGACGTGCGGCTCGTCGACGCCATGAGCTCGCCCGACGGACACCTGCTGCTGTTCGGGCTCCTCCCGGAACGTCCGGCCGACCTCCTTCCGCCGTCCGACCCCACGGACGAGACGGAAGGCTGGCACCTGCTGCGCAGGCCGGAGGAACTCGCCTTCCCGCTGCACACCCTGGCCGTGAAGGCCTGGTTCGAGGGCCGGTACATCTGAGCCCCGCGCTCACGCCGGCGAGCCCCGCTCACCCCAGCCCGCGTATGCGCACCGGGTAGGCAGGGCCGCCCGCGCCGTCCTCCCCTTCCCGGGTGACCACCACCTGTCGGCCCTCCCAGCGGGCGACGTAGCGCTCGATCTCCGGCTCGTCCCATCCGTCGCCCGCGTCCGGCACGACCACCCCGCCGCCGCTCCGGCCCCGGACGGGCGCCCACACCTCCAGCTCCAGCCCGCCGTCCTCGCCCTGCACGGGCACCACGGCACCCGCGCGCGCGAGCACCGGGATCCGGGACAAGGGGGCGTCCACCAGGACCTGCCCCGGCCCCTCGTAGACCCGCCCGGTCACCGTGTCGTACCAGCGCCCCCGGGGCAGCTGCACCGCGCGCCGGTCCGTGCCCGGATCGAGCACCGGTGCCACCAGCAGGCTGTCGCCCAGCAGGAAGGCGTCGTCGCAGTCGCGCAGCGCCCGGTCCTCCGGCGAGCCCCACCACAGGGGCCGCACATAGGGGGCGCCGGTACGCCGGGCCACATGGGCCAGCGTCATGAAGTACGGCAGCAGCCGACGGCGTTCGGCGAGTGCCACGCGCGCGTGCTCCAGCACGTCCTGCCCGAACTCCCACGGCTCCCTGCGCCCCGCCCGCAGACTCGCGTGCGTGCGGAACAGCGGCAGGTACGCGCCCAGCTGGAACCACCGCAGATACAGCTCCGGCGACGGGCTCCCGTCGAAGCCGCCCACGTCCGGTCCCGAGTACGGCACCCCGCACAGCCCGAGCCCCAGCACCAGAGACAGGGACGCCCGCAGCCCGGGCCAGCCGGTAGCCACGTCCCCGGACCACGTGCCCCCGTAGCGCTGCATACCGGCCCAGCCGGAGCGCGAGAACAAAAACGGCCGCTGCCGGGGAGCGAGCTCGCGCAGCCCCTCGAAGCCCGCCTTGGCCATGCACAGCGCGTACACGTTGTGGGCCTCCCTGTGGTCGCCGCCGCGGCCCTCCAGGGCGTGCCGTGCCGAGCGCGGCAGCGTCGACTCACCGAAGGCGTTGAAGGACGTGGGCTCGTTCATGTCGTGCCAGAACCCGGCGAAGCCCTGCCCGAGCCGCTCCTCGTAGAGGCCGCCCCACCACTTCCGCACGCGCGTGTGCGTGAAGTCCGGATAGACCGACTCCCCGGGCCACACCTCGCCCCGCACCATCCCCCCGGCGGCGTCCCGCACGAAGGCGTCCACGGCCGACCCGCCGTCGAACACGGCGTTGCCCGGCGCGGCCTTCACCGCGGGATCGACGATCGACACCAGCCGGACCCCGTCCCGCCGCAGTTCCTCCGCGAGCGCCGGCAGCCCCGGGAAGCGCTCCCGGTCGACGGTGAACACCTGATGCGCGTCGTAGTGGTCGATGTCCAGGTGCACCGCGTCCAGCGGCAGATCGCGCTCCCGGTACCCGGCGACGATCCGGCGCACCTCCTGCTCGCTGCCGAAGCCCCAGCGCGCGTGATGGTGCCCGAGCGCCCACGCCGGCGGCAGCGCGGGCGCACCCGTCATCGAGGCCCACGTGTGCAGCACGCGCGCGGGAGCGCCCACCACCACCCAGCAGCGCAGCGGGCCGCCGTCCATCCGGAGCTCGCACCGCCCGGTCCGGTCGTGGCCCGACCCGGCGCCCTCCTCGCCCTCCCGCAGCGTCACCGTCCCGTCCCACGAGGAGTCGTGGAACAGCAGGTGCGTCGCCGCGTCGGCGACCACCAGCTGCACCGGCATGGTGATGTACAGCGGATCGTCACCGGGGCCGAAGGAACCGCCCGGGTCGGTGTTCCACAGCCGGTACGTACCCTCGCGCAGCCGGGCGCCCGACGCACGGCCTCCCAGGCCGAAGAAGCGCGCGTCGGCGGCCACCTCCGACCGCTGCAGCCAGCGCGCCGCACCGCCGCCCACCGGCTCCCACCACCGCGGCGGCAGATCCCGCCGCAGCATCACGCCACCCGGTGTGCACACCTCGATCGCGCCGTGCCGGGAGACGACGATCGTCACCCGCTCGGCCACGACCCGCCAGCCGCCGTCCTTGTCCGGCTCCAGCACCGCCCTGGGGTCCGGCTCCGGACAGCGCCCCGCGAGCGCGTACGACGGCTCGGGACCGGCCCCGTCCCAGCCCCAGAAGACGGCGCCGTTCACGGTGACCAGGATCCGCAGCTCGGACCGGCTGAAACGGATGAGACCGCCCCCGGGCCCGGGCTCCGCGCCCTGCACCGGCCCGGGCACCCGCGCGCGCTCGGCGCCCCGCGGCGGCAGCCCGGCAGCGTCGGTACGCCTCCTGCGCCACGCGGCCCTCACGGTACGCAACCCCTGGGCCGCTCTCGTCGAACCGACCACCTTCACCGAACGCACCAGGTCACGACCGTCCATGCTGTTCACCCTGCCACTCATCGCCCCACCCACGCGTGCCGTTCAACTGCCGTTCACCCGTGCTGGGACCACACCTTCACGCCAACGACTATGTGGGGCGCGCCCTGGTGTAGAAGTCGATCACATGGCATCGTCCGTGTCAGCCGCGTCACGCGCACACCCCTGCCCGTGCGCGAGCGACGCACACAACGCGCACAGTCCGGGAGCCGCCCATGTCGACCGCGAACCCCCTGCCGCTCTGGCAGCCAGATCCGGAACGGATCGCCCAGGCACGCATCACGAAGTTCCAGGCCTGGGCGGCCGAGCACCACGGCGCACCGTCCGAGGGCGGCTACGCGGCACTGCACCGCTGGTCCGTCGACGAGCTGGACACCTTCTGGAAAGCCGTCACCGAGTGGTTCGACGTACGGTTCGCCACGCCCTACGCGCGCGTGCTCGGCGACCGCGCGATGCCCGGCGCGCAGTGGTTCCCCGGGGCGACCCTGAACTACGCCGAGCACGCCCTGCGCTCCGCGGCGACCCGGCCGGACGACGCCGCACTCCTCTACGTCGACGAGACCCACGATCCGCGCCCGGTGACCTGGTCCGAGCTGCGCCGCCAGGTGGGCTCCCTGGCCGCCGAACTGCGCGCCCTCGGCGTCCGTCCCGGAGACCGGGTCAGCGGCTACCTCCCGAACATCCCCGAGGCCGTCGTCGCCCTCCTCGCCACGGCCGCCGTCGGCGCCGTGTGGACCTCCTGCGCCCCCGACTTCGGCGCCCGCAGCGTCCTGGACCGCTTCCAGCAGGTCGAACCCGTCGTCCTGTTCACCGTCGACGGTTACCGCTACGGCGGCAAGGAGCACGACCGCCGCGAGATCGTCGCCGAACTCCGCCGCGAATTGCCCACCCTGCGCGCCGTCGTCCACATCCCGCTCCTCGGCACCGAGGCGCCCGAAGGAGCCCTGGAGTGGTCGGCCCTGACGTCGGCCGACACGGAGCCCGTCTTCGAACAGGTCCCGTTCGAGCACCCCCTGTGGGTGCTTTACTCCTCCGGCACGACCGGCCTGCCCAAGGCCATCGTCCAGTCCCAGGGCGGCATCCTGGTCGAGCACCTCAAGCAGCTCGGCCTGCACTGCGACCTGGGCCCCGAGGACCGTTTCTTCTGGTACACCTCGACCGGCTGGATGATGTGGAACTTCCTCGTCTCCGGCCTGCTCACGGGCACGACGATCGTCCTGTACGACGGCAGCCCGGGCTACCCGGACACGGGCGCCCAGTGGCGGATCGCCGAACGCACCGGAGCCACCCTCTACGGCACCTCGGCCGCGTACGTCATGGCCTGCCGCAAGGCCGGCGTGCACCCGTCCCGCGACTTCGACCTCTCCAGGGTGCGGTGCGTCGCCACCACGGGCTCGCCCCTGCCGCCCGACGGCTTCCGCTGGCTGCACGACGAGGTCCGCGACGACCTGTGGATCGCCTCCGTCAGCGGCGGCACGGACGTGTGCTCCTGCTTCGCCGGAGCCGTACCGACGCTCCCGGTGTACATCGGCGAGCTCCAGGCGCCCTGCCTGGGCACCGACCTGCAGTCCTGGGACCCGAACGGCGCCGCCCTCGTCGACGAGGTGGGCGAGCTGGTGGTCACCAACCCCATGCCCTCCATGCCGATCCACTTCTGGAACGACCCGGACGGCAGCCGGTACCACGACAGCTACTTCGACACCTACCCGGGCGTCTGGCGTCACGGTGACTGGATCACGGTCACCTCCCGGGGCTCAGTCGTCATCCACGGCCGCTCCGACTCCACTCTCAACCGCCAGGGCGTGCGCATGGGGTCGGCGGACATCTACGAGGTCGTCGAACGCCTCCCCGAGATCAAGGAATCCCTGGTCATCGGCATCGAGCAGCCCGACGGGGGCTACTGGATGCCGCTGTTCGTGCACCTGGCCCCGGGCGCGGTCCTCGACGAGGCCCTGGTGAACCGCGTCAAACAGGCCATCCGCGAACAGCTCTCGCCGCGCCACGTCCCCGACGAGATCATCGAGGTGCCCGGCGTCCCGCACACCCTCACCGGAAAGCGCATCGAGGTACCGGTCAAGCGCCTCCTCCAGGGCACCCCTCTGGAGAAGGCCGTGAACCCGGGCTCCATCGACAACCTCGGCCTGCTGGGCTTCTACGAGGAGCTCGCCCGCAAGCGCGCCTGACCGCTCCAGAGGTTTCGGTCAGCCTCCATAGGTGGCCTCGGACTCGCCCAGCACGGCGGCGAAGTCCGAGGCCAGCCGCTCGGGGCAGCCTCGGCGACCGGGCCGCGAACGTCCTCACCAGGCTCTACGCCACCCGCGTCGCCGGACCGGACCGCGTCCGCTACCAGGCCTTCCACCGCACCGTCGCCAACGCCGGCCGGGCCCTGGGCGGCCTCGCTGCCGCGGCGGCCCTCACCCTCGGCACCACCACGGCCTACCGCTGGCTCCTCACCGGCGACGCCCTCTCCTTCGCCGCCGCCGCGCTCCTCACCCTGCGCTGCGGGGAACCCCCGTCGCCCTCCCGCATCGTCGCCGCCTCGACGGACAAGCCCCCCACCACCGGGCCCGCCAACCCCTGGCGCGACCGCACCTACCTTGCCTACGTCGCCACTGAGACGGTGCTCTTCCTCGACGACACCGTCTTCAAGGTCGGCCTGCCCCTGAGGATCGCCCACACCAGCCACGCACCCCACGGCCTCGCACCCCTGCTCCTGCTCCTCAACAGCGTGATGGTCGTGGCCCTCCAGATCCCCCTCGCCCGCTTCGCCACCACCGCGGCCGCCCGCGCCCTCCTCATCCCGCTCTCCGCCGCCTTCGCCCTCGGCGGCATCACGATGGCGCTCTCGGCCGACGGCGGCGCGGCGACGACCAAGCTCCGCGGCCTCCACGGACTCGCCCAGTCCGCCCAGCGCAGCCTCGGGCCACTCGCCGTCACCGCGGCCATCGCCGCGGGCCCCCTCGGCTGGACCGTCTTCGGCACGACCATCGCCGTGACCTGCGCGTTCCAGCACCGCCCGGTCCGTGACCGCCTGCGACGGACCCCATTGTCAGTGCCGCCGGTTACGGTGAGTGAACATTGATCGACTGCGCACAGGGGGAAACATGGCGCACACCGACCACCAGGCCATGCGACGCGTCCTGCACCGCGAAATCGCCGGCACCATCGGCCTGCTGACCGACGAGCACGACTTCCGCGCCATGCGGCGCTACCGCAGCTTCACCTTCGACGACCACGCGGCCTACCTCCGGCAGGTGGAGGCCGTCCTCAAGACCCGCGCCGCGCAGGGCGGCCACACCACACTGGCCCTCTTCGACCCCGAGGAGTACGCCGAATTCTGCGCCGAGAACAGCCTCGACCCGGACGTCCCGACGAGCCGCACCCGCTTCACGGCGGAACTCGCGGCCACCGGCCCCACCATCGCGTACGACGGCCAGGCCCTCGCCGACCTGCTGCCCGCCCTCGTCGACGAGGCCGTCCGCCAAGCCACCTGGGAGTACGCGAGCACCCTGCTGGCCCGCCTCGGACCCTGCGCCTCCTGCGGCGAGGACATCGGCCGAGCCGCCTTCACCCACGCCGCCGACCTCGTCGTCCGCATCCTCGACACGGCCGCTCCCGGCCAACGACACCTGGTGTGCAGCGTCATGAGCACACCCGAACCCCTCGTCTCCGTCCTCCACGCCGACGACGACAGCGACGGCGCCACCCACCTGGACGAGGCGGAAGCCCTCGAATTCACCACCGTCCTCGCCCTGGGCCTGGCCACCCGCAGCGCCGGCGGACTCGTCATGCGCACCACCGCCCCGGGGACCACGGACCGTATCTACGGCTGGCGCCTGCGAGGAGACGGACTGGCACCCCTCACCGCGGCCGAGGTCTTCGACGCCTACTGCACCGACATCGAGAACGGAGACCTCATCGCCCCCGAATCCGGCGTGGACTACTGCGTCCCACCCGACCTCGGTGAGGAGGACACGCCCCCGGGACACCGCCACTGAACACACCAGGGGCGCCCCACCCGCAGGCGGAGCGCCCCTGATCAAACCCTTGACGTGGTCCGACCGCTCGCCGGACCGCACCCTCTACTCGCCGGACAGCACAGCCTGGGCGGCGCCACGCGCCTCCTCGGCGCTGTCCGTCGCGCGCGCGGCTGACGCGGCCCGCTCGCACTGGGCCATCGTGTACTTGGCCAGCGTCGCCCGGACATAGGGAATCGACGCCGCACCCATGGACAGGGAGGTGACACCCAGACCCGTCAGCACACAGGCCAGCAGCGGGTCGGACGCGGCCTCGCCACACACACCACAGCTCTTGCCCTCGGCCTTCGCCGCCTCGGCGGCCAGCGCGACCAGGTCGAGCAGCGCGGGCTGCCACGGATCCTGCAGACGCGACACCGCACCCACCTGGCGGTCCGCGGCGAACGTGTACTGCGCGAGGTCATTCGTCCCCAGGGACAGGAACTCGACCTCCTGCAGAATCGAGCGCGCCCGCAGCGCGGCCGACGGGATCTCCACCATCGCGCCGAACTTCGCGCGCAGCCCCGCGTCACGGCAGGCGTCCGCGAACGCCTTCGCGTCGGCCCGGTCGGCCACCATCGGAGCCATCACTTCGAGGTAGACCGGCAGTCCCTCCGCGGCCGTCGCCAGCGCGGTCAGCTGCGTGCGCAGGACCTCGGGGTGGTCGAGCAGCGTCCGCAGACCGCGCACGCCCAGCGCCGGGTTCGGCTCGTCCGCCGGGGTCAGGAACTCCAGCGGCTTGTCGGCACCCGCGTCCAGCACGCGCACGACGACACGGCCCTCGGGAAACGCTTCGAGAACCTGCCGGTAGGCCTCGACCTGCTTCTCCTCGGACGGCGCCCTCTTGCTGTCGTCGAGGAAGAGGAACTCGGTACGGAAGAGACCGACGCCCTCCGCGCCGGCCTCGACGGCGGCCGGCACGTCCGCGGGCCCACCGACGTTGGCCAGCAGCGGCACCCTGTGTCCGTCGGCCGTGGCACCCGGCCCGGTCGAGGCGGCCAGCGCGGCCTTGCGCTCGGCCGCCGCGGCCTCCAGCTGCGCCTTCTTCTGCTCGCTCGGGTTGACGAAGATGTCACCGGTGCTGCCGTCCACGGCGATCACCGTGCCCTCGGCCAGGTCAACGGCACCCGGCAGCGCCACGACGGCCGGAACGCCGAGCGCCCGTGCCAGGATCGCGCTGTGGCTGGTCGGCCCGCCCTCCTCGGTGACGAAGCCGAGCACCAGGGTCGGGTCCAGCAGGGCCGTGTCGGCGGGCGCGAGGTCACGGGCGACAAGGACGTACGGCTCGTCGCTGTCCGGGACACCCGGCATGGGCACCCCGAGCAGCCGGGCGACGATACGGTTCCGCACGTCGTCGAGGTCGGCCACCCGGCCGGCGAAGTACTCACCGGCCCCGGCCAGCAGCTCCCGGTACGCGGCGAGCGCGTCGTACACGGCACGCTCGGCCGTGCTGCCGACGGCGATACGCCGATCCACGTCCGCGATGAGCTCGGGGTCCTGGGCCATCATGGCCTGCGCCTCAAGCACCGCCTGGGCCTCGCCCCCGGCCAGATTGCCGCGCGCCATCAGGTCAGCGGCCACGGCTTCCACGGCCTGGCGGGCACGCCCCTGCTCGCGCTCCGCCTCCTCCGCCGGGATCTGCTTGGCAGGCGGTTCCAGCACCGCCGTTCCCATGTGCCGAACCTCGCCGATCGCCACACCGTGGCTCACGCCGACGCCTCGCAGCGTTGTCTCCATCTCACCCGTCTCCGATAGTGCGGCGGGTCCCGCCGCCGCGGTGGTTGTCCTGCTCGCCGTCGCACGACGGCAACGACGTCACTTCCAGACGAAGAGGCTGTCGCCGGGCTTCACATCGCCGTCGTCACGGAGCTCGGAAAGGGACTCGGCCGTGGCTTCCAGCGCCACGATGGGGCAGATCGGGGACTTGCCGGTCTCCTCGACGGCGGCCGGGTTCCAGCGGACGATGCTCTGGCCGCGGGTCACGGTGTCGCCCTTGTTGACGAGCAGCTCGAAGCCTTCGCCATTGAGCTGCACGGTGTCGATGCCAAGGTGGGTGAGTACGCCATGGCCTTCGTCGTCGACGACGACGAAGGCGTGCGGGTGCAGGGAGACGATGACGCCGTCCACCGGCGAGACGGCCTCGGCAGGCTCACGGACGGGGTCGATAGCGGTACCCGGGCCGACCATGGCCCCGGAGAAGACCGGATCCGGCACGGATGCCAGTCCGATGGAGCGTCCTGCGACAGGGGACGTCACGGTGGTCATGGGAAGCCTCCCAGGGGTGGAGCGGCAGATGGGCCGTCATTAGTTCTGTCCCGAACGGCACGCTGAGCAGCAGGGTATGCCAGATGAAGTGCCCGTTCCGCATGAAAGCTACCAGCTAGTGGTCTAGACCACCAGCCCAATCGATTTGCACGTGCTTCAAGGCCCCGTGTACAGTCGTACCCCTGCTTGAGACCGAGCGGCGCTACCAAGCGTCCTGGCTCAGCGGCACCCAAACTAGTCAGATCCTTTCTCTGGGTCTCCTTTTGCATGTCTGCGAGAGGGTGGTCAGAGAGACGGAAAAGCACTGATAGAGTTTGGAAAC
>NZ_JADDRL010000004.1 GCF_021538895.1 Streptomyces olivochromogenes | reverse complement strand
CGACCGCCACGGACCCGACCATGATCTGCCGGCTCTTGCGGCGCTCGGCGATCGGCCGGGGCGGCACCTCGGGGACGCCCAGGGGTACGGCGGTCATCGCGTCACTCCCGGTTCCCGGAGACCGTCTCGCGCATGGCCCGCAGCGACTCCTTGAGGGAGCCCATGGTGGCGAGGACGGCGGTGGGCTCGTAGCCGCAGTGCGCCATGCAGTTGGCGCAGCGCGGGTCCTTGCCCCGACCGTACTTGTCCCAGTCCGTCTTCTCGATCAGCTCGCGGTACGTCGGGACGTAGCCGTCGCTCATCAGGTAGCAGGGGCGCTGCCAGCCGAACAGCGAGTAGTTCGGGATCGCCCACGCGGTGCAGGGGAAGTCGACCTTGCCCTCCAGGAAGTCGAGGAACAGCGGCGAGTGGTTGAGCCGCCAGCGGCGCCGATTGCCGCCCGCGAAGGCCTTCTTGAACAGCTCGCGGGTCTGCTCCACACCCAGGAAGTGCTCCTGGTCGGGCGCCTTCTCGTAGGCGTACG
Organism: Streptomyces olivochromogenes; assembly: GCF_021538895.1. GTDB lineage: Bacteria > Actinomycetota > Actinomycetes > Streptomycetales > Streptomycetaceae > Streptomyces > Streptomyces olivochromogenes_A. The sequence goes on along the minus strand of NZ_JADDRL010000004.1, from coordinate 197,453 downwards.
CGGGCGAGATCATCATCTCGTCCACCTTCAGGTCGTCATTGAGGAAGTTGAGCACCTCGACGATCGTCTGCGGGGTGTCGGTGTTGAAGAAGGTCGAGTTGGTGGTCACCCGGAAGCCGCGCCGCTTGGCCTCCTTGATGGCCTCCACGGCCTCGTCGAACACGCCTTCCTTCGCAACGGACTCGTCGTGCCGTTCACGCAGCCCGTCGATGTGCACCGCGAAGGCGAAGTACGGCGAGGGCGTGAAGTCGTCCATCTTCTTGCGCAGCAGCATGGCGTTGGTGCAGAGGAAGACGTACTTCTTCTTGGCCACCAACTGCCGCACGATCTCGTCGATCTGAGGGTGCATCAGGGGTTCGCCGCCGGCGATGGACACCATGGGCGCGCCGGACTCCAGCACCGCTCCCACGGCCTGGGCGACGGGCATGCGCTGCTTGAGCACCCCGGCCGGGTGCTGGATCTTGCCGCAGCCCTCGCACTTGAGGTTGCAGGCGAAGAGCGGTTCCAGCTCGACGATGAGCGGAAACTTGTCCCGCCTGCGGAGCTTCTGTTCGGCCAAGTAAGTAGCGACCTTGATGGACTGACGCAGCGGCATGGCCATCTGGCTCACCTCCGGGGGAGCAGCAAAGAACGGTGCCATTCGAAGAAAGCGGGAAGGACGGAACGAAGGACGCGGAAAGCAGATATTCCACCGCGCACCGTGCCGATCCGGACGAGTTCGTGTTCAGGAGCGTCCACGACCACTCGGACGGCCGCAACCGGGCGCTCGCCTGCGCGGACGGCGCTCAGGAGCGTGGCCGCCGACTCCATGTCGACCGCGATTGCGCCGGTCGCGAGCAGATCGGACCGTTCGTGACCGCGGACGACGTGATCGGAACCGATGAGGGGTCCGGTGTGGACGGTGCGCCCGGGCAAGGTGCGGACGAGTTCCTTGACGAGCAGGTCGGTGCCCACGCACGGGACGTTCCCGTGCGGGTCCCGGGTCTCCTCGGCGACGACCAGGTCGCCGGGGTGCATGCCGGGGGCGAGCCCCGCGCAGAAGCCGGTGGCCAGGACCGCGGCGCCGGCCAGTGCGGGGTCGGCCAGCACCCGGGTGACGGAGCGCTGCGCCGCCTTGGGCCCCATGCCCGTCCGCAGGACCGTGACCGGCCCGCCCGCCCCGCCGCGGTCGCCCGCGCGCAGGGCGAGGTGCTCGATGCCGAGCGCGCAGGCGATCAGCAGCGGGGCCGTGGCGGGCTGTGCGCTCATCAGCTCCCCTTGGCCTCGGCGAGGGTCTCCTCGGCGGGTGACTCGGCGGGCTTGCCGATCCGATCGGCCTTCTCGGTGAAGGGCTCCCCGTGCACATAGCGGCCGAGCGCGGTGAGCGGGAAGACCTGCCGGTAGAGGTGGTAGTTGATGGAGAAGTCCCAGGGGAACCCGGTGCCGGTGAAGTACGGCTCGTCCCAGGAGCCGTCCGCCCGCTGGGTGGTGGCGAGCCACTCGATGCCGCGCTCCACGGCCTTGGAGTCCCGCTCCCCCGCCGCCAGCAGCGCCATCAGGGCCCATGCCGTCTGCGAGGCGGTGGAGGCGCCGCGGCCGCTCCACTCCTTGACGTACTTGTAGGAGCGCAGGTCCTCGCCCCAGCCGCCGTCGTCGTTCTGGACGGTCTCCAGCCAGGTCACGGCGCGGCGGATCGCCGGATGCGAGGCGGGCAGACCGGCGGCGGTCAGGGCGGGCACCACCGACCCGGTGCCGTAGACGTAGTTGACGCCCCAGCGCCCGAACCACGAGCCGTCCGGCTCCTGTTCGGCCAGCAGCCACTCGATGCCCCGCCGGGTGCGCGGGTCGTGGGCCAGGCCCTCGACCGCGAGCATCTCGACGACGTGCGCGGTGACGTCGGCCGAGGGCGGGTCGACGACCTCGCCGAAGTCGCAGAAGGGCAGCCGGTTGGGGAACGGGCTGGTGTTGTCGGCGTCGAAGGCGCCCCACGCGCCGTTCCTGGACTGCATCCCGAGGTTCCAGCGCACTCCGCGCCCGATCGCCTTGTCGACCCGTTCCGGGTCGTGGTGCCGGACGCGGCGCAGCGCGAGGACCACCTCGGCGGTGTCGTCGATGTCGGGATAGTTGTCGTTGTGGAACTCGAACGCCCAGCCGCCAGGCGGCAGTTGGGGTCGTCGCACGGACCAGTCGCCGGGCCGCACGATCTGCTCGCCCAGCATCCAGTCGGCGGCCTTGACGAGTTGCGGGTGGTCGGCGGGCACACCCGCGTCGGCGAGCGCGATGGTCGCCAGGCAGGTGTCCCACACCGGCGACTGGCACGCCTCGATCATCCGGGCGCCGTCCTCGCGCCACACGGCGTAACGATCCAGCGATTCCAGGCCGGCCCGCATCACGGGGTGCTGGAGGTCGTAGCCGAGCAGGTGCAGCGCGATGATCGAGTACACGGCGGGCGGCTGGATCCCGCCCCAGCAGCCGTCGTTCTCCTGGCGCTCGACGATCCAGCGGGCGGCGGAGTTCATCGCGGCCCGGCGCAGCCTGCGCACGGCGACGGCGCGGTAGCCGCGGACCACCTTGTCGAGGCGCTGGAAGAGGCCGTCCCAGGTCGTCGCCGGGGCGAGCGGCTGCGGCGGGTTGGGGAGGTCGGGGTCGGTGTGCAGCTCGTCGAGCGGGAAGGGTGCCGGACGCACCGGGCGCTTGGCCGAGACGACCGTGAGGGGCACGATGGTCTGCCGCGCCCAGCAGCCGAACCGGTAGATGCTGAGCGGGAACCACTTGGGGAAGTAGAGGAGTTCCGGCGGGAGTTCGGGCAGGTCCTCCCACTTCCACCAGCCGAACAGGGCCAGCCAGATCCGGGTGAACACGCGCGCCGCGGCGATGCCGCCCCGTTCCCGGACCCAGGCCGAGGCCTTCGCCATGTGGGGCTCTTCGGGCGCGTCACCGGCCAGTCGCAGGGCGACGTACGCCTCGACGGTGGCGGAGAGTTCGCCGGGCCCGCCGTAGAAGGTGGCCCAGGCGCCGTCCTCGCGCTGCTCGCCCCGGATGAAGAGCGCGGCGGCCTGGGTCGTGGCCTCGTCGCGGATGCCCAGGAACTGACGGAGCAGCAGGTCCTCGGCGTCCATCGTCACGTTGGTTTCGAGGTCGCCCTTCCACCAGCCCTCGGCGTCCTGCCCGGCCAGCAGGAAGTCGGTGGCCCGCTGTACGGCGCGTTCGGCGGCATCGTGCACCCCGGCCGCCACAGGGCTCGTGATGTCGGTTTCGCTGGCCGCGGCAGCGCGGGGAGGCAGTGCCCCGGGGCTTCCGTCGGTCGTCGCTGTCATGGCTTCCCCTTCGTGCAGTCGTGCGAGTCGTGCTGCTGTGGGTCCGCCGTCGGCCGGTACGCGTCGTGACTCGCGCCACCGGCCGGCGACTACGCGAGGGCTATTCGACCGATAGTGATCATCTCTTTCGTACGACGACGAAGTCGGCGAGCGCCGCGAACCGGTCCCGGACCATGGCGGGCATGTCGATGGCGTCGAGGGCTTCGAGGGCGATGGCGTACTGGCGGCGCGCCTCCTCGGCGGTCCACTCACGGCCGCCCGCCTCCTCGATGAGGGCCGCGCGGGCGGCGAACTCCTCCTCCGAGAAGTTCTCGAAGTCGCTGCTCTTGGCGTCGGCGGCGAGCATCTCGCCGAGCCGCTCGGAGGCGGAGCCGCCCGCCGCGAGCGCGGCCACGACCGGCAGCGACTTCTTGCGCTGGCGCAGGTCGCTCCAGGTCTGCTTGCCGGTCGCCTCCGGGTCGCCCCAGATGCCGAGCAGGTCGTCCACGGCCTGGAAGGCGAGGCCGAGGTGGTAGCCGTACTTCTCCAGCGTGTCGGCGGTGCGGTCGTCCGCGCCGCCGAGCACCGCGCCGATGGAGCTGGCGCAGGCGAGCAGGGCGCCGGTCTTGTTGCCCTCCATCTCCAGGCACTCCTCGACGCTGACCCGGTCGCGGTGTTCGTAGGAGATGTCCTGCGCCTGACCGTCGATCAGGGCGCGGGTGGCGGTGGTCAGCCGGCGGGTGGCCCGGCCGGCCTCGACGGTGCCGAGCTCCAGCAGGATCTCGTTGGCGAGGGCGAACAGGGCGTCGCCGACCAGGATGGCCTGGGCGGGGCCGTGCACCTTCCAGACGGTGTCACGGTGGCGGCGCTGCTCGTCGCCGTCCATCAGGTCGTCGTGCAGCAGCGAGAAGTTGTGCACCAGCTCGACGGCGACGGCGCCCGGGATGCCGACCGCGGGCGCGGCGCCGGTGACCTCGGCGGAGAGCACGGCGAGCGCGGGGCGCACGGCCTTGCCGCCGTCGCCGTCCGCGGGATTGCCCTGGGCGTCGATCCAGCCGAAGTGGTAGGCGGCGACCGTGTCCATGGGAGGTGCCAGGCGGTCGACGGCCGCCCGCAGTACCGGTGTGGCCAGGGTCCGGCCGCGCTCCAGGAGCGCGGTCACGTCCACCGCGGTCCGCCGCGCGGGCGTCGAGGCCGGGGGCACAGTGGGCACAGTCTCTCCTCTTGTTGCGGTACCGGGGGTGCGGGGGCCTGCCGTGTGCCGGTCGAGCATCACGCCGCCTCCTCGAAGTCGAAGAGGTGGCTGGGGCGGGGCCGGCCCAGGGTGCTCAGCGCGGCGTCGGCCGCGCTCACTCCACTGCGGACCGCACTCTCCATGGTCGCGGGCCACCCTGTGGCGGTCCACGCTCCGGCCAGGTAGAGGCCGGGGGCCTTGGTACGGGCGCCGGGCCGCAGCCGCCCGACGCCGGGGGTGGGGGCGAACGTGGCCGTGCGCTCCCGGGTGACGAAGAAGTCCCGCACCTGCGCGCCGCGCGCGGCGGGCAGCAATCGCTCCAGCTCGGGCAGATAGCGCTCCCGCAGCACGGCGACCGGCTCGTCGATCTCGTCCCGCGCGGCGGACTGGGACAGGGCGAGGTACTGGCCCGCGCGCAGCCCGGACGCCTCGGTGCGGTCGAAGACCCACTGCACCGGGGTGCCGAGCGCCGCGAAGAACGGCTTGGCGAGCACCTTGCGGTCGTAGACGACATGGACGTTGAGGATCGGCGCGGTGTCGATCGCCAGGAGGTTCTGGGGGGCGTCGAGGGCGCCGGGCGGCAGCAGCTCGTGGGCCTCGCGCTGCGGTACGGCGAGCACGACCACGTCGGCCACGAGTGTCTCGCCGGGAACCTGAACGCTCCAACTTCCGTTTTCGTTGGTAGAGATGGAGGTGACGCGTGTACGGACCCCGGTACGCACGCCCGCGGAGTCGAGCGCCTTGCGGGCCAGCCGGTCGTGCAGTTCACCCAGCGGGACGCGCGCCCAGCCGATGTCGGCCGCGCCCGGGTCGGACAGCAGACCGGTCTTGAACACCATCGCGGCGAGCCCCAGCGAGGCGTCGCCCGCGACCGCGTTGAGGGTGGCGACCCCGACCAGGTCCCACAGGGCCTCGACGGCACGCGCCGACTGGCCGTGTCCGGCCAGCCAGCTGCCGAAGTCCTGGGTGTCCAGGGTCGGATCGGCGAGGTCGAGCCCCTTGAGCGCGAGCGCGGCACGCCCCACCCTGGCCCGCTCGGCGAGCGACAGGTGCGGGTAGGCGGCCAGGCTCCGGCCCAGGTGCAGGGGTACGGGCAGCGGGTCGCGCCGCAGCCTGCCGAGGCGTCGGCCCGCGGGCTTGGAAACGTCGAGAACGGGCACGTCGAGACGATCCTGCAGTGGCGCCAGCGCCGTGCCGTCGACCCGGTCGAGGAACCAGCGGTAGGCGGTGCAGCAGCGCAGGTACACGTGCTGGCCGTTGTCGACGGTCAGGTCGCCGCGTTGGAAGGAGAAGGCCAGCCCGCCCAGGCGCGGCCTGCCTTCGAGCAGGGTGACCCGGACGCCCGCGTCCGCGAGGGCGAGCGCGGCGGTGATCCCGGCGAGTCCGCCGCCGACCACGACGGCGGTGCGCCCGGAGTGTTCCGGGTCGTCCGCCTGCGGCGTGTCCTGCCGCGTGCCGTCGGTCATCGTGCGTCCTTCCGTGCGGGCCCGCCGTGCTGGTTGAACACTGCACGGCAGGCTGTCGCAGTCAGGGACGCCGCGCCGCACCGGAGGGTTGCGTGCCGCTTTTCTCCGGTGGAGTCGCCTGGAACCGGACTGTCCATCAGGCACGCCTCCTGACGGTCCGCCGCGAGGCGTGCCGACGGGTGTCCAGCCCGGACAGTCCGCGCACGGCGACGTACGCCTTCTCGCGTCCGGGCAGCGAGACCCGGCCGCGCAGCACGGCCTCCGGCTCGCGCTCGATGCGGTCGAGCAGGCGGCGGTAGATGCCGGCCATGGCGGCGACACAGGCGCCGCTGCGCCGGTCGAGCATGGGGAGCAGCCGGTAGCCCTCGGCGAAAAGGGCGCGGGCCCGGCGCACTTCGAAGTGCACGAGGCCCGCGAAGTCGGAGCCCTCCGGTGGGGTCGGCCCGTTGAACCCGGCCGAGCAGCCGAACTTCGCGAGATCGTCCGCGGGCAGGTAGGTGCGCCCGCCCTCGGCGTCCTCGCGGACGTCCCTGAGGATGTTGGTCAGCTGCAGCGCGAGCCCGAGCGTGTCGGCGTATTCGGGTGCGCGCTCGGCGCCGTGCGCCCCCGGTTCCGTACCGAACACGCCGAGGGACAGACGCCCGATGGCGCCGGCCACACAGCGGCAGTAGACCTTCAGGTCGTCCCAGGTCTCGTACGTCTCGCCGCGTACGTCCATCTGGACGCCGTCGATGAGTTCGTCCAGGCCGCCGAGCGGGATCGGGAACGCCCGGGAGGCGTGCGCCAGGGCCACGGCGACCGGGTCGGTGTCGTCCTCGCCGACCGCGTCCTCGCGGATCCGGCCGAGCAGCGACCGGGTGTCCTCCAGCCGCGCGACCTTGACATCGTTGGCCAGCGCGCCGTCGCCGATGTCGTCGACGCGCCGGGAAAACGCGTACAGCGCCGACATCGCGCGGCGCTTCGGCGTCGGCAACAGCCTGATGCCGTACGCGAAGTTACGGGCCTGCTGCCCGGTGACGGCCTCGCAGTAGCTGTAGGCGGCGAGTACCGGTGCGGACACGTGTGCTGAGTCCACGGTCCGGATCACCCCTCTCCTCGCAGAATCACGCCCACCTCGCGCAGCAGCTGGACCTTGCCGGGCTTGGGCGGGCCGGGAAGTACGTCGTAATCAGCGGCGGCGACCGCGTGGATCGCCGCCCTTCCCCCCGCCACGAACCCCGCGAGCAGCAGCCTCAATCTGCCGTGGACGCTACCCACCAGGGGGGCGCCTTCATTCAGCAGATCGCCGGCGCGTTGCGCTTCGTATGCAACCAGGGCGCGCACCGATGCGCTCGCGGTTTCCGCGGCGAGATCCGCCTCCTGGACGTGAAAGCGCTTCATGTCCGTGGCGGGCAGGTAGATCCGGTCGCGGCCGAGGTCCTCGGCGACGTCCTGGAGGTGTTCCACGATCTGCAGTGCCGTGCAGATCGAGTCGGAGCGCCGGACCCGCTCGGGGGTCGTGGTGCCGGTGACGGCGAGGACGAGGCGGCCGACGGGGTTGGCCGACAGTTCGCAGTAGGCGAGGAGGTCCTCGTAGGTCTCGTACCGGGAGACGAGCTGGTCCTGGCGGTTGGCGGCGATCAGACCGAGGAAGGGTTCGGGGGTGAGCGAGTGGCGCTCGACGGTGGGCTGGAGGCGGCGCAGGATCGGGTGCTGCGGGGTGGAGTCGAACACGCGGTGCAGATCGGCCTCGAAGGCGTCGAGCAGCGCGAGCCGGTCCTCGGCCTCGGCGGCCGACACGCCGAGCAGGGCGGCGTCGGCGCCGCCCGGGGCCAGATCGCCGTCACCGATGTCGTCGACGAGGCGGGCGAAGCCGTACACCGCCATGAGGTCGTCGCGCCAGGCCTTGGGCAGGAAGAACGGGGCCACCGGGAAGTTCTCGTCCGCGGCCTTGTCCAGCGTGCCGCGCTCCGGATCACCGGAGGGCGCGGGGTGCGTTCGCGTCACCGCACGCTGCCCGCGGCGAGGACGGCACATGCTGCGTTGAGCTGGGGAGTTTCCGTAGCCATTGCCGTCACATCTCCCGTTCTACACTGCCGATCCGATACACACTATTTCGGACACGCCGCCCGGCCGTCCGTGGGGCGGCCCGGGTGCGGGTGTCGTGCATTATGGCCCTACTTGCCGCATTCGGGGACCGGTACAGCTTACGTTGTACAACGCAGCGAGGTCCGTCGGGGTGTCCTGCACATCACAACAACACACCGATTGGCGTCAAGATTCCTAAGCCCAGACCGAGTTGACGCTTCCTTTGCAGACGCGGGCCCCGCCGGAAAGGTTCCGGCGGGGCCCTCGGCGCTGCGGGCTACTTGCCCGTGAACTTCTCGTACTCCTTGAGCACCTCGTCGGTCGGGCCGTCCATGCGCAGCTCACCGCGCTCCAGCCACAGGACGCGGTTGCAGGTGTCGCGGATGGACTTGTTGTTGTGACTGACCAGAAACACGGTGCCGGCTTCCTTGCGCAGCTCCCGGATGCGTTCCTCGGAGCGCTTCTGGAACTTGCGGTCACCGGTGGCCAGCGCCTCGTCGATCATGAGGACGTCGTGGTCCTTGGCGGCGGCGATGGAGAAGCGGAGACGGGCCGCCATGCCGGAGGAGTAGGTGCGCATCGGCAGGGTGATGAAGTCGCCCTTCTCGTTGATGCCCGAGAAGTCGACGATGTCCTGATAGCGCTCCTTGACCTGCTCCCGGGACATGCCCATCGCGAGCCCGCCCAGGATGATGTTCCGCTCGCCCGTGAGGTCGTTCATGAGGGCCGCGTTGACGCCGAGCAGCGAGGGCTGGCCGTCGGTGAAGACCTTGCCCTTCTCGGCGGGCAGCAGGCCGGCGATGGCGCGCAGCAGGGTGGACTTGCCGGAGCCGTTGGAGCCGATCAGGCCGATGGCCTCGCCCCGGTAGGCGACGAAGGAGACACCGCGCACGGCGTGCACCTTGCGTACGCCCCGCTCCTCCCCCCGCTTGAGTATGCGGCTGAGCGCGGCGGTGGCGCTGCCCTTGCCGGTCTTGGCGCCGTGCACGCGGTAGACGATGTGCAGCTCGTCCGAGATGACGGTGGGGATCTTGGCCCCGATGTTGTCGTCGTTCTGTTCAGCCACGGCCGTACCGCTCCTCCGCCTTCCAGAAGTACACGAAGCCGCCGGCGAAGACGGCCACGGCCCAGAAGAGGGCGATGGCCCACACGTGCGGCGGGAGGTTCGAGGCGCCGTAGCCGTCGATGAGCGCGAAGCGCATCAGGTCCATGAAGACGGCGGCCGGGTTGACCTCCATCGCGCGGACCACCCACTCCGGGCGGCCGGCCATCATGTGGTTGATCGAGAACATGACGCCGGACATGTACATCCAGGTGCGCAGGATGAACGGCATCAGCTGGGCGAGGTCCGGGGTCTTGGCGCCCATCCGGGCCACGGCCAGCGCGAGCCCGGTGTTGAAGAGGAACTGCAGCGCCAGGATCGGAAGGATCAGCAGCCAGGACAGGCTCGGGTAGCTGCCGAAGCCGATCGCGACGACGAACAGCACGATCATCGAGAAGAGCAGCTGCTGGAGCTGCTGGAGCGCGAAGGAGATGGGCAGCGAGGCGCGCGGGAAGTGCAGCGCCCGCACCAGGCCGAGGTTCCCGGAGATCGCGCGCACGCCGGACATGATCGAGCTCTGGCTGAAGGTGAACACGAACACACCCGTGACCAGGAACGGGATGTAGATGTCCTGGGACATGCCCCGGCTCGCGTGCAGGATGACGCCGAAGACGAAGTAGTACACGCCGGCGTTCAGCAGCGGTGTGGCCACCTGCCACAACTGGCCGAGCTTGGCCTGGCTGTACTGGGCGGTCAGCTTCGCCTGGGAGAAGGCGAGGATGAAGTGCCGCCGACCCCACAGCTGACGGACGTACTCGACGAGCGATGGCCGGGCGCCGCTCACGGCGAGCCCGTACTTGGCGGCGAGCTGGGTCGCCGTCAGTCCCTCGTCGGGCGACGGAGCCGCGGTCACCGCGACTCCGACGTCATGGGTGGTCTCACTCACGGGTGGAAACTTTCGTCTTCGAGGTCGTCTTCGTCGTCTTCGGTTCGCCCGGAGGCCGCTTCGTCGTGCGCGGCGTCCCATGGACGAGCTTGTCAGATGACGGGGGGCCGGCCCAGTCGGGTCAGCCGCCACACCGTACGCCACTTCATGGGCCTGCGGGGACCGCACGGTCCGGCCCAGCCTTCCCGGAAACCGCCGAACCATGCCTTCAGGGCCGGCCGGGAGGGGCGGCGCAGCAGGGTGAGCGCCATCCAGACCCCGAGGTAGACGGGGACCAGGAGCGCGGGGAGGTTGCGGCGGGCCAGCCAGACGCGGTTGCGGGCGACCATGCGGTGGTACACCGCGTGCCGGGAGGGCGCGGTCGTCGGGTGGTAGAGCACCATGTCGGACCGGTAGTCGATCATCCAGCCGGCGTCGAGGGCCCGCCAGGCCAGGTCGGTCTCCTCGTGCGCGTAGAAGAACTCGTCGGGCAGACCGCCGACTTCGGCGAAGACCCGGGTGCGCACCGCGTTGGCGCCGCCGAGGAAAGTGGTGACCCGGGAGGAGCGCATCGGGTCGGCGGCGCGCAGCCGCGGCACGTGCCGGCGCTGGGTGACGCCGGTGTCCGGGTCGGCGATGCGGAAACTGATGATGCCGAGGTCCGGGTCGGCGGCGAAGGCCTGCCGGCACAGTTCGGCGGTGTCGTGCGTGGCGAGGAGGCCGTCGTCGTCGAGGAACAGCAATATGTCGACGTCGCGGCCGCTGGGGCCGAAGGCCTCCGTGCCGACGTTGCGGCCGCCGGGGATGCCCAGGTTCTCGGGCAGCTCCAACGTCCGCACGCCCTCGGGGACGTCCGGGACCGGCGAGCCGTTGCCGACGACGACCACCTGGACCCGGTCGCCGTCCTGCTTGGCGACCGAGTCGAGCAGTGCCCTGAGCTCGTCGGGGCGGTTGCCCATGGTGATGATCACCGCGCCGACCTTCAGCGGGGCCGAGATGTCCACGGCGCTCACCTCAGCCTGCTCGACGCGAGGATGGACACCAGGTGCAGCACGGTCTGCAGCAGTGCGATCCCGGCGAGCACGGCGGTGCCGAGCCGGGTGAAGAACAGGTCGCCCCTGATCTGGTCCGCGATGGCGAGGAGCAGGATCAGCAGGGAGGCCTCGATGCCGAGGATCAGCCGGTGGAACTTGAGGGCCGCGGCGGCCCGGCGGGCCAGCGCCATGCCGGACGAACGCGGCTCGGACGCCGCCTCCTTGACCGGCTCCAGGCCGGCCTGGTGCCGGGCGACGCCGACCAGGTCGGTCTCGGCCTTGATCAGGATCGCGCCGAGCGCGGCGAGGGTGCCGAGGAAGGCCCACAGCCAGTCGACGCGCCCGCTCCCCCACAGGTCGGCGGCGCGCAGGCCGAGGCCGACCAGGACGGCCGCGTCGGTCAGATAGGCGCCGACCCGGTCCAGATAGACCCCGCCGAGCGAGTACTGCTTCTTCCAGCGGGCGATCTCGCCGTCGACGCAGTCCAGCAGCAGGTACAGCTGGGTGGCGACCACGCCGAGCACGGCGCCCGCGATCCCCGGCACCAGCAGGGCCGGGGCCGCGAGCACACCGCAGACGGTCATCAGGTACGTGAGCTGGTTGGGCGTGACCCTGGTGTTCACCAGATAGCGGTCGACGCGCAGGGACACCTCGCGCATGTAGAGGCGTCCCGCCCAGTGCTCACCGCTGCGCCGGTCCTTCACCCCCGCGGGGTGGACGACCGGACGGAGTTCAGCTACCGATGGCCTTGACATAGTCGACGTAGATGTCCTTGATCTGGTGGGTCTTGAGGTCGAGGTGTTCGAGGATCGTGTAGCGGCCGGGCCGGGTCTCCGGGGCGAACTCGACGACCCGGACGAACTCGTCGACGGTGAAGCCGATCTCCTCCGGCAGCACGGGCAGCCCGTGCCGGCGCAGGACCTCGGCCATGTACACCGACTCCTCGTGGGCCCCGCGCAGGTACATCGCGAAGGCCGCCCCCAGGCCGCACTGCTCGCCGTGGCTCGCGGCGCGCTTGGGGAAGAGCAGGTCGAAGGCGTGGTTGATCTCGTGGCAGGAGCCCGAGGCGGGCCGGGAGTCGCCCGAGATCGACATCGCGATGCCGGTGAGGACCAGCGCCTCGGCGAGCACCTGGAGGAAGTCGCTGTCCCCGATGCCGCCGGGGTGGCGCAGCACCGCCTCGCCCGCCTGGCGGGCCATGGCGGAGGCGAGGCCGTCGATCTTCTCGCCGGTGACGCGGTTGGACAGCTCCCAGTCCGCGATCGAGTTGATGTTGGAGACGGCGTCACCGATCCCGGCGCGCACGAACCGGGCCGGCGCCTGGCGGATCACGTCCAGGTCGATCACGACCGCGATCGGGTTCGGCACGCCGTAGGAGCCGCGGCCCGCGTCGTTGTCGAGGGTCGCGACCGGCGAGCACAGGCCGTCGTGCGCGAGGTTCGTCGGCACGGCGACCAGCGGGAGACCCACCCGGGCCGCCGCGAACTTGGCGCAGTCGATGATCTTGCCGCCGCCGAGGCCCACGACCGCGTCGTAGCGGCCGGCCTTGATGTCGCCGGCCAGCCGGATGGCGTCGTCGAGGGTGCCGCCGCCGACCTCGTACCAGCTGGCGCCGGGCAGCGAGGGGGCGATGCGCCGGGCCAGTTGCGCGCCGGAGCCGCCGCTGACCGCGACGGCGAGCCGGCCGGACTGCGAGATGCGCTGGTCGGCGAGCACGGAGGCCAGGTCGTCGAGGGCACCCGGGCGGATGTCCACGACGACCGGCGACGGGATGAGCCGGGTCAGTACTGGCACGCGATCTCCCGTCCCCTGGCGAGATCGTCGTGGTTGTCGATCTCGACCCACCGGACGTCGCCGATCGGCGCCGTGTCGATCCGGAAGCCGCGGTTGACGAGCTCCTGGTAGCCGTGCTCGTAGAACTGCTGCGGGTCGGACTGCCACACGGTCTTCAGCGCGTCGGCCAGTTCGGGGGCGGCGTCGCCCTCGATGAGGGTGACGCCGATGTACTCGCCGGTGGCCTCGGCGGGGTCCATCAGCTTGGTGATCTTCGTCATGCCCTTCTCGGGGTGGACGACGACCTTCATCTCCTCGTCGGCCAGCGACTTCACCGTGTCGAGGGCGAGGATGATCTTCTTGCCGTCGCCGCGGGCGGCGAGCAGCGTCTTCTCGACGGAGACCGGGTGCACGGTGTCGCCGTTGGCGAGGATCACACCGTCCTTGAGGGCGTCACGGCCGCACCACAGGGAGTAGGCGTTGTTCCACTCCTCGGCCTTGTCGTTGTCGATGAGGGTGAGCTGGAGGCCGTACTTCGCCTCCAGCGCCGCCTTGCGCTCGTACACGGCCTCCTTGCGGTAGCCGACGATGATCGCGACCTCGGTCAGGCCGATCTCGGCGAAGTTGCCGAGTGTGAGGTCGAGCACCGTGATCGAGTCCTCTATACCCGCGGGGCCCACCGGCACCAGAGCCTTGGGAAGGCTGTCGGTGTAGGGGCGCAGGCGCCTTCCGGCGCCGGCCGCCAGCACGAGGCCGATCATGCGGGTTCTCCTTCATCGTGTACGGCGGGCGCGCCACCCTTGTGGGCGGTCACCCAGAACCGGATGCTCTCGACGAGCACCACGAGGGCGACGGCCACGGCGAGGACCGTGAGCGCGCCCCTGAACTGCGCAGGGGTGAGCAGCGCGGCGAGCACCGTGACGAGCAGCGTGCGCCCCTCCTGCCCCCCGATCGCGCGCACCAGCCAGGCCGGCGGCGCTCCGGCGTTGCCGCGGATGCGGTACACCGTGTCGTAGTGATGGTAGGCGACGGCGGCCACCAGGCCGAAAGTCGCGGGAAGCGCTCTGTTCACCCCCGCTTCAACCGCGAGGGCGAGCACGGTGCCGTATTCGGCGGCCCGGAAGAAGGGCGGGACCAGCCAGTCGAGGGCGCCCTTGAGCGGGCGGGCGACGGCAAGCGCCGAGGTCAGGACGTAGAAGGCGGCCGCGGCGACGGGCAGCGCCCCGCCGAAGCCGGTGAGCGCGGAGGCGGTCACCACGGCGGCGCCGCCGAGCAGGGCGACGGCGGGGACCGCGAAGCCGGGCAGGCCCCTGCCCAGGACGCGGGCGAGGCCCTGGGCGAGCGGGCCAAAGTCGGCGAGGTCCGCCAGCGCCAGCGCGGCCCGGTCGGTCCGCCGCGCCCTGCGGGTCAGGGACCGCAGCACGCGTCCCGCTGTGGTGTATGTCGCAGCGAGGGCGCAGCCGACGAGCAGCGCGTAGAGGGTGATCCGGGGAGTCGTCAGCGCCGTCAGGACGGCGATCATGGCCCATCGTTCGCCGATGGGCAGGACTATCATCCGGCGCGCCCAGACCGTCCAGCCGACACTGTCGAGCTTGCCGGACAGGGCCGCGGTGGGGCTGGTGTTGGCGGTGGCGTCGGGATCCCCGACGTTCGCCTCGTTGAAGGAGAAATCCACCACGTGCCGGCAGGTCTGCAGGATCATCGCGCCGAGCGCGAGGGCCCATACGTCGTCGCCGCCGCGCGCCGCGCCGAGCGCGAGGCCCGCGTAGTACGCGTACTCCTTGGCCCGGTCGAAGGTCGCGTCGAGCCAGGCGCCCAGCGTGGAGTACTGCAGGGAGTAGCGGGCGAGCTGGCCGTCGGTGCAGTCCAGGACGAACGAGAAGATCAGCAGGACACCGGCGGCGACGAAGCCGGGCCGGGTGCCGGTGGCCGCGCAGCCGGCCGCGATCAGCGCGGTGAGCAGCGAGGCCGTGGTGACCTGGTTCGGGGTCAGACCGCGGCGCGCGCACCAGCGGGCGAGGTAGCGCGAGTACGGGCTGATGAAGAACGTGGTGAAGAAGCCGTCGCGGGCCTTCACGGCCGACTTCAGGCGTACGGCCTCGTCGTCGACGGCGTCCACGGCCTGCCGTGCCTCGTTGCGGGCCTGCGGGTCGGCGGGGACGGCGGCGACGAGGCTGCCGAGCTCGGGGCGGTGCACCTCGGCGCCGTCGGTGCCGAGGGCGGTGACGATCCGGTCGGCGAGGCTGTCGACGGCGACCGCCGTGCCACCGCCGGCCGAGGCCTCCCGCGCCATCGCCCGGGTCAGGGCCTCACGGCCGGCCGGCTGCGCGGTCACGGCGCCGGTGACCGCGGCGAGCGGGAAGCGGGGGTCGGTCAGGCCGAGGCGCAGCGCGTGCGGGTGCCCGACGAAGCGGGAGTCGACGAGGGCCACCCGCTGGTCCGCCGGGACGGCGGCGAGGAGCATCTCGGTGTCGGCGGCGTCCGCGGCCACCCGCACCTCGAAGCCGAGGGACCGCAGATCGCCTTCGAGCGACGATCCGGGGACCGGCTGACCGGTCACGATGGCGGTCGACAACCGAACTCACTCCCTGGGTGCCGACGCGCCTGCGCCGGTCGTCTGCGTGCTGGGTGCGCCGCTTGTCCGTGACAGCCGGGCGGCATTGTCGGCAGAGGCTATCGGATGACCGGAAGATTGTGTTCACCGACCGTTCACGGACAGGTCGACGCGGTCTGTACTGGCCTTTGCCGCGATCATCATGGGTGATCAAGGGTCCGCCCCACAAACCACGGCCCGCGTATCCACCGGGACCGGGCATCCGGGACACCGGTGGGCCCGGTGAGCCGTCGGCATAGGGTGGGCGACCATGACTTGGCTGATCACCGGCGGTGCCGGATACATCGGGGCGCATGTGGCGCGGGCCATGGCGGCCGACGGGGAGCGCGTCGTGGCGCTGGACGACCTGTCGGCCGGAGTGCCCGCGCGGCTCCCGGCGGACGTGCCGCTCGTCACGGGTTCCACGATGGACGCGGACCTGCTGAGGCGGGTCTTCGCCGAGCACGAGGTGACCGGTGTGGTGCATCTCGCGGCCCGCAAGCAGGTCGCCGAGTCGGTGGACCGCCCCACCTACTACTACCGGGAGAACGTGGGCGGTCTCGGCACGCTCCTGGACGCGGTCGCCGAGGCCGGGATCGAGCGGTTCCTGTTCTCCTCGTCGGCGGCGGTCTACGGCAACCCGGATGTGGACCTGATCACAGAGGACACCCCGTGCGCCCCGGTGAACCCGTACGGCGAGACCAAGCTCACCGGTGAGTGGCTCGTCCGGGCGGCGGGCCGGGCGCACGGCATCGCGACGGTGTGCCTGCGCTACTTCAACGTGGCGGGCGCGGCCGCCCCCGAGCTGGCCGACATGGGCGTCTTCAACATCGTCCCCATGGTCTTCGACCGGCTCACCCGCGACGAGGCCCCACGGATCTTCGGCGACGACTACCCCACCCCGGACGGCACCTGCGTCCGGGACTACATCCACGTGGCCGATCTCGCCGAGGCGCACCTCGCGGCGGCCCGGCGGCTCGCCGGGGCGGGCCCGGCCGGCGACCTGACCGTGAACATCGGGCGCGGTGAGGGCGTTTCGGTCCGCGAACTGATCTCGGTCATCGGCGAGGTCACCGGCGACCGGCGCGCGCCCGTCGTCGAGGGCCGCCGCCCCGGTGACGCCCCGCGCGCGGTCGCCTCGGCCGCACGGGCCGCCGGGGAACTGGGCTGGCGGGCCCGGCGCACCGTGCCCGAGATGGTCGGGTCCGCCTGGCAGGGCTGGCGGCTGCACCACGGCCAGTGAGCCGGCACCACCCTGACCTGCGGTTCGTTTCCGCAGGTCAGGGCACATGACAACGGTGTTCAGTGCCGCGTTGCCGGATACCCCCCACCCGTAGTTCACTGTGATCCCGGGCGGAACACAGGGCGGAACACAGGAGGGT
Organism: Streptomyces olivochromogenes; assembly: GCF_021538895.1. Lineage (GTDB taxonomy): Bacteria > Actinomycetota > Actinomycetes > Streptomycetales > Streptomycetaceae > Streptomyces > Streptomyces olivochromogenes_A. The sequence continues at coordinate 180,662 of NZ_JADDRL010000004.1, read as the reverse complement.
GCGTCTCATGGGGGTTGGGCACGACCACGGGCACGCGCACGCGCACGCCCCGGCCACCGGGACGGCGGCAGCGGCGTACCGCGGGCGGCTGCGCGGTGCGCTGGCGATCACGCTCTTCGTGATGGTGGTCGAGGTCGTCGGCGGTGTGCTCGCGGATTCACTCGCGCTCATCGCGGACGCGGCGCACATGGCCACGGACGCCCTGGGTCTGGGCATGGCGCTGCTCGCCATCCACTTCGCGAGCCGCCCGCCGAGCGCCCACCGCACCTTCGGCCTCGCCCGCGCGGAGATCCTGGCGGCGCTCGCCAACTGTCTGCTGCTGCTCGGCGTCGGCGGATACGTCCTGTACGAGGCGATCCAGCGGTTCTTCACGCCGGCGGACACCGCGGGCGGCGTGATGATCGTGTTCGGCGCGATCGGTCTGGTCGCGAACATGATCTCGCTCACGCTGCTCATGAAGGGTCAGCGGGAGAGCCTGAACGTTCGAGGAGCGTTCCTGGAGGTGGCCGCGGACGCGCTGGGCTCGGTGGCCGTGATGGTCTCGGCGGCCGTGATCCTGACCACGGGCTGGCAGGCCGCCGACCCGATCGCCTCGCTGCTCATCGGCGTGATGATCGTCCCTCGTACGCTGAAGCTGCTGCGCGAGACCCTCGACGTGCTGCTGGAGGCGGCCCCCAAGGACGTCGACATGGCGGAGGTGCGGTCCCACATCCTGGCGCTGGACGGCGTCGAGGACGTCCACGACCTGCACGCCTGGACGATCACCTCCGGGATGCCCGTGCTGTCCGCGCACGTGGTGGTCCGCTCGGACGTGCTGAACGCCATCGGCCACGAGAAGATGCTGCACGAGCTGCAGGGCTGCCTGGGCCATCACTTCGACGTGGAGCACTGCACCTTCCAGCTGGAGCCGGGCGGGCACGCGGAGCACGAGGCGCGGCTGTGTCACTGACGGCGTGAGGCCGTTCCCGGCCTTCGTCGGCCTTCATCTGCCCTCGCCGGCCCTCGTCGCGGCCGGAGCGCGACGGCGCCCGGTCACCCTTGCGTCCTGGTGTTCGAGACCCCTCGACGGGTTCCCGGCACCACCGGCCGGGCACGATCGTCCCGCGGGTTCCTCTTCCGGCGTGGCCCGTGCCGGGAAGTGCCGGGAGTGCCGGATTCGTACGGCAGACTTGGGGTGCGAAGACCGAGGCGAAGGATGGGTATGCCGATCACACCTGCCACCGAGACGCACAGCTCGTCGAACGGCACCGCGGACGCGATTTTGCTGGAACTCGTCGACGAGAAGGGTGTGACGATCGGCACGGCGGAGAAGCTCGCCGCCCATCAGCCGCCGGGGCAGCTGCACCGGGCCTTCTCGGTGTTCCTCTTCGACGAGCGCGGCCGGCTGCTGCTCCAGCAGCGGGCGCTCGGCAAGTACCACTCCCCCGGTGTGTGGTCCAACACCTGCTGCGGCCACCCCTACCCCGGTGAGGCGCCCTTCGCGGCGGCGGCCCGGCGGACGTACGAGGAGCTGGGCGTCTCCCCGTCGCTGCTCGCCGAGGCGGGCACGGTCCGCTACAACCACCCGGACCCGGCCTCGGGCCTGGTCGAGCAGGAGTACAACCACCTGTTCGTCGGCATGGTGCAGGCCCCCCTCGCGCCGGACTCGCAGGAGGTCGGGGCGACCGCCTTCGTGACCCCGGCCGAGCTGGCTCAGCGGCACGCGAGGGACACCTTCTCGGCCTGGTTCATGACCGTCCTGGACGCGGCCCGCCCGGCGGTCAGGGAGCTGACGGGCCCGTCCGCGGGCTGGTGAGAAGGCTCACGCGAGCGGTACGGGTCCGACGGTTCACACGAGCCGTACGGGTTTGAGCGGCAGGGCGGCCCAGATCACCTTGCCGCCGCTCGACGTGTGCTCGACGTCGACGGCCCCGCCCGCCTCGCGGGCCACCTCGCGGACCAGGAGCAGGCCCCGGCCGCCCGTCTGGCCGTGGTCGGCCTCCAGGGCGGTCGGGCGGTAGGGATGGTTGTCCTCCACCGACACCCGCACCCACTCGGCCCCGACGGCCACCTCCACGGCGAGCATCGGCGACAGCAGCGCCGCGTGCTTGACCGCGTTGGTGACCAGTTCGGAGACGATCAGCAGCAGTCCGTGCACCAGGTCGTCCGAGACCGGCACGCCCTGGCGCAGGAGCAGATCCCGTACGGCGTGTCGCGCCTGCGGGACCGAGGCGTCGACGGCGGCGGCGGTGAACCGCCAGACCCCCTCGTACGGCAGTGGGTCAGGCGTCCGCCGGTCGCCCCCCTGGGGGCGCGGGTCGTACCCGCGCCCGTGGTTCTCCATCGTCCGGTCGCCACCCTCGCGCTCGATTGTCACCACACGTCGAGTGTTGGTAACGACGTGCTCCACTCCGCCTGACTGAACACAAGTCAGCTGTTATCGAGCGGTTCTGACCGTTGGCGTATGACATGGTCAGTTGTGGGACTGCTCCTGTCCTGGTCGGGCTGCCTTCGCGAACTCTTCGGGTTGTACGGCGGATAGCATCCGGGCATGGAGCCCCACCTGCTGCACTCGGTGACCGACGCGGTCGCCACCGTCGTCGTCCACCACCCGGCCAAGCGCAACGCCATGACGGCGGCCATGTGGCGCTCGCTGCCGCCGCTGCTCGACGAGCTGGCCGCGGCCTCCGACGTACGGGCGCTGGTCCTCACCGGGGAGGGCGCCACGTTCTGCGCCGGCGCGGACATCTCCACCCTGCGGGGCTCGCCCGAGGAGGCGCAGCGGCTCGCGGTGGAGGCGGAGGAGGCGCTGGCCGCCTTCCCGAAGCCGACGCTGGCGGCGGTCCGGGGGCACTGCGTGGGCGGCGGGTCGCAGCTGGCCGCGGCCTGCGATCTGCGGTTCGCCGAGGAGGGGTCGCTGTTCGGGGTGACCCCGGCGAAGCTCGGGATCGTCTACCCGTCCTCCTCCACCCGTCGGCTGGCCGCGCTGGTCGGTCCGGCGACCGCCAAGTACCTGTTGTTCTCGGGCGAGTTGATCGACTCGGGGCGGGCGCTGCGCACGGGGTTGGTCGACGAGGTGCTGCCGGAGGGCGAACTCGGCAAGCGGGTCGCCGAGTTCACCCGGATCCTGGTCTCCCGTTCGCAGCTGACGCAGTCCGCGGCGAAGGAGTTCGCGAACGGGCGCACCGACCGCGACGCGCACTGGACGGAGCAGGCGCGCGGCAGCGGTGACACGGCGGAGGGGGTCGCCGCGTTCCTGGAGCGCAGGCAGCCGCGGTTCACGTGGAGCGTGCCTACACCAGAGTGAAGCGGCTGTTCGTGCGGAACTCATCGACGAGGTGCGCGGGCGCCTTCCGCGGGGACCCGGCGTCGTAGGGCGGCTGCGGGTCGTACTCGGTCAGCAGCTGTACGGCCTGGGCGTGCTCGTCGCCGGCGATCCTGCCGACCAGGGCGAGGCCCATGTCGATGCCGGAGGAGACGCCGGCGGCGGTGACGTACTTGCCGTCGGTGACGACCCGTTCGCCGGTCGGCTCGGCGCCGTACTCGCGCAGCAGGTCGAGGGCGGCCCAGTGGCTGGTGGCGCGGCGGCCCCTGAGCAGTCCGGCGGCGGCCAGCAGCAGCGAGCCGGAGCACACGGAGGTGGTCCAGGTGCTCGTCGCGTCGGCGGCGCGCAGCCACTCCAGCAGGACCTGGTTCTCCAGCTGCTCGAACGTGCCGGGACCGCCCGCGACCACGACGAGATCGGGGTGCGGCACCTCGTCCAGGGCCTTGTCGGCGGTGACGGCGAGGAATCCCGTCTCGGTGCGCACGGGCCCGGGCCGCTCGGCGACGAAGTCGACCCGCACGTCCGGAATCCGGCAGAGCATCTCGTACGGCCCCACGACATCGAGGGCGGTGAAACGGTCGTAGACGACACAGGCGATGTGCATCGGCTTTCCCTTTCGAGTCATTCCGAGTGGTTTCGAGTCGTTTCGAGTCATGGGAGTCGTTCGCTTCATGGGGCGAACGTCAGCGCGAGGGAGCGGGGTGGAAGCGGCGGCGGTATTCGGCAGGGGCCGTGCCGAGGGCTCGGACGAAGGCCCGGCGCATGGCCTCGGGGGTGCCGTAGCCGCTGGCGCGGGAGATCTGTTCGACGCCGTCGGCCGTGTCCTCCAGGAGGCGGCGGGCGTGTTCGAGGCGGACCCGGTCGACGTAGCGGCCGGGGGTCGTGCCGGTCTCGGCCTGGAAGGCGCGCGCGAAGTGGCGGGGCGAGAGCCGGGCGCGGGCGGCGAGCGACTCGACGCTCAGGTCGCCGTCCGGGTGCTCGCTGATCCACTGCTGGACCTCGCGCAGCGGCTCGCGGCGTGCGGTCTGGGCGGCGAGCTGGGCGCTGAACTGGGCCTGGTTGCCGGGCCGGCGCAGGAAGACCACCAGGTGGCGGGCGATGCCGAGCGCGGCGTCCCGGCCCAGGTCCTCCTCGACCAGCGCGAGGGCGAGGTCGATGCCGGAGGTGACACCGGCGGAGGTGGAGACGTGTCCGTCCCGGACGTAGATCGGGTCGGGGTCGACCGCCACGGCCGGGTGGTCCCGGGCGAGCTTGTCGCAGTACGCCCAGTGGGTCGTGGCGCGGCGGCCGTCCAGCAGTCCGGCCGCGGCGAGCAGGATCGCCCCGGTGCACACGGAGACGAGGCGCTCGGCGTCCGGCCCGCGCTCGCGCAGCCAGTCGACCAGCCGCGGGTCGGGACACCGGGTGCCCTCCCCGCCGGGGACGAGCAGCGTGTGCGGCTCAAACGCGTCGGCCAGGGTCTGGTCCGGTACGAGCGTGAGCCCGCTGGAGCTGCGCACCGGACGGCCGTCCAGGGACGCCGTACGGATCCGGTAGCTGCCCGGCCGGTGCTTCTCGGCGCCCGCGAAGACCTCCACGGGGCCGGTGACGTCCAGGCTCTGGACGCCGTCGAAGAGGACGACGAGAACGGTTCGGTGCGCCATGCCCCCGATTCTTGGCGGGCCGGGCGACGGCCGCAATGACGGGCTTCCCACCTTTTCTGCCATGCCCGCCCCGCCCGCGACCCCCGCCACCTGCGCGGAACGGCAGGACACCCGGGCTCGCCGAAGGCCGCCCTGATCCCCCGCTGTCCTCGCCACCTGCCACAATTGCCGCGCAACCTGAGTGGAGAAGGCGGTACGGCATCGTGACGACACCCGGGTCCCTCGAAGTAGGGTCCATCGAAGGCAGGATCGCCGAGGAACTCGGCGTACGGGAGCGGCAGGTGAAGTCCGCGGTCGAGCTGCTCGACGGCGGCTCGACGGTGCCCTTCATCGCCCGCTACCGCAAGGAAGCGACCGAGATGCTCGATGATGCGCAGCTGCGCACCATCGAGGAGCGGCTGCGCTATCTGCGGGAGCTGGAGGAGCGGCGGACCGCGATCCTGGAGTCGGTGCGCGAGCAGGGCAAGCTCACCGACGAGCTGGAGGCGCAGATCCGCGGCGCCGACACGAAGGCGCGGCTGGAGGACATCTACCTCCCCTACAAGCCGAAGCGGCGCACGAAGGCGCAGATCGCCCGCGAGGCGGGTCTGGAGCCGCTCGCCGAGGGTCTGCTGGGCGACGCGACGGTCGAGCCGCTCGCCGCCGCCGCCGCATTCGTGGACGCCGACAAGGGCGTCGCCGATCCGCAGGCGGCCCTCGACGGCGCGCGGGCCATCCTCACCGAGCGGTTCTCGGAGGACGCCGACCTGATCGGCGAGCTGCGCGAGCGCATGTGGGTGCGCGGGCGGCTGGCCGCGAAGGTGCGCGACGGCAAGGAGGAGGCGGGCGCCAAGTTCGCCGACTACTTCGACTTCGCGGAGCCGTTCACCGAGCTGCCCTCGCACCGGATCCTCGCCATGCTGCGCGGCGAGAAGGAGGAGGTGCTGGACCTCGTCCTGGAGCCGGAGGAGGCGACCGACGGCCCGTCCTCGTACGAGGGCATCGTGGCGAACCGCTTCGGGATCGCCGACCGCGGCCGCCCCGCCGACAAGTGGCTGACGGACACGGTCCGCTGGGCCTGGCGCACCCGCGTCCTCGTGCACCTCGGCATCGACCTCAGGCTGCGGCTGCGGACGGCGGCCGAGGACGAGGCCGTCCAGGTCTTCGCGGCGAACCTGCGCGACCTGCTGCTCGCCGCCCCGGCCGGCACGCGCGCCACCCTCGGTCTGGACCCGGGCTTCCGTACGGGCGTGAAGGTGGCCGTGGTCGACGCGACCGGCAAGGTGGTGGCGACCGACGTCATCTACCCGCACGTCCCGGCCAACAAGTGGGACGAGGCCCTGGCGAAGCTGGCCCGGCTGGCGAAGGAGCACGCGGTCGAGCTGGTCGCGATCGGCAACGGCACCGCGTCCCGCGAGACCGACAAGCTCGCCGGTGAACTGATCACCAAGCACCCGGAGTTGAAGCTCACCAAGGTGATGGTGTCCGAGGCGGGCGCCTCCGTGTACTCGGCGTCGGCGTTCGCCTCGCAGGAGCTGCCGGACATGGACGTGTCGCTGCGCGGCGCGGTCTCCATCGCACGCCGGCTGCAGGACCCGCTGGCCGAACTGGTGAAGATCGACCCGAAGTCGATCGGTGTCGGCCAGTACCAGCACGACCTGTCCGAGGTGAAGCTGTCGCGCTCGCTGGACGCGGTGGTGGAGGACTGTGTGAACGGCGTCGGTGTCGACGTGAACACCGCCTCCGCGCCGCTGCTCGCCCGGGTCTCCGGCATCACCTCGGGGCTCGCGGAGAACATCGTGGCGCACCGCGACGCCAACGGCCCGTTCACCTCCCGGTCCCAGCTGAAGGGCGTGTCCCGGCTGGGCCCGAAGGCGTACGAGCAGTGCGCGGGCTTCCTGCGGATCCGCGGCGGCGACGACCCCCTGGACTTCTCCAGCGTGCACCCGGAGGCGTACCCGGTCGTGCGGCGCATGGTGAAGACCTCCGGCCAGGAGGTGGCCGCCCTCATCGGCAACACGGCGGTGCTGCGCTCGCTGAAGCCGACGGAGTTCGTGGACGACACCTTCGGTCTGCCGACCGTCAGCGACATCCTCAAGGAGCTGGAGAAGCCGGGCCGCGACCCGCGTCCGGCCTTCAAGACGGCCACCTTCAAGGAGGGCGTGGAGAAGATCTCCGACCTGTCCTCCGGGATGGTCCTGGAGGGCGTGGTCACGAACGTGGCCGCCTTCGGGGCGTTCGTCGACGTCGGCGTCCACCAGGACGGCCTGGTCCACGTCTCCGCGATGTCGAAGACGTTCGTCAAGGACCCGCGGGACGTCGTCAAGCCGGGTGACATCGTCAAGGTGAAGGTCCTCGACGTGGACATCCCGCGCAAGCGGATCTCGCTGACGCTGCGGCTGGACGACGAGGCGGCGCCGCAGGAGCGCCAGCAGCGCGGCGGTGGCGGACGGCCGCCGCAGCAGCGGCAGGGACAGCCGCGGCAGGGACAGCAGCGCGCGGGGCAGGGCCGCGGCGGAGACCGGGGCGGGCGCCAGGCTCCCCCGCCGCCCGCCAACAGCGCGATGGCGGACGCGCTGCGGCGCGCGGGTCTGCTCGACCCGAAGAACGGCCGGCGCGGCTGAGGCACGGGAGCGTGCCCCTCACCCACCCGATTCGGTCGGGTGCGTGAGGGGCCACCCCGACGTGCGGCGGCGCGGCCGGGCGCCTGGTGAACAGCGAGCGAAGAGATCATGATGTCTCGCCGCCGCACCCCCTGCGACCAGTCCGAACACGGATACGGTTCGCGTCATGACCATGCGGGGTGGGGGAACTCTTCTGGTGGCCGGGCTGGTACTGATCGCGGCCACGGCCTGCGGCGGTGCCGTGGGTTCGGCCGCCCCCAAGGCCCCGGCCGCCCCTGGGGCGACCACCCGGCCCGAGGCCGTCACGTCCGCGCCCGCCCCGAAGAGCGGTACCCCCTCGCGCGCCGGCCGGCCCGCCCCGAGCCGGAGGCCGACGCCGAGCCGTACGGCGGCCGCCGCGGCGCCCGCTCCCGCCTGTGCGGCCCGGGACCTCACCGCCTCGGAGGCACAGGGGGCCGGCGGTGGGTCGGGCTGGTTCTTCACCCCGATCCAGCTGCGCAACCACTCCGGCTCGGCGTGCCGGCTGCGCGGTTGGCCGGGCCTCGTCTTCTACGGTGACGGCACGATCAAGGCCTGCGGCCCGGGCGACCACTCGCCGTCCTGCGGCAAGCCGCTGAGCAGGACCGAGCCGCGCTCCTTCTCGGTCGCCAGGTCCCCCGCGCGGACCCTGCCCGACGTCTCCCTCGCCCCGGGCGACACGACCACGTTCACGCTGGTCTGGAAGGGGTCCTACAGCTGCGACACCTATGTGACCCCGCCCTACGGGATCGCCGTTCGGGTGCCGGGCGACTCCCGTGCGCTGACCGTGATTCCCACGGTGGCGATCTCCCCCTGCGACGAGTACCTGGAGGTCACCGCGTTCGGGCTCACCGCCTGATGCTCACGCCAAGGGCGGCACCGCCAGCCGGCGTTCCAGGTCCCGCAGGTCCTTGGTGATGGACGAGCGGACCTTTCTGGCCATGACGGGAGCGGCCAGGCGGTACAGGGCGCCCGCGTCGCCCCGGACCCGGATGCGGGCCAGGGTGCCCTCCGGGTGCGGGTCGAAGGTGTACGTGACGTGCATGGGCATCGGGCCCGCGACGGACACCATGTCCAGCAGTCCCGGCGGGTCGTACCCGGCGACCCGCAGCACGTAGTCGATGCGCCGGCCCAGGAAGTACGCGGTACGTGTGACCTCGGCACCGACGCCGAAGCCGCCCGTGTCCGCCTCCCGGGTGAGCCCGGCGGTGCGGATGCCCTGGGTCCACTCGGGGTCGTGGCGCCAGTCCATCGCGTACGCGGCCACCTTCTCGGGCGGCAGCCCGATCACCCGCTCCGCCGTCTCGTCGATCGTCATGCCGGTCTCCCGGGTGCTCGCGGGGGACTAGGGGGTGTCGGCCGGTCAGCCCTGCCATCCAGGATTCCTGCCGCTCGCGCCGAGCGCCCGCTGGAAGACGGAGGCGTCGGCCGGTACGGCGACGGGCGGGCCGTAGTCCCCGTTCTCGCGGACCTGGCCGCCGATCTGCTCGACCACACCGAGCGCGATCCGTGCCGTCTCCTCGCTCACCGCGAACGGCAGGCCGGTGGCGCGGGCCAGGTCCCAGCCGTGCAGGGCGAGTTCGTGCAGGGTGATCGAGGCCGCGAGGACGGCGGGCATCTCCCCCGGGCCGAACTCGGTGGTGCCCTCGTGGGCGGCGGGCTCGGACCAGGCGGCCGCGGCCAGGCCCACGGCGTCGGCCAGGTCCCGCGGCGACATGGCCGGGGCGGCGCCGGCGCCGGACTGCCCCTCCTTGCGGGCGGCCCGCACGGAGGCCTGGAGGGTCGTACCGAGGTGGTCGAGGAGTTCGGCGACGGTGAACTTCTCGCAGGGGGTGGGGTCCTGGAGCTGTTCGTCGCGGATGCCGGCGGTCGTCGCGGCGACGGCGTCGGCGCACTCGCGGATGGCGGGGCCGAGCGTGCTGTGCTGGGCGTTCATGGTGTCTCCCGGGGAGTTCCGTGGGGTGTGGTGCGGATCAGATGGTGCGGCTGGTGCGGCTGCGGCGGCTGGCGCGGAGTGCGGTCAGCCGGTGAAGAAGGGCGCGGGCTCGCCGGTCTCGGCGTAGCTCTTGAGCCGCACGAACTTGGTCGCCCAGCCGTAGGTGAAGTCGCGGTAGGCGTCGTCGACCGCCGGGAAGCCGCTGTGCGTGAAGCGCAGGGTCACGCCGCCCTCCGGGCGCGCCAGGACCTCGTAGGTCTGCTCGGTCCCGGTCCAGGGCCCGTTCTGGCCCGCGAGGACGAGCCGCTTGCCGCGCTCCGCCTCGGTCACCCGCAGCCGCCAGGGCTCGGGCACGCCGGGGAACGCCAGCTCGTGCAGGCCGCCGACGCCTTCGCCGGCGGTGGCCGTCGTGGTGAACCAGCCGCGGATCCCGTCGGTCGTGGAGATCGCGTCGTACACGGTGTCCGCGTCGGCCTCGATGGCCAGCTGCAGGGCGATGTCGGGCATGTCGTGGTGCTCCTTCGTGAGTCCCCCGGCGTTCGCTTTAGTCCACACTAAAATGACTCGGAGTGGTTGGCAAATTCAAGTGGCGACTAAAATGACTTCCATGGATGCGGTACGGGTGGTCGCCGAGCCGAGGCGACGCGAGATCCTCCGGTTGGTGTGGGACGCGGAGCTGTCCGCGGGCGAGATCGCCGAGCGGTTCGACGTCACCTTCGGGGCGGTCTCCCAGCACCTCAAGGTGCTGCGGGACTCCGGCCTGGTCACGCTGCGCCAGGAAGGCAAGAAGCGCTTCTACCGGGCCGACCGGGAGGCGCTGGGTCCGCTGGCGGCGTATCTGCAGTCCATGTGGTCGGCCAAGCTGGACACGCTCGCCGAACTCGCGGAGGCGGCGGAGCGGGACGGACGATCCGAAGGGACGGACTCGTGAGCATCAACACGGCCACCGTGGAGCGGCACATCGCGGCGCGCCCCGAGACGGTGTTCTCCTTCTTCACCGACCGGGAGAAGTGGCTGTCCTGGATGGGCGCCGACGGCGAGTTCAGCTTCGAACCGGGCGGCGCCTACCGGACGAGGGTCAACGGCGCGAACGTCGCGGAGGGCCGCTTCGTCGAGATCGACCCGCCCAAACGGCTGGTGTTCACCTGGGGCTGGGCCGAGTCCGAGATCGGAATGCCGGTGCCGCCCGGCTCCTCGACGGTCGAGATCACCCTGGAACCGGTGCCCGGGGGCACCCTCCTGCGGCTCGTCCACCGGGACCTGCCCTCCCCCGAGGCCTGCGCCGCGCACGAGGAGGGCTGGACGCACTACACCGACCGGCTCGCCGTCGTCGCGGAGGGCGGCGACCCCGGTCCCGACGCCTGGATGTGAGCCGGCGTCACACGTACCCGCGTCGCTGGACGAAGCCGAGGGCCAGCGCGCCCAGCGGGACGTTGAGCCAGAACGTGAGCAGCCGGTAGACCAGGCCCGCCGAGGTCGCGGGCCCGGCCGGCACGCCGAGCGCGGTCAGGCCGGCGATGAGCCCCGCTTCGAGCGCGCCCAGACCGCCGGGCACCGGAGCCGCGTTGGCGAGCAGCCGGGCCGCCATGTAGGCGGCGCCGACCTGGATGAAGGGCAGGTCGCCGCCGAGCGCGTGCACGCTCAGGGCGAGGCCCACGACCTGTACGAGGGGCAGTCCGAGCGCGCCCACCACGCCGAGGGCGATCTTCGTGGGGTCGGTGGCGATCCCGGCGATGGTCGACCCGGCCGAGCTCAGGAACGCCCGCCCGGACCACTCCGCTCCGGCCGTCCAGCACCTCGGGCCACAGCTCCGGCCGGCCGCGGGCCAGCGCCAGATGTGTGAGCACCCAGGCGGTCGCCGCGCCCAGCGCCGCCGCGGGCAGGACCCTGAGCACCGCCTCGCCCCGCCGGCGCGCGACGAGCACGGCGAAGGCCGCGACGGGCGCCGCCAGGGCGACCACCTGCACCGCGCCGACCAGGCCGTCGCGCAGGCCCGGCGACAGCGCGGCCGCCGCCGACATCAGCCCCTCCTGCGCCCTGCGGGCGAACCCACGGGTGACGACCGCCACCAGCGCCGTCAGTCCGAGCACCGCCAGGGACACCAGCAGCCGCGACAGATCGGCGGCCCGGCGCACATCGCGCGGCGGGGGCGCGTCGATCACCGGCGCGGCCCGGTCGTCCGCCCTGCCCACGATGTCGGCGGACAGGATCATGTCGCGGTGCCCGGTCACCTCCGGCCCCCGGCCGGGACGCGAGAGCGGCCCATGCGCTCATTCCCTGGGGACGTCGTCCGGCCTGGCCCGGACACCCCTCTCATCGTCCCACCGCGGGCGGGGCCAGAACCGGTCCCCGCCGGGCGGACCGGTTACGAGGAGGAGTGACCGGAACCGGTCATCCGGGCGCGGTTCTCCGCGAGGAGTTCCTGCACCTTGCGCTCGACCTCTTCCGGGTCGACGCCCAGGGCGCGGCCCATCTGGATCGACCACACCTCCGAGCGCACATTGGTCTCGAAATCGAGGTCGGCGCGGACGTTCTCGCGGGCGGCCTGACGGTTCTGGCTCACCATCACGAAGGTGGACAGGAAGATCGCCTCCAGGCTGACGATCATCGTGAGCAGCCCGAAGGGGAAGGGATCCCAGACCGCCCCCTGCCCGAACGCGCCCTCGTTGAAGGCGATCCAGACCGTGAACCACGCCGCGTGGAGGTAGACGAACAGCATCGTCCCGGCGAAGGCGGTGATCGCGTCCGCGATCTTGTCCTCGGTGCCCCGTATCCGCGCGAGCACGTCCTGCTCGCGCAGCAGCCGCAGACCCGGACCACCCGGACCACCCGGACGCCCCGGACCGCTCATCGCACCGCCCATGCCCACTCCCCGAACGACCGTCTGCGCAACAGCCGTGAGCCTACGCGGCGGGCGGGACCGATCCCCGGTGCGGCACGAGGTCGGGTCAGCGTTCGGTGACCTTGCCCGCCGCGACCTCCAGTCGCCGGGTGACCCGGACCGCGTCCAGCATCCGCCGGTCGTGGGTGACCAGCAGGAGCGTGCCCTCGTAGGCGTCGAGGGCGGACTCCAGCTGTTCGATGGCCGGCAGATCGAGGTGGTTGGTCGGCTCGTCGAGGACCAGGAGGTTCACTCCCCGGCCCTGGAGCAGGGCGAGGGCCGCCCGGGTGCGCTCGCCCGGGGAGAGGCCGGCGGCGGGGCGCAGCACGTGGTCGGCCTTCAGGCCGAACTTGGCCAGGAGGGTGCGGACCTCGACCGGCTCGGTGTCGGGCACCGCCGCGCAGAAGGCGTCCAGCAGCGCCTGTGGACCGTGGAACGCCTTGCGGGCCTGGTCGACCTCGCCGACCAGGACGCCCGGACCCAGCGCGGCGTGCCCCGCGTCCAGCGGAACGCGGCCGAGCAGCGCGCCCAGCAGCGTGGACTTGCCCGCGCCGTTGGCGCCGGTCACCGCGACCCGGTCGGCCCAGTCGATCTGGAGCGAGACGGGTCCGAGGGTGAAGTCCCCGCGCCGTACCTCCGCGTCCCGCAGGGTGGCCACCACGGCGCCGGAGCGCGGCGCGGCCGCGATCTCCATGCGCAGCTCCCACTCCTTGCGCGGCTCCTCGACGACGTCCAGGCGCTCGATCATGCGCTGGGTCTGGCGCGCCTTCGCGGCCTGCTTCTCGCTGGCCTCGCTGCGGAACTTGCGGCCGATCTTGTCGTTGTCGTTGCTCGCCTTGCGCCGGGCGTTCTTGACGCCCTTGTCCATCCAGGAGCGCTGCATCTGCGCGCGGTCCTGCAGGGCGGCCTTCTTGTCGGCGTACTCCTCGTAGCCCTCGCGCGCGTGCCGGCGGGCCGTCTCGCGCTCCTCCAGGTAGGCCTCGTAGCCGCCGCCGTAGAGGTTGATCCGACCCTGGGCGAGGTCGAGTTCGAGGACCTTGGTGACGGTGCGGGTGAGGAACTCGCGGTCGTGGCTGACGACGACCGTGCCCGCGCGCAGGCCGGTCACGAAGCGTTCGAGGCGCTCCAGGCCGTCCAGGTCGAGGTCGTTGGTGGGCTCGTCGAGCAGGAAGACGTCGTAGCGGGAGAGCAGGAGCGAGGCGAGGCCGGCGCGGGCCGCCTGGCCGCCGGACAGGGACGTCATCGGCTGGTCCAGGTCCACGGCCAGGCCCAGCGAGTCGGCGACCTCCTCCGCCCGCTCGTCCAGGTCGGCGCCGCCCAGGTCCAGCCAGCGCTCCAGGCTCGTCGCGTACGCGTCGTCGGCGCCGGGCGCCCCGTCGACGAGGGCCTGGGTCGCCTCGTCCATGATCCGCTGCGCCTCGGCGACGCCGGTGCGGCGGGCGAGGAACTCCCGCACCGTCTCACCGGGCCTGCGCTCCGGCTCCTGGGGCAGGTGGCCGACGGTCGCGGTCGGCGGGGAGAGCCGGAGCTCCCCCTGCTCGGGCGTGCTCAGCCCGGCGAGCAGCCGGAGCAGCGTGGACTTGCCCGCGCCGTTGGCACCGACCAGCCCGATCACGTCCCCGGGCGCGACGACGAGGTCGAGCCCGGAGAAGAGCGAGCGGTCGCCGTGGCCGGCGGCGAGGTTCTTGGCGACGAGGGTGGCAGTCATCAGAACGCCGATCCTAATGGCCGTGGCGAGCCGGTCCGCGGGCCGTCGCCTCCACCAGCACGCTCCCGGACGTCCGGGCGACCACGAAGGACTCCCCCTTCACCGCCTTCGCGTCGAGGGGGATGCGGTGGCGGCCCGGTTCCAGGACGTCGTCGAAGAGTTCTCGGGTGTGGGTGCGGTAGAGGCGGTCGAGGCGGTACGCGGTGAGTCGGACCCGGCACGGCGAGGTGACCTCTATGTCCGCGGCGCCGTCGGTGACCGTCAGGCGGGTCAGGCGGCGCTGGTCCGGGGGACGGCGGTCCAGGGCGTGTTCGATCTGGGCGACCAGGAGGGGGACGATCGGGGCGAGTCCGTCGACGAAGGCCACGTCGACCCCGGCGCGCTCGAACGCCCGGCGTACGGCGGCCGTTTCGGTTTCGCCGATCGCGCGGCCGAAGGCGACGGCGCCGTACGCGCGCAGTTCCTCCGCGGGGACCCCGGTGGCGTCATGGGCGATGTCGGCGCCGATGCCGATGGTGCGCAGGGCGGCGGCGAGCTTGGCGAGGACGGCGACACGGGCGCCGATCAGCAGGACCCGCCGACGGGACGCGGCCGGGGCGTCGGCGCCGTCGAGCAGGGCGCCGAGGGCCGCGCGGTACTCGGTGCCGTGGAAGCGGAAGGGCCCTATGCCGTGGTACCCGTTGAGCTCCAGGTCGGCGTTCTCGTCGGTCTGCCAGGCGAAGTCGCGCCAGATGTAGTCGTCGCCCTCGGACTCGATGACGGCGGTGACCGCGCCGCAGGCCAGATCCTCGCACTCGGGGCAGCCGTAGATGACGTACCGCCCCTGCGGTAGCGGCGCCTCCGTCTCCAGGAGCAGGCTGCGGACCTGCGCGGTGAAGATGGCGGGCGGCACGTCGGAGGCGAGCGGGGAGACGGCGTCCAGGTCGGAGAGCTGGAACAGCAGGGGACGCCCGTCGACGACGAAGTCCACGAAGTCCCGGTGCACCTGGTAGCCACCGTCGGCGAGAACGCCGCCGGCGCGCATCGCCGGTGCCAGGCCGAAGGACACGTATGCGGCAGACATGCTGTGAGTATCCCCAGACTGGGACGGATGTGAGCGCGGCATGACATATTTCCGTTACCGTCCCCGCGTGGAGCGTGAACCGAGTGACGGTGTGATCGTGGTGGGCGGCGGTGTCATCGGGCTCACCACCGCCGTGGTGCTGGCCGAGGGCGGCATCCGGGTCCGGGTGTGGACGCGGGAGCCCGCGGAGCGCACGACCTCGGCGGTCGCCGGGGCCCTGTGGTGGCCGTACCGCATCGAGCCGGAGGCGCTCGTCGGCCCGTGGGCGCTCGCGTCCCTCGTCGTGTACGAGGAGTTGGCGGCGCGGCCCGAGGAGACGGGCGTACGGATGGTCGAGGGCGTACACCGTGGGATGCGGCTGGACGAGCTGGGCCCGTGGGCGGCACGGGTGCCGGGGCTGCGGGACCTCGCAGAAGGGCTGGGGGCGCGGCTGCCGTTGATCGACATGCCGGTCCATCTGGCGTGGCTGCGGGAGCGGTTGCTGAAGGCGGGCGGAACGGTCGAGGAGCGGGCGGTCACCGACCTGGCCGCCGTACCCGCGCCGGTCGTGGTCAACTGCGCGGGGCTGGACGCCCGGTCCCTCGTACCGGATCCGGCGGTGCGGCCGGTGCGCGGGCAACTGGTGGTCGTGGAGAACCCGGGGATCACCACGTGGTTCACGTCCGTCGGCGACGCCTCGGGCGCAGCGGGTGCCTCGACGTATCTCTTCCCGCAGCCGGGCGGGCTGATCCTGGGCGGCACGGCGGAGGAGGACGCGTGGTCCCTGACGCCGGACCCCCGCGTGGCGGACGGCATCGTCGCGCGGTGCGCGGCCGTACATCCGGAGATCGCCGGGGCACGGGTGCTGGCGCACCGGGTGGGACTGCGGCCGACGCGGGACGCGGTACGGCTGGAACGCCGGGCGCTGCCGGACGGGCGGGCCTTGGTGCACAACTACGGCCACGGCGGCGCCGGCGTCACCGTGGCGTGGGGGTGCGCACGGGAGGCGGCGGGGCTGGCGCGCCCGGCGGACTGACCCGACCGGATCGGATCGGCCGGTTGGTCCCGGGCGGCCGTCGGCCGACGGCCGCCCGGGAAGGGCGTTCAAGCGGCGGGAGCGCGATCAGCCCCGCGGCACGCGCTGCACCGTCCGCGGTGCGTGGACCCCGGTCAGGGGCGTCGCCCGGGGAGCGGCGGACGAAGCGCCCGAGGTCGCCCTCGTGAACGCGGGTGCGCCGCCCACCAGGGGCACCTTTGCCCCCGTACGGGACAGGTCGAGCGTGAGCGTCGGTGTGCCGGCCGGCGGGTCGATGAGGTCCTTGTCCGTGCCCGCGACGATCAGCGCCAGCCGGTGGCCCTTGGGCACGACATGGTCGGTGGCCGCCAGGTCGAGCGTGATCGTGTACGCCTTGCCCGGGGTGAGCGGGACGCCCTTGCCGTCGGAGGCGTAGTTGCCGAGGTCGGCCCAGCCGCGGCTGAACACGGTGTAGTCGACGGCCTTCGTCTTCGCGCGCGTCGCCTTGAAGCAGGCGCTGTCCCCGGCGGTGCTCGCGCCCCAGCAGGTGCGGTCGGTGAGCGTGGTGATGCCCTCGGCGCCGTCCGCGTAGTCCCGGATGGTGTCGGGGCCCAGGTCGACCAGGACGGCGGAGAGGTGGGCCGTCGAGGTGGTCGGGGTCGCCGTGACGGTGACCTTCGAGGAACCGGACAGCCTCAGGTCGCGGGTGAGGGGCCGGGTCACGAATCCGGCCTTCTCCGGTGTCGACGTGCCGATCCGCGCGGCCCAGTCGGTCTCGTTCAGCGCCGGGTTGTCGGTGAAGGTCTCGGTGCCGGTGCCCCGGCGCAGGCCGAGGGTGCCGACGCCCGCCTGGGTGCCGGCGGCGGGCAGCAGCGTGGTGGTCCGGGTGTCGCGCGGCGGCCAGACCTTGGTGGTGACCCACTGGTCGGGGTGGCGTTCGATGTCGGCCATCGGCTCACGGTCGATGCCGTTGTCGTAGCCGAGCAGTTCGTGGTCGAACCAGCGGTGCAGGGTGTCGACCCAGCCGGCGCGCCGGTAGTCGAAGGGGTCGACGTGCCCGGTCTGGGAGAGCCAGATCTTGCGCTCGACCCCGTGCGCGGCGAGCGCGTCCCACCACTGGCCGAAGTGCTTGGTGCGGACGTTGAGGTCCTGCATGCCGTGCACCAGGAACACGCTGGCCCGCACCTTGGCCGCGTCCTTGACGTAGTCGCGCTCGGTCCACAGGCCGGTCCAGTCGCCGGTGCGCGGTGCCCCGTCGACGAGCTTGCGCTGCACGGCGGCGCAGTGGGCGCGGGCACCGTCGCTCTCGACGGCGTCGGACAGCCAGTCGGGGCCGGAGTCGTACAGCGGGGCGCCCTTGGCGAAGTAGTAGTCGTACCAGGACGAGATCGCGCTGATCGGGACGATGGTCTTCAGCCCCTTGACGCCGGTCGCGGCGACGCCGTTGGCGATGGTGCCGTCCCAGCTCTTGCCGATCATTCCGGTCCGGCCGTTGGTCCAGCCGGCCTTCACCCGGGTGCCGCCGGTGCGGCTGGTGTACGCCTTGGCGCGGCCGTTCAGCCAGTCGACGACGGCCTTCGCGGACCGGATGTCGGAGCGGCCGCCGACGTCGACGCAGCCGTCGGAGCGGTTGGTGCCGGCGAGGTCGACGCCGACGAACGCGTAACCGCGCGGAACGAAGAAGTTGTCGTAGAACAGCGGCATTTGGACGACATGGCCGTGCGCGTCGTAGGTCTTCTTCTGACTCTCGTTGCCGCGCCCGCAGCAGGAGTAGTACGGGCTGGCGTCCATGATGACGGGAACCTTGCGGCCCTGGTGGGCGGGCTCGGACGGGCGGACGATGTCGGCGGCGACCCGGTCGGCCTTCCCGTCGCCGTCCGCGTCGAGGCCGGTGTCCACCCAGACGGCCTCACGGATCGCGTGGGCGTACGAGTAGACGGGCCGGCTCTCCCGTGGGGCGGCCTGGGCCGCGGCCGGAGTGAGCAGGGCGGCCAGCAGGGCTGCGACGGCCGCTGTCGCGAGCGTTCTCCAGAGCGTGAAGCGCGTGCGTGTCGGCATGGGCGGACGGTACCCCGGTCAACTCCCTTACAGAAGAGGGCGGCTGAGTGACCGGCGGGTCGTGTCGGGTCGTGACGGCCGAATGGCGATCGTGTGACAGCGGGGGCCGTGGACAGGCCAGGGGCCACCGGGACTCAATAGGCTCCGAACAGTCCTCGTGCCCCTACGACTTGGAGTTCTCGTGCACCGCAGAATCTTCGCACCGGGCGCGCTCGCGGCGGCCTCCCTCCTGCTGGCGATCCCGGCATCGGCCGCGAGCTACGCACCCGGCGCACCGGGCATCGGCGATCCCTATTACCCGAACTACGGCAACGGCGGTTACGACGTCTCCCATTACGACCTGCGGCTGACCTACCGGCCCGGGACGGACGAGCTGGCCGGGACGGCGACGATCGAGGCGCGGACCACACAGGACCTGTCCAGCTTCGACCTGGACTTCCTGCTGGACGTGAGCGAGGTGCGGGTCAACGGCGCCAAGGCGGCCTTCACCACCTCCGGACAGCACGAACTGGTCGTCACCCCGAAGAACCCGCTCGCCAAGGGCACGCCGGTCACCGTGGTGGTCCGCTACAGCGGGGCGCCGTCGACGAAGAGCGCGTACGGGTTCTCGACCTGGCACCGCACCCCGGACGGGGCCGTCGCGGCGGACGAGCCCGAGGCGGCCTGGTGGTGGTTCCCGAGCAACGACCACCCGCTGGACAAGGCGACCTACGACGTGTCGGTCTCGGTGCCGGACGGCACCCAGGTCATCTCCAACGGCACCCTCCAGTCCACCGTTTCGAAGCTCGGCTGGACGCGCTACAACTGGCGTGAGAACAAGCCGCAGGCGACCTATCTGGCCACCCTGGCGGTCGGGAAGTTCGACATCACGACCGGGACCTCCGAGGGCGGCGTCCCCATCGTCAACGCGTACAGCAAGGACCTCGGGGACAACGACGGGGCGGCGCGGGCCAGCGTGGAGCGGACCGGGGAGATCGTGGACTGGCTGAGCGGCTACTTCGGCCCGTACCCCTTCAGTTCGGCCGGCGGCTATGTGCCCAACACCACCACCGGGTACGCGCTGGAGACGCAGACCCGCGTGTACTACAGCCCCCGGCAGTTCGCGAACGGCTCCAACACCTCGGTCGTGGTGCACGAGCTGGCACACCAGTGGTACGGCGACTCGGTGTCGCTGAAGGGCTGGAAGGACATCTGGATCAACGAGGGCTTCGCCCGGTACGCGCAGTGGCTGTGGTCCGAGCACGAGGGCGAGGGCACCACGCAGGAACTCGCCGACTACGTGTACGCCTCGCACCCGGCCGACGACGCGTTCTGGACGGTCAAACCGGGCGACCCGGGCCCGGACGACCAGTTCGACACCGCCGTCTACGACCGGGGCGCGCTGGCCGTCCAGGCGCTGCGCAACGCGGTCGGCGACGACGCCTTCTTCGCCATCCTGAAGGGCTGGCCGAAGGAGCACGCCTACGGCAACGCGTCCGTGGGCGACTTCCGGACGTACGCGGAGAAGGTGTCCGGCAAGCCGCTGTCCGCCCTCTTCGACACCTGGCTGTTCCAGCCGGAGAAGCCCGCGGCCGCGGCGGCGCGCGCCTCGTCCCTCGCCCCGAAGGCGGCGGCTGTGGCCCGGCCGAAGTCCTGGCAGCGGATCGAGGCGACGAACGAGGCGCACGGCGGCTGAGCCGCCGCACGGGTCACCGCGTGGCCGGCGCCGGCTCGGCCGCTCGGGCGAGCAGCTCGTCCCGGGTTATCGCGTCCGTCTCGGTCGAAGGCACCGTGCAGGCGTACGCCCCGGCCACCGCCCCGTACAGGGCGCACCGCCGGGGCGGCTGCCCGGTGAGGTGACCGAAGAGGAAACCGGCGGCGAAGGCGTCGCCCGCGCCGTTGGAGTCGACCACCGGCGCGGGCGGTGTCACCGTCGGGACGTGGCACAGCTCGCCGTCGGCCAGCAGATGCGCCCCCTCGGCCCCGGCGGTGGCGACGACGAGGCGGGCGCTGCCCCGTTCGGCGATGCGGCGCATGGTCCGCTCGGGGTCGGTGAGCGCGGTCGTGGAGAGGAAGACGATGTCCGCCGCGTGGGCGAAGGGCTCGTGGTAGGGGTTCTCGCCGTCCCAGTCGTGCAGGTCGGTGGAGAGGGTCACGCCGGTCTCGCGCAGGGCGGGCAGGGCCTGGGCGCACGGGTGGGTGATGGCCACGTGGACGTGCCGGCTCGACGCGGCGAGGTCCCGGACCGTGTGCTCCGGGAGGCGGTCGTCGGCGTGGGCGCGGCTGGTGTCGTACAGGGAGAGCCGGCGTCCGTCCGGGCCGACCAGGTTCACCGCGCGCTTGGTGCCGGCCGGCTGCGGGATCGCGGTGAGCGGGATGCCCCGCTCGCGGTGCAGGGCGCGGACGAGGTCGCCCTCGGGGTCGTCACCGAGCAGGTCGAGGTGGTGGGTGCGCAGGCCCAGGGCGCTCAGGCCCACCGCGACGAAGTCACCGGTCTGCCCGGCGCGGGTGCGGATCCCGGAGTCGATCGGATAGCTGTCGGCGTACGGGAGCGGCAACTCCGGGACGTACACGATCGTGTCCACGCCCGCGCCGCCCAGCACCAGGACGTCGTTCTCGCCGCTCATCCGGCGCCCTCCCCGTGGTCGTACACCGTCACCGCGATCCCGCGCCGCACCAGCCGCTCCGTGATCAGCGGCTCGATCCGGGACCACTTGCCGCCCGCCAGACCGCAGCCTATGCGGGGCATGTGCACGGAGGCGCCGCGTTCGATCACTTCGTCGGCGAGCCGGGCGAGTGCCGTGTCGATGGCCTCGTACCGCACGGGCACGCCCTTACTGCCCGTGCGAGTGCCGCGCTGGCCGATCATGTTGGCCACCCAGATGTACCGCTCGGCCCGCACGAGTTGTATCGCGCCCAGGCCGAAGTCGTTGGACGCGCGGTGGCGGTGCCATGCGCGGTACTCGGCCTCGGGCTCCGGCCAGCGGCGCGACAGCGCCAGCACGAAGCCCTTCCCCCATCCCCCGATGTCGTTGCAGACGTGGGCGATCACCTTGACGCCCTTGACCGACGGCACGGTGGCGTCACCCCGGACAAACGTGATCTCCGACATGACGCCACCGTAGGCGATGCCACTGACAGTGGCCGCGGCCCGCCGCTTCGAGAGCCCGCGCTAGCGGGTGAGTTCGCTCAGCTCCCGGTCCGCTTCCTTCGAGACCCGGCGGCGCACCCCGTACCAGCCGCCGACCAGCAGCGCGGCGATCACCGGGATGAGCAGGAGGGTCTTGCGGCCCACCTCGGGGTCCTTCCACATCATGCCGAGGCAGACCAGCAGGAAGACGATCGTGGCGATCTCGGTGACCGGGCTGCCCTTCAGGCGGAAGTCCGGCCGGGTGACCAGACCGGCCCGGGCGCGGCGCACGAAGATCATGTGGCAGATCATGATGATCACCCAGGTGCTGATGATGCCGAGGGAGGCGACGTTCAGCACGATCTCGAAGGCCTGGCTCGGCATGAGGTAGTTCAGGCCGACGCCGAGCACGCACACCGCGCAGGTGAGCAGGATGCCGCCGTAGGGGACCTGGCTGCGGTTCATGCGGGCGGTGAACTTCGGCGCGGAGCCGGCCATCGCCATGGAGCGCAGGATGCGGCCGGTGGAGTACAGGCCGGAGTTCAGCGACGACATGGCGGCGGTCAGGACGACCAGGTTCATCACGTCACCGGCGCCCGAGACGCCGATCTTCGAGAGCACGGTCACGAAGGGGCTCTGGTCGGCGGAGTAGACCGAGCCCGGCAGCAGCAGGGCGAGCAGCACGACCGAGCCGACGTAGAACAGGCCGACGCGCCACATGATCGAGTTCACCGCGCGCGGGACGACCTTCTCCGGCTCGGCGGTCTCGCCGGCCGCGACGCCCACCAGCTCCAGGGCGGCGTACGCGAAGATCACGCCCTGCATGACCAGGACGACCGGCATCAGACCGTGCGGGAGGACGCCGCCGTGGTCGGTGACCACGCTCAGGCCCGGCGTCTGGCCGCCGACCTTGTGCTGGGTGGCCAGCAGGAAGATGCCGATCAGCATGAAGCCGACGAGGGTCGCGACCTTGATGATCGCGAACCAGAACTCCATCTCGCCGAAGATCTTCACGGAGATGAGGTTCACGGCCAGGACCACCGCGAGGGCGACCAGGGCGAGCACCCACTGCGGGATGCTGGTGAACATGCTCCAGTAGTGCGTGTAGAGCGCGATGGCGGTGATGTCGGCGATGCCGGTGGTCGACCAGTTCAGGAAGTACATCCAGCCGGCGACGTAGGCGCCCTTCTCGCCGAGGAACTCGCGCGCGTACGACACGAACGATCCGGACGAGGGCCGGTACAGGACGAGTTCGCCGAGCGCCCGAACGACGAAGAAGGCGAACACGCCGCAGATCAGATAGGCCACGGCGAGCGCTGGGCCCGCGTTGTGCAGGCGGCCGCCGGCGCCGAGGAAGAGTCCGGTGCCGATGGCGCCGCCGATGGCGATCATGTTGACGTGGCGGGCCTTGAGGTCCTTGCTGTAGCCGGCATCGCCCGCGTCCGCGGGTGTTCCGGTCGCCTGGGGACGGGCGGCGACCTGTGCCGATTCCAGGGAGTCCTTGCTCACGGGGTGGTTCCACTCTCTGGTGCGCACGGGCCTCGTGGGCCCGGGTGTCGTACAGTCCCGGCCCGCACCCCTGTGTCGCGGTACAGACCAAGGCAGCACCTTCCCAGAATGATCATCAGGTATGCGATGGTCCATGTCACAGAGCGGCACTTGTCACACACGGATCAGAGGTTTCACACCAGTGGTGAGACAGCGATACTGCTGCACATGACGACCGACGCCGAGGAGCCGACCCTCACGATCGACGAGCTGGCCGCCCGGACGGGCGTGACGGTCCGCACGGTCCGCTTCTACAGCACCAAGGGCCTGCTGCCGCCCCCGGTGATCGGTCCGCGCCGGGTGGGTCACTACGGCCCGGAGCACCTGGCGCGGCTGGTGCTGATCGAGGAACTGCAGCACCAGGGCATGACCCTGGCGGCGATCGAGCGGTATCTGCGGCAGCTGCCGCCGGACCTGACCGCGCGCGACCTCGCCGTGCACCGGGCCGTCGTCTCCTCCTGGGCCCCGGACTCGGCCGAGACGCTCTCCCGCGAGGAGCTCGGGCGGCGCGCCGGCCGGGACCTGACCGAGGAGGACCTGGACCGGCTGGCGGCGATGAACGTCGTGACGCGGGCCGGTGACGCCTACCGCGTCGACCTGGGCCTGCTCCGCCTGGGCGTCGAACTGCTCGACGTGCCGCTGTCCCAGGAGGCCATCCTCGCGGCCCGGAACGTCCTGCTCGAACACTCCCGCGCGGCGGCCCACGAACTGTCCCAGGTGCTGCGCGGCGAGGTGTCCGAGCGGGACGCCGAGGACGTGCGGTCGCTGTCCGCCCATATGCAGCCCCTGGTCGTGCAGGCCCTGCTGACCACGTTCCAGCGGTCCTTGAAGCAGGAGCTGCGCGTGTGGCTGGAGGAGTCGCGGGCGGACGGAGCCTCCTGACGCACCGGCACGTCGCGCGGCTCAGCAGCGGGGCACGGGCTTGCTGTACGAGGTGGTGCCGGGCGTGGCCACGTAGTGGTCCGAGACGTAGTGGCCGTTGTCGAGCCGGTCCCAGATCCGGGTGGGGCCGACCGCCGCACCGGACCGCTGACAGGTGACCCACGCCAGCGCTCCGTTCGGCGAGGTGCCGACGGCGGTGTACCCGGAGCCGGGGCCGCTGCGTTCGGTCACGCCCGCCGGGGCGGTCACCTGGTACGGGTAGGCGCAGCGGGGCAGCGGCGCGCTGTAGCCGGTGCCGGAGGGGGTGCTGACGTAACGGTCCGAGACGTAGCCGCCGTTGGTGAGCCTGTCCCACACCGACGTGGTGCCGACCTTGGTGCCGGGCGTCTGGCAGACGACCTTCAGCGTCGAGCCGGGGGCGTAGGTCACGGTGACCGGGTAGCTCGTCGCGGGCCCGGTGCGCGCGTTGAGCGGGGTCGTGCTGGTCACCTTGTACGGGTACGCCACCGTGGCGACGGGAGCGTCGAGCCGGTCGGTGTCGATGTTGAGGGTGACCCCGCCGTAGGTCTCGTCGTGGCCGCCGCGGAACTGCTTGGCGCGCTGGTGGGCGGCCCACTTGGCATCGGCGATGCCGGTCCAGCCCTTGAGGGAGTCCACGCTGTCGTAGCGCGCGATCCACAGGGCGTCCGGGCGTGCGTACGCCGTGGACGTGTAGGCGTCGGCGAGTTGGCGGGCGCCGAGGTTGAGGTTCATGTAGACGCCGGAGACGTAGCCGAGCCGGTGCAGCTCCTTGGTCCAGGCGGACATGTACGTCAGGACGGCCGTGCGGCAGGTGGCGTCGGTCTGGGTGTAGTGCTCGATGTCGTTGTAGAGGGCGCTGCCGGGCAGCATGCCGAGGGCCTTCGCCGCGGCGATCGCCTCCGTGGCGGCCGCGGTGCCCTGCGAGCGGGCCGTGGCGGGGCTCGTACTGATCTTGGCGTCGGACGGGCGTGCCCCGCACGGCGGTTGCAGGCCCTTGTGTATGGGCAGCAGGCGCCACTTCAGCCCCGTCACGGAGGCTACCCAGGACGCGGTCAACTGGGGCTGTACGCAGGTGCGGTTGACACCGGAGAGGTAGACGCCGAGGGCGCGGTAGGGCGAGGCGTTCCAGGCCTGCACGGTGGTGAGCGGCGGGGCCGTGCAGGCGTCGAGGGCGAGCCCCGAGTAGCGGGTGGCGGTCGAGCCCGCCGGGTAGCCGACCGGCGTGGCCGGTTCGGCCGTGGCGACGGGAGCGACCGCCAGGGCAAAGGCGCCGCCGAGGAGGCCGGCGGCGGTGAGGGCGAGGAATCTTCGCAGGGCGGAGCGCGAGTACGGCATGAGGACCCCCCTGAGCGGTGTGGCCGAGTTCGCTCGCCCTCACGGTGCGTCCCCGAGTCCCCGCCAGTCCACAGGCGTGCAGGAACTTCTCGCCCGGTTCGCCCCCGGCTCCCCCGGCCGTCACTTCCGCAACAGCGCCCCCGCGCGCGGAGGCCGTCTCAACCCCCCGGCTCCCGGGGCCGGTTCACGCCCCGGGAGCGAGGACGGCGTACCGCCGGGTGAGGCACCCGGCGGTACGGCGCACTCAGTGCCCGCCGGTGAAGGTCTCCCCCCGCTCCGCCTTCTCGACCAGCAGCGCGGGCGGCTGGAACCGGTCGCCGTAGCGCTCGGCGAGTTCACGCGCGCGTGCCACGAAGCCGGCGACACCGGTACCCGCCCCGGCGCCAGCACCTGCCCCGGCGCCGCCGTCGTAGCCGTTGATGTACTGGAGCACACCGCCGGTCCAGCCGGGGAAACCGATACCGAGGATGGAGCCGATGTTGGCGTCGGCGACGGAGGTCAGCACGCCCTCTTCGAGGAGCCGGACGGTGTCGATCGCCTCGGCGAAGAGCATGCGCTCCTGCATGTCGCGGAACGGGACCTCGTGGCCGGGCTTGGTGAAGTGCTCGCGCAGTCCCGGCCACAGTCCGGCCCGCTTGCCGTCCTCGCCGTACTCGTAGAAGCCGGCGCCGCCGCTGCGGCCGGGGCGGCCGAACTCGTCCACCATGCGGTCGATGACCGCCTCGGCCGGATGCGGCGTCCAGGTGCCGCCGGACTCCTCCACCGCCCGCTTCGACTCATTGCGGATCTTGCGCGGGAGGGTGAGGGTCAGCTCGTCCATGAGCGAGAGGACCTTGGCCGGGTAGCCGGCCTGGGCGGCCGCCTGCTCGACGGAGGCGGGCTCGATGCCCTCGCCGACCATGGCGACGCCTTCGTTGATGAAGTGGCCGATCACCCGCGAGGTGAAGAAGCCGCGCGAGTCGTTGACGACGATCGGCGTCTTGTTGATCTGCCGGACCAGGTCGAAGGCGCGGGCCAGGGCCTCGTCGCCGGTGCGCTCGCCCTTGATGATCTCGACGAGCGGCATCTTGTCGACGGGCGAGAAGAAGTGCAGCCCGATGAAGTCTCCCTGACGCTCCACGCCCTCGGCGAGGACGGTGATGGGCAGGGTGGAGGTGTTGGAGCACAGCAGCGCGTCCGGCTCGACGACGTGCTGGATGTCCTGGAACACCTTGTGCTTGAGCGAGGTGTCCTCGAAGACGGCCTCGATGACCGCGTCGCAGCCCGCCAGGTCCTGGACCTCGGCGGTGGGCGTGATGCGGGCGAGCAGCACGTCCGCCTTCTCCTGGGTCGTACGGCCCTTGGCGACGGCCTTGGCGCACAGCTGCTCGGAGTAGGCCTTGCCCTTGGCGGCGGCCTCCGGCGAGACGTCCTTGAGGACGACCTCGATGCCCGCGCGGGCGCAGGAGTAGGCGATGCCCGCGCCCATCATGCCCGCGCCGAGGACGGCGACCTTGCGGACCGGGCGCGGCTCGATGCCCCGGGGGCGGTTGGCGCCGGAGTTGACGGCCTGGAGGTCGAAGAAGAACGCCTGGATCATGTTCTTCGAGGTCTGGCCCGCCGCCAGCTCGACGAAGTAGCGGGCCTCGATGACCTGGGCGGTCTCGAAGTCGACCTGGGAGCCCTCGACGGCGGCGGCGAGGATGTTGCGCGGGGCCGGGTAGGGGGCGCCGCCCGTCTGCTTGCGCAGGCTGGCCGGGAAGGCGGGCAGGTTGGCCGCGAACTTCGGGTTCGCCGGGGTGCCGCCGGGGATCTTGTAGCCGGGCCTGTCCCAGGGCTGCCGGGACTCGGGGTTGGCGTCGATGAAGGCGCGGGCCTTGGCGAGCAGTTCCTCCGGCGTGCCGGCGACCTCGTGGACGAGGCCGTTCTCCTGGGCGCGCCGCGCGTTGTACTGCGTGCCCTGGAGCAGGACCTTCAGCAGGGCGTCGGCGATGCCCAGCAGACGGACGGTGCGGGCGACGCCGCCGCCTCCGGGGAGCAGGCCGAGGGTGACCTCGGGGCAGCCGATCTTGGTGCCGGAGGTGTCGAGGGCGACCCGGTGGTGGCAGGCGAGGGCGATCTCGAAGCCGCCGCCCAGGGCCGCGCCGTTGATGGCGGCGACGACCGGCTTGCCGAGGGTCTCGATGCGGCGCAGGTTGCGCTTGATGGCGAGGCCGCCGTCGAACAGGTCCTGGGCGGTCTCGGGGGTGACGCGGATGAGGTCGCGCAGGTCGCCGCCGGCGAAGAAGGTCTTCTTCGCGGAGGTGACGATGATGCCGCGGATGGAGTCCTGCTCGGCCTCCAGGCGGTCGACGACGACGGCGAGGGAGTCGCGGAACGCCTGGTTCATGGTGTTCGCGGACTGGTTGGGGTCGTCGAGGACGAGGGTGACGACACCGGTGTCGTCCTGCTCCCAGCGGATGGTGGTGCTCTCGGTCATGACAGGGGTCTCCGTAGAAGTCTCGTGAATCCGCAGGGGGTCAGACACGCTCGACGATGGTGGCGATGCCCATGCCGCCGCCCACGCACAGGGTGGCGAGGCCGTACCGCTTGTCCTGGCGCTCCAGTTCGTCGATCAGCGAGCCGAGGATCATCGCGCCGGTGGCGCCGAGCGGGTGGCCGAGCGCGATGGCGCCGCCGTTGACGTTGACCTTGTCCAGGGACAGGCCCATGTCCTTCGCGAAGCGCAGCACGACCGCCGCGAACGCCTCGTTGATCTCGACGAGGTCGATGTCGTCGATGGTCAGCCCGGCCTTGGCCAGCGCCTTGCGGGTGGCGGGCGCGGGACCGGTGAGCATGATGGTCGGCTCGGAGCCGGAGACGGCGGCGGAGACGATCCGCGCGCGCGGGGTCAGTCCGTAGCGCTCGCCGACCTCCTTGGAGCCGATCGCGACCAGCGAGGCGCCGTCCACGATGCCGGAGGAGTTGCCCGCGTGGTGGACGTGGTCGATCTTCTCGACCCAGTGGTACTTCTGCAGCGCCACCGCGTCGAAACCGCCGAGCTCACCGATGTCGGCGAACGACGGCTTCAGCTTGGCGAGCGAGTCGGCCGTGGTGCCGGGCCGCGGGTGCTCGTCGTGGTCGAGGACGACGAGGCCGCTGCGGTCCTTCACGGGGACCACGGAGCGCTCGAAGCGACCCTCCTTCCAGGCGGCGGCCGCGCGCTCCTGCGACAGGGCCGCGTACTCGTCGACGTCGCGCCGCGAGAAGCCCTCGATGGTGGCGATCAGGTCGGCGCCGATGCCCTGGGGCACGAAGTTGACGGCGAGGTTGGTCATCGGGTCGTTGAACCAGGCGCCGCCGTCCGAGGCCATGGGTACCCGGGACATCGACTCGACGCCACCGGCCAGGACGAGGTCCTCCCAGCCGGAACGGATCTTGGCGGCGGCCATGTTGACGGCCTCCAGGCCGGACGCGCAGAAGCGGTTCTCCTGGACGCCTGCCACGGTGTCCGGCAGCCCGGCCGCGACGGCGGCGATCCGGGCGATGTCGGAGCCCTGGTCGCCGACCGGGCCGACGACGCCGAGGACGATGTCGTCGACGGCGGCCGGGTCGAGACCCGGGAAGCGGTCGCGGATCTCGTGGATGAGACCGACGACCAGGTCGATGGGCTTCGTTCCGTGCAGGGCGCCATTCGCCTTGCCGCGGCCGCGCGGGGTGCGGATCGCGTCGTACACGTACGCTTCGGTGCTCACTGACAAGCCTTTCCACGAGGGTTTTCGGGGCGGAGGTCGGCGGGGTGACGCGGGGTGTCCTTCAGCATGCGGACCCCGGACTCGGGGGACACGGCGACGCGCTCATGGCAGCGGCTCCCGCTGGTCGTCCTGAGCGTCGGCGGGCCGGGGCACGTCGGCGTCCAGCAGCCGGGGCACGTCCCAGTCACGGGCCACGTCGTCGGCGTCGGCGCCCGGCCGGGCGGGGCCGGTGCGGATCGCTGTGGGGGTGGCGGAGAAGCGGGGCGCGGGCGCGGGCTGGGTGATGCCGCCGTGGTCGGTGAAGGTGCCGCGGGCCGCGAGGTGGGGGTGCCGCGGGGCCTCGCGCAGGGACAGGACCGGGGCCACGCAGGCGTCGGAGGCCTCGAAGACGGCCGTCCACTCGTCCCGGGTGCGGGACTTGAAGCGGGCGGCGACCGCCTCGCGCAGCTCGCCCCAGCGGGTCCAGTCCTTGCGGGCCGGTGCCAGGTCGTCCAGGCCCATCAGGGCGAGGAACTCCTCGTAGAACTGCCGCTCCAGAGCGCCCACCGCCATGTACTTGCCGTCGGCGGTCTCGTAGGTCCCGTAGTAGGGGCAGCCGCCGTCCAGGAGGTTGGCGCCGCGCCGGTCCTGCCAGCCGCCGGCGGCCAGCATGCCGTGGATCATCGCGGCGAGGTGGGAGGCGCCGTCGACGATGGCGGCGTCGACGACCTGGCCGGTGCCGGTCGCGCGCGCGTGGTGCAGGGCGGCGAGGATGCCGACGACCAGGTAGAGGGAGCCGCCGGCGTAGTCGCCGACGAGGTTGGCGGGGACGGCCGGGGGGCCGTCCGGGTCGCCGATCATGCCGAGGGTGCCGGTGACGGCGATGTAGGCGATGTCGTGGCCGGCGCGCTGGGCGAGGGGGCCCTCCTGGCCCCAGCCGGTCATGCGGCCGTACACCAGCCGGGGGTTGCGGACGTGGCAGTCGTCGGGGCCGACGCCGAGGCGTTCGGCGACGCCGGGGCGGTAGCCCTCGATGAGGATGTCGGCCCGCTCGGCGAGGTCCAGGACGCGGTCCGGGCCGTCCGGCGCCTTCAGGTCGACGAGCACCGAGCGCTTGTTGCGGTTGGTGATGTCGTAGGCCGGGTCGATCGCGAGGCCGGCGCCGCCGGGACGGTCCACGCGCACGACGTCGGCGCCGAGGTCGGCGAGGAGCATGGCCGCGAACGGGCCCGGCCCGATTCCGGCCAGCTCCAGCACGCGCACGCCCGCGAGCGGGCCCTGCCCCGGCGTTCCTGCCGTCATGGCGCCCCCAGTCATGTGACACAACCGATGTAACACCAATGATGCTAAGAACGTGTTCCACCTGGCACAAGACCCGGACGAGCAAGCGCTTAGCCAAGTTACCCGGACGGGCTCGTCGCGCTGCGCCGGGCCGCGCGTCGCGCCTCGTCCTTCTCACGCTAGCCTCAGCCACCGACAGCGGCGCGGGATGTACGACCGAGAGGTGTCATGAGCAGGCTGAAGAGGACGGACCGTCCCCACGACATCGTGCTCTTCGGAGCCACGGGCTTCGTCGGGACGCTCACCGCGCGGTACCTCGCCGCGCACGCGCCCGAGGGCCTGCGCTGGGCCCTGGCCGGCCGCGACGAGAACCGGCTCCGCGCCCTGCGCGACCGGCTGGGGCTCGGCGCGGACGTGGGGGTGCTGCGCGCCGACGTGGGCGAACCCGCCACGGTGCGCGCACTCGCGGAGCACGCGCGCGTGGTGGCCTCGACCGTGGGGCCGTACGTCCGCTACGGCGAGGAACTCGTCGCCGCCTGCGCCGACAGCGGGGCGGACTATCTCGATCTCACGGGCGAGCCCGAGTTCGTGGACCTGATGTACGTCCGCCACGACGCACGCGCGCGTGAGACGGGCGCCCGGCTGGTGCACGCCTGCGGTTTCGACTCGATTCCGCACGACCTGGGGGCGTACTTCACGGTCCGGCAGCTGCCCGAGGGCGTGCCGCTGACCGTGGACGGATACGTGACCGCGGACGCCACCTTCTCGGGCGGCACCCTCGCCTCGGCGCTGACCCAGATGGCGCGCGGGCCGCAGATGCTGGCCGCCTCGCGGGACCGCGGCCGGCACGAGCCGCGCCTGATGGGACGCCGGGCGACGGCGCCGACGGGCGCGCCGCGGTTCGCCAAGGAGATCGGCGCCTGGGCCCTGCCCCTGCCGACCATCGACGCGCAGATCGTGCGCCGCTCCGCGCGCACGCTGGAGCGCTACGGCCCCGACTTCCGCTACCGGCACTACGCGGCCGTGCGCCGGCTGCCCGTGGCCCTCGGCGGGGTCGCGGCCGTGGGCGCGCTCGTCACCGCCGCCCAGCTGCCGCCCGCCCGGCGCTGGCTGTCCGACCGGCTCAGGCCCGGGGACGGGCCGAGCGCCGAGAAGCGGGCGAAGAGCTGGTTCTCTGTCCGCTTCGTCGGCGAGGGCGGTGGCCGGCGCGTGTTCACGGAGGTCGCGGGCGGCGACCCCGGCTACGACGAGACGGCCAAGATGTTCGCCGAGTCCGCCCTGTGCCTGGCCTTCGACGACCTGCCACCGACGGCCGGCCAGGTCACCACGGCCCAGTCGATGGGCGACGCGCTCACCGAGCGCCTGCGCGTAGCGGGGATCACGTTCCGGGTGGCGGCGACCTTCTGATCGACCCCGACGGCACCCGGGCGCGGCTGTCACAGCGCGCTCGGCACGCCGTCCTCAGTCGTCGTGCTCGGTCGGCGGCCAGTCCCCCAACGCGTCCGCGATGCGGTCCCGCACGGCGGGATCGTGCGCGGCGGTGGCGAGCCGGACGGCGAGGGGGCCGATCTGCCACCCCGTGTGATGGTCGAAGAAGGGCGGCGGGCCCGCCTCGTTGTGGGCGAGCTTGCCGACCAGCTCCGCGAGGCGGACCAGGAGCCGCTGCTCCTCCGTGGGATGCTCCCAGGCCGCGAGTCCGCGCCCGCGCACCAGCGCGAACACCTCGCGCCCCTGGCCCCAGCGATCGCGATCGTCCGCGAGTTCCAGCGCGGCATCGATCTCCGGTGTCCGGCCCGGCCCCTGTGCCGCCGCCCGGAGCACCCGGCCCGCCCAGACGACGGGAAGAGGCTGGCGCTCGAACAGGGAACGGCCCCAGCTCCGTTCGGGATCCGCGGCCGCGTACTCGACGAGTGGGCTCCGCCCGCGCGTCGCCTCCCGCAGGGCCCGCCGGCACAGCGCGTCCGCCCGGCGCGTCGTCTCCGGGAGTCGGTACTCCGGCGTGAGCGCGAGGGTGTGGGCGCAGGCGTTGTCGAGGCTCATCCGGTGGCCGACGGAGACGAAGACCGGCTTGACGGCGTGCCGGGTGCGCAGGGCGCGGCCCACCTCCTCGGTGCCCGCGAGCAGCGGGGAGGCGCTGCCGCGCCGGGGGTCCGGGTCGTCGTACGTGAAGGTGAAGGGGTTCTTGGCGACGCCGATCGTCGGCAGGCCGGTGAGCACGCCGAGGTGGCTGGCCAGTCCGAAGCGCCGGGGGTGGGCCAGTCCGTAGCCGTCGCAGACGACCAGGCCGGGCGGGCAGGGCAGGGCGTCGAGGGCGGCCAGGACGGTGGGGATCTCCCGGAAGGCCAGCAGACCGGGGACGTACGGGAAGGAGATCCGGCCGACGGCCGTCGCCTCGGCCACCACCTCCAGGCTCGCCGCGTCCAGGACGACGGCCGCGGCGACGACCACGTCCCGCTCGTCGTCGTAGGCGACGTCCACCCCCGTGACGCGACCGGTACCGGGCGGCGGTCCCGGCTCGTCCAGCACCACCCGCCCGCGCAGCTCGTCCTGGACGGCGCAGGCCTGCTCCTCGGTCGCGGGCCAGCCCGCGGGAACGCGTACGGTCGTCATGGTGGGCACGACTGTACGGGCCCGGGGCCGGCCGCGCGGGGCCCGGGGGTAGGCTCGTGATCATGTTCGTGCTCGAACTCACCTACACCGCACCGCTCGACGCCGTGGACGCCGTCCTCCCGGCGCACGTGGTCTGGCTCGACGAGCAGTACGACCAGGGCGTCTTCCTCGCCTCCGGGCGCAAGAACCCCCGCGACGGCGGGGTGATCCTGGCCGCCGCGGCGGACCGCGCCCGGATCGAGGACATCGTCGCGGGCGACCCCTTCGTGGCGGCCGGGGTGTGCGCGTACCGCGTCACGGAGTTCGTCGCCACGAAGACGGCCCCCGGGCTGGAGCGCTACCGCGAGACGCTCGGCTGAGCCCGCGAGGTCAGCTCTTCCTGCCGCCCAGCGCGCGCTGCAGCTGCTCCTTGTTCATGTCCGAACGGCCCTCGATGTTGCGCCGCTTGGCCTCCTCGTACAGCTGGTCGTAGGTGGGTCCCTGGGCGCCCTGGTGCGACCGCCTGCCGCCGCGCTCGCCGGAGGACATGTCCTCGATCGAGGTGCGACTGGCGGTCTTCGACTCACCGGACCTGGCACGTTCCTTGTTCACCGTCCGCGCGGCGATCTCCTCGGCGCGCTCCGTGCTCTCGCCCCGCTCCAGCGCGCTCTCCTTGATGTGCTCGTACTGACGTTCCCGCTTGGGGCTGGAACCGCGTGGCACGACCGCTCACTTCCTCTCGTGTCGTGTGCGGTGACCGAGTACCCGCGCTCCGGCCCGCTACCTCAGCGCTCCAGCCGCGCCACACGCCCCTTCTCCCCCGCCGCCCAGCAGCTCAGGTCGGCGGTGCAGGTCACGGTGTCGTACGAGCCGGTGTCGATCGTCCGCCAGGTGCGGCCGCCGTCGGTGGTCAGGTCGGTGCCGGTCGGGCCGACGGCGAGGGCGGCGGTGCGGCTGTGCGGGAGCCAGGCGGCGCCGGAGCGGTAGGCGGGCGGGGGCGTCGCGGCGGGCGTCCAGCTGCGGCCGCCGTCCGGGGTCCGTGCCGCCGCCTGCGGTGAGGGCTGGTCGGCGCGGTAGTCGCCGCCGACCGCGAGGCCGTGGACACGGTCGCGGAAGGCGAGCGCGAAGACGCCGCGCGCCGGGTCGCCGGCCGGGACGGGCGTGTCGGCGGCCGTCCAGGTCCGGCCGCGGTCGGCGGAGTGCAGCACGCGCGCGCGTGCCCCGCCGCCGGTGGCCAGCCAGGCGTCCCTCGGGCCGGAGGTCACCAGGCACTGGCCGCTCGCCGCGAAGCCCGCCTCGCCGTCGAGGGCGGCCGGCATGCCGTCGCCCGGCAGCACGGTCCAGGAGCGGCCGCCGTCGCCGGTGGACAGGATGCGGAACCTTCCGTCCACCGGGTCGCCCATGGCCAGGCCGTGCCGACGGTCGAAGAAGGCGAGACAGTCGTAGAACGCCTTCGGGTCGGTGTTGCGGAACGACTCGGTCCAGGTGGCTCCGCCGTCGTCGGTCCGGTAGACGCGCGAGGCCTCGCCCTCGCCGATGGCCAGCACCACGGCGCGCCGCGCGTCGAACGCCTCGACGTCCCGGAACTGCAGCTCGGCGGCGCCCGGCGGCGAGACATCGCGCCAGGTGGTTCCGCCGTCCGTGGTGCGCAGAACGGTACCGCCGGTTCCGGCCAGCCAGGCCGTGTCGCGGTCGACCGCGGACAGCCCGCGGTAGCGGACCGTGGGGGTGCCGGTGTCCTTGAGTGCCCAGTGCGGTGCCCGGTGGTCCTGCGGCCGGGCCTCGGCCGGCGCGATCGTCAGCGCGGCCAGCGCCGCCCCGCACGCCACCCCCGCGGCGACCACTCGGTTCGTACGTCTCCCGCGTCGCGTGCTCCCCAAGCGCCTCATGGCGGGCGAAGCTAGTCCACCGCCCCGCCGCCGTCCAGGGTGCCCACGGGCCCCTCCCGATTCACCGGCGCGCGTCCGTCCCCCGGGGGCGCATGAACGCGGTGACCGAGGTCACTCGGAATTCCTGTGCACGGATTGGCCGATTCCGTCGTCTCTTCCTGTGCCAGACACCAGCCGTCCGGAATCCGTCCAGCCGTCACGAGGGAGCAAGGCGTTGTCCACCGTCATCGAGCAGCCCGTAGAGGCCCGACTCGTCGCCGCCGCACCGCGCATGCCGAGCATTCCCGCGATGCTGTGCTACGACCGCAGCGACCCGTTCGCGGTCCGCATGACCTTCCCCGCCCCGGCCACCCTGGAGGGGGTCGAGGTCTGCTGGACCTTCTCCCGCGACCTGCTCACCGCGGGCCTGGAACAGCCCGAGGGCCACGGCGACGTGCGGGTGCGGCCGTACGGGTACGACCGCACCGTCCTGGAGTTCCACGCCTCGGAGGGCACGGCCGTCGTGCACGTCCGCACGGGCGAGATCCGCCGTTTCCTGCAGGCGACGAGCGACCTGGTGCCCGTCGGCCTGGAGCACCTCCAGCTCGACCTCGACCACGATCTGGCCGAATTGATGCGGGACGCCTGCTGACTCAGCTCCCCTGCGCCAGCAGGGCGTTGAGCTCGCCGTAGGCGAGTCCGCCGGCCAGTGCCCCGTACGTCCCCGCGTCCAGCAGCTCCCGCGCGGCGCGGCGGACGACCGCGTGGGCGGCCTCGGCGAGTGCGGACCCCGTGCTGATCCGGGCCACGCCGAGCGCGGCGAGTTCGGCCACCGGCGGCGCGCCGGGGCCGACCAGAATGTTGAGCGGCCCGTCGACGCCGTCGGCGAGCACTTTGACGGTCCCCGGGTCGACGGCCCCGGGGACGAAGATCCCGTCGGCACCCGCGGCGCGGAAGGCGGCGGCCCGCTCCAGGGTGGCGTCCACGTCGCCGGCACCGCGCAGGAACGTGTCGATCCGGGCGTTGACGAACAGCGGCACGCCCTGGGCGTCGGCGGCCTCGCGGGCGGCGGCGATGCGCTCGGCCTGCTCGCCGACCGGTCGCAGCGGGCCGCTGCCCTCCTCGTACAGCGCGTCCTCGATGTTGACGCCGACCGCGCCCGCTGCGAGCACCGCGCGGACGGTGTCCGCGACGCCCGCCGGATCGTCGGCGTAGCCGCTCTCGATGTCGGCGCTGACCGGCACCCGGACCGTGGCGGCGATGCGCGCGACGGCGTCCAGCGCGCGGCCGCGCTCCAGCCGGTCGCCGTCGGCGGCGCCGAGCGCCCAGGCGAGCCCGGCGCTGGTGGTCGCGACCGCGGCGGCGCCCGCGTCCTCGGTGAGCCGGGCGCTCATCGCGTCCCAGGCGTTGGGGAGGACGAGCGGGCGTCCCGGGACGTGCAGGGAGCGGAAGGCGAGGGCACGGTCACGCAGGGGCTGCTGGTTCGTCATGCGTGCCACTCAAGCAGTGGTCCGGGGCCGGGCGCTGGCAGGAATCCGACAGGTACGTGGGATCCGGCGGGCGGCGAGACGGCACTCGTGGCGCGTTAATTGCGTTGACGCCGGCGGCGGCCCCCTCTTACGTTGCTTGACGGTTCTGTTGCCGTCGATCGGAGAAGGACGTTGCTCGTCTGAGGTCTTGAGACACCGCGTCACACACCTGAGGTGTGTGCGCAGCGTGCGACCTCGGCGTGCGAGCCGTCCTCGGACACAGGGCTCCTTTCCGCCTCCCGGTTTGTGCCTTGCGGTGTCTCGTCACGCGTGTGCCCTGACCGCATCCAGCAACCGCGAGGCCCGTATGTCTCCCACCCTTTCTCTCACCTGCACGTCCCTGTCCTTCGCCTGGCCCGACGGCACCCCCGTCTTCGACGATCTCGACGCGGTCTTCGGACCGGGCCGGACGGGGCTCGTCGGCGTCAACGGATCGGGCAAGTCGACGCTGCTGAAACTGATCGCCGGTGAGCTCACCCCGTCCGACGGCGCCGTCCGGGCGACCGGTGAGATCGGCCACCTCCCGCAGAACGTCACGCTCGACACGGCCCTGCGGGTCGACGAGGTGCTCGGCATCGCCGAGCGGCGGGCCGCGCTGCACGCCATCGAGGCGGGCGACGCGGCACCGGCGCACTTCGAGACGCTCGGCGACGACTGGGACGTCGAGGAGCGCGCCCTCGCCACCCTCGGCGAACTCGGCCTCGGCCACCTCGGCCTGGACCGCACGGTCGGCGAGGTGTCCGGCGGCGAGGGCGTGCTGCTGCGCCTGGCCGCGCTGCTGCTGCGCCGGCCGGACGTGCTGCTGCTCGACGAGCCCACCAACAACCTCGACCTGTACGCGCGCCGCCGGCTGTACGCGGCCGTCACGTCCTGGCCGGGCATGCTGGTCGTGGTCAGCCACGACCGCGAACTGCTCGAACTGGTCGACCAGATCGCCGACCTGCGCGCCGGGGAGATCACCTGGTACGGCGGCAACTTCTCGGCGTACGAGGAGTGCCTCGCCGTCGAGCAGGAGGCGGCCGAGCGCACGGTGCGCGCCGCCGAGGCGGACTTTCGCAAGCAGAAGCGCGAACTGGTCGACGCCCAGGTCAAACTGGCCCGCCGCAAGCGGTACGGGCAGAAGATGTGGGACCAGAAGCGCGAGCCGAAGATCGTCATGGGGGCGCGCAAGCGCGCGGCGCAGGAGTCCGCGGGCAAGCACCGCATCATGCACGAGGAGAGGCTCGCCGAGGCCAGGGAGCGGCTCGACGAAGCGGTGGAGGCCGTACGGGACGACGACGAGATCCGCGTCGACCTGCCGCACACGGCCGTGCCGCCCGGCCGCGACGTCCTGACCCTGCACCGGTTGACGACGGTGTACGGAGCACGCGTCGAGGGTCTGCTGGACGTGCGCGGTCCGGAGCGGATCGCCTTGATCGGGCCCAACGGCGCGGGCAAGACGACGCTGCTGCGCACCATCGCCGGGGAGCTCCAGCCGGTGTCGGGCGAGGCGACGGTCCATGTGCCGCTGCGGTTCCTGCCACAGCGGCTGGACGTCCTCGACGGCGAGCTGAGCGTCGCGGAGAACGTGGCCCGGTTCGCGCCGGCCGCCACCAACAACCGCATCCGGGCACGCCTGGCGCGCTTCCTGTTCCGGGGCGCCCGGGCGGACCAGAAGGCGGGGACCCTCTCCGGCGGCGAGCGCTTCCGGGCGGCCCTGGCCGCGCTCATGCTCGCCGAGCCCGCCCCGCAGCTGCTGGTGCTCGACGAACCGACGAACAACCTCGACATGGCCAGCGTCCGCCAACTCCGGACGGCCCTGGAGTCCTACGAGGGAGCCCTGCTCGTGGCCGGCCACGACCTGCCGTTCCTGGAGTCCATCGGCATCACGCGCTGGCTGCTGCTGGAGGAGGGAGAATTGCGGGAGACCACACCGGACAAGATCGCGGAGGCCTCCTGAGCGTCCGGCGCCGCGTCTCAGGACGGACACAGCCCGGCCACCTGGGTTTTGTGCCGGCCCGGACGCCCTGCATGATGGCGGACCGGAACCCATCACGGGTGCCGGATTTCGTCCCGCCGATACGGAGACTGTCGTGCCCAGCAAGAAGGCCCTCGTCCGCCGCCCCAGCCCGCGCCTCGCCGAAGGCCTGGTGACGCACATGAAGCGGGAGAAGGTCGACGTGGAGCTCGCCGTCGAGCAGTGGGAGGCGTACGTCGAGGCGCTGCGCACGAACGGCTGGGAGACGATCGAGGTGGACCCGGCGGACGACTGCCCGGACTCCGTGTTCGTCGAGGACACCGTGGTCATGTACAAGAACGTGGCGCTGATCACGCGGCCCGGTGCCGAGTCCCGGCGCGAGGAGACCGCCGGGGTCGAGGAGGCCGTGGCTCGCCTCGGCTGCTCGGTGAACTGGATATGGGAGCCGGGCACGCTGGACGGCGGCGACGTCCTGAAGGTCGGCGACACGATCTACGTCGGCCGGGGCGGGCGCACCAACGCCTTGGGCGTGCAGCAGGTTCGGGCCGCCTTCGAGCCGCTCGGCGCCCGGGTGGTGGCCGTGCCCGTGACCAAGGTGCTGCACCTGAAGTCGGCGGTCACCGCGCTCCCCGACGGCACGGTGATCGGGCACATCCCGAAGGTGGACCGCCCGTCGCTGTTCCCCGGCTTCCTGTCCGTGCCCGAGGAGGCCGGCGCCCATGTGGTGCTGCTCGGCGGCGGCAAGTTGCTGATGTCGGCCGCCGCGCCGAAGACGGAGGAACTGCTCACCGACCTCGGCCACCAGGTCGTCACCGTGGACATC
Source organism: Streptomyces olivochromogenes (assembly GCF_021538895.1). GTDB lineage: Bacteria > Actinomycetota > Actinomycetes > Streptomycetales > Streptomycetaceae > Streptomyces > Streptomyces olivochromogenes_A. The sequence goes on along the minus strand of NZ_JADDRL010000004.1, from coordinate 141,820 downwards.
AGCGAGTTCGAGAAGCTCGAAGGTTGTGTGACGTGCCTCTCGGTGCGCCTGCGGGAGCTGTACGTCTGACCGGGTGACGCCACCGCGACTCCAGCCCCGGGACCTGCGCGTCCCGGGGCCGTTCGGCATGTCCGGGTCCGGCACGGGAACGGCACCTGATCAGCGATCTTTACGTCACACTTAACCTACGGCTTCGTAACCTACGGCTTCGTAGCCTACGATCTCGTAGGTTCCGGCGCCGCTCGCCGGCACGCCCCCTGCTTCATCCCCCTTTGTACGGCGTCCCCCTGGAGTTCCCGTGACCCTCACCTCTCCCCATCTCGGCAGCCCGTCCGTGTGGACCGACGCCCGGCTGCTGTACGCACTGGAGGAAGTGGTCGAGAAGGAGCTGAACCGCCATCTGAAGGTCGCCAAGGACTGGATGCCGCACGAGTACGTCCCGTGGAGCGACGGCCGTAACTTCCCCGGCCTCTTCGAGGACGGCGAGGCCTGGGACAAGGAGCACTCCAAGGTCACCGAGATCGGCCGCATCGCGCTCGTGGTGAACCTGCTGACCGAGGACAACCTCCCCAGCTACCACCACGAGATCGCCTCGCTGTTCGGCCGGGACGGCGCCTGGGGCACCTGGGTGCACCGCTGGACGGCCGAGGAGGGCCGGCACGGCATCGTCATGCGCGACTACCTGCTCACCTCGCGCGCCGTGGACCCGGACAAGCTGGAGCAGTTCCGCATGTCCCACATGAGCGAGGGCTTCGAGTCGGACAACCGGCACTCGATGCTGCACTCGATCGCCTACGTCGCCTTCCAGGAGCTCGCGACCCGCATCTCGCACCGCAACACCGGTCACCAGTCCGGCGACCCGGTCTGCGACCGCATGCTGGCCCGCATCGCGACCGACGAGAACCTCCACATGGTCTTCTACCGCAACCTGCTGAAGGCCGCGTTCGAACTCGCTCCCGACCTGACCATGCAGGCGGTCCGGGACGTCGTGGTCAACTTCCGCATGCCCGGCCACGGCATCCCCGGCTTCGAGCGCGCCGCCGCCCAGATGGCGATCGGCGAGGTCTACAACCTGCGCATCCACCACGACGACGTCCTCCAGCCGGTGCTGCGCCACCTGAAGGTCCTGGAGATCGACGGACTCGGCCCGGAGGGACGCCAGGCGCAGGAGGAGCTCGGCCTGTTCATGGGCGGACTCGACTCCGAGGCCCTGAAGTTCGACGAGAAGCTGGCCGCCCGCAAGGCGCGGATGGCGGCGCGCGCGAGCGCCTGATCGCCGCTCGGCGGGGCGCGCCGATTTCCCGGTGCGCCCTGTCGGTGGCCTGCGGCATCATGCCGCCATGCGTGACTACACCAGGGCGGAGCAGGCGGTCGCCTTCCTCCTCGGCCTGACCGACGCGGACACCGCCGAACGGGTCCGGGCCCGGATCGGCCTGCCCGACGCCGAAGACCCCGAGGCGGCCCGGCGCCGTCTGTACCGCGCGTGGGGCTGGGGGAACGGACTGCCTGCCTCCGTGGTCCTGTGGATCCTGGAACAGGACGATCCGGCGCTGAACCTCCTGGTCTGGCAGTACCTTTCCCTCGACGCCGGGCTGCGCCGGGCCGTCGCCCGCGGGGTGCCGTTCGGGCCCGGCCGCACGGCACCCGTGCCCGTGGAGCAGAGCCTGCGCGAGCAGGAACCCGACATCCCCTTCGGTTACGTCCGCCACGGCCTCGTGGGCGCCCTGCGGGAGGCCGGCTCCATGCGGGAGGGCAGGGCGGGCGCCTCGATGGTCCTGACCCGTGCCGACTGGCGGACGGTCGCCGAGGCCGACGCCGAGCGTCCGCTGCCCGGGTACGCGCGCTGGGCGCTGTCGATACGCCCGGACTGCCCGCCCGAGGTGCGCGCGCGGTTCGGCTCCCACCGCAAGTTCACCAACCGGGTGCGCGACGTGGGCATCCTGGACGGACCGGCCGTGTACGCGACGACGTACGGCCCCGCCGCGTCCGTGCTCCAGGTCCTGTCCCTGGGGACCTGGCTGTTCCCGGCCCGGATGCGTGAGGCCGAGGACGCCCTGCGCCCGCTCGTGCACGACCACTTGGGCACGCGCGAGGACGCCTGGGCGGTGCTGGCGCGGCTCGCCGACACCTTCCACGGAAACCCGCGGGAGCTGGTGATGACGGCGGGCGCCCTCGCCTGAACGGCGCCCGCGTGGAGAGGGGACGGGGCGGCCGGATTCGAACCGGCGTGTTCCAGTTCTGGAGACCGGCGCGTCTGCCCCTGCGCTACGGCCCCGTCCTTGCGTCGAAGCGTAATGCCTTGGCCCGTTGTCGGTGCGGCCTGGTACCAATGAAGCGCGAGGACGACGGGGGCACGCAGGGGGCACGGGGGGCTTCACATGGCGTACGGAGAGCGGGGACGCGCACGTCCCGCGGTGGTCGATCTCGCCGACCGCAGGGCGCTGGAGCGCTATCGCCCGGCCGACGAGGCGGTCGTCGAGGAGGCGCGGCGGCTGAAGGAGGCCGCGCTGCTGGACTTCGGGCTGACCGAGTCGGCGGTGGCCTCCTGGCTGTACGCGAAGTGCCATCACCAGATCCCGACGACGGCGGTGGACACGGCGGCCGTGGTGGCCTCCGGCGACGGCACCTGCCTGCTGCTGTACAACCCGGACTTCTTCGTCGGACTCGGCCTGGACGGCGTGAAGTTCGTGCTGTTCCACGAGGCCCGGCACCTCGTGCACCGCCATCTGTTCGCCGACCCCGAACTGCGCGCGGACCCGGTCTTCGAGCTGGCCGCCGAGGTCGCCGTCAACCACGTGGCCCTGGTCCGGCTCGGCCGCACGCGGCTGCCGCTGCTCGACGGCCGCCCCACGGGCGTCGACCCGCGCGCGGTGTACGACGCCTACACCGCGGACCTGACGGCGCACGGCCTGGAGCCGGTGCCGTACGAGACGTTCACGGAGACGGACATGCGGGTGTACGGCGAGCTGAAGCGGATGCGGCACCCGCCGGTGCCCGAACCGCGGCTGTGCGTCCACCTGGTGGACGGGCTCGTGCCGGCCGACCAGGAGACCGTGGACGCGGTGACGTCCTCCGCCCTGCTCAACTCCCTGCTGGCGGCCCGGCGCGGGCACACGGGCGCGGAGCGCGAGCTGCTGGACCTGATGGGCCGTACCGAGGACGGTTCGGCGCGGGCCGCCCGGATCTGGGGCAGCCTGGGCGCGGGCGTGCTGCGCCGCGAGACCGCGCGCACGCGGACCGTGCACTGGTGGCAGCGCTGGCTGATCGACGTGGTCGCCTCCAGACTGCGCGACGGCGAGCGGCTGGCCGTACCACCTCGGCCGCAAGCTGCTGGTCTCGCGCAACAACATCGCCCAGGCGACGCGCTTCACGGCCTCGCTGACCGTGGAGCCGGAGGACATACCGGCCAACGAGTGGCTGCTCGCGCGGTACGGCACGGACGCCGAGACGGTGCTGGAGTGGTGGAAGCACGACATCGACGACGACGGCCGCGCCTGGATCACCAAGCGCACCCTGGAGCGGCTCATCAAGCTGCACCGGCGCGGGCTGCCGCTGGAGATGGGCACCGTCTACCTCGGCGACGGCGAGTACGCGCCGGTGCCGCTCACCGCGCTGATCGACCGGCTGCGGGGCCGCCCGGTCACGGGGCTGCGCGAGCTCGCCCGGGACGCCGACGCGTGGGAGGCCCGGCTGCGGCGGGCGGCCGAGCGCTCGGACGAGGGCGGCGACGACAGCGACGTCGTCCACCAGATCCTCGCCAACGCGGAGCTGTCCCAGTTGAAGAAGCACAAGGCGGTGGTGGCCCGGCTGGTGCGGCTGCTGCCTCCCAAGCTGCGGGCGACGTATCTGGTGGGCGCATCGGAGCGGCAACAGCGGTTCTGGACGGAGGTGTTCACGGGGGCGGGGCGGGACTGAACGCGTCCGCGGCCGCCGGCGGGTGAGCCCGCCGGCTGCCGGTACCGGCGCCGGCTCAGCCCTCCGGCGGTGCCGTGCGGTGGACGCTGCGTACGGCCGCCACGTCGGCCGGGACCGCCGGGGCGGGGATGTGCGCGCTGAAGCCGTCCAGGCGGCGCTTGATGCTGGCGGCGATGCCGGAGCCGAGCCGGAAACGGGTGGGGGTGCGGGCGTGCGGGGCGTGGTCGAGGAGGCGGTGGGCCTCGCGGCTGCGCATGCCGGTGTGGGTCAGGACCAGGTGGGCCAGGCGGTGTTCGGCGTCGGCGAGGCTGTGGGCGATGGCCTCGGCGGCCGCCAGGTCGATCCGGTTGTCCCGCGCGCCGAGGGCCCCCGCCGCCCGGACCCGGCCGAGGTCGAGCAGGGTGACACCGGCGCCGGTCGCCGCCCGCACCAGACGCACGGCGGCGTCCGGTCCGATGCCGTTGCTGGCGACGGAGAGCCGGGCCAACCGCCCGGGCGGAGCGCTGTCCAGGGCCTCGGCCAGCAGGAGCGCGCCCGCGTCCCCCAACCCGGCCGCGGACACGTACAGTTCGTCGACGGCGCCCGCGGCGACCACGGCGGCGAGCGCCCGCGCGCCCGCCTCGCCCAGCGGGTTGCCGCCGACGAAGAGCCGCTCGATCCGGCGCCCGCCGACGGCCGCCGCCAGCAGCGCGTCGGCCAGGACGGCGGCGCCCGCCGGGTCCAGTCCGGTCTGTACGAGGTCGAGGGTGCGCAACGACCGTGCCGACTCCATTAGTTCGGCCGCGGCGTGCCCGCCCCCGCCGCCCAGCGGGTTCCTCTTCAGCCACACGCCGGTGACGACCTGCGGCGAGGCACGCAACTGGTCGGCGATCCGGCAGGCGCCGCCCGCGGTGATCCCGTTGCAGCCGAGGTAGAGCGTCTCGACCTCGGCGCCCGTCCCGGCCACGGCGGCGGCGCCCTCGTCCCCCAGCCCGTCCGTGCCGAGCAGCAAGTGCCGTACCGGAGTGGGCCCCTGGGCCAGGGCGTCCGCGATCAGGGCGGCCCCCCGCGCGCCGACCCCCTGTTTGCACAGGTCGAGCCGCCCGTCGGGCAGCGCCGTACCCGCGGCGAAGTCCAGCCGCTCGCCGGCGGGCCGCCCGGCGCGCAACCAGTCGAGCAACGGGGCGAGTTCGGCGAGGGGACGCGGCAGCACGCGCGGCACCCCGGCGAAGCCGCCCGGGTCCGTATCAGGGGTCTCGCTCACCACTGCGCCTCCCGGTAGTCCTTGAGGAACACCCCGGACACCGGGTCGCCGGCCTCGCCCCGCACGATCGGGTCGTACACCCGGGCCGCGCCGTCCACGATGTCCAGCGGGGTGCGGAAGCCGGCGTCCGCCATCCGGGCCTTCTTCGGGGCCGGGTTCTCGTCGGTGATCCAGCCGGTGTCGACGGCGCACATGTGCACGCCCCGCTCGGCGAGTTCGGCGGCGCTGGTGCGGGTGAGCATGTTGAGGGCGGCCTTGGCCATGTTGGTGTGCGGGTGGCCGGGCATCTTGTTGCGGACGGCGAAGCGGCCCTCGACGGCGGTCACGTTGACGACGTAGCGGCGGGGGTGCGGCGAGGCGAGCAGCAGCGGCAGCAGCCGGTCGCAGAGCAGGGCCGGGGCGAGGGCGTTGACCAGCTGGGTCTCCAGCACCTCCGCCGGGTCGAGCGCGCCGAGCCGGGCCGACCAGGAGTTCTCGGGGGACGGGTCGGGCAGCAGTCCCGCTTCGTCCGCCTCGCGCAGCGCGACGGGCAGGGCCGCGGCGGACCCCGCCAGCATCCGCATCGGCGTGAAGCCCGGTGCCTGGCGGGCGCCTTCGGGCAGCGCGTCATACTCTCCGCCGGCGAGCAGCGCGTACGACGAGGGCGGCCGGCGTACCGTCTGTGCGGCGTTGTTGACCAGGATGTCCAACGGCTCGCCCTCCTGGCGCAGTTCCTCGCACAGGCCGAGCACCTGGCGCGGGTCGCGCAGGTCGACGGCGAGGACGGTGAGCCGATCGAGCCATTTCTCGTGGCCCGGCGCCTCCCGGAAGCGGCGCAGGGTGTCGTGCGGGAAGCGCGAGGTGACCAGGACCTCGGCGCCGTCCCGGAGCATCATCAGCGCCAGCTGGAAGCCGATCTTCACCCGGCCGCCGGTGAGCAGCGCCCGGCGTCCGCTCAGGTCGGTGCGGAGGGCGCGGCGGCCGGTGTTGTCGGCGGCGCAGTCGGGGCAGAGCCGGTGGTAGAAGGTGTCGACCTGTCGGTAGGGCGACTTGCAGACGTAGCAGGTGCGCGGTTTGAGGAAGACTCCCCCGGCGCCGGGCGCGGTCAGCGGCGCGTCCTCGCGTCGGTCCACGGCGCCGGTGGCGGTCGCCGCCATGGCCGCCGCGTCGGCGGACGAGACCTCGGCGCCCCGCGCCTTGCGGCGGCGCAGCCGGCCGTCACGGGCGAAGGAGGCGGCGACCTGTTCGGCCCGCAGCCGCACCGGGTCGTCGACGGGCAGCCCCCGCAGCTTGCCCACCGCCTGGTGGAATGCCGCCAGTTCCGCCTCGGTGACCGCCTCGCCCATCCGTCCCGCCCCGTGTCCGCCGTACGACCGTGGTCCCGGCCGGATTCGAACCGGCGTATCCACCCTGAGAAGGTGGCGAGTCTGCCTCTGCTCTACAGGACCGCGCGACGCATCCGGACGACCGGATTCGAACCGGCGTAGTTCGCCTGTGCATGGCGTGCGTCTGCCTCTGCGCTACGCCCGGACGCGCCCCCGGATCCTAACCGCACCCGCCGACCGCGGTCACACCGATTACCCGCGACGGCTTGCGGCGATGCCATACGGCGGCTCACGGCGCTGTGCGCCGCAGTTCCAGGCGTTCCTTCTCGGACAGGCCGCCCCAGACGCCGAAGCGCTCGTCGTTGTCGAGCGCGTACTCCAGGCAGGCGGTGCGGATCGGGCACAGGCCGCAGATCCGTTTCGCCTCCCGCACGGAGCTCCCGGGCTCCGGGAAGAAGAAGTCGGCCCCGGTCTGCGCGCACAACGCCTCCTCCTGCCAGGCGAGGTCGGGCGAGCTGATCGTTTCGATGTGCATGGCCAGGATCGTGCCGAACGGCGAAAAACGTTCGATCAACGCGGGCTCAACGCCGTGCCCACGGGCCTCCGGCCGCCTCGATGATGCTCCGGCTCTGCGCGTAGACGCACGGCGGCGCGCGGAAGCAAAGGTAAACCGGGGGAAGGCGGCCGGTCACCCAGGGTGATCTCGGGGGCCGGTCCGGCGCGCGGCGGCACTTCCCCGGCGTTTGTCAGTGGGCGGTGCAAGACTCGGCAGTGCAAGGACGGGACCCTTCCGAGGAGGGCGAGAATGCTCACCACCCGTTTCGTCAACGGCGCTCCGAACTGGCTCGACATCGGCACACCCGACATCGAGGGCGCCACCTCCTTCTACAACGGTCTCTTCGGCTGGCAGTTCCAGTCGGCGGGACCGGAAGCCGGCGGCTACGGCTTCTTCCAGCTGGACGGCAGGACCGTGGCCGGCGCCATGCAGATCTCCGAGGAGCAGGGTCCGCCGTCGTGGACCGTGTACTTCCAGACCGGGGACGCGCAGGCCACGACCAAGTCCGCCGAGCAGGCGCACGGCACCGTGCTGGTCCAGCCGATGGACGTGATGGGCAAGGGTCACATGGCGATCCTCGCCGACCGGGCGGGCGTGCCGTTCGGCCTCTGGCAGCCCGCGGAGATCAAGGGCGTGGACCTGGCCGGCGATCCCGGTTCGCTGTGCTGGCTGGAGCTGTACACGCCGGACATGGCGGCGGCCGCCGCGTTCTACCAGCAGGTGCTCGGCATGGAGACCTCGGCCGTACCGTTCCCCGGCGGCACCTACACCTGTGTGAACCCCGCCGAGGGCGGTGAGGACGCCATGTTCGGCGGGATCGTGCCGCTGGCCGACGACCCGGCCGAGGAGAGCGCCTACTGGCTGCCGTACTTCGAGGTCGAGGACACCGACGCCGTGGTCGCCAAGACCCAGGAGCTGGGCGGTACGGTCCGCGTTCCCGCCACGACGATGGAGGGCGTGGGCCGCATGGCCCGCCTCGCCGACCCGTACGGGGCCCGTTTCGCGGTGATCAAGAGCGAGCCGCCGCAGGCTTGAGTCAAACGAAAGACCCTAGGCGGAGGCGCGCCGCACCAGTGTCGTCGGCGTGACGACGCTGGTCGGCGCCTCCGCCGGGTCGTGGCCGGTCCGGCGGTCGAGGCGGCGCAGCAGCAGGCGGGCCATCAGCCGGCCCATCTCCTCTATGTCCTGACGGACCGTCGTCAGCGGCGGGTCGGTCTGTTCGGCGACGATCAGCATGTCGTCGAAGCCGATGACGGCGACGTCCTCGGGCACGCGCCGCCCCTGTTCACGCAGTACGCGCAGGGCGCCGGAGGCCGAGAGGTCGTTGGCGGCGAACACGGCGTCCACGTCCGGGCAGCGGTCGAGAAGTTCGCGCATGGCGCGCTCGCCGCCGGCCGGGGTGAAGTCGCCTTCAACTATCAGCCGCGGATCGGCGTCCCTCATGACGTCCCGGAACCCGTCGAGCCGGTCCACCGCGGACGTCTGGTCGAGGGCACCGGTGATGTGCGCGATCCGGGTCCGGCCCAGGCCGACGAGATGGCGTACGGCCTCGCGGGCGCCGCCGCGGTTGTCGCTGTCGACATACACCGTCGGTCCCGCTCCTGACGCCGCGGGCGCGGGGTACGCCGCGGGCGCCGTGGCCGGGATCCCCTCGACCGCGGCGGGGCCGGATGCCCCGGGGAGCGTCGCGTCGCTCCAGCCGGGCCGCCCGCCGAACACCGTGGGTATCCCCGCCCCCCGGATCAGCCCGGGCAGCGGGTCGTCGAGGTGCAGCGAGAAGACGAGCGCGCCGTCGACGTGCCCTCCGGCGAGATAGCGGGCCACGCGCGCGTGGTCGTCCCGGCCCTCGGTCAGCAGCAGGACGAGCTGGTTGTCATGGGCAGTCAACTCCTTGCTGATTCCTCGCAGTTGGAGCGCGAAGAACGGGTCGGCGAAGACCCGGGTCTCCGGTTCGGCGATGACGACGGCGACGGCGTCGTGCCGCTTGGTCACCAGGCTGCGGGCCGCCTGGTTCGGGACGTAGCCGAGTTCCTCGACCGCTCGCCGGACCCGCTCCACGAGGGGTTCCCGCACCCCGTCCCCGCCGTTGACGACTCGGGACACGGTGGCCCGCGACACCCCCGCCCGCGCGGCCACGGCCTCCAGGGTGGGACGCGACGCCGTCTCGCTCACTTCGGCACTCCTCATTGGCGATTGCCGATCAGGATAGCCCGGCGGACCCGGCGCCGAGAGAGCGCTCTCGCCGTGGATCGGGGTTGCGCCCGACAGGCGGCGTCGGTGAGGATCGCGGCATGACGACGAGAAAGGCCCATGCCGAGTAGGCGGCCCGAGACGCGGCTCGCGCCCCACGCCCGACTGCCGCGCACCTATCACGACCGGCACATCGCACACAGCACGGTCGACGCGTTCGGCCGGGCGCACTGGCTGCTCACCGAGCGGGAGACGGACCCGGGCGGGACCCAGCCGTACGACGCCCTGGTGGTCACCGTCGAGGACGGCACCCCGTACGAGACGCACCTCGGCGGGGTACTGCCGCGGTGCGACCGCGTCGAGGTCCTGGCGGACGGCGGGTTCGTGCTGGCGGCCGCGCGAGCGGCTCCGCACGAGGAACAGATCCAGGTCTTCGACGCGCTGGGACGACCCTCCTGGACGTTCCGGGTCGGGGACGGCATCGAGCATCTGCTGGCCGACGAGGCGGGCGACCTCTGGGTCGGCCACTTCGACGAGGGCATCGTGGGCGACGAGTTGAGCGCCGCGGGCCTGCGCCGGTGGAGCGGCACGGGCGAACCGCTGTGGGAGTACCGGCCGGTGTCCGGATCGGAATGGTTCATCGACTGCTACGCCCTGAACGTGGCCCGGCGCGCCGTCTGGTCCTGTCCGTACCCCCGTTTCCCCCTGCTGGAGATCCGCGACGACCGGGTGGTCCGGGTGCGCGCGAACCCGGTGCGGGGCGCGAGCGGTCTCGCCGTGCGCGGCGAGCGGCTGGTGTTCTTCGGCGGATTCGGCGACGACCACGACCGGATCGTCGACTGCCGCCTCACCGAGGAGGCGGTCGAACCCGTGGCGGAGAGCCGCCTGGTGGGCCCGGACGGCGGCGCACTCGGCCGCCGCCGGATCGTCTGCCGGGGCGCCCGGCTCTACGTCCAGGTGGGACCGTGCACGGAATGGACCGTGCTCGACCTCGGCTGAGGACGGCTAGGACGCGTTCGGCTCGGGCGAGGGCGGCGGATTCTTGTCCTGCCGTGCCCGGCTGGGCTGGACGCGCTTGGGCTCTCCGGGCATCTTCGGGTACTCGGGCGGGTAGGGCAGGTCGCCCAGACCGTGGTCGTGTTCGTCGCGGCGGGCGAGTTCGAGCAGGGCGTCCAGCGAGAAGGCGTGGTCGTCCATGTCGGCGTGCACATCGCCGAGTTCGGCGAACCGGGCCGGCATGGTCGCCAGGTCGAAGTCCCGGGGGTGGGCCTCGCCCACCTCCTCCCAGCGCAGGGGGGCCGAGACCGGGGCGTGCGGGCGGGGACGTACGGAGTAGGCGGACGCGATGGTGCGGTCTCTCGCTGTCTGGTTGTAATCCAAGAAAATACGGCGCCCGCGTTCCTCCTTCCACCACTTGATCGTCACCTGCTCCGGCATCCGCCGCTCCAGCTCCCGTCCCACGGCGATGGCGGCGCGCCGCACCTGGGTGAAGGTCCAGCGCGGTTCGATGGGCACGAAGACATGCAGACCGCGGCCGCCGGAGGTCTTGGGCCAGCCGCGCAGCCCGCCGAACTCGTCGAGGACGGCGCGCAGTTCGTGGGCGGCGCGCACGGCGTCGTCGAAGTCGGTGCCGGGCTGCGGGTCGAGGTCGATGCGGAGTTCGTCGGGGCGGTCGACGTCCCCGCGCCGGACCGGCCAGGGGTGGAAGGTGAGCGTGCCGTACTGGGCGGCCCACACCACGGCGGCCTCCTCGGTGGGGCACATCTCGTCGGCGGTGCGGCCGCTGGGGAAGGTGATGTGGGCGGTGGGGATCCAGTCGGGCATGTTCTTGGGCGCCCGCTTCTGGAAGAAGGACTCGCCGGCGACGCCGTCCGGGTAGCGCTCCAGGGTGGTGGGACGCTCGCGCAGGGCGCGCAGGATGCCGGGGCCGACCGCGACGTAGTACCGGGCGAGGTCCAGCTTGGTGAAACCGCGCTCCGGGAAGAAGACCTTGTCCGGGCTGGACAGCCGTACGGTCCGGCCGCCCGCCTCCAGTTCCACCGCGTCACCCATGCGGCCACGGTAGGCGTACGGCGCACAGTGCGCATACCGGGCGACAGCGCGCCGATGCGCGCAAAATCGCAGTATGGATCTGCCGGTGATGCCACCCGTGAAGCCCATGCTCGCCAAGTCGGTGGCGAAGATCCCGCCGGACATGCACTACGAGGCGAAGTGGGACGGGTTCCGGGCCATCGTGTTCCGCGACGGGGCCGAGGTCGAACTCGGCAGCCGTACCGGAAAGCCGCTGACCAGGTACTTCCCCGAGCTGGTCGCGGCGCTGAAGGAGCGGGTGCCCGAGCGCTGTGTGCTGGACGGCGAGATCGTGATCGCGCGGGAGGGGCGGCTCGACTTCGACGCGCTCACCGAGCGCATCCACCCGGCCGACTCCCGGGTGCGGACGCTGGCGGAGCGGACCCCCGCCTCCTTCGTCGCCTTCGACGTGCTGGCGCTGGCCGATGAGTCGCTGCTGGACGTCCCGCTGACGGACCGCCGGGCGCTCCTGGAACGGGCCCTGGCCGGGGTGACGCCCCCGGTCCACCTGGCACCGGCGACGACCGACATCGAGGTGGCGCACACCTGGTTCGAGCAGTACGAGGGGGCCGGTCTGGACGGGGTCATCGCCAAACCGCCGGGCCTGCGCTATCTGCAGGACCAGCGCGCCATGTTCAAGATCAAGCACGAACGCACGGCGGACGTCGTGGTGGCGGGCTACCGCTTCCACAAGAGCGGCCCGGTGGTCGGTTCGCTGCTGCTCGGCCTGTTCGACGAGCACGGCGCCCTGCAGCACGTGGGCGTGTCGGCCGCCTTCGCGATGAAGCGGCGCGCCGAACTGGTCGAGGAGCTGGAGCCGCTGCGGATGGCGGACGTGACCGGACATCCGTGGGCGGCCTGGTCGGACGAGACCGCGCACGAGAGTGCCCGGCTGCCCGGAGCGCCCAGCCGCTGGTCGGGCAAGAAGGACCTGTCCTGGGTGCCGCTCCGGCCGGAGCGGGTGGCCGAGGTGGCGTACGACCACATGGAGAACGGGGCCCGCTTCCGGCACACCGCCCGCTTCCGCCGCTGGCGCCCCGACCGCACGCCGGAGAGCTGCACCTACGCCCAGTTGGAGGAGCCGGTCCGCTACGACCTCGCGGAGATCCTCGGCACCGGCGACACCGGCGGCTCCGCCGGCTGAACCGGTGAGCCCAGTGGAGCCGGTGAAGCCACGGCCGGTTCAGGGCCGCATGACGATCTTGATCGCACCGTCCTGCTTGCGCTGGAACATCTCGTACGCGTGCGGCGCCTCGTTCAGCGGCAGCCGGTGGGTGGCGAAGTCGTCGACGCCGAGCGGGTCCTCGTCGGTCAGATAGGGCAGGATGTCGTCGCTCCAGCGGCGCACGTTGGCCTGGCCCATCCGGATCTGCACCTGCTTGTCGAAGAGCGTGAGCAACGGCAGGGGATCGGCGGTGCCGCCGTACACGCCGACGAGCGAGAGGGTGCCGCCCCGCCGGACGAGGTCGATGGCGGCGTACAGGGCGGCGAGCCGGTCGACGCTGAAGCGCTCCGCGAGCGGGCCGCCGATCCTGCGGGGCAGGAACGAGGAGGCCTGCTGGGCGAGGCGCGCGGCGGCGCTGCCGTGGGCCTCGGTGCCGACGGCGTCGATCACGGCGTCCGGGCCCCGGCCGCCGGTCGCGTCGCGGATCGCCGAGACCAGGTCCTTCTCGTCGTCGAAGTCGGTGAGGTCGTACGTCTCCACGCCGTGCCGGCGCGCCCGTTCCAGGCGCTCGGGGACCAGGTCGACGCCGAACACCCGCTCCGCGCCGCGCACCCGGGCGATCCGGCAGGCCATGTCGCCGATCGGTCCGAGGCCGAGGACGGCGATGCTGCCACCGGCCGGGACGCCGGCGTAGGCGACCGCCTGCCAGGCGGTGGGCAGGACGTCGGAGAGGTAGAGGAAACGGTCGTCCGGCGGCCCCTCGGGCACCTTGATCGGGCCGTACTGCGCCTGCGGGACCCGCAGGTACTCGGCCTGGGCGCCCGGCACCGCGCCGTACAGGCGGGTGTAGCCGAACAGGGCGGCGCCCATGCCCTCGCCGGTGACCTGGGTGGTCTCGCACTGCGTGGGCAGCCCGGTGAGGCACATCCAGCAGCCGCCGCAGGCGATCTGGAACGGCACCACCACCCGGTCGCCCGCCCGCAGGTCCGGCACCCCGGCGCCGACCTCCTCGACGATGCCCATGGGTTCGTGTCCGAGGATGTCGCCCGGGGTCATGAACGCGGTCAGCACCTCGTACAGGTGCAGATCGGAGCCGCACAGCCCGGTGGACGTGATGCGGATGACGGCATCCGTCGGTTCCTCGATCCGCGGGTCGGGCACGTCGTCCACCCGTACGTCCCGCCTGCCCTGCCACGTCACTGCCTTCATGGCGTCGCGCTCCCTCCGTGACGGTGCCGCCCGCGTGACGGTGCCGCCCGGGTACCCCCGCGTCCGCCGACGTAAGCCGATCAGAGCATTGAAGTAACCCAATCAGAATCAAACGCTCCTGATCGGGATCAATCGGGTATGGCCATTACTGAACGTATGAGCGCACAATCGACGACACGGACGGGGTGGCAACGGCGGTGGACATGAGAGAGCGGTCGCGCTCACGGCGCGTCGGAGCGGCGGCACTGCTGGCCGCCGCGCTGACGGCTTCCCTCGCGGCGGGCTGCACGAGGGGGCACGCCCCGGCCGACGACGGGCGGGGCCGGCAGACGGCGCCGGGCATGGGCGGGGGCACGGGCCGGAGCGTGGGCGACACGGGTCCGGTCCTCGCCGTGAAGATCGACAACGTGGGCGCGGCCCGCCCGCAGCGAGGGCTGGACGCGGCGGACGTCGTGTACGCGGAGCAGGTCGAGGGCGGGCTGAGCCGGCTGATGGCGGTGTACGCCTCCCGGCTGCCCGAGGCCGTCGGGCCGGTGCGCAGCGCCCGCGAGTCCGACCTGGAGCTGCTGGGTCAGTTCGACCGGCCGGTCCTGGCCTTCTCCGGGGCGCAGCACAAACTGCTGCCGCTGATCGACAAGGCCTCGCTGCGACCGGAGACCCCGGAGGGGACGTCCGGCGCGTACTACCGGGGCACCGACCGGCCCGCCCCGCACAACCTCTATCTGCACCCGGACCGGCTGCTGCCCTCCGCGCCGGGCCCGGCCGCGCTGACCACCGGCTTCCACTACGGCGCGGCGCCCGCCGGCGGCCGGGCCGAGGCCACCCGCACCGTGCGCTACCCCGCCGCCCGCTTCACCTTCACCTGGTCCCCCGGCCGGCACCGCTATCTGGTCGCGATGGACGGCACGCCCGCCGTGACGGCCGACGGCGAGCCGGTGGCCCCGGCGACGGTCGTCGTGCAGCACGTGACGGTGCGCGATTCGGCGTACCACGACGTGCTCGGCAACAACACGCCGTTCACCGAGACGGTGGGAGCCGGGAAGGCGGAGGTGCTGCGGGACGGGCGCGCCTTCGACGCCACCTGGACGCGCCCCACCGTGCACGACGGCACGGACTTCACCGGCCCGGACGGCGCGCCGGTGAACTTCGCGAACGGCCAGGTGTGGGTGGTGTTCACGGAGTCCGACGGCTGATCAGGGCTGTGCGGCGAGGGGCTCCGCGGGATGGCGCAGCCCCTCCGCCGCGTCCGAGACCCGGCGGATCAGGTCCAGGAAGAGGGTCCGTTCCTCGACGGAGAGCGGGGCCAGGAAGACCTGGTTCATCCGGGCCGTGCGCACGCTCAGCCTGCGGTGGGTGCGCAGTCCCTCGTCGGTGAGGCGCAGCAGGAACCGGCGGCCGTCCTGCGGGTCGCGCACCTTGTCGAGGAGGTCGCGCCGGGAGAGCCGGCTGATCACCTCGGCGATGGTCGAACGGTCGAGCCCCACCCGCTCCCCCACGGTGCGCTGGTCGAGGCCCGGCTCGGCGACGAGCGCGTTCAGGACGGCGAACTGCGGCGAGGTGATCTCCTCCGAGACCATCGTGTTCCACAGCAGGTAGTGCGCCTGCTGCAGCCGCCGGGCCAGGTGCCCGGGGTGGGTGGTGAGGTCCACCGCGGCCATGTGCGCTCCTCGTCGGTGCATTTTTTCGTTGGTGCACTGAACGATACCCCTCGCCCGGCGACCTGTCTGCAGCCACATCGGTCATCATTCCAGCTCTTGACGCTTCGGCAGCGTGATGGCAGCGTGAGGAGCGGCTCGCCAAATACTCAGTGCCCTGATTAATTCGCGATCATCCAGCCGCGGACGGGACGCCAGGAAGAAATGGGGCTTCACGGATGGACAAGGTGGTCGCCACGGCCCTGGAGGCGGTGGCCGATGTGCCGGACGGCGCGTCCCTCGCGGTCGGCGGCTTCGGGCTGAGCGGGGTCCCGGACGTCCTGATCCAGGCTCTGTACGAGCGTGGGGTCGGCGGGCTGTCGGTGGTCTCCAACAACTGCGGGGCGCTGGAGTCCGGCCTCGCCGTCCTGCTGGCGGCCGGCCGGATCGCCCGGGTGACGGGCTCCTACATCGGCGCCAACAAGGAGTTCGCCCGCCAGTACCTGGCCGGGGAACTGGAGGTGGAGCTGATCCCGCAGGGCACGCTGGCCGAGCGGCTGCGGGCCGGCGGGGCCGGGATCCCCGCCTTCTACACCCCGGCCGGAGTGGGCACCCAGGTCGCCGAGGGCGGACTGCCCTGGCGCTACGACGGCTCGGGCGGTGTGGCGCTCGCCTCGCCGCCGAAGGAGGTCCGCGCGTTCGACGGCACCGAGTACGTGCTGGAGCGCGGCATCCGCACCGACTTCGCCCTGGTACGCGCGGCCAAGGGCGACCGGCACGGCAACCTCGTCTTCCACAGGTCCGCCCGGAACTTCAACCCGCTGGCGGCGATGGCCGGCCGGGTGACGATCGCCGAGGTGGAGGAACTCGTCGAGCCCGGCGCGATCGACCCGGACGCGGTGCACCTGCCCGGTGTCTTCGTGCGGCGGGTCGTGGCGCTCACGCCCGCGCAGGCGGCGGACAAGCGGATCGAGCGGCGGACGGTGAGCTCCTGATGGCCTGGACACGCGAGGAGATGGCCGCCCGCGCGGCGCGCGAACTGAGCGACGGTCAGTACGTCAATCTCGGCATCGGGCTGCCGACGCTGATCCCCAATCACCTGCCCGAGGGCGTCCATGTGGTCCTGGAGTCGGAGAACGGGATCCTGGGCACGGGCCCCTACCCCGCCGAGGACCGGGTCGACCCGGATCTGATCAACGCGGGCAAGGAGACCGTCACGGTCCTGCCGGGCGCCTCCTTCTTCGACTCGGCGCTGTCCTTCGCGATGATCCGGGGCGGGCACATCGACGTGGCCGTCCTCGGCGCGATGCAGGTGTCGGCGCGGGGCGACCTGGCCAACTGGGCCGTCCCCGGGAAGCTGATCACCGGCATCGGCGGGGCGATGGACCTGGTGCACGGCGCCGGCACGGTCATCGTGGTGATGACCCACACCGCCAAGGACGGCAGCCCGAAGATCCTCGACGAGTGCACGCTTCCGCTCACCGGCAAGGCATGTGTGAACCGAGTCGTCACGGACCTGGGCGTGCTCGACGTGACACACGACGGCCTGATGTTGATCGAGACCGCGCCCGATGTGACCGTCGACGAGGTCATCGTCAGGACGGGCACCCGGCTGGTCGTCACGAAGGACCTGCTGTGAACGCGGTGCACAGCGTGGACGCCGTGCCACGCCAGGACCCCCAGGACCTCCAGGAGCCCCTCATGCCTCTCACCCAGCAGGACGTCGACCAGGAGATGGCGGCACGGCGCGCCGAGTACCGGAAGCGGGTCGCCGACGGCGCCCCCGTCGAGCACCACCCGCGCCGCGACTACGCCCCGTACCGCTCCTCCGCGCTGCGCCACCCCGAGCGGCCGCCGGTCACCATCGAGGTGCGCGCGGACCCGGAGCTGGTGGAGCTGCACTCCCCCGCGTTCGGCGAGCGGGACCTGACCGAGACCGACAACGACCTCACCCGGCAGCACACCGGCGAGCCGATCGGTGAGCGCGTCACCGTCTCCGGCCGCCTGCTCGACCGGGAAGGCCGCCCGGTCCGGGGCCAGCTGATCGAGATCTGGCAGGCGAACGCGGCCGGCCGCTACGCCCACCAGCGCGAGCAGCACGACGCGCCACTGGACCCGAACTTCACCGGCATGGGGCGCACGCTCACGGACGCCGACGGCGGCTACCGCTTCACCACCGTCCGGCCGGGCCCCTACCCGTGGCGCAACCACGTCAACGCCTGGCGCCCGGCGCACATCCACTTCTCCCTCTTCGGCACGGCGTTCACCCAGCGGCTGGTGACGCAGATGTACTTCCCGAACGACCCGCTGTTCCCGTACGACCCGATCCTCCAGTCGGTCACGGACGACGCGGCCCGGCAGCGGCTGGTCGCGACGTACGACCACAGCCTGTCGGTGCCGGAGTTCTCGCTCGGCTACCACTGGGACATCGTGCTGGACGGCCCCGCCGCCACCTGGCCCCAGGAAGGACGCTGACCTGTCATGACGACGACCGACCCGAGCGGGCCCGAGAGCGTCCTGCCGACCCCGTCGCACACGGTCGGCCCGTTCTACGGGTACGCGCTGCCGTTCCCGGGCGGCGGTGACATCGCCCCGCTCGGCCATCCGGACACGATCACCGTCCACGGACACGTCCACGACGGCGAGGGCGCCCCGCTGCCGGACGCGCTGCTGGAACTGTGGGGGCCCGATCCGGACGGCAGGGTGGCGACGGCCGACGGCTCGATCCGCCGCGACCCCGCGACCGGCGGCCATCTGGGCCGCAACGGCGTGGAGTTCACCGGCTGGGGCCGCGTCCAGACGGATGCCGCCGGCCACTGGCACGCGCGCACGCTGCGGCCCGGCGCACGCGGGCGGAGCGCCCCCTACCTCAGCGTCTGCGTCTTCGCGCGCGGCCTGCTCGTCCACCTCTTCACCCGGATCTACCTGCCCGGCGACCCGGCGGCGCTCACCGCCGACCCGCTGCTCGCCCGGCTCGACGAGGCGCGGCGCGACACGCTGATCGCCGTCGACGAGGGCCGGGGAACGTACCGTTTCGACATCCGCCTTCAGGGCGAGGGCGAGACGGTCTTCCTGGAGTTCCAGTGACACCCGAAGAGTCCGGCACCGGGCTGCTCGGCCCCGGGTGGGCCGGTTCTCCCGCCGCGTCCGCGACGGACGACACCGCCTACCTGCGGGCGCTGCTGGACGCGGAGGCCGCGCTGACCCGCGCCCAGGCCGCGCTGGGGCTCGCCCCGGCGCGGGCGGCGACGGCGGTGACCGAGGCGGCCGACGCCACCCGCTTCGACGTGCGTTCCCTCGCCGAGCGGGCCCTGGGCGGCGGCAACCCGGTCATCCCGCTGGTGGCCGATCTGACCGGGGCGGTGGGCGCGGAGTACGGTCCGTACGTCCACCGGGGTGCCACCAGCCAGGACATCCTGGACACGGCCGCGATGCTGGTCTCCGTACGCACCCTCGACCTCGTCCTCGCCGACCTCGCCCGCACCGAGCGTGCCCTGGCCCGAACGGCCGCCGCGCACCGCGACACCCCGATGCCGGGGCGCACGCTCACCCAGCACGCCGTGCCGACCACCTTCGGCCTGAAGGCGGCGGGCTGGCGCTCGCTGGTCCTCGACGCGCGCGACCGCGTCACCCGGGTACGGGTCTCGCTCCCCGCCCAACTAGGCGGCGCGGCCGGCACGCTGGCGGCCTTCGAGGCGTACGGCGCCGAGGACACGCGTGCGCTGACCGAGGCGTTCGCCCGCGAAGTCGGGCTCGCCGCACCACAGTTGCCCTGGCACACCCTGCGCACTCCGATCGCCGACCTCGCCGGCTGCCTGGCCTTCACCGCCGGAGCGTTCGGCAAGCTCGCCGCGGATGTGCTCACCCTCTCCCGCACCGAGATCGCGGAGGTCGGCGAGGGCAGCGGCGGCGGCTCGTCGGCGATGCCGCACAAGGCGAATCCCGTACGGTCCACGCTCGTCGCGGCCGCCGCCCGGCGCGCCCCGCAGCTCGCCGCCACGCTGTACGGGTCGATGGTGGCGGAGGACGAGCGGCCGGCCGGAGCCTGGCACGCCGAGTGGGAACCGCTGCGCGATCTGCTCCGGCTGGTCGGCGGCGCGGCACGCGACGCGGCCGAGCTGACCGAGGGGCTGCGGGTGGACGGGGACGCGATGCGTCACCACCTCGATCTCACCGGGGGGTTGATCGTCTCGGAGCGGCTGTCCGCCGCGCTGACCCCGGTCCTCGGCCGCGCCCGCGCGAAGGAACTGCTCACCGAACTCGCCCGCCGTACCCGCACCGAGGGCCGCACGCTCGCCGAACTCCTCGCCGAGCAGCCCGAGTTGACGGACAACACCCGCGCCCTCGGCATCGACCCCGACCTCGGGCTCGACCTCGACGAGCTCACCGATCCCGCCCGCTGCACCGGCTCCGCCGGAACGCTCACCGACCGTGCTCTGGAGCGACGTTGATGACCGGAAAACTCCTCAACCACCGCACCGAGGGGCCCGCTTCGGCTCCCCCGCTGCTCCTCGGACCGTCGCTCGGCACCTCGTACGCCCTGTGGGACGACGTCGCGCCGGAGCTGTCGGCGACCCACCGGGTGGTCCGCTGGGACCTGCCGGGGCACGGTGGTTCCCCGGCGGACCTGATCGGGCCGGGTGCCACGGTCGGCGATCTGGCGGAGCTGGTCCTCGCGCTCGCCGACTCCCTCGGCATCGAGCGGTTCGGCTACGCCGGGGTGTCGCTCGGCGGGGCGGTGGGTCTGCATCTGGCCGTGCACCACCCCGAGCGGCTGGAGTCGCTGGCCGTCGTCTGCTCCTCCGCCCACTTCAACGGCGCCCGGCCGTGGCGGGAACGGGCCGAGCGGGTCCGCCGTGAAGGGCTGGAGTGGCTTGTCGAGAGCGCCGACGCCCGCTGGTTCACGCCCGGCTTCACGGTGCCCCGGCTCGTCCGCGCGCACCGGGAGGCCGACCCGGCGGCCTACGCCGCCTGCTGCGACGCGCTGGCCGCCTTCGATGTGCGCGAGCGGCTGGCGGACATCTCCGTACCGACCCTGCTGATCGCCGGCCGGGAGGATCCCGCGACGCCGCCGGCCCATCTGCGGGAGATCGCGGAGGCGGTGCCGGGGTCGACGCTGGTGGAGCTGCCCGGGGCCTCGCACCTGGCGCCCGCGCAGTGTCCCGGGGCCGTGGTCGCCGCCCTGCGCGCCCACCTGGACGGCGTTCCGGGGCGCGGCATGGTGGTACGCCGGGAGGTGCTCGGCGACGCGCACGTCGACCGGGCCCAGGCCCGGCAGACCCCCTTCACCGCCCGCTTCCAGGACTTCATCTCCCGGTACGCGTGGGGCGAGGTCTGGACGGACCCGACGCTGTCGCGCCGCGAGCGCAGCATGATCACCCTGACGGCGCTGGTCGCGCACGGCCACTACGAGGAGCTGGCGCTGCACGTGCGGGCGGCCCGGCGCAACGGGCTCACGCCGGAGGAGATCGGCGCGGTGCTGCTGCAGACGGCCGTGTACTGCGGGGTCCCCGCCGCGAACTCGGCGTTCGCGACGGCCCAGCGCGCGCTCGCGGAGGAGGACGCCGAGGAGGAGACCGGGGAGGAGACCGGCCGAGGGTGACCCTGCCGGTCGTAGCCTCAGCGGCACCACGCACCGCGACCGGACCGTGCCTAGGCTGGCGATATGTCCACTGTTCTGATCACCGGCGCCACCTCCGGGCTCGGCCGGTACGTCGCCTTCGAGCTGGTCCGCTCCGGCCATGTCGTCCTCGCCCACGGACGCGACCCGGAGCGCACCGAGCGGCTCGTCGGTGAACTGCGCGCCGAGGGTGAGGCCGAGGGGTTCGTCGCGGACCTGGCCTCGCTGCGTCAGGTACGGGAGCTGGGGGCCCGGGTCGCCGAGGCGCGTCCCGGGCTCGATGTGCTGATCAACAACGCGGGGGTGGGCGGTGGCGCGCTGGACTCCGGCCGGCAGCTGAGTGCCGACGGGCACGAGCTGTGTCTCGCGGTGAACCACCTCGCCCCGGTCGTGCTGACCCGGGCCCTGCTGCCGGTGCTGCGCGCGAACGCGCCGGCCCAGATCGTCAACGTCGGCTCGGCCGCCCAGGAGCCGCTCGACTTCGCCGACCCCGAGCTCACGCGCGGCTACAGCGGGCTGTCGGCGTACGCCCGCAGCAAGTTCGCCCTCGCCGCGCACACCTTCTCGCTGGCCGAGGAGCTGGCGGGCAGCGGCGTGTCGGTCAATGTGCTGCACCCGGCGACCCACATGGACACGGCGATGGTGCGCGAGGCGGGGATCACCCCGCGGCGCACGGTCGCGGAGGGGGCGCCCGGCGTACTGGCGCTGGCCACGCGGGACCTGGGCTCGGGCGGCTACTTCGACGGCACGCGTCCGGCGCGGGCGCACGAGAAGGCGTACGACCCGGAGGTGCGCAAGCGGCTGGCGGCGGTCACCGCGCAGCTGCTGGCGCTCTGAGGCTGCCCGGCCCGCGAGCGCGTACCGCGCGGCCCCTCGGCCCACGCTCCGGACCCGGTCACCCGGTCAGACCAGGCCGCGGCCCGTGTCCAGGACCTCCCTCGCCTGGGCCACCAGCCCGTCGGCGCCGCACGACCGGGCCAGCGCCAGGCCCCGGTTGAGCTCGGCGACCGAGCGGGCGGCGATGCCGTACTCGACGCGGGCGGCCGCGTGTTCGTACTGGCAGGGCGAGGCCTCCAGGTAGGCGACGGCCTGCGCGGCCAGCCGGACCGCACGCTGGCCCGTTTCCAGGGCCGCCGCACAGCGCAGGGCCTCGCCGATGGCGGTGTCCGTGCCGAACCGCTCGGCCTGGCGGCGGGCGTCGGTGACGAGCTGGGCGGCGCGGCCCGGGTCCCGTTTGGCCAGGCCCCGTGCGAGGTCGACCGTCCAGGGAACCATCACCGGGTTGTGGTGACCGCGGACGGCCGCGGCCTTGGCCGCCGCCTCCAGTTCGTCGATGCCCTCGTCGACGCGGCCGACGGCGAGCAGCAGCCGGCCGCGCACGGAGCGGGGATCCGGCAGCACGATGGTGGACGGGTACGGCGGGGCGAATCCGCCCTGTTCGGCGATCGCCCACGCCTCGTCGACCTGACCGCGGGCGAGCAGCGTGTCGACGAGGTTGCAGGCGGCGGTCCAGTACAGGGGCAGGCCGCGGCCGACGCGCTCGGCGAGGCCGAGCGCCTCCCGCAGGGACGCCTCCGCCTCCCTGAGCCGGCCCCGCCTGCGGTGCCCGAAGCCGACGTAGGCGTGGGCCAGGGCGAGGTGGCCGCCGCTCCAGCGGGCGGTCTCGTAGGTGCGCAGGGCTTCGTTGTACAGGGCCTCGGCCCGGTCGAGCCGGTCGGCGTAGGCGTACGCGTTGGCCAGCATGAGCAGGAGTTCGATGCCCCACTCGGTGTCGGTCCAGCCGAGGCCCGGTGCCAGCCGTCCGTTGACGAGCGCGCGGTCGCAGTGCCCGACGACCTCCTCGGCGCTCTCGCCGTGCGTCAGGGCGTCGAAGCCGCGCAGAATCAGCAGGGCGCGCTCGGCGTTGTCCCGGCCGGCGCACATCCCGGCGAGTTCGGCGAGCCGCTCCGAGCGCCCCGGTGAGGTCGCCTCGCCCGCGTAGATGCCCTCCCACATGAACTGCACGGCCTGCAGCCGCATCCGTGCGGGTCCGGGCTCGTGGCGTGCGGCCTCGGCGCCGACGGTGCGGACGGCCTCCTCCAGCTGGTCGTTGTGGAGCAGGGCCTGGGACAGGCGGACGACGGCGTCGACGCGTTCGCCGCTGTCGAGGCCGGGCATGGCGAGCGCGCTCTGCAGGTGGTGGATGGTCGTCGCGGGCGCGGTCAGCAGGGTGGCGCAGCCCAGTTCGTAGAGCACCCGCGCGTGGATCTCGGGCACGGGCGGCTCGACCAGGGCGCGTTCCAGACAGCGGCGGGCCGCGTCGGGAGCGCCGACGGCGAGGTGTTCGCGGGCGGCCTCGCGCAGCTGCTCGACGAGTTCCTCGTCGTCGTCCGGATGCACCTCCAGGAGGTGGCGGGAGGCCGCGGCGGCGCCGCGCCCGATGTCGGTGACGATCTGGGCGGCGATGCCATGCATGGCGGTGCACGTGGACGGCGGGATGGAGTTGTAGACGGCGGAGGCGATCAGCGGGTGGACGAACTCCAGGTCGCCGTCGTCGTGCCGGGCGCCGGCCGGGTCCGGCTCGGTGAGGATGCGCGCATTGGTCAGCAGTTCGGCGCAGCGCTCCGCGTCGTCCAGGCTCATCATGGCGAGCTGGGCGACCAGGTCCACGGTGATGCCGGTGCCGAGGATGGCGGCCGCCCAGGCGAACCGGGTGGCGTCGATGCCGAGTTCCTGCAGCCGGGCGACGAGTCCGCCGCCCCGGGCGGAGCGGTTGAGCGGCCGCAGTTCGCCGGCCCGTGCCTCGACGGGTTCGATCTCGTTGTCCCGCACCTTGGCGAGGAGTTCGACGGTCTCGTACGGGTTGCCGCCGGTGACGGCCCAGACCTCGCGGCAGAACGGGGCGTCGGCGTACCGGCCGAGGGCGGCTCGGGTGAGTCCGGCGACGGCCTCCGGGGTGAGGGCGACCAGGTTGGCGACGGGGTCGCCCGCGGTGGCGGCGACCGCTTCGAGGTGGCGGGCGCTGTCGCCGGTGACCTCGCCGGGGCGGCGGGCGACCACGACCAGGACGGACAGGTCGTCGAGGCGCTCGGCGAAGGCGGCGAGCCAGCGCAGGGTCTCCTGGTCGGCCCAGTGCGCGTCGTCGATCAGCAGCACCAGCGGCCACTCGCGTTTGGCGAGCCGGCGCACGGCGGCGACCAGTCCGTCGCACACGCCCTGTGGGTCGGCCTGTCCCTCGGTGGGCTCCGCTATGCCGAGCGCGGGGCCCGCGATCTCGTACCAGTCGCCGAGGTACTCGCGCGCCTCCTCGGGCATCAGCGAGACGAGCGCGGGCTGCAACAGCTGCCGTACCACGTTGAAGGGGACGGAGCGCAGGGTCTCGCCGCCGCGGGCGGACCAGACCGTGCAGCCGCGCCGTTCGGCGACCCGCCGTGTCTCGGCCAGCAGCGCGGTCTTGCCGATGCCCGCCTCGCCCCGGAAGACCAGCAGGTTTCCCGAGGACGAACGGTCCGCGCACAGGCCGTCGAGCGCCTGCGCGACGGCGGCGATCTCCGCGTCGCGCTCCCACAGGGAAGCCGAGGCGGCCGCTGGGGGCCGTGCCTCCGTCATCCCATTACCTCCCCAAGTCGCCCGAACGACGTACAGACCACGAGCGTAGCCGTCCGCTTGGCTATGCGGAGGCCCGTCCCGGCACCTGTTGCCGGGACGGGTGAACCCGGGTACGGGCAGGCGACGCGCCACGGCCCGGACCCGCCGGAAACTGAGCCAACGGACCGTCAACAGGCCTGGAAATGAAGCTGACTTTCGAAGATCGCCGAACTGTGGCACGGCCCCCCGCCGTCCGGGCGCTGGCCGCCGGATCGGTGGGCAATTTCATCGAGTGGTACGAGTTCGGCGTCTACGGCTATCTGGCGCCGGTCATCGCCCAGCGCTTCTTCACCCCGGAGGGCGGCGGCGCGGTCGAGGCGCTGGTGAAGACGTACGCCTCCTTCGCGCTGGCGTTCTTCTTCCGGCCGGTCGGCGCGGCCCTGTTCGGCCGGCTGGGTGACCGGATCGGCCGGCGGCCGGTGCTGATCCTGGTCGTCGCGCTGATGACCGGGGCGACCACGCTGATCGGCGTGCTGCCGACGTACGCCGCGGTGGGCGTCCTGGCGCCCTGGCTGCTCACGTTCCTGAGGGTGCTTCAGGGCCTTTCGGCGGGCGGTGAGTTCGGTGGCGCGGTGTCGGTGATGACGGAGTTCGCCCCGCCGGGCCGGCGCGGCCTGTACGGGGCGTGGCAGTCGTTCACCGTGGCGCTGGGGCTGCTGGGCGGGGCCGGGGCGGCCACCGGGGCGGCGACGGTGCTGACCGGCGATCAGCTGGCCGACTGGGGCTGGCGGTTGCCGTTCCTGCTGGCGTTGCCGATGGGGCTGGGGGCGCTGTGGCTGCGGCTGAGGCTGGAGGAGACGCCGTCGTTCCGGGACGGGGAGCGGGCCGTGGGGCGCCTGCCGGGGCGCCGGCTCGCGGGGGCCGTGGCCCTGGGCGTCGGGCGGGTCATGGGCTGGTCGGCGGCCGGGTACACCTTCCTGGTGGTCCTGCCGTCGTATCTGCAGACCACGCTGCACACGGACGTCCGGCGGGCGCTGCTCGCCACGGTCGTGGCCAACCTCGGTTTCGCGGCGACGATCCTCCCGGCGGGGCTGCTGAGCGACCGGGTCGGGCGCCGTCCCGTGATGCTGACCGGGGCGGTCCTGGTGGTGGTGCTGGCGGTGCCGCTCCTCGACGTCCTCCAGGACCCGGGCACTTCGGCCGCCGGCCAGGGGGCGGCCGTGTTCGCGGCCGGCGCGGTCGTGGGGCTGATGGCCGGGCCGGGGCCCGCGCTGCTGGCCGAGATGTTCCCGACGCACGTGCGCTGCACCGGCCTGGGGCTCGCCTACGCGCTGTCGAACGCCGTGTTCTCGGGCTGCGCCGGACTCGTCATCACGGAGGCCGTGCGGCGGACCGGGAACGCGGACGTGCCCGCGTACTACGCGGCGGCCGCCTGCGCGGTGAGCGCGGTGGCACTGGCCAAGGGACCCATGGGAAAGGCGGGTTGACGCGATGCTGGTGATCGGTCTGATGTCCGGGACGTCGTACGACGCCGTCGACGCGGCGGCGGCCGAGCTGCGCCTCGCCGGCGACTGCCTCGTCCTGCGGCCGCTCGGCATGGTGAGCGAGCCCTACCCGGAGGAGCTGCGGGAGGACCTCGCGGGGTCGCTGCCCCCGGCCGCCGTGCCGCTCGCCCGGGTGTGCCGGCTCGACACCCGGATCGGGCAGGCCTTCGCCGCGACGGCCGTCCGCGCGAACCATGAACTCTGCGACGGAGCAGCCGAGTTGGTCGCCTCGCACGGCCAGACGGTCTACCACTGGGCACAGGACGGCCGGGTGCACGGCACGCTCCAGCTGGGCCAGCCCGCCTGGATCGCCGAGGCGACCGGGCTGACCGTGGTCGCCGACTTCCGGCCCCGGGACGTCGCCGCCGGCGGCCAGGGCGCCCCGTTGGTCAGCCTGGTCGACCGGCTGTGGCTGCGGGGCCGGCCGGGCACGCCGGTGGCCCTCAACATCGGCGGGATCGCCAACCTCACCGCGCCGGACGGGACGGCCTTCGACACCGGTCCCGGCTGCGCGCTGATCGACGCGGCCGCCCGGGAGTTCAGCGGCGGGCGGCTGGCCTACGACGCCGACGGGACGCTGGCCGCCCGCGGCCGGGTGCGCGAGCCGCTGCTGGAGCGGCTGCTCGCGGAGCCGTACTACGCGCTGCCCGCGCCGAAGACCACCGGCAAGGAGCTGTTCCACCACGGCTATCTGCGGGCGGCCGGCGTCGACGGCCTGCCCGCCGAGGACGTCCTCGCCACGCTCACCCTGCTGACGGCCCGCACGGTCGCGGACGGCGTGCGGTCCGTGGGCGCCACGGAGGTGCTCGCCTCCGGCGGCGGCACCCGCAACCCCGCGCTGATGGCGCTGCTCCGGGACCGGCTGTCCGGGGTCGCCCTGCGTACCTCCGACGAGTTGGGGCTGCCCGCGGACGCCAAGGAGGCGTACGCGTTCGCCGTGCTCGGCTTCCTCACCGCGCACGGGCTGCCGGGCACCGATCCGGTCGCCACCGGCGCCCGGCGGCCGAGCGTCCTGGGGTCGCTCACCCCGGGGCGGGACGGTCTGCGGCTGCCCGCGCCCGCCCGGCAGGGGCCGGTGCGGCTGGAGTTGGAGCCGCGCTGACCGGGGACGGCGCGACGCCCACGGTGGCGGCGGGATCCCGGCGGGCGGGCGTCGCCGCAACCGGCGGGCGGCCGCCGCCACGAAATTGTTGCCGGGGCCTCTCATCGCACTTTCACCGACGCCTCATACGGTGGGGGCATGACGCAGGTGACTCCTCCCGGGTGGTACCCCGACCCCGGGCAGACGAATGACTCTCCCGCCACCGAGCGCTGGTGGGACGGCGCGGCATGGACGGCCCAGACCCGCCCCGCCGCGCCGGCCGCCGCATGGGGTCCCCCGACACAGCCGGCCGGCGAGGCCTACCCGGCCCATTCCGGCTATCCGGCCCAGGCGGGCTACCCGGGTTATCCGGCGTATCCGGCCCCGCCGCCGGCCGCTCCCCGGCGCGGTCTGCGCATCGGCATAGCGGTCGTGGCGGCGGCCGCGGTGCTCGTGAGCATCGGCGTCGGCGTGTACGCGCTGTCCAAGGGCGATTCCGGCGGCCGCGACCGGGCCGGTTCGCAGCAGCGGCCGGGGCCTGGCGGTTCCGACGGCCGAAGCGGCGGCCAGGACGGATCGGGCGGCGGGTCCGGCGGACCGGGCGATCGGTCCCCTTCGCCCGGCCGGACCGAGGCGCCGAAGGTCGAGGGCGGCGGCACCGTGCCGGACGCGTTCAACGGGATCAGCCTGCCCGTGCCGCAGGGCTGGACCGGCCAGGCGAGCACCGCGGGCGTCCAGGTCAGCTCGGACAAGTCCTACAAGTGCCCCGGCGACACGTCGAAGGTGTGCACCACCGGCGGTGCCTACTCGGCGCCCGCCAAGCTGCTGGGCGCCAAGGGCGGCACGGCCGAGGAGGTCGCCAAGGCGGACATCGCCAAGAGCGCCAAGGACTCGTACGGCGGTGCCACCTACGGCGCGATCACCTCGCACGAGGTGCTCGCCTCCAAGGCGGTGACGGTGGCCGGCCAGAAGGGCTACCTGGTCCGCTGGAAGGCGATCACCAGCAAGGGCGCCGACGGCTACGTCGAGTCGCTCGCCTTCCCCTCCCCGGCCGACCCGCGGAACATCGTCGTCGTCCGCTTCGGCGTCGACGTCGGTCAGCAGGAGTCGGTGATCGACGAGATCACCCGGGGGATCAAGGTGTCGTCCGGCGGCGGCAACGGCCAGAGCGTCTGATCGACCCGGCACGATGATCGGCCGGGTGGGGTGTCTCTCCGCTCCAGAGGCACCCCACCCGGCCGGGTGGTGCGCCGCCCCCGTCCCCACGGTGCGGCGCGGACAGGTCGCCGTCCAGTCATCCCGTGGACGGCGGCCTGAGTCTCAGGTCAGCCCGAGTGCGGGCAGCACGGCGGCCTCCACGAACCGCACGAGATAGTCGGAATCGGCGTACTCGCCGCACAGCATCGGGCGGACGCGCAATACGCCGTACATCATGGCGGGCACGTACTCCAGCGCCGGATGGTCCGCGCGCACCTCGCCCCGCTCGACACCCCGCCGCAGGATGTCCTGGAGCGCGGCGATCTCGGGGTCGACGAGCGTCTCGCGCAGCGCCTCCTGCAGCTCGCGGTCCTGGGTGATCGCGTGACCGAGGGCCTGGAGCAGTCGTGTGTCCTTGCCCGTCCAGTCCCCCGCGGCCCGCCCGGCCTGGCGCAGGTCCTCCGCGAGCGATCCGGTGTCGATGCCGGCGAACCGCACCCGGCGGTTGGCGCGCAGCGCCGCGGCCACGAACTGCGGCTTGCTCTTCCACTGCCGGTAGAGCGTGGACTTGCTGCACCGGGTGCTGCTGGCGACGCCCTCCATGGTGAGGGAGTCGTAGCCGCACTCGCGGATCTGGTCGAGCACGGTGTCGAAGAACTCCCGCTCACGCTCCGGCGTGATCTTGGAGCGGCGCGAGGCGGTGACCGTGTCCGGTCCGTCCGCGGCCTGCGACGTCATGTGCTCTCTCCTCACTCGTGAACGACTCGGGTGCCCTGCCAGGACTCGACCCCGGCTGAAGCGGTTCTCAAGCGCGGTTTCGAAACCTGTCACCAGTGTGTCGCATGTCTAGCGATACGCCAGTGTACCGGTACGCGGGCGTATCGGTACACTGGCGTATCGGTACGGGGACGTATCGATGAGTTCGGGCCGCTGCCCGGGTCTCAGCACGCACCACCACACGCACCACCGTCAGCGAAGGGGCCGGGGGATGAATGCCCGAACCGAGCCTGCAGAGCCCGAGCCAGGGTCCATAGCCCGGCCGCCGCTCGTCCGTGAGCTCCTGCTCGTCGCGGGGCTCTTCCTCGTCTACAAGCTCGGCCGGCAACTGGCCACGGGCCATACCGGCGAAGCCCTCCACAACGCCCACCGCGTATGGGACCTGGAACGGGCCGTGCGGCTTCCGGGCGAGGGCTCCGTGCAGTCGGTGCTGCTGCACGGCGACGGACTGGCCCGACTGGCGAACACCTACTACGCGACCGTCCATTTCCCGGCCACCCTGGCCTTCCTGGTCTGGCTCTGGCTGCGGCGCCCGGCGCACTACGTCTGGGCCCGCCGGGTCCTCGCCGTGGTGACCGCCGCCGCGCTGGTGCTGCCCTTCACGTTCCCGCTCGCCCCGCCGCGCATGCTGGCGTCGACCGGCCTGGTGGACACCGCCCGGGTGTACGGGCCCTCGGTGTACGGTCCGCCGCGCACCGACCACCTCTCCAACCAGTTCGCGGCGATGCCCTCACTGCACTTCGGCTGGGCCCTGATGGTGGCGATCGGCCTCATCGTGGCGACACGGTCCCGCTGGCGCTGGCTGTGGCTGCTGCACCCCGTGATCACGCTGCTGGTGATCGTGGGCACGGCCAACCACTACTGGCTCGACGCGATCATCGCCACGGCCATGCTCGGCGTCGCGCTCGCGCTGATCCACCCGCCGCACCGCACGGCGACCACGGCCGGCCGCGGCACCCGCAGGCTCGTACCCGAGGAGCCGGTCCTGGTCGGAGCGGGCCGATGAGCGCCGCACTGATCGCCGTCGCCCTGTCCCTGGTCTCGGCCGTCGCCTACGCGGCCGCCGCGGTCGCCCAGGAGCGGCTCGCCCGGCGCGACGCGGGCACGGGTCTGCTGCGGCTGCTCGGCACCGGCGCCTGGTGGTCGTCGGTCGGGCTGAATGCGGCCGCCGCGCTGCTGCACGTCGTGTCCCTCAAGTACGGTCCGCTGACCGTGGTGCAGCCGCTCGGCGCGCTCACCCTGGTGGCGGCCGTGCCGATGGGGGCGCGGCTGGCCGGGCGGCGGGTCAGCGCGGTCGAGTGGCGGGGCACCGGCCTGACGCTGCTGGGGCTGGGCGCACTGCTGATCTGCGCCTCGGGTCCGGCGCCCGAGCGGGTGCTGACGCTCACCGAGGCCCTCGCGGTCGCGGGGACGACGGCCGCCCTGATCGGCGTGCTGTCCCGGCCCGGCGCCCGGCCCGGCCTGCGGCACGCCACCGCGTCCGGCTTCGCCTCCGGCGTGGCCTCGGCGCTCACCCAGACCGTGACGGTGGCGGCGACCGACCGCTCCGGTCCGGTCCTCAGCACCGAGGTGGTCGTGGTGGCGCTGCTCGTCGCCGCGTTCGCCGTCGGCGGGCTGCTGCTGTCGCAGACCGCCTATCGCGGCGGCCTCGGCGGTCCGCTGGCGCTGGTGACGCTGACCAACCCGATGGCGGCCGCGGTGATCGGGCTCACACTTCTCGGGCAGGGGCTGCGGGGCGGCGCGGCGGGCGTGCTGCTGGCGCTGGCCGGCGCCGCGGTGGCGTCCTGCGGCGTGGTGCTGCTGACCCGGGCGACGCCCGGTCCGACGCCCGCGGAGCACGACGAGGAACACCCGGTCGTCAAGGTGCTCGCGCTGGAGCCCGGGACCGCCTCGCCCGAACCGGCCATGGTGCCCCGGCAGTCGGAGCCCGGCCACCTCACACCCCTGTAGCGAACGCAAGGAGTGCCCTGCTGAGGCACCGACAAAGGCGGCGGCCGGTGCGTGCGGAACTTCGCACACACCGGCCGCCGTTGCCGTTGTCCCGAGGGACCCGGGTCAGCCCAGGCCGCGCGAGTCCTGCTTGAGCGCGGTGTCGACGGTCAGGGCCGTCGCCACCACGAGGCTCAGCAGCGGCTCGGGGAGCTGGTAGTGGATCTGCAGGACGTAGTTGTCCGCGGTCGTGAACAGCGTCTTGGCGAGGCCTTCCCAGGTCTTGGTGATCCGGGCGACCTCGTTGTCCGCGTGGTCGACGATCGCGAAGTTCCACGCCCGCCAGTTCTCCGCCTTGATCGCGCCGACCTTCTGGCCGTTCGCGTTCATCGCGAAGTTGATCTTCCCGATCATGTTCTGCTGCACGATCTCACCGATCGGCGAGCCGTCCGGACGCTGCACAAGCACGCGGGACTTGATGAACTTCCGCGGCCGGATCAGCAGCAGCTGCGGCTGGCCGTGGGCGTCGCGGATCTCCAGCTTGTGCGTCATGAACTGGTCGAGGCTGGAGACGAACCGCAGGATCTTCTTCAGCACGCCCTGACCGACCTGGACGACCGAGCCGATGTCCCGGCCGTTCTGGTCCATGACCTTGTACTCGTTGGTCAGCTCGATCAGCTTGGCCTTCTGGTTCACCACCAGGACCGGCTCGGTGAACAGGGTGCCGCCGCCGGGACCACCGGCGGCGACGCCCGCCTGCTGCTGCACCTGCTTGTGCACGCGGGCGTCACCGGTGGGCTGCTGCGGAATGGCGGCCCCCTGCGGCGCTGACGGCTGAGCGCCCTGCTGATCAGGGCTCGTGTGGTCGGTCCACTGCACGCCGTCCCAGTAACGGAGCGTCTGGGGTGCGCCGTGCGGATCCGGGTACCAGCCTGCAGGAGTGTTCGATTGCGTGGTCACCGGGGCACACTACCGTGAGCCGACCGGCACCTGACCAGACCCCTCGTGCCGTATTCAGCGCCGTTCATCCGGTCGTTACTCGGACACGATCGCCGGGTCGCTGACGCCGGGGCAGCCATTCTCGACATGTCCGGCGAAACGCCGCACGAACGCCGGGTCGTTGTCCGAGGTGACCGTGAGGTCGTACCAGCGCCGGGTCACCGAGAGGTCGACGCTGTGCCGCACCGTGGCGCCCGGACGGACATGGAACCGCAGCGGCCGGCCGCCGTAGCCGTTGGCCATCTTCAGCTCGACCGCCGAGGAGCCCTTGTTGGTGAAGGTGAGCACGACGTCGCCGCCGGAGTGCCGCGCGGTGACCTCGGGACCGGCCGTCTTGTTCGGGCCCTTGAAGACGCGCAGGAAGCCGTTCGGGCCGTGCACGGTCAGGTCGTACGAGCCCTTCGAGTACGCCGAGTTCCAGGTGTCGGAGACCGTCTTGCCGGCCTCGGTGGTGTAGCTCCAGGGGCCGTCGGTGCGGTTGCCGGAGGTGACGAGGAAGGCGGCGCCGGCCTTCGCGCCGGAGGTGAAGGTGAGCGTGAGCTTGCCGGACGCCGGGTCGACGGAGCCGTCCACGAGCGGGGCGTACTTGAGCGGGCGGGCCGGGCGCAGGCCGCGCTCCTGCTTGGGCAGGACGGGGTTGGCCGGCGGGGTCGGGACGTAGTCCGGGTGACGGTCGGTGTCCGTGGGCCGGTAGCCGTCGGTCTCCGGGAGGTCGACCGGCTTGGTGTCCTTGCGGGAGAAGTCGAAGGCGGCGGTCAGGTCGCCGCAGACCGTGCGCCGCCAGGGCGAGATGTTCGGCTCGTGCACACCGAAGCGGCTCTCCATGAACCGGATGATCGAGGTGTGGTCGAGGGTCTCGGAGCAGACGAAGCCGCCCTTGCTCCACGGCGAGACGACGAGCATCGGCACGCGCTGGCCGAGGCCGTAGGGGCCGGCCACCTTGCCGCCGTCGCCCTTGAAGACGTCGGGGCCGACGTCGACCGTCGACTTGCCCTGGGCCGCGGAGGCCGGCGGGAACGCCGGGACCATGTGGTCGAAGAAGCCGTCGTTCTCGTCGTACGTGATGAACAGGGCCGTCTTCGCCCACACCGCCGGGTCCGAGGTGAGCGCGTCCAGGACCTGGGCGACGTACCAGGCACCGTAGTTGGCGGGCCAGTTGGGGTGCTCGGTGAACGCCTCGGGGGCCACGATCCAGGAGACCTGGGGCAGCTTGCCGCCCAAGACGTCGGCCTTGAGCTGGTCGAAGAAGCCCTCGCCCTTGCGGGCGTCGGTGCCGGTGCGGGCCTTGTCGTACAGCGGGTCGCCGGGCTGGGCGTTCTGGTACTGCTTGAAGTAGAGGAGCGAGTTGTCGCCGTAGTTGCCGCGGTAGGCGTCCTGGATCCAGCCCCAGGAGCCGTTCGCGTCGAGGCCGTCGCCTATGTCCTGGTAGATCTTCCAGGAGATCCCGGCCTTCTCCAGCCGCTCCGGGTAGGTCGTCCAGGCGTAGCCGGCCTCGTCGTTGCCGAGGACCGGGCCGCCGCCCTGGCCGTCGTTGCCGGTGTAACCCGTCCACATGTAGTAGCGGTTCGGGTCGGTCGAGCCGATGAACGAGCAGTGGTAGGCGTCGCAGATCGTGAAGGAGTCGGCGAGCGCGTAGTGGAACGGGATGTCCTCACGGTTCAGGTACGCCATCGTCGTGGCGCCCTTGGACGGCACCCACTTGTCGTACTTGCCGCCGTTGAAGGCCGCGTGGCCGTCGTTCCAGCCGTGCGGGAGGTCCTGGAGGAAGGCCATGCCGAGGTCGTCGGCGTCGGGGTGGAAGGGCAGGAGGTCCTTCGTGCCGTCCGACTGGTACCAGACCGGCTTGCCGTCCTGGCGGGTCACCGCGGCGCGCGGGTCACCGAAGCCGCGGACGCCTCTGAGCGAGCCGAAGTAGTGGTCGAACGAACGGTTTTCCTGCATCAGGACGACGATGTGCTCGACGTCCTCGATCGATCCCGTGCGGTGATTCGCGGGCAGCGCGGCCGCGCGCTGGATGCTGCTGGAGAGTGCGGTGAACGCCGTGGTGGCGCCCGCGATCTGGAGGAACCGACGCCGGTTGACTTCGGACATGAGTGAGGAACCTCTCATCCTGATGTGCGGGATGGCCGTAGCGATGACGGATTGTGCGCGTTGCGAGTGTTCCAAGAGCAGCAAACGTCAGGGAAGGGTCTGATGGCGCCAATGTGACGACCACCGGTACGCGCGGCCAAGTCCTCACCAAGCAAGCGCTTCGCGACACCATAGGGTTGGAAATCGGCACATGGCCGAAAATGGGCCCGCGCCGCGTCCGCCTCGCCGTCCGCACCGCCCACGCCCGAGGTGCCGCGGTGTCCGGCCCCGCACAGGCGAACTCCGCAACCTTTGGGCCGGGTTGCCCCCCGCTGACCGCCCCTGAGCCGCCCGGGAGGGCGCGCTACCGCTGTCGAGGTGTACGGCGACCCCGGTCGTCCGGTCCCGCGCGTTCTGCACGCACGTGGTCACCCGTCGCGCGAATCACCACGCGCCCCGAGTCCAGATCGACCCTCGGGTTCGGCGGGGCTCCCGCGTCCGTGCCGCAGACGTATGAATCGCCCCCATCCTCCCTCGCGGCCGCGTACCCGCGCCTCGCCCGGTCACGGAAGGGGCCGGCGAAGCGCGGGTGTGTGGCCGGGTCACGACGTCAGGTATGCCTCCACCTCGCTGAACTGGCCTGCCGGCCAGCCCGTGTTGGCGCTGACCGTCAGGCGCAGGTGGCGCAGGTCGGTGCCGTCCGGCAGGGTGACCGTGGCGGTGTTGCCGGTGGCCGGGTCGAAGCGGTAGTCGCGGGCGCCGAGCACCGTGGTGTAGGTGGAGCCGTCGGTGCTGCCGAGCACGGTGACGGTCTGGGTGCGGGCGCCCCAGGCGGACAGCGGCGGCAGCTTCAGGACCAGGCGGCGCACGGCGTAGGACGAGCCGAGGTCGACCGTCCAGGACTGCGGGAAGGCGTTGTTGGCCGATTCCCAGTAGCTGTACGCGTCGCCGTCGACGGCCTTGCCGGGTGTGTAGACGTCCTGCGAACCGGTGGCGGTGGCGGGGCGGCCCTTGGCGAGGTTGCGGCTGGGGTCGGGGTCGGGGTTGCCCTGGCCGGGCCGGGGCCAGGTCGAGCAGTCCGACCAGGTGCTGTTCCAGCCGGAGTTGCCGCCGCCGTCGGTGAGCGTGAAGGCGCCCGAGCCGGACGGGTAGGGGCAGTTGTAGATGCCCGCCGCGCCGACCCCGCCGGCCGTGACGTTGCGGAACGTGGCGGCGCCCTGGGCCTCGGCCTGGACGACGACCGTCCCGGTGCTGCGTACGGTCGCACCGTCCACGGTGACGTTGCCGACCCGGTAGCCGTGCCCGCCGCCGGAGACGAACTCGAAGGCGCTGTACGGGCTGTCGGTGATCGTCGTGTTGGTGATGTTGACGGTGGCGTTGATGGCGCTGTCGTACGAGTCGACGCGCAGCGCGCCCATCGGGTGGTTCCAGTTGGGGTTCATGGCACCGGCGCGGACCAGCGTGTTGCCGTCGACCGTGATCGTGCCGGACAGCGGGTTGAAGGGGTCGAGGAACTTCTGGTTGGAGATCGCGATGCCGCTGCCGAGGGCGTTGGTGTCGGAGACCAGGTTGTTGCGCACGGCGATGTCCGTACCGCCGTAGATCGCGATGCCGTTGGCGAGGTTCGGCTGCGAGACGGTGTTGTTCTCGAAGCTGCTGTCGGTGTCCGGGGCGTACAGGGACCACATGGCGAGCGAGTCGTCGCCCTGGTTGCGCAGGAAGTTGTTGCGCACGCGGACGCCGCGCGCCGTGCCGTTGAGGTTGAGGCCGTCGGCGGTGGTGTCGAGGATGCGGTTGTTCTCGACGACCAGGTTGTCGTTGTTGCCCATCAGCCAGAACCCGCACTTGAGGTGCTGGATCCACATCCCGGACACCGAACTGTTCGGCCCCAGCAACCCGTTGACGAAGTTGTCCGGGTTGGAGTCGACGCGCTCGGTGACCTCGCCGATGACCGCGAAGTCCTTGATGCGGACGTTGCCCGAGGACCCGGACTGGTCGATGAAGCGCGAGGTGTGCACGACGGAGTACCAGCTGCCGGCACCCTGGAGGGTCACGTTCTGCACGCCACTGAGCGAGGACGTCAGCCGGTAGTCCCCCGGCGGGATCCAGACCACTCCCCCCTGGGCGGCCGCGATGGCGTCGCGGAAGGCCTGGGTGGAGTCGCCCTGGCCGCTGGGGTCGGCACCCTTGGAGGTCACGGACACCGATCCGGCGGGCTGACCGGCGGCCCCGGCCACCTGCTCGAAGTCGGCGACGTCGACGGTGACCTGGGTGCCCGTGGCCTGGAGCGCGATCCGGTCGCCCGGCTGGACGTTCTGCCCGAGCAGCAGGCGGGCGTTGTCGAAGAAGTGGTGCGTCTTGGCGCCGGGTATCCAGCCGGTGTCGATGTAGGAGTACTTGGAGGTGACGGGCAGGGTCTTGGCGAGCCGGGTGCCGTTGACGTAGACGTCGAGCGAGCCGGACTGGCCGTCCGGGACGCTGTAGGCGACGTTCACGGCGTTGGCCGCGCGGGGCACGGTGAACTCGACGCGCTGCCCGGCGGTGAGCCGGACGGCCTGCCGTCCGGAGGCCTCGGAGGCGAGGGTGCCCTGGGTGTAGTCCGGGCCGATCTTCGTTCCGGTGGTGGCGGCCGACTCGGCCTCGACCGAGGTGAGGGGGAGGCTCGCGCCGGCGGCCGCGTGGGCGGCCGGGGCGAGGGCGACGAGCATGCCGGCGGTGAGGGCGACGGTCGCCCCGATGGCTGGCATGCGCCTGACATACCTGGCGGTGCTCCTGTGCATGTGCTGATCCCTTCGTGGTGGGGGTACGGGGATAGCGCGGAGCGGCGGCTCAGGCCCGGAGCCAGGCCGCCGTGTCCTGCGGGAGGCGGCCCCGGTCGTCCAACGGGCCGCTGCTGAGCAGGAGTTCGCTGTGCACCGGAAGTGCGGCGGGCGCGGCCGCGAGGTTCACCACGCAGATCGCTCCCTCGGCGCGGGTGAAGGCGAGCACGCCCTCGGGCGCGGGCAGCGGGCGCAGCGGTCCGTCGCCGAACACCGGGCGGAGCCGGATCGCCTCGCGGTACAGGCCGAGCATCGAGCCGGGGTCGTCCTGTTGCCGGTCGACCGCGTACGACGCCCAGTCGGCGGGCTGCGGCAGCCACGGTTCCTCGCGCGAACCGAAGCCGGCGTACGGCTCCGCGGCCGCCCAGGGCAGCGGCACCCGGCAGCCGTCGCGGCCCGGGGCGGTGCCGCCGGACCGGAAGTACATCGGATCCTGGACCCGGCCGGCGGGGATGTCCGCCTCCGGCAGCCCCAGTTCCTCCCCCTGGTAGACGTAGACCGCGCCGGGCAGGGCGAGCGACAGCAGGGCGGCGGCGCGGGCCCGGCGGGTGCCGAGGGCGAGGTCGGTCGGCGTGCCGAAGGCCTTGGTGGCGAAGTCGAAGCCGGTGTCCGCGCGGCCGTACCGGGTGACCGTGCGGGTCACGTCGTGGTTGCACAGCACCCAAGTGGCCGGGGCGCCCACGGGCGCGTGGGCGGCGAGGGTCTCGTCGATCGAGGCGCGCAGGCGTCCGGCCTCCCAGGGGCAGGTCATGAAAGCGAAGTTGAAGGCGGTGTGCAGCTCGTCGGGGCGGAGGTAGCGGGCGAAGCGTTCGGGGTCGGGCAGCCAGACCTCGCCGACGAAGACGCCGTCGTGATCGTCGGCCACCGCCCGCCAGGAGCGGTAGATGTCGTGCAGTTCGTCGCGGTCGACGAAGGGGTGCGGGTCGGGTGCGGTGGCGAGGTCGGGCAGTGCCGGGTCCTTGGCCAGCAGGGCGGCGGAGTCGATGCGGACGCCCGCGACGCCCCGC
Source organism: Streptomyces olivochromogenes (assembly GCF_021538895.1). GTDB lineage: Bacteria > Actinomycetota > Actinomycetes > Streptomycetales > Streptomycetaceae > Streptomyces > Streptomyces olivochromogenes_A. Next base: position 103,924 of record NZ_JADDRL010000004.1, on the reverse strand, counting down.
TCGAACCAGAAGCGCAGGATGTCCTCGTGTTCGCGGCGGACCGCCGGGTGGGCCCAGTTGAGGTCCGGCTGTTCGGGGGTGAACAGGTGGAGGTACCAGTCGCCGTCCGGCAGCCGCGTCCAGACGGGCGCGGTGGAGCCGACGAACTGGGACGGCCAGTCGTTGGGCGGGAGTTCGCCGTGCCGGCCGCGGCCGGGCCGGAAGTGGAACAGCTCGCGCTCGGGGCTGCCGGGGCTAGCGGCCAGCGCCGCCCGGAACCAGGCGTGCTGGTCGGAGACGTGGTTGGGCACGATGTCGACGATGGTGCGGATGCCCGACTCGGCGGCCTCGGCGATGAGTTTCTCCGCCTCGACGAGGGTCCCGAAGGCCGGGTCGACGGCCCGGTAGTCGGCCACGTCGTAGCCGCCGTCCTTCATGGGCGACGGGTACCAGGGGTTGAACCACAGGGCGTCCACGCCGAGTTCGGCGAGGTACGGGAGCTTCGCGCGGACGCCCGCGAGGTCGCCGAGGCCGTCGCCGTCGCCGTCCGCGAAGCTGCGTACGTACACCTGGTAGATGACGGCGGAGCGCCACCAGTCGGCCCTTCGGGCATGGCTGGGCTGTCCCACGGTGCCTGCCTTTCTGTGTCGGGGAGGAGGGCGGCGTCAGCCCTTCGTGCTGCCCGCGCCGATCCCGGCGATGATGTGCCGCTGGAAGACGAGGAACAGGGCGACCATCGGGATGCTGGCGATCACCATCGCGGCGATGAGCACGGTCAGCTGGATGTTCTGCGACAGCTGGACGAGGGCCACGCTGATGGGCTGCTCGTCGGTGTCGGAGAAGACCATCAGCGGCCACAGGAAGTCCTGCCAGACGGCCACCAGCGCGAAGATCGAGACCACGCCGAGCACCGGCCGGGACATCGGCAGCACGATCGACCACAGGATGCGCAGTTTCCCGGCGCCGTCGATCTCGGCGGCCTCCAGCACATCGGCCGGCAGCTGGTCGAAGAACCGTTTGAGCAGGTAGAGGTTGAAGGCGTTGGCGACGGCCGGCAGCCAGATCGCCAGCGGGTCGTTGAGCAGGCTGGTGTGGATCAGTGGAAGATCGGCGACGGTCAGGTACTTCGGTACGACCAGTGCCTGGGCCGGAACCATCAAGGTGGCCAGGATGCCGCCGAGGACGACCTTGCCGAAGGCGGGCCGCAGCCGGGAGAGGGCGTACGCGGCGGCCGTGCAGAACACCAGCTGGAACAGCCAGGCGCCGGCCGCCTGGACCACGGTGTTCCACAGGTGCTGCGGGAGCTGCATGAGGTCCCAGGCGTCGGTGTAGCCGCTGAGGTGCCAGTGTTTCGGTACGAGCGTGGGCGGGGTCCGTGCCACCTCGTCCGGGGACTTCGCCGCGCCCGTCACCATCCAGTAGACGGGGAAGAGGAAGGCCAGCGCGAAAAGGACGACGACGCCGGTGAAGACGGTCCAGTAGAGGGCCTTGCCGCGGGGGCGGGCCAGGGCCGCCGGGGAGACCAGGGTCCGGGTGCTCACGCGTCCCCCTCGGAGCGGGTCAGCCGCAGGTACACGGCGGAGAAGAGGCCGAGCAGCACCAGCAGCATCACGCTCAGGGCGCAGGCTCCGCCGAAGTCGTTGTAGAGGAAGGCGTATTTGTAGATGAGGTAGAGGACGGTGACCGTGGCGTTCTCCGGACCGCCGCCGGTGATGACGAAGGGTTCGGTGAAGACCTGCATCGTGGCGATGATCTGCAGGAGCATCAGCATCAGGACGACGAAGCGGGTCTGCGGGATCGTCACGTGCCGGACGCGTTGCAGGAGCGTGGCGCCGTCGAGTTCGGCCGCCTCGTACAGCTCGCCGGGGATGGACTGCAGCGCGGCCAGATAGATGAGGACGGTGCCGCCCAGGTTGGCCCAGGTGGCGACGATGACGAGGGAGACGAGCGCGGTGTCGGCGCCGTTGGACCAGTTCGAGGTGGGCAGGTGCGCGAAGCGCAGCGCCTCGTTGGCGAGGCCGGCGCCGGGGTCGTAGAACCACTTCCACAGCAGGGCGCTGACCACCGGCGGGATCATCACGGGCAGGTAGACCACGACCCGGAAGAAGGCCTTCGCGTGCCTCAGTTCGTTGAGGACCAGGGCGAGCAGGAAGGGGATCGCGAAGCCGATGAGCAGGGCCAGCAGGGTGAAGGTGAGGGTGTTGCGCCAGGCCGCCGTGAACTCCGGGTCGTGCAGGACGCGGGTGAAGTTGGCGGTGCCGACCCACTCGGGCTCGGAGCCGGGCGTGTACTTCTGGAAGGCGATGACGACCGCGCGGATCGCCGGGTACCAGGAGAACACCGCGAAGCAGAGCAGGCCACCGAGCAGGAATCCGTAGGCGCGGAGCTGGTCGGCGAGGCGGCGCCGCCCCCGGCCCCCTACCGGGGACGGCGCCCGGACCGGTCGTACGGCGATCGCCTCGGCGGGCCGCCGCGCAGCCGTCTTCGTCATGGGTGTCAGCTCCGGGCCAGGATGCCGTCGATCTTTCCGGAGGCGTCCCGCAGCAACTGGTCGATGTCCGCGTCCTTCTTGGTGAGGACGGCGGAGACGACCCCGTCGAGGACGGAGTAGAGCTGCTGGGCGTTCGGCGGCTCGATCTTCATCCGCAGGCTCTGGTTGCCGTCGAGGAAGGCCTGGTAGTTCTCCACGGGCACATTGGCGTTGGCCTTCTTGACCTGCTGGTCCTTGGCGTCGGCGGCGCCGGTGAACAGCCGCGGCTCGGGCAGGCCGACCGGGGCGTCGTTCTTCTTGGCGCGGGCGTAGTCGCCGAGGAAGCCGTCGCCCGGGGTGAGGAACATGGAGTCCAGCCACTTGAGGCCGGCGCGGATCTGGGCGGGCGTGGCCTTCTTGTTGACCATGTAGCCGTCGCCGCCGATGAGCGTGCCCTTGCCGCCGGGCATGGGGGCGAGGGCGAGGTCCTTGTAGTTGCCGCCCTTCTCCTTGACCAGGATCGGGATGTTGTCCGGGGCGGAGAGGTACATGCCGAGCTTGCCGGCGCCCATCATCTGCTGGACGTCGTTGATGACCAGGAGCTGCTTGCTGCCCATCGAGTCGTCGGTCCAGCGCATGTCGTGCAGGTTCCGCAGCACGGCGTGGCCCTCGGGGGTGTCGATCGTGGCCTTCTCGCCGTCGGCGTCGACGACGTCGCCGCCCTGCGCGTACAGCTCGGCCGTGAAGTGCCAGCCGCCCTGGTTCTGGGCGCTGTAGTCGGCGTAGCCGACCGTGCCGTCCCCGAGCGCGGCGATCCGCTTGGCGTCGGCGCGCACTTCGTCCCAGGTGGCCGGCGGCTTGTCGGGGTCGAGGCCCGCCTTCTCGAACAGCTTGCGGTTGTAGATCAGGCCCATCGAGTAGCCGGTGCGCGGGATGCCGTAGATCTTGCCGTCGACGGTGTAGATGTCCCGCAGCTGCTGCTGGATGGTGTCGTAGCTCTTCAACTCCTTGACGTACGGCGTGAGATCGGCCGCCTGGTGGATGTCCACGACGTGCTTGGCGTCGGTGAAGTACGTGTAGAACACGTCCTCCATCTGGCCACCGGCGAGCTTGGCGTCGAAGGTCTTCGGGTCCTGGCAGGGGAACGCGTCGTGGGCGACGACGTCGATGTCCGGGTGCTGCTTCTCGAAGGCGGCGATGTCCTGCTCGAAGAACCTCCGGTCGACCTTGGCGCTCTTCGGCGGCTCGCAGTTGACGGTGATACGGGTCTTGCCGCTCCCCGCGTCCTCGTCGCCCGACCCGCAGGCGGAGGCGGTGAGCGCGAGGGAGGAACAGACGCCGATCGCGACAAAGGTACGGCGGAACCCGGTGCTTCTCATCGGTGGACCCCTCTGGGCAGGAGCGGTGGGCGCCGCACACTCAAGCACCGGCGACACCCGTCCGCAAGATGTCGCGCAGAATCTGAAATTATTCGACAGCGAGGTGGATCTACTGGGTCTCAGTCACGGCACGCTTGCGCGGTCGACCCGCGCACCACCAGTTCGGGCTCGAACAGCAACTCCTCGGCGGTCACGGTCGCGCCGCCGATCTGCGCGTTCAGCAGCTCCACGGCCGCCCTGCCCATGGCCTCGATGGGCTGGCGGACGGTCGTCAGCGGGGGCTCGGTGCAGTTCATGAACGCCGAGTCGTCGTAGCCGACCACGGACACCTGCGACGGGACGGCGAGTCCCTTGCGCCGGGCGGCCCGGATCGCCCCGAGGGCGAGTGGGTCGCTCGCGCAGATGATGCCGGTGACGCCCCGGTCGATCAGCCGGGAGGCCGCCGCGTGGCCGCCCTCGATGGAGAACATGGCCCGCGCGACGAACTCCTCCGGCAGCTCCCCGGCGAGCGCCCGCGCGGCCGCCAGCTTCCGCGCCGACGGCACATGGTCGCCGGGGCCCAGCACGAGCCCGATGCGCTCGTGGCCCAGCGAGGCCAGGTGCCGCCACGCCTGTTCGACGGCCACCGCGTCGTCGCAGGACACGCCGGGGAAGCCGAGGCGCTCGATGGCCGCGTTGACCAGCACCACAGGGATGTTGCGGTCGGCGAGCACCCGGTAGTGGTCGTGCGGCGCGTCGGCCTGGGCGTACAGTCCGCCGGCGAAGACGACGCCGGAGACCTGCTGCTGCAGCAGCAGGTCCACGTAGTCCGCCTCGGAGACACCGCCCTTGGTCTGGGTGCACAGCACCGGGGTGAGTCCCAGCTGGGCCAGCGCGCCGCCGATGACCTCGGCGAACGCGGGGAAGATGGGGTTCTGCAGCTCCGGCAGCACGAGCCCCACCAGCCGGGCCCGCTCCCCGCGCAGCTGGGTGGGCCGCTCGTACCCGAGCACGTCGAGCGCCGACAGCACCGCCTGCCGGGTGGCTTCGGAGACCCCGGGCTTGCCGTTGAGCACCCGGCTGACCGTGGCCTCGCTGACCCCGACCTTCTTCGCCACTTCAGCAAGTCGTCGCGTCATGCGCGCAAGAATAGCGCAAGTAACGCAAGCTGCTTGCGTAACGGCGAGGAACGACGGCGGCGGCCGCGCGTCCGCTACACCCGGCTCCCGGTCGCCGTGTCCGACGACAGGCGCTGGGCCAGGTAGATCGGGATCACGGAGAGCAGGACCAGGACGGCGGCGACGACGTTCACCACCGGGGCCTGCTGTGGGCGGGTCATGTTGTTGAAGATCCAGATGGGCAGGGTCTCGATGCCGGGCCCGGCGGTGAACGTGGTCACCACGATCTCGTCGAAGGAGAGCGCGAAGGCGAGCAGCCCGCCGGCGAGCAGCGCCGAACGCACCAGCGGGAAGGTGACGTCGACGAAGGCGCGGAAGGTGTCCGCGCCCAGGTCCATCGCGGCTTCCTCGTACGAGCCGGCGGTACGGCGCAGGCGCGCGACGACGTTGTTGAAGACGACCACGATGCAGAACGTGGCGTGGCCGACGATCACGGTGAACAGCCCGAGGCCCACGCCGAGCGGCGCGAGGACCGTGCCGAACGCGGAGTTGAGCGCGATGCCGGTGACGATGCCGGGCAGCGCGATCGGCAGGACCACCACGAAGGAGATCGCGTCGCGGCCGAAGAACCGGTGCCGGGCCACCGCGAAGGCGATCAGCGTGCCGAGGACCAGCGCGATGGCGGTGGCGCCCAGTCCCGCCTTGACCGACACCCACAGCGCCTCCCGCGCGCCCGCGTTGTCCAGGGCCACCGACCACCAGTGCAGGGTCAGTCCGGGCGGCGGCCAGCTCGCGCTGCGGTCCGGGTTCAGGGAGTTGACGAGGACCAGCAGCAGCGGCACGTAGATCACCGCGAAGCCGAACCCGGCGGCGACGCGCAGCGCGAGGCGCGCGGAACGGGAGAGTTGCACGGTCGGCTCCTCTACAGGCTGCTCAGGGCGCCCGTGCGGCGCATCGCCAGCAGGTACACCACGATGACGACGACCGGGACCGTGCCGAGGGCGGCGGCCATGGGCAGGTTGAGTTCGATGTTGGAGTAGACGAGGTTGCCGATCAGCTGCGTCTTGCCGCCCACGATCTGCACGGTGATGTAGTCGCCGAGGCTGAGCGAGAACGTGAAGACCGAACCGGCGGCGACCGACGGCAGGACCATGGGCAGGACGACGGACCGGAAGGTCCGGCCGGGCCGGGCGCCCAGGTCCGCCGACGCGTCGAGCAGGTTGGCGGGCAGCTGCTCCAGGGCCGTGTGGACCGGCAGGATCATGTACGGCAGCCAGAGGTACGTCAGCGTCAGGACGGTGGCCGGGAGCCCGAACCCGGGGCCGCTCAGCCCGAACGGCTTCAGCATCCAGTCGGCGAGCCCGCCCTCGGACAGGATCAGCCGCCAGGCGTACACCTTGACCAGGTAGCTGGCCCACAGCGGGGTGAGGATCGCGACCACGAGCAGCGGGCGCCACTTCGGCCGGGCGACGCGGGCCGTGTAGAAGGCGACCGGGAAGGCGATCACGGCGCACAGGACGGTGACCGCGAGGGCCACGCCGATGCTGCGCAGGATCACCTGGCGGTAGACGGGGGTGGTGAACAGGGCGTGGAAGTTGTCGGTCGACCAGACCTTCACCACCTCGGAGGTGAAGGAGTTCGTCGTCCAGAACGCGGAGACGAACAGGACCGTCAGCGAGCCGAGGTAGAGCACGGCGAGCCACAGCAGCGGGGCGGTGAGCAGCAGGGCGAGTCTGAGCCGGGGACGGCGGTGCAGCTGCCCGGCGAGCCGCCGGACGGTGCCCGTGGGGCGCCGTCCGGCGGTCTGCGCGACGACGGTCATGGCTCAGCCCTTGATCTCGGTCCAGGCCTGCACCCACTTCGCGTACGGCACGCACTTGACGTCGGTGCGGCCGTCCAGGCACTGCTCGATGGGCGTGTTCCAGAAGGCGATGTTCTTCCAGTAGCCCTCGTCACTGGCGTGGTAGGTGGCGCAGAAGTTCTTGTCGCTGGTCTGCGCGCAGGCCTTGGCGTTCGCGGGGGCCTCGCCGAAGTACTCGGCGACCTGGGCGTTCACCTTCGGCGAGATGATCCAGTCCATCCACTTGTAGGCGCAGTTCGGGTGCTTGGCCTTCGCGGACAGCATCCAGGTGTCCGACCAGCCGGTCGAACCCTCCTTCGGTACGAAGGCCTTGACCTTGGCGCCCTCGTCGGCGGTGAGGCTGGCGATGACCTGCCAGGTGGTGCCGACCACGGAGTCGCCGCTCTTGAAGGCGGAGACCTCCTTGAGGTAGTCGCTCCAGTACTCGCCGATGTTCGCGTTCTGCTTCTTCAGCAGGGCCACGGCCGCGTCGAACTGTTTCTGGTCCAGCGCGTAGGGGTCCTTGATCTTCAACTCCGGCTTGGTCGCCTTGAGATACAGAGCCGCGTCGGCGATGTAGATCGGCGAGTCGTACGCGGTGACGTGCCCCTGCTGCTTCGACGCGTCGTCGAAGACGGCCGCCCAGGAGGTGGGCGCGGGCGTGACCTTCTCGGTGTTGTACATCAGCAGGTTGGCGCCCCGGCCGTGCGGGATGCCGTACATCCGTCCGTCGACGGAGTTCCAGGCCCCGTTCTTCAGGCCGCTGAAGACGTCCTTGTAGTTCGGTACGAGGCCGGTGTTGACGGGGGCGGCGTCGCCGGAGGCGATGAGGCGCAGGGACGCGTCGCCGGAGGCCGACACGGCGTCGTACTGGCCCGTCTTCATCAGTTTGACCATCTCGTCGGAGCTGGCCGCGACCTTGGAGTTGACCTGGCAGCCGGTCTGCTTCTCGAAGTCGCCGACCCAGTTCACCTTGGGGTCGTTGGAGCCGTCCTCGACATAGCCGGCCCAGGCGATCAGGTTGACCTGGCCCTCGGTCTTGCCGAGCGTCGACTGCGCCTTCAGGTCGGGGGGATTGAGGCCGGTGGCCGAGGAGCCGCCGGAGTCGGCGGAGCCGCAGGCGGTGGCGGCGACGAGCAGCAGCGCGGCTGCTGTCGCGCCCGGCAGGGTTCGGGTGAGGCGCACGGCGTTCTCCATGGGTGACGAGGGGGTCAGCGGACGTCGTCGGGGACCCGCACGGTGTGGCGGCGGTGCCATTGCAGGCGGACGCGGGTGCCGCGGTAGGCGGCGACGTCCTCGGCGGAGGTCTCCAGGTTCTGCTGGAGTGCGGTCAGGCGGCCGCCGGCGTCGAGGTCGACCAGCAGGCGGGTGGCGTCGCCCAGGTAGACGACCTCGGCGACGGTGCCCGTGGCGGTGGCGTGCTCGGGCTCGTCGGCGACGGCGGACTCCTTGAGCACCCGGATCTTCTCGGGCCGGATGCTGTAGGTGCCCGCGGTGCCGACGACGCGCTGGGCGGACTCGCCGGTCAGGAGGTTCGAGGTGCCGACGAAGGACGCGACGAACGCGGACGCCGGACGCTCGTAGATCTCGGCGGGGGTGCCGACCTGCTCGATGCGGCCCTGGTGGAAGACCGCTATGCGGTCGCTCATCGTCAGGGCCTCCTCCTGGTCGTGGGTGACCAGGACGAAGGTGATGCCGACCTCGCGCTGGAGCGCCTTCAGCTCGACCTGCATCTGCTCGCGCAGCTTGAGGTCGAGGGCACCGAGGGGTTCGTCGAGCAGCAGCACGCGGGGGCGGCCGACGAGGGCGCGGGCGAGGGCGACGCGCTGGCGCTGGCCGCCGGAGAGCTGGGCGGGGCGCCGCCTGCCGTAGCCGTCGAGGCGGACCTCGGCGAGGGCCTTGCGGGCGCGGACGAGGCGTTCGGCCTTGGGCACCTTGCGGACCTTGAGGGCGTAGGCAACGTTCTGCTCCACCGTCATGTGCGGGAAGAGGGCGTAGTCCTGGAAGACGGTGTGCACGTCCCGCTCGAACGGGGCGAGGCCGGTGACCTCCTGACCGGCGAGCTCGACCCGGCCCCCGCTCGGGGTCTCGAAGCCGGCGATCAGCCGCAGCACGGTCGTCTTGCCCGAGCCGGACGGGCCGAGCATGGAGAAGAACTCCCCGTCCCTGATCTCCAGGTCGACCCCGGCCACCGCTGTCGTCTCACCGAACGACTTCCGCAGATCCTGTAGCCGGATCGCGCTTCCCTCCATGGCGGGAACCTTTCTGGCACTCGCTGTCGTTATCGGGAAAGATATGAAGTCATAGTTCAAAGCTCAAGGCCCCCTTAGGGTAAAGCTTGAGTCAATGTGGAAGGTGGTGGCCGTGAAGCAACCCACTGACGGCGGGGCCCGCAGAGCCATCTTCACGCCGGTGGACAACCGTGCCCGCGTCGAAACGGTCGTCCACCGGCTGGGCGACGCCATAGAGCTCGGGCTGCTCGCCGACGGGGAGCAGTTGCCCGGCGAGAGCGAGCTCGCCGGGCAGCTCGGCGTGTCCACGGTGACGCTGCGGGAGGCGCTCATGGCACTGCGCCAGCAAGGGCTGGTCGTCACCCGCCGGGGCCGCGGCGGCGGCAGCTTCGTCTCGCTGCCCGACGTCCCCGGCGAGGAGCGGCTCAAGGTCCGGCTGCGCGGCTGGAGCACCGAGGAGCTGCGCGACCTCGGCGACCACTGGGCCGCCCTGTCGGGCGCGGCGGCCCGGCTCGCGGCCGAGCGCACGGAGCCGGACGACCTCGCGCAGCTGCGCCGCAGTGCCGAGGAGTTGGCGCACGCCGGGGACGCGGCGGCGCGCGGCCGGGTGTACGGCCGGTTCCATGTGGAGCTGGCGGCGGCCGCCCAGTCCGCGCGGCTCACCCGGGAACAGGTCGCGTTGCAGACGGAGGTCGGGGCGCTGCTGTGTCTCGTGCTCGGGGACGACACATATCGTGAAGAAGTGGCGGACCGTCACCGGTCCGTGATCTCGGCCGTGCAGGATGGGGCCCACGAATCGGCCCGTACGCTGGCCGAACGGTGCGTCCAGGAGTCGACGGCGCGGCTCATCGCGTTGCGCCTGACCCTGTAGGAAGCGCCGCTTCGGTCCCCGTCCGCTGGAGGGCGCCATGCGCAGCAGCCCAGGTCCTGGCGGCACCACGACGCTCGACGCGTCGACCGAGGAACGCGTCGCGTCCCGGGTGGGCGACGCCCTGGAAGCCGTCTTCGCCGCCGTCGCGCAGACCCGCGCCGAGACGGCCGCGCTGCTGGCCCGGGTGAGCGAGCAGGGCCGCGCGCCCGCCTCGGCCGACCTGGCCGCGCTGCGTCCGGGGCTGCATCTGCGGCTGGCCCGGCAGGAACTGGTCTCCGGGGTGGGTTTCATCGCCGCGCCGGGGCTGTTGGGCGACGTGCCGGCCTGGCTGGAGTGGTGGCAGACGACCGCCGACGGGGATGTACGGCCGCTGCTGCCGGACCTCGACCCGGAGCGGTCGGCGTACTCGGACTACACGCACTGGGACTGGTTCGCCCTGCCCCGGGACACCGGGCGGCGGGCGGTGGCCGGCCCGTACGTCGACTACCTCTGCTCCGACGAGTACAGCCTGACCCTGTCCGCGCCGGTGGAGGTGGCGGGCCGTTTCGTGGGCGTGGCCGCGGCAGACATATACCTGCGGCACTTCGAGGCGGCCGCACTGCCCCTGCTCCGCGAGCTGCCCGGCCCCGCCCACCTGGTCAACGCCCGCGGCCGGGTGGCAGCCTCCGCGGACCCGGCCCACCTGGCCGGCTCCCTGACAAAGGGCCCGGACTTCGGCGCCGTACTGGAACGGGCCCGCACGAAGACGTTCGGCCCCCTACGCCTGGTGCCGTGCCCGAGCGTGCCGCTGGTCCTGGTCGTGACGACGGCCTGAACGCCGCGGCGACGGACCGGGCGACGCGACGAGGGGCTCCGAGCCGCGAGCACGGGCCGGGCGCGCCCGAGAAGCGGCGGGGCACGGCAAGGCGCAGCGCCTGCCGGCAGGCAGGCAGGCAGGCAGGCAGGCAGGCAGCGGATCGTGGCAACGGGCAGCGCGCCGAGGCGGTGTGCCGGGCGGCGCGGTGACGGGCTCCGAGCCGCGACGACGGGTGCCGGGCGCGCCCGACAGACACCGGGCACGACAACGCGCAGCGCCTGCCGGCGGGCGGCGGATCGTGGCAATGGGCTGAACGCCGAGGCGACGGACCGGGCGGCGCGGCGACGGGCTCCGAGCCGGGGCAACCCGCCGGACGCGTACCAACAGGCCGCGGGTCACGACAACCAGCGGAGCACCGAAGCACCGGACCGACAGCAACACGACGACGGGCTCCGAGCCGGGGCAACCCGCCGGGCACCGAGGCGACGGACTCACAGCAACACGACAACCTGCTTCCGAGCCACGGCGGCAGGGCCTGACGGTCGGCCAAGTCGCGTGGGCGGCACGCCAAGCCGGTGGGCCGGGGTGCGCGTCCGCGGCCGGCCCGGCGCCGTCGGCGACCTGAACGCCGGCGGTGCCGGGTCAGGCCTCCGGTGTCGGTACGACGGTCAGGTGCGTGGCGGCGCCCGCGAGGCGCCGGGGGCGACGCGGGGCCGCGGCGGGGCGGCGCGCGTCGCGCAGGACGAACGTCAGGCGCGTGTAGCCCATGGCCTCCAGCATCCGCGGCGTCTCACCGACCACCCGGCACTCGGTGGCACCCCAGCGCGGGTCGGGGTGCAGCAGCGGGCGGACCGCGCCGTCGTGCTCCGCGGCAGCGTCCTCGCCGACCACGCGGATCCAGTGCGGCAGACCCTGCCGGTAGGCGGCCTCCATGATCGGGTCCTGGGCGATCTCCCGGCGGATCGCCTGCAGTTCGAGATCGTGGCCGTACCGCTCGACCGCGGACTTGAACGCCGCGAGCATCGGCAGGCACCAGCGCGCCTCGTGCTCGCCGAGCACCCGCCCCGCGTCGGGGTGGAACAGGACGAACCGCAGGAAGTTGTCGCACGGCATGGCCGTGGGATGCGGGCCGACGCCACGGAAAAGTGTCTCGAACGCGCTGTTCGCCAGCACCACGTCCCAGCGGTGGTCGAACACGACGGACGGGAAGGGCACAGCCTCCAGCAACGTGGCGTAGTCCTGGAGATACGCCTGGGCCTCAAGACCCTCGGGCACGGGCCGCGGCGCCGGCCGCTGCCCACCTGCCTGATATGCCATCGGGAGGTCACCCCTCTTGCCTATGCGGCCTTCACGCGGCGTTGTGATCCTGCTGCTCCAACAAGAGTCATGTCAACTATCGTGGCATTTCATGCCTGTTGACGGCTGAAATTGGCCACAGTTGTGGCGAGACCTGGATGTGAGTTCGAAGCACCCGCTACTCTCCGGGAAGTTCACGGGAACCGCTTGTGAGAAGGCGCTGATTCCTCTGAGAGACGTAGGAGTTCTGTCGGTGACCGATGGCTACGCGGATCCGGGCGCCACGGCGACCGCCCAGATACCTGCCGTCGTCGCCCGCGTCACCGCGCTCGCCGACCGGCTCGGCGTCCCGCACGCCGAGGTCTTCGACGTCGGGCGGCTCTCCGTCGCCTGTGGCGTCCCCGAGCCCGTCGTCCGGGCCCTGCTGAGCGGCCGCCCGGCGGGCGAGCCCGACGTACAGGCCCGCTTCCTGCAGCGCCTCGACCTGCTGCGGCGCACCCGGCTCAAGCCCAACGGCCGCCGGTACACCCAGCAGGAGATCGCCGACGGCGCGGGCATGTCCCGGCAGCAGGCCGGCGCCCTTATCAACGGCGACCGGCGCCCCACCATGGAGCACTGCGACGCCCTCCAGCGTTTCTTCCGCGTGCACGCCGGTTTCCTCACGGCGGAGGACCCCGAGGCCCTCGCGGGCGCGCTGCAGCGCACCGAGCAGGAGCTCCTGCAGAAGCTCGCCGACCGGGAGCGGGCGGCGGCGTCGGCCGCGCAGGACCCGCTGGAGCGGCTGCTCCAGGACCACGGCGTCCGCGGGATCGCCTGGCGGGCCGCACAGCTGCCCACCGACCAGCACCGGGACAAGGTCGCGGAGTGGCTGGACATGCTTCTGGAGAGCGTCAAGCGACCCGAGTCGTGACCCGGGGGAGGACTGTGGGCATCGGTAAGGACATGCGGAGGCTGAGCGGTGAGCTCGTCGGAGAGCTGACGCTGCCCGCGCCGGCCCGGCCGCAGGACCTGTACGCGGCGCTGTGCGACGGGATGAGCCGCCGCCGCGGCCGCCCGGTCCTGTTCCGTACGGCCGTCTTCCCGATCGGCACCGCGAGCGGGCTGTGGCTCGACATGGCCGACCGTGACCTGATCGTCGTCGAGGAACGCACCGCGCCCGACCATCAGTTGGTGATCCTCGGCCACGAGCTGTGGCACATGAAGGCGGACCACTGCGGCCACCACGTCGACGGTGTCGGCGTCGGCGTCGCCACCCGCCTGCTGAGCGACGACACCGACCAGGACGCCCTCCAGGCCACCATCCACAAGGTCGCCGCGCGGACCCGCTTCGACCTCGACGAGGAACGCGAGGCCGAGACCTTCGGCCTGCTTCTCGCCAGCAAGTGCCGTACCTGGCTTGCGGGTTCGTCCGTGCGCGGCCCCGTGCAGCGGGACCATCTGGCGGGGCGCATCGAGGCGTCGCTGGGCTATCTGGGGCCGCAGGGCTGAGCCCCGCCCCAGGGCCAGGACCGGGGCCAGGAACGGAGCCGGGATCGGGGTCGGCCCGCATCGTGTCGCTCCGCCACGGGGTTTAGCCGCGCTCCCGCCCGCGCCGAGCGTGCGAAGCGACCCGATGCGCTCCCCTCGCGCTCCCCCCGGTCGGGCGAAGCCGAGAGCGCGGGAGAAAGGGCGTTGTCAGTGGTGGGCGGCAAGCTGGAGGTACGCGCCGTGCGGGCGCGCGACCGAGATGCCGACAGGGGAGAGCCGACGATGCCCACCGCCGTACTGACCGACCGTGAGCGCACCGCCGTACAGGCCTATCTGCGCCTGCTGCATACCGTGCGCGCCGCCTTCGACGGCCCACCCGACGGCGGCCGGCCCGCCCTCGTCCCGCCCGCCGTGCTCGCCGAGGCTGACCGGGCCCTCGCGCGGGCGGGGCTGTCGGGCAACGAGGAGGAGTTCTTCCGGCTGCTGCGCCATTGGTGCCCGAGCACCTGAGCCCGGCCGGTGCCCGCGGACCCGGACCCGGACCGGGGCCCGGCGCTCAGGCGGCGTGCGGCACGACGACCGCCGTGGTCACGACGCCGCGCTGCACGCTCCACCGGCCCTCGAAGCGCTGGAGGCGGCTGCCGCCCACCTGGGGGCCGGGGACGAGGAGTTCGGCGCGCAGGGTCCCCCGCCGCCGCTCGCCGGGGTCCGCGCTCAGCTCGATGTCGGCCTCGCCGAAGTCGAGCCACTGTCCGGTGAGGGGGAACCACGCCTTGTAGACGGACTCCTTGGCGCTGAACAGGATCCGGTCCCAGTGGACGTCGGGACTCCGCGCCTCCAGCAGGCGCAGCCGCTCGTTCTCCGCGGGCAGGAAGACGTAGGAGACGACGTCCTCGGGGAGCGGCTCGTCGGGTTCGGCGTCGATGCCGAGGGAGGCCAGGTCGGTGGCGCGGACCAGGGCGGCGGCGCAGTAGCCGTCGCTGTGGGTCATGCTGCCGACCAGGCCGGCCGGCCAGCGCGGGGCCCCGCTCTCGCCGGTCACCACGGGCTGGGCGGGTACTCCGAGCTTCTCCATGGCACGCCGGGCGCAGGCGCGCACGGAAGAGAACTCACGGCGGCGCTTGGCCACGGCCCGGGCCATGAGCGCCTCCTCCTCGGGGTAGAGCGGGGCGTCCTGGATCGCGTCGTCACCGTGCAGTTCCACGGCGACGACCGAGTCCGGGAGTAGCTCCTCGATCACCGGATCCGACCTCCATCGGCAGAATACGACGCAGTCTGCCCGGGGGCTCCGGACGCTTGCGCCACTCGCGGGGATATCCCACGGACACCTCTTCGAAGCGGACGCCGTCGTGCCAGGTGGTCCGCGGGATGTGGAGATGACCGTAGACCATGGTGGCGACGCGGAATCTGCGGTGCCAGTCGGCGGTGAGGGCGGTGCCGCACCACATGGCGAACTCGGGGTGCCACAGGACGTCGGTCGGGTGCCGGTCCAGCGGATAGTGGTTGATCAGGACGGTGGGCAGCTCGGGCGGCAGTTCGGCGAGCCGGCGCTCGGTCTCGGCGACCCGGGCGTGGCACCAGGCCTCGCGGGAGGGGTAGGGGTCGGGGTGCAGCAGGTACTCGTCGTTGCACACGATGCCGGTGCCGTGCGCGTAGGCGAGGCCCTCCTCCTTGGTGGAACAGCCGGTCGGCAGGAAGGAGTAGTCGTACAGGAGGAACAGCGGGGCCACGACCACCGGACCGCCGGGGCCGTGCCACACGGGGTAGGGGTCCTCGGGGGTGACCACGCCCAGCTCCCGGCACACATGGATCAGGTGCTCGTAGCGGGAGGCGCCGCGCAGGGTGACGGGGTCCTTCGGGTGGGTCCACAGGTCGTGGTTGCCGGGGACCCACAGGACCTTGCGGAAGTGCGCGGAGAGCGTCTGGAGGGCCCAGCGGACGTCGGCCGCGGTCTCCGCGACGTCTCCGGCCACGATCAGCCAGTCGTCGGGGGTCTCGGGGCGCATCCGCTCGACGAGCGCGCGGTTCTCGGCGTACGCGATGTGCAGGTCGCTGATGGCCAGCAACTGTCCGGCACCGCCGGCCGTCGATTCCACCCGTCGCCCCTTCCGATCACCCAATGGCAACACGAGAACACATCCACGGTCGCCGAACAAGGGGAAACCCGGACGGCGGGTCGCCTGCCGGTGGGAAATCCGTAACACACGCGTTGCACGACGAGGCCCTTGAAACCCGTATGATCGCCCCAACACCACCGCCATGAACTTCCCTTTCGACAGGGCGGTTTGGTGTCCCTCCACACCACCCTGCCCGGGCACGGGCCGCCGAGTCCTGCCCGCATTTCCCCGAAAGGCGGCCTGCATGCTCTCTGGCGTACGCGTCTGGCTCAACCGCACGTACGCGGAGAACGTGTTCTTCCTGGATCAGCTGCGGAGAAATCCGAGCGATCGGGCGGTCGAGATCCATGCGACGCACGGCGACCCCGACTCCCCCGTGCTGGCCGCCGCCGACACCGCGGACCTGGAGCCCGAGGGCCTGTCCCCGGCCGCGTACATGGAGTACGCGCTGGACCAGTGCGTACGGCGTGGCATCGACGTGTTCGTGCCCCGGCTGCACCAGGCGGCGATCGTGGCGCACCGGGCCGACTTCGAGGCGGTCGGTACGGCGCTGCTGGCGCCGACGCCGCAGGCGGTGGCCGTCTTCGAGGACAAGGCCACGGCCTACGAGGCGGTCCGCTCGGTCGGGGTCCCGGTGCCGCCGTGGTGGCGGGTCCGGACGGCCGACGAACTCGTCGCGGCCGTCGAGGAGTTGGAGGCGGCGGGACACAAGGCGTGCTTCAAGCCCGCGGCCGGCGCCGGCGGCGTGGGCTTCCGGGTGATCACACGCGCACCCTTCTCGCTCCTCCACCTCAGCGGGTTCCCCGGCCCGTACGTCCAGCTCGACCTGGTCGTCGAGGCGCTCAGGCAGGCCGACCACCCGGTGGACTGGCTGGTGATGCCGCGCCTGGCGGAGCCGGAGGTGTCGGTGGACTGCCTGACCGGCCCGGACAACCGGATCCGGCTGGCCGTGGGCCGCACCAAGAACGGCCGCCGTCGCGGGTTCACCCTGCACGAGCGGTGGCTGGAGCCGGCGCGGCTGATCGCCGAGGGCTTCGGGCTGCACTACCTGTCCAACATCCAGTTCCGGATGTACGAGGACGAGCCGGTGCTGCTCGACGTCAACACGCGGCCCGCCGGAGGCCTGCACCAGCTGTCCCTCTGCGGGGTGAACGCGCCTTGGGCGGCGGTGCAGTTGGCTCTGGGCGAGGACCCGGGGGTCATGGCGCCGCCGTTCCTGGGCCAGGACTACGCGGTGGTCTCGGGGCCGCGGCCGGTGCGGCCGGTGACGCTGCCCTCGCAGCGGATCGAGGAGACCGAGGTGCTGCTGCCGGCCGTGCCCGCACCCGCGGACTCCGCGCCGGCCGTGGCCGCGCCCGTGGAGTCGGCACCGACCGGGGCCGCGGCTCCGGCGCTGCCCCTGTAGGTCGTCGACCGCACACTCGGGTGGCCGGCCGCGCGGCCGGCCACCGGTATGGACCAATTCCGGCGCAGCCCTTGACACCCGGATTGGTCCATACCAACTTGGTTGCGCACCCCCTCCGCACATCCGTGCACTCCCGAACACCCCCATTCCTCAGGGAGATCGCGTGCGCAACACACTCCGGCGTTCCAGACGCCGTCTCCTCGCCCTGCTCGGCACCGTCGCCCTCGCGTTCGGCGGGGCCCTCGCCCTCCCCGGCACGGCCCAGGCGGCCAACATCCTGACCAACCCCGGCTTCGAGTCGGGCGGCCTCTCCCCCTGGACCTGCACCGGCAACCTCGGCTCGATCGTCTCCTCCCCCGTGCACGGCGGCTCCAAGGCCCTGGCGGGGGCGGTGACTTCGAGCGACAACGCGCAGTGCACCCAGACCGTCGCGGTCCAGCCCAACACCACCTACAGCCTGAGCGGCTGGGTACGCGGCAGCTATGTGTACCTCGGCGTGAACGGCGGCGCCTCGACGTGGACGACCTCCCCGTCGGCGTACAGCCAACTGTCGGTGTCGTTCACCACCGGCGCCTCCCAGACCAGCGCCACCATCTACGTCCACGGCTGGTACGCGCAGGGCACGTACTACGCCGACGACATCAACCTGGACGGCCCGGGCGGCGGGGGCGGTGGCGACACCCAGGCGCCGACCACGCCCACCGGCCTGACCTCCACGGGCAAGACCTCGTCCAGCGTCTCCCTGTCGTGGAACGCCTCGACGGACAACGTCGGGGTGACGGGGTACGACATCTACAGCGGGTCGAACAACGTCATGACCGTCGCCGGTACGTCCGCCACGGTCAGCGGGCTGTCCCCGAGCACGGGTTACACCTTCACGGTCCGGGCGCGCGACGCGGCCGGCAACACTTCCGGGGCCTCCAACTCCGTGAGCGTCACGACGAACGCGGGCGGTGGCGGCGGCACCGGCTTCAAGCAGGCCGCGCCGTATCTGTACGAGGGCTGGGGCGATCCGCCGAGCCCGACCACGGTGATGAGCGCGACGGGCATCAAGTGGTTCACGATGGCGTTCGTGCTGGACTCCGGTGGCTGCACTCCCGCCTGGGACGGCAGCAGGCCGCTGACCGGCGGTGTCGACCAGAGCGCCATCAACCAGATCCGTTCCGCGGGCGGTGACATCGTCCCGTCGTTCGGCGGCTGGCAGGGCAGCAAGCTCGGCGCCAACTGCTCCTCCGCGAGCGCGCTCGCCGGAGCCCTGCAGAGGGTGATCGACGCCTACTCGCTGAAGGCGATCGACATGGACATCGAGAACTCGGACGAGTTCGAGAACGAGGCCGTCCAGGCGAAGATCCTGACCGCCCTGAAGACGGTCAAGGCCAACAACCCCGGCCTGAAGACCATCGTCACCTTCGGCACCTCGACGACCGGCCCGACCTACTACGGCAACCGGCTCATCGAGCAGGCGCAGTCGCTCGGCGCCAACGTCGACGTCTTCACCATCATGCCGTTCGACTTCGGCGGCGGCTCGGACATGTACGGCAACACCGTCAACGCGGCCGAGGGGCTGAAGGCCAAGCTGAAGTCCACCTTCGGCTGGGACGACGCCACCGCCTACTCCCACATCGGCATATCCGGCATGAACGGACTGTCCGACCAGCAGGAGAACACCACCCCGGCGATCTGGACCCAGATCCGCGACTGGGCCAACTCCCACCACATCGCCCGCCTCGCGTTCTGGTCGGCCAACCGCGACCGGCCCTGCCCGGGCGGCGGCGTGGTGAGCAACTGCTCCGGGATCAGCCAGAACAACTGGCAGTTCACCTCGATCACGGCCGGCTTCACCGGCTGACCGGCGCACCGGCACCACCGAGATCCCCCCGGCCTCAGGGCCGGGGGGATTTTTTTTCCGCGGAGGGTGTATCAGGCGGCGAACTGGGCGCTCTCCATACCAGGAACGGGGGAACCACGGGGGAAACCCGACGGGGGAAGCACCAACCAACGGGGGATGCACCAACGGGGGAACGGGGGATCGGGTCGGTCGGCCGCGGTCACGGGGAGCGACCGGCCGACCCGATGAAATTCCCTAGAAGCGGCCCCCGCCGCGGTACAACTCCAGTTCCCCGTCGAGTTCGACGGCGAGCACCGTGGCGTGCGGGTCGAGGTCGGCCCCGGCGGGCGGCTCGATCCACAGCACCCCGGGAGTCTCGTGCAGGCCACCGGTGACCCGGTGGGCCAGTTCGGTACCGCTGCCGAGCACGGTGACCCGGCGCACCGAACCGAGCAGCCCGCGGACGTTGATCTCGGCGCGCGGGGCGTCGAAGAGCATCAGATACAGCGTGCGGCGGTCCGGGGACAGGGTGCTCGGGCCGTAGTGGTGTCCGGCGGGCAGCCCCCGCACAGTCCCGTACACGGCGTCCGCGTGCCGGCGTATCCAGGCCCCGAGTCCCTCCAGCCGCTCGGCCTGTTCGTCCGGGATGGTGCCGTCCTCGCGCGGGCCGATGCCGAGCAGCAGATTTCCTCCGCCGCCGATCGTCTCCGTGAAGTAACGGATCAGCTGGTCCACCGACTTGTGGTGGTGGTCGTGGTGCTGATGACCCCAGGAGTCGTTGACGGTCAGGCACAGCTCCCAGGGCCCCTCAGGCGGTACTACGGGAGCGCCCTGTTCGGGTGTCGCGTAGTCGCCCTCGTCGAGCATCCGGGCGTTGAGGACGACGTCGGGCACCTCGGAGCGGATCAGCGCGGCGAGTTCGGGGATGCGCCACTGCTCCGCGGCGCGCTCCCACTCGCCGTCGAACCACATCAGGTCGGGCCGGTAGCGGCCGGTGAGCTCGCGGATCTGGCCGTCGCGGTAGGCGATGAACCGTTCCCAGGCGGCCGGGTCCTCGAACCCGGCGGCGACCTCCGAGTACCGGTTGTCCTCCAGCTCCGGCGGGCGGCCCGGCCTCCGTGTGGAGGCGTAGTCGGGATGGCTCCAGTCCGAGTGCGAGTAGTAGAGGCCGACCTTGAGGCCCCGCTCGCGCAGCGCGTCGGCGTAGCCGGCGATCAGGTCGCGGCCCACGTTCAGGCCGCCGTGCGCGGTGTCCCACAGGGCGACGCCGTCGTGGTGCCGACTGGTCAGCACGGCGTACCGGGCGCCCGCGCGGGCGAACAGGGCCGCCCAGTCGCGGGGTTGGTAGCGGGCGGCCGTGAAGCGGTCCAGCTGGGACATGTACCGGTCGTAGGGCACGAGGTCGTCGTAGAACGACCAGGACTCCTGGACGCCGTCGACGGCGTACACGCCCCAGTGGACGAAGATCCCCAACTTGGCGTCGGTGAACCAGGGTTGCATGGGCACGGGTCAGCTCACCCCGGCGCGCCGCAGGCGCAGGGTCAGGATCTGGAAGGGGCGCAGCGTCACGGGGACCGCATCGCCCGCGTCGAGCTCCGCGTCCCGCAGCGGCCGCTCCAGCAGGTCGGTGACCTGGGCGCCGGCCAGTGGGAAGCCGGTGCGCAGCACGCCCTGGGCCCGGCCGCCGCGGGACTCGTAGAGGCGTACGACGACGTCGCCCGAGCGGTCGTCGGCCAGCTTGACCGCCTCGACGGTCAGGCCCTCGCCGTCGGCGGTGACCACGGGTGCGGGCGCGCCCGCCGCCCGGGCCACCCGCAGCGGCAGGTTCAGCGCGTAGCCCTCGGCGACCGCGTCCGCGATGCTCGCGCCCGGCAGGAGGGAGTAGGTGAAGCGGTGCCGGCCCTGGTCGGCGCCAGGGTCCGGGACCCGCGGGGCGCGCACCAGGCTGAGGCGGACGGTGGTCGTCGTACCGCCGTCCTCGCGGACCGTGCGGGAGACGTCGTGGCCGTACGTCGAGTCGTTGACGACGGCGACGCCGTAGCCGGGCTCGCCGATGTGCACCCAGCGGTGGCCCGAGACCTCGAAACGGGCCGCCTCCCAGCTGGTGTTGGTGTGGGTGGGGCGCTGGACGTGGCCGAACTGGATCTCCGCCGAGGAGTGCGGCGCCCGGAGGTCCACCGGGAAGGCCGCCTTGAGGATCTTCTCGGTCTCGTGCCAGTCGATGTCGGTCTCGATGTCGATCCTGGGGCTGCCCGCGCGAACGGTGATCGTCTGGGTGATCCTGGAGCTCTTGCCGAAGGAACGCTCGACGCGAACGGCGGCGAGGAGCGGGTCCGCCGCGACGACGGTGACGGAGTCGGCGTCCCGCAGGTCGGTGTAGCGGTTCTGGTAGTGCTTGTCGATGTCCCAGGCGTCCCAGTAGTTGGGCAGGTCGGTGTGCAGGCGCAGCAGGTTGCCGCTGTCGGCGAGGACCTCGCGGTTCGCCCGCAGATCGAGGACGGAGGAGAGGGTTCCGTCGTCCGCCACCCGCACCCGGACCAGCCCGTTGTCCAGCACCGTCCCGTCGACCGTCACCGGCCGCGGCGGCTCGGCGTTCGCCTGCGGCGCGCTGCCGCCGGCGGGCACCTCGACATAGGCCGGTGCGCCCTCGGCCGTGCGGAGCACCTCGGCGCGGTCGAACGGGCTGGTGTTGAACACCCGCGCCTCGCCGGCTCCGAACGCGGCGACCGCCTCGGCGGTCAGCTCCTCCAACTCCCCCGCCACCCGGGCGTATTCGGCCTCCGCCTCGCGGTGCACCCAGGCGATGGACGAGCCGGGCAGGATGTCGTGGAACTGGTGCAGCAGGACCGTCTTCCACAGCCGGTCGAGCTTCTCGTACGGGTAGCTGTAGCCCGGCGCGTGCAGGGCGGCCGTCGTCGCCCACAACTCCGCCTCGCGCAGGCGGTGTTCGGAGCGCCGGTTGCCCTGCTTGGTGCGGGCCTGGGAGGTGTAGGTGGCGCGGTGCAGCTCCAGGTAGAGCTCGCCGGCCCAGACCGGGGCGTCCGGGTACTCCGCGCGCGCCTTGGCGAAGAACGCGTCGGGATGCTCGATCTCGACCTTCGCGGAGCCCTCCAGGTCCTTCAACCGCCGGGCCCGCTCCATGATCTCGCGGGTGGGACCGCCGCCGCCGTCGCCCCAGCCGAAGGGGGCCAGCGAGCGCGTGGCGCCGCCCTTCTCCTGGTAGTTGCGCACCGCGCGGGCCATCTCCTCGCCGCTGAAGCGGGCGTTGTAGGTGTCGACCGGCGGGAAGTGCGTGAAGATGCGGGTGCCGTCGATGCCCTCCCACCAGAAGGTGTGGTGCGGGAACTTGTTGGTCTGGTTCCAGGAGATCTTCTGGGTGAGGAACCACTCGTTGCCGGCGAGCCTGGCCAGCTGCGGGTAGGCGGCGGTGTAGCCGAAGGAGTCCGGCAGCCAGACGCCCTTGGTCTCGACGCCGAAGTGCTCGATGAAGAAGCGCTTGCCGTGGATCAGCTGGCGGGCCATCGCCTCGCCGCCGGGCAGGTTGCCGTCGGCCTCGACCCACATGCCGCCGACCGGCGCCCACTGGCCCTTCTTGACGGACTCCTGGATGCGGGCCCACACGTGCGGGTAGTTGTCGCGCACCCACTCGTACTGCTGGGCCTGCGAGCAGGCGAACACGAACTCCTCGTACTCGTCGGCCAGGGACGTGACGTTGGAGAACGTGCGGGACGTCTTGCGCTTGGTCTCGCGGATCGGCCACAGCCAGGCGGAGTCGATGTGGGCGTGGCCGACACCGGAGAGGATGTGCGCGCTCGCGTGCGCGGGCTTCGACAGGACCGGCTTCAGGGCGGTGCGCACCTCGGCCGCCGAGCCGGAGATGTCGTCCAGGTCGATCAGGTCCATGGCCCGGTCGAGGGCATGCATGATCTCGTGCCGGCGCGGGTCGTGCTCGCCGAGCTCCAGCATCAGCTCGCGCAGCACCTGGAGGTCGAGGTCGAGGTGCCAGACCTCCTCGTCGAGGACGGCGATGTCGGCGCGCCGGAAGGTGTAGAGCGGACGGTCGCCCGCCGTCAGTACGTCGCCCAAGGGGGTCGGGCCCGCGAAGTCGCCTGCGAGGATGTCGGGGTTGGAGGCGGCCTCCACCAGGTAGTGGATCTCCTCGCCGCCGACGGCCGGGTTGGCGATCGGCACGTACTGGTTGAGCGGGTTGACCGCCTTGAGCGGGGTGCCGTCCGTGCGGTGGACGAGGGCCTCGGCCTGGTTGCCGGGCCAGTCCCCCACGAAGCCGAGGTCGATGACGGCCTCGACGCGCCGGCCCGCGAAATCGGCCGGCACCTGTCCGCGCATCCGGAACCAGGTGGTGCCCCAGGGCGGCCCCCAGGGGGTGTCCATCGCGAAGGGTGCGTACGGGGCGGCCGCGGCCTCCTCGAAGCACACCGGCTCCCCGGGAGCCTGCCAGGCCTCCACCTCGAAGGGGACGGTGGCCGCATGGATCGCCGGCTTGACGCGCTGGTGGTGGAGGCGCTCTACGCGCTCCTCGATGCGACGGCGTTCGTCGTGCATGGAAGTCTCCAGGAGGCGGGGTGAAAGCCCTTACGCAAGGTAGGACAGGCCGGGGTGGACGGCGGTGTAGCCCTCGACGAGCCTGCGGGCCACGTTCACGGAGTCGACCAGGGGATGCAGCGCGAAGGCCTTCACGGCCGTCGCGCGGGAACCGGACTCGGCGGCGGCGAGCACCTCGCGCTCGACGGCCTTGACCGCGCACACCAGTCCGGTGGCGTGATCGGGCAGCGGGTCGACGGCGACGGGGTGGGCGCCGTTGGCGTCGACCAGGCACGGGACCTCGATGACGGCGTCCGTGTCCAGGACCGACAGGGTGCCCCGGTTGCGCACGTTCAGGATCAGCGTCGCGCGCTCGTCGCGCGCGATCGCCCGCATCAGCGCCAGCGCGACCTTCTCGTACCCGCCCGAGAGGTCGTCGGCGTCGCGTTCGCCGGCGCCGGCCGTCTGCCGGTTCTCGGACATGTAGGTGGCCTCGCGCTCGGCGCGGGTGCGGTCCCACAGGTCCAGGGCCGAGATGTCGGCGTGCCGGGCGTTCGCGTAGAAGCGCGCCTGCTGGTCGCGCAGGAAGGCGCCGCGGGTCTTCTCGGCCTGCTGGTAGGCCCGTACGGCTTCCCGGTTGAAGTAGTAGTAGTGCAGGTACTCGTTGGGGATCGCGCCGAGCGAGCGGAGCCAGTCGACGCCGAAGAGCTTGCCCTCCTCGAAGGAGCCGAGCAGGTCGTCGTCGGCGAGCAGGCGCGGGAGCTGGTCGCGCCCGGCGACACGCAGGCCGCGGACCCAGCCGAGGTGGTTGAGGCCGACGTAGTCGATCCACGCCTCGTTCGGGTGCGCGCCGAGCACGCGGGCGATACGGCGGCCGAGGCCGACCGGCGAGTCGCAGATGCCGATGACCCGCTCGCCGAGGTGGCGGGACATGGCCTCGGTGACCAGGCCCGCGGGGTTGGTGAAGTTGATGACCCAGGCATCGGGGGCGAGCCGGGCCACGCGCCGGGCGATGTCGACGGCCACGGGGACCGTCCGCAGTCCGTAGGCGATGCCTCCAGCGCCGACCGTCTCCTGGCCGAGGACGCCCTGCGCCAGGGCGACGCGTTCGTCGGCGGCCCGGCCCTCCAGGCCGCCGACGCGGATCGCGGAGAAGACGAAGTCGGCGCCGCGCAGCGCCTCGTCGAGATCGGTGGTGACGGTCACCCGGGGGGCGTCGGCGACGGCCGTCGCCTGTTCGGCCAGGACACGGGCGACCGCGCGCAGTCTGCCGTCGTCCAGGTCGTGCAGGACGACCTCGGTCACCCGTCCCTCGGCGCGGTCCGTCAGCAGTGCGCCGTACACGAGCGGCACCCGGAATCCGCCGCCGCCCAGAATCGTCAGTCTCACGCTTGCACCTTTCCCGCCACGACCACCTCGACGCCGGCCTCCTCCAGACAGGCCCGGGTCGCCGGGTCCACGGGCGCGTTCGTCACCACCACGTCCAGGTCCTCGGGACCGCACACCTTCGCCATACCCGTACCCGGGAACTTCGCGGCGTCGGCGAGCAGGACGACCCGGTTGCTCGCCTTGATCATGGCGCGCTTGACCGGCACCTCGACGACCGTCGTGTCCATCACCTGCCCGCCGGGCCGCACCCCGCTGGTGCCGAGGAAGAGCCAGTCGGCGTGCAGCTGGCGCAGGTTGTCCTCGGTGAGGAAGCCGACCAGGGAGCGGTACTCGCGGCGGACCATGCCGCCGAGCAGGACGAGTTCGATGCCCTCGTCGTCGGCGAGCTCCTCGTAGACCACCAGGTTGCTGGTGATCACGGTGAGGCGGCGGCCGTGCAGCTGGCGGGCGAGGCGGTAGGCGGTGGTGCCGATGTCGAGCAGCACCGACTGGCCGTCCCGGACCATGCCCGCCGCGCGCACCGCTATGGCGTCCTTCTCGGGTACGCGCACCTCGGCGACCTCGGCGAAGGGCTGGTCGCCCTCGTCCGCCACGGCGCCGCCGTGCACCCGGGTGAGCAGCCCGTCCTCCTCCAGTTTGACCAGGTCGCGCCTGATCGTGGCGGGGCTGACGCCCAGTTCCTCGGAGAGGTCGGTCACGGCCGCGGGGCCACCGGAGCGCAGGGCCCGCAGGATGAGTTGATGTCGTCGTTCTGCCAGCACGCCATGAACACTACTCGTCATCTTCAATCAAATCCATGCTCAGTTCTGCTCGGGTATTGACCAATCTCGTGGGGGCGGCGCACGATTCCGGTCACCGAAATGAAGAGTTTTGACGAGCTCTCCCGAGCGAGAGGACGTGCACGTGGACGACGACCGGCCCGACGTGCTGCTGACCGGGCTGCTCTTCTACGACCTCGTCCTCACGGGACTGGGAAAGCCGCCCACACCGGGCGAGGAGATCTGGACGAAGGGCATGGGCTGCGGGCCGGGCGGCATCGCCAACCTGGCGGTCGCCGCCTCCCGGTTCGGCCTGCGCACCTCGCTGGCCACGGTGTTCGGTGACGACTTCTACGGCGCGTACTGCCGTGACGTCCTCGACGGACAGGAGGGCGTCGGCCTCTCCCTCTCCCGCACCGCCGACGGCTGGCCCACCCCGGTCACCGTCGCCCTCGCCCACGGTCACGACCGGGCGCTCGTCACCCACGGCCAAGAACCTCCCTACTCGCAGGACGCGTTGATGGGCGACCCGCCCGAGGCGCGCACGGCCCTCGTCCACATCGAGGCCGAACCGCGCGAGTGGATCGCCAAGGCGGCCGCGAACGGCACGCACGTCTACGCCGACGTCGGCTGGGACCCCAGCCGACAGTGGTCCACCGACCTGCTCGACCAGCTGGCCCTGTGCCACGCCTTCCTCCCCAACGAGGCCGAGGCGATGGCCTATACGCGCACCGACAGCGCGGTGGCGGCCCTCGGCACGCTCTGCGAGCTCGTCCCGGTGGCCGTGGTCACCCGCGGCGGTGACGGGGCCGTCGCCGTCGACCAGACGACCGGCGAGTACGCGGAGGTCCCGGCCCTCGACATCGATGTCCTCGACGCCACGGGCGCCGGTGACGTCTTCGGCGCGAGCTTCGTCGCGGCCTCGCTGGGCGGCTGGCCGCTGGCGGAGCGGCTGCGGTTCGCGGTACTGGCGGCGGGACTGTCCGTACGGCACCACGGCGGAGCGCTGGCGGCCCCCGGCTGGTACGGCGTGGACCGCTGGTGGCGCGCGCTGACCGACCCCGAGCTCCGGCGGTCGTACGGCTTCCTCGCCGACCGCATCCCCGCGCGGGTGGGCCCGCCCGTGACGTACGCCCCCGTCACCCCGCCCGACCGGCAGCACTGATCCCCGTACGTAAGTCCCGAACAGATCCGAAAGGCGGTGGGAGCTGTGCGGCTCTCACGAAGAGGCCTGCTGCGCGCGGGCCTGGCCGGTTCGGCCGCCACGGCGCTCGGCGGCCTGGCGACCGGCTGCGCCGTTCCGACCGGCTCGACCGGCCGGAACATGGTCCTGTGGTACTGGGACGGCGGTCTCGGCGACACCGTCGTCAACAAGGCCAGGGCCCGCTACGACAGGTCGGTCGACCTGCGGGCCGTCAAGATCGGCGGCTACTACCGCGCCAAACTGATCACCACGATGACCGGCCGTGCCCACATCCCCGACATCGCGGGCCTCAAGGGCGAGGACATGGCCTCCTACCTGCCCAACGCCGACCAGTTCGTGGACCTCAGGACGCTGGGCGCGGACAAGTACAGGAGCCAGTACCTGCCCTGGAAGTGGGACCAGGGCATCGCCGACGACGGCACCATGGTGGGCTTCCCCATCGACTGCGGCCCGGTCGCGCACTTCTACCAGTACGACGTCTTCCGCAAGGCCGGACTGCCCCACGAACCGGCCGACGTCTCCCGGGAGTTGAACACCTGGGAGAAGTTCTTCGGGGCCGGCGAGCAGCTCCGCAAGCGGATCCCCGGGACCTATCTGCTCACCGACGTCAACGCCGTCTTCGAGAACGCGGTGCAGCAGGGCGGCAAGCGGTTCGTCGACCGGGACCGCCACTTCATCGGCGACCAGGAACATGTGCGCGCCGCCTGGGCGCTGGCCGTGGAGGCGAAGCGGCGCGGGATCGTCTCGGACCTCGTCACCGGCACCCCGGACCAGCTGTCCGCCATCCAGGACGGCAAGCTGCCCAGCCAGCTCGGCGCCTCCTGGGCCACCAACGACATCAAGACCGGTGTGCCGAAGACCAAGGGCCGATGGCGGGTGGCGCAGATGCCCGTGCGGCCCTCGAACAACGGCGGCTCGTTCCTGTCGATCACCAAGGCGTGCCGGGAGCCCGAGCGGGCCTTCGAGATCATCATCTGGATCCTCGACGCGGCCAACCAGGCCCAGGGTTTCGTCGACGCCGGACTCTTCCCCTCCACCCCCGCCTCCTACGCCCTGAAGCAACTGCGCGAGCCCGACCCGTTCTTCGGCGGCCAGGTCACGATGGACGTCTTCGGGCCCGCCGCGCGGAAGATCGCGGTCGCCTACAACAGCCCGTTCGACGTAGCGCTCGGGCAGCCCGTCAAGGACGAGATCAAGAACGTCGGCGTCCTCGGCAAGGACCCGGAGAAGGCCTGGAGGGACGCCATGAGCACATGCCGGCGCATAGCGGACCACCTGGGGGTGAGCCACTGATGGCCACCGTCCCCGCACTGCAGAAACCCACCGCCGCGCCGGCGTCGGCGCCCGCCGCGCGAACCCGGCGGGGCCGGCGGAAGTACTGGCACCTCTACGCCGCCATCTCCCCCTTCTACCTCCTCTTCCTCGGCTTCGGCCTGATACCCGTCGGCTTCTCGCTCTACGTCTCCCTGCACCGCTGGGACGGCCTCGGCCCGATGGAGTGGGCGGGCCTGTCCCAGTACCGGTACCTGCTGGGCGACAGCGACTTCTGGGGCTCGGTCGGGAACACCGTCGTGATCTGGGCGCTGGCCACCTTCCCCATGGTCCTGCTGGCGATGGTGACGGCCGTGATGCTCAACTCGGCGGTCCGCTTCAAGAACGTCTACCGCTTCGCCTACTTCCTGCCGAACGTCACCTCGGTGGTGGCCGTCGCGATCATCTTCGGGTCGGTGTTCTCCACCAACTTCGGCCTGGTGAACGCCCTGTCGCAGGCCGTCGGCCTGGACCAGGTGGCGTGGCTGAACACGCCGTGGGGCATCAAGGTGGCCATCGCGACCCTGATGACCTGGCAGTGGACCGGCTACAACGCGATCATCTTCCTCGCGGGACTGCAGACGATCCCCGGCGAGCTGTACGAGGCGGCCCGGATGGACGGTGCCGGTCCCGTGCAGACCTTCTTCCGGATCACGCTGCCGATGATGCGGCCGGTGCTGCTGTTCGTGCTGGTCGTCTCGACGGTCACCGGTCTGCAGAGCTTCTCCGAACCGCAGGTGCTGCTGCAGACGACCGCCAACGACTCGACGTTCTCCGGCGGACCCGGCCACGCCGGCCGGACGATGGTCCTCTACTTCTTCCAGCAGACCTTCGACAACAACGACTTCGGCTACGGCGCCGCCGTGGCCTGGGGCATCTTCCTCGTCGTCATCCTCTTCTCGATCGTCAACTGGCGCCTGGTGCAGCGCCGGGGCGAAGACTAGGAAGGCCGCTCACCATGGCAACCATCCCAGGCACACGCAGGCCCAGGGCCGTGAAGGGCACCCGGAGCCGGGGCATCGCCCTGCACTCCGTCCTGATCGTCGGACTGCTGCTGTCGGCCTTCCCGTTCTACTGGGCCGTCATCATGTCGACGCACACGACGTCGGACATCTTCTCCTACCCGCCGAAGCTGCTGCCGGGCTCCCACTTCCTGGAGAACGCCCGGCACCTCTTCGACAACATCGACTTCTTCGGCTCGATGTTCAACTCCCTGCTGGTGGCGGGCTCGGTGACCTTCCTGGTCCTGTTCTTCGACTCGCTGGCGGCCTTCGTCTTCGCCAAGTTCGACTTCCCCGGCAAGAACGTGCTGTTCGCCCTGCTGATGGCCATCTTCATGGTGCCGGCGCAGCTCGCCGCCATCCCGCAGTTCGTGATCATGGCGAAGCTCGGCTGGATCGGCACGATGACCTCGCTGATCGTCCCGGCGGCGGCCAACGCGTTCGGCATCTTCTGGATGCGCCAGTACATGAAGGGCGCCATCCACGACGAACTCCTGGACGCCTCCCG
Source organism: Streptomyces olivochromogenes (assembly GCF_021538895.1). Classification (GTDB taxonomy): domain Bacteria; phylum Actinomycetota; class Actinomycetes; order Streptomycetales; family Streptomycetaceae; genus Streptomyces; species Streptomyces olivochromogenes_A. The sequence goes on along the minus strand of NZ_JADDRL010000004.1, from coordinate 74,435 downwards.
GATCGACGGGGCGAGCTTCCTGCGCCAGTACTGGCACGTGGCGCTCCCGGTGGTCCGGCCGGGGCTGGCCTTCCTCGGCATCTTCACCTTCATGGGCCAATGGAACGACTACGCCTGGCCCCTGATCGCCCTCACCAACCCGGACAACGTGACCCTCCAGGTCGCGCTGTCCCAGCTCAACGGCACCCACGGCACGACCGACTACGGCATGGTGATGACCGGCGCCCTGCTCGCCCTCGTCCCGCTGCTGATCGTGTTCGCGGTCGGCGCCCGGCAGATCATCGGCGACCTCGCCAAGGGGGCCATCCGCTGATGTCCCGCGATCCCCTGATCGCCCTGCGCCCCTGGGAGGCACCCGAGGTGACCTCCTGGGGGCGGCTGCCGATGAGTGCCGTCGACCGTCGGCCGGGGGCGGTGTCCCTGGACGGCGACTGGCGGTTCCGGCTGCTGCCGGCGCCGGACGCGCCGGCCGACGGCACCTGGTCGACGGCCCGCGTCCCCGGCGCGTGGACGCTGCAGGACACGGACGACCTGCCGCGGTACACGAACGTCCGCATGCCGTTCGCCGAGTTTCCGCCGCTGGCGCCCGCGGCCAATCCGACGGGCGTCTACGAGCGTGCGGTGGACATCCCGGCCGACTGGACGGGCCGGCGGATCGTGCTCCAGGTCGGGGCCGCCGAGAGCGTGCTCCTGGTCCAGGTCGACGAGCGGCCCGTGGGCATCTCCAAGGACTCGCACCTGGCCGCCGAGTTCGACCTGTCGGGGGGCGCGGCCAAGCGCGGCTGGGCGGACCCGGACTCGGCCTCCGACATCGCCTGCCCCATGTACGCGCCGATCGAGGACTGCGTGGCGCACGCGCTGTCCGGTCGGCAGACCAAACCGCTCATCCTGTGCGAGTACTCGCACGCGATGGGCAACAGCAACGGCACGCTCGCCGACCACTGGGCTGCCATCGAGTCCACCCCGGGTCTTCAGGGCGGCTTCATCTGGGAGTTCTGGGACCACGGAATTCTGCAGCGCGTGAGCGACGGAAGACCGGCAGGGCGCGCGGGCGCCGGACTCTATGACAACGGTGTCGCCGCGCCCGGGTACCGGTGGGCGTACGGCGGCGACTTCGGCGAGACCATCCACGACGGCGCGTTCATCGCGGACGGGGTCGTCTTCCCGGACCGTACCCCGAAGCCCGTGCTGTACGAGCACCGGGAACTCGCGGCGCCGGTGCGGATCGCCTGCTTCCGGCACGAGGGCATCGTCCTCTCCAACCACCAGCACTTCCGCGGCCTGGAATGGCTGGCGGGGCGCTGGGAGCTGTCCCTGGCCGACGGCCGCACCCTGACCGCACCCGCCGAGCTGCCCGACCTGCGGCCGGGCCAGACGGCCGCGGTGCCGCTTCCCTTCGCCGTGCCGCACGACGGCGGCGAGGCCTGGCTGACGCTGCGGGTGACCACGGCCGAGGACCTGCCGTGGGCGCCGCGCGGTACGCGGGTGTGCACGCCGCAGGTGCGGCTGCGGGCGGCCACCGCCCCCGCGGGCGAGCCCCCGGCGGCGCACCGTGGCGTCGAGGTGGACGGGGAGGGCCTGCTGATCCACCCGCTGCTGACCGCCGGCCCCACCCTGTCCCTGTGGCGGGCGCCCACCGACAACGACGAGCTGGGCGGCATCGCCCGGCGCTGGCGCGGGTGGGGGCTCGACTCCCTGGTCCGCAAGGTGGTGTCGGTACGGCGGGACGACGACCGGGTGACCGTGCTCGCGGAGTACGCCGGCGCGGTCGGCGTCGTCCGGCACCGGCAGGAGTTCACGCCCCTCGCGGGCGGCGTCCGCGTGGCCGAAACGGCCGAGCTGCCCGCCGAGTTCGACGACGTGGCACGGGTCGGCTCGGTGTTCGAGACGGTGTCAGGGCAGGACCTGCTGGAGTGGTTCGGGCAGGGACCCTGGGAGTCGTACCCGGACCGCAGTGCGGGCGCGCCCGTCGGCCACCACGCGGTGCGCGTGGACGAGTTGTTCACCCCGTATCTACGGCCGCAGGAGAGCGGCGGCCGGCACGGCGTACGCCGCTTCACGCTGTCGGCGCCGGACGCCACCGGGCTCGCGGTCGAACTGGACGAACCACGCCAGGTGTCCGTCACCCGGTACCGCGCCGAGGACCTGACCTCCGCCACCCACCACGACGAACTGGTCCCGCGCCCCGGGTGCGTGGTGCACCTGGACGCGGCGCACCGGGGGCTGGGTACGGCCTCGTGCGGCCCCGACACCTCGCCGTCCCACCTCGTCGCACCGGGCGTCCACCGCTGGACCTGGACGCTGCGCGCTCTCTGAACCTCCTCCTCCCTTTGCCACCTCCGCCACCTCTACTGCCACCTTTACGGAGCACACGTGTGTACGTCGCATGACCATGCCCAGGGCGAGGCCGCGCAGGCCGGTGCCGGACGACGCAGTTTCCTGAGGGCCACCGCGCTGCTGGGTGCCGCCGCCACGGCCGGTGCCGTCCTCCCGGCCACCGCGGAGGCGGCCACCGCCGAGACGGCCTCCGCGTGGCGGCCCGACGCCGAGAGCCGCCGCTTCACGCTCGCGGTGATGCCCGACACCCAGTACCTGTTCGACGGGCCCAGCATCGACAAGAAGCCGATCGAGGCCTCGCTGCGCTATCTGCTGGAGCACGGCCGGGACGACAACATCGTCTTCCTGTCCCACCTCGGCGACCTCACGCAGAACGGCGCCAAGGAGGAATGCGCCGCGATCGGCGAGGCGTTCGGGCTGCTCGACCGGCGCGGCGTCGGCTACAGCGTCCTCGCGGGCAACCACGACGTACGGTCCTCGACGGACGACCAGCGCGGCCCGACGCCGTACCTGGACACGTTCGGTCCGCGGCGCTTCCAGGGCAAGCCCACCTTCGGCGGTGCCTCCCCGGACGGCTACAACACCTTCCACCTCTTCCGCGCGGCCGGGCGGGAGTGGATGGTGCTCGCGCTCGACTGGCGGCCGTCGGCGCAGGGTTACGCCTGGGCGAAGGAGGTCCTGGCCCGGCACCCCAGGACGCCGGTCGTGCTCACCACGCACGAACTGGTCGCGGCGGACGACGCGCTGTCGGACCACGGTCAGCAACTGTGGGACCAGCTGATCGAGGACCACGACCAGATCTTCCTCACCCTCAACGGCCACTACTGGCCGGCCGGGCGGGCGATCCGCAAGAACGCGGCGGGCAACGACGTCCACCTGCACCTGACGAACTACCAGAACCGCTACTTCGGCGGCGCGGCGATGATCCGCCTCTACCACTTCGACCTCGACCGCGAGACCATCGACGTCGAGACGCTGTCGCCGTGGATCCTGGGCCGGGCCGCCCAGGGGCTGAACGAGCTGGAGCGGCAGGAGATGGAACTGTCCGGCACCGCGGACCGGTTCTCCGTCGACATCGATTTCGAGAAGCGGTTCTCCGGCTTCGTGCCGGTGCCGCCGCGTCCGGCGCGTCCCGTGGCGCGGATGCTCGTCCCGGGCACGGTCGCCTACTGGCGCTTCGACGGCCACGAGGACGGCGCCGCCCTCACCGGCACGGTCCGCGACCTGTCCGGGCGGGGCAACGACCTGGTCCCGGTCACGGTGGGCGAGGGCCGGCTCGTGTGGTCCGCCGCGCACCACCCGGACCAGCCGGGCCACGGCAGCCTGGAGTTCCAGGGCTACAAGTCCCCGTTGCGGGGCGCCTACCTGCGCACGGTCGACGGAGCGCCGCTCAACTCGGCCACCCTCCGCTCCGGTTACACCATCGAGGCCTTCTACTGGCTGCCGACGGACTGGGACGCCTCGCACAACGCCTGGTCCGGGCTGGTCGGCCGGGCCGGCCGCAACGGGACCGCCGGGCCGTCCACGGACGATCCGGACGAGCCGCTCGCCACGCTGTCCGTCTCCGACGGGCCCGGTCCGCAGTGGGCGGCCCGGCCGCTCAACCAGCAGCAGCTCGCCACCAACTGGGGTGACGAGACCGCGCGGGAGACCTGGTGGCACGTCGCCGTGGTCAACGACGGACGGCACACGACGATGTACGTCCAGGGCTGCCCCGTGGCCCGCAACCCGCACGCGCCCGCCGTAGGGCTCGCCTCGGCCGGGCTGCCGTGGCTGGTCGGCGGCTACGAGTACGGCGGGAAGATCGACCAGATCCTGCACGGCCGGCTCGGCGACGTCCGGATCGTCGAACGGGCGCTGCCGGTCACGTCGTTCATGAACCACTGACCCCCTGTCCGCGGACCTCCCCGAGGATCACCATGACCGAGCAGCAGCTGCCCTCCTGGGCCGACCCGTCCGTCTCCCCCGCGAGCCTCGACCCCCAGGGCGTGTCGAGACGCCATCTCCTGCGCCGCGCGGGCCTGTTCGGCGCCGCGTTCGCCCTGGGCTCGGCGGCGACCCCGGCGCTGGCCGCCGGGCGCGGCCCCGCCCTGGGCGGGAGCGACCCGCGTCTCGCCTACGTCGTCGGCGACCACCACGTCCACTCCGTCTACAGCCACGACGCCAAGTACACGTTCGCCCAGATCGCCGGCGCCGCCGCCCGGTACGGCCTGGACTGGATGGTGTTCAACGAGCACTCCAACTTCGGGCACGCCCGCTACGGCGCCCAGCTGGAGCACGAGGAGATCGTCAAGGCGCGCGCCGCCAACCCGCGCCAGCTGATCTTCCAGGGCCTGGAGTGGTACATCCCGGGCGCCGAGCACGCCACGATCTTCGCCGCGCCCGGCCCCCACGAGGTCGACCTGCTCACGCAGTTCGAGCTCGCCTACGACGGCAAGCTGCTCGGCTACACCGACGGCGCCCCGGACAACCCGAACACCGCCCGCAACGAGGCCCACGCGGTCAAGGCCATCCAGTGGCTGGCCGAGCAGCGCCGCACCGGCTACGTCGACGACGTCCTGGTCCTCGCCAACCACCCGCTGCGCCTCGGCATCGACTCCCCGCACGAGCTGCGCAACTGGCGGGACGCCGCGCCCGAGATCATGATCGGCATGGAGGGCGCGCCCGGCGCCCAGGGCGCGGCCATCCCCGGCTGGCGCGGCGCGACCACGTCGATCCGCGGCGAGTACGAGAACAAACCGTCCGCCAACTCCTGGGCCGGTTACCCGGCGGAGGCCTACGTCACCTACGGCGGCTTCGACTGGGCGACGGCGACCGTGGGCGGCCTGTGGGACGCGATGCTCGCCGAGGGCCGGCTGTTCTCCGTCACCACCAACTCCGACGTCCACCGGGTCGTCTTCGACACCTGGAAGAACGGCGACTGGCCGCCCGGCCAGAACTTCGACAACACCGGACGGCTGCCCGACCCGGTCGACACCGACACCCCGCAGCCGGGCAGCGACTTCTGGCCCGGCGAGTTCAGCCGCACCCACGTCGGCGTCACCCGCTACGGCTACCGCGCCGTGATGGCGGGCCTGCGCGCGGGCCGCGTCTGGCTCGACCACGGGCACCTGCTCGACGGGCTCGACGTCCGGCTGAAGCGGGACTGCGACGGCGAGCGGGGCGTCACCCTCGGCGGCCGGCTGCGCGTCCGCAAGGGCGAGCGGCTCACGCTGTACGTCACGGTGACCACCGCCTCCCGGCCCAACCCGCACGGCATCCTGCCCGAGTTGGCGCACGTGGACGTGATCCGGGGCGCGGTGCGCGGCCCGGTGAGGGACCGCGACACCTGGCAGGCGCCCGACACCAAGGTCGTGCGGTCCAAGGACGTCAGCGGCCGCACGGGGACGTACACCCTGCGCATCCCGCTGACCGCCGGTGACGAGTCCTTCTACGTGCGGCTGCGCGGCAGCGACGGCAACCGGCACGGCGCGGGCCTTCTGGGCGCGTCCGTCGACCCGCACGGCCCGATCGCGCACGAGCCCGGCAATGGTGACCCGTGGGTCGACACATGGTTCTATTCCAACCCCATCTTCGTGGACGTGAAAGGTTGTTGATGAAGCGTCAGCTGCTCACCCTCACCGCTTTAGCGGCCGCCCTGACCCTCGGGACCCCGAGCGCCTTCGCGGCCGGGGAACCGCACTGGGCGCAGACCGGAACGTCGTACACGGACACCCTCGGCGGCGGGCAGGGACTCGCGGACCGCGCGGACGGCTCCCTGCTGTACCGCGGGCTCCTGGACATCCCGCTGGACCTGCGGATCAAGGGCTGGAACCACGTCGGCGACCCGGACATCGCGCGCGGCTACGTCTTCGACGCCTACCAGGGCGCGGACTCGGCCACGTCGAAGATGTACGCGGTCACCACGCCGTCCGGTCAGCGCTACGACTACACCCACCGGCTGAACCCGGGCGAGAAGGTGAACAACTCCTTCGCCACCGTCTCCCCCGACGGGCAGTGGCTGGTGTCGGGCGAGTGGGGTGACCAGAGCAGGCTCCAGGTCTTCCCCGCTCCCCTGCTCAACCCGTCCACCCCGGCCAGAGGCGGCGACCTGCCGGAGGCGGGCCAGATCACCCTGGACCGGCCGGTGCGCGACATCCAGGGCTGCGACTTCGTCACCGACACCCGTCTGGTGTGCGCCTCGGACGACGCCTCGGGCGCGCTGTTCCCCGAGATCCGGCCACTGCTCCAGGTCGACCTCCCGCACCGGCTCGACGGAAAGCCGGTCACCGGTTCGGTGCGGAGCCTGTTCGCCGTGCCCCAGTCCAGCATCTGCACGGGCACCTTCGAGGCGGAGGGCGTCGACTACGACACGAAGTCGGGCACCCTGCGCGCGGAGGTGATCCCGCCGGGGGTGTGCGCGGTGGCGACGACCGTCTACTCGTACCGCCTGCAGTAGATCCGCGACGGACGCCGCAGGACGGCGGCGGGTCTCCCGCCGCCGTCCGCGGTGCTCGTGGCCCGGGTCAGCAGTTGCCCTTCGTGCTCCTCCCCTCGAAGCGGTCCCCGAGCCAGTTCACGACGTCGCCGATCGTCTGCGGGTCGCCGGAGAGGTGGTCACCGAGGTACGGCGTCCACTGGGTGGTGATGCCGGCGGCGCAGTAGGCGCGGCGGGTGGCGTCGGCGGTCTCGGCGGGGATCACCTCGTCGAGGATTCCGCGGTACTGCAGGACGGGGAAGCCGATCTGGTAGCGGGCGCCTGAGCCCGGTGCGCCCACGCCGGTCCCGAGTTTGTTCTCGTCGACGGCCTCGCTCCATGTCGTGCCGTCGGGTGCGTGCAGGGCGTAGATCTGGTCGAGCGTCAGCCCGCCCTTGGTGTACCGCTCGATCCGGGCGCCCGCGAACCGCGCGACCGTGCCGACGGCGCACGACGACTCGGCGTTTTGTACCGCCTTGCGGCCGTCGTCGTCGAGGAGTTCGTCGAACGGCAGGTCCGGATGCGTGACGGACAGACCGATGAACGCGTCCATCAGGAACCCGGCGAAGAACTGCCCGTCGAGGTTGCGCGCCACCTGCTTGAGGTCGGCGGGGATGCCGCCGGACGCCGAGCCGACGACGTTCAGTTCGGGCGCGTACGAGCGGGCCAGCTGGGCCGCCCACAGGCTGCCGGAGCCGCCCTCCGAGTAGCCCCACATGCCCACCGGCGCCTGGGGGCTGACCCCGCTGCCGGGCACCCGGGAGGCGGCGCGGGCCATGTCGAGGGTGGCGTGGCCCGCCTCGGCGCCGACCGCGTACGGATGGACCTGGCCGTCCAGGTACCCCTGGCCGTCGGTCGCGGCGACGGCGTAGCCGGCGTTGAGCAGCGCCGCGAGGTTCGGACCCTCGTAGGCGTCCTGGTACTCGCCGGCGAGCTGTTTGGAGAACGCGCACTGCGGCCCGATGCCCAGGGTGCCGGGCACGAAGGCGACCAACGGCCGCTCGCCTGGCCCGGTCCAGGGCTTGCGCGGTACGACGACGGTGCCGGCCACGACGACCCGCCGGCCCCGTCCGTCGGTGGAGCCGTACTGCACCTTCCAGGCGTCCAGCGGCGGTGCGCCGACCACCATGGGGAGGGAGTCGACGCGGCGGCACGCGACGACGGCACCGGGCGCGGCGCTCGCGCGGTCCGGGGGCCGGTAGATGTCGGCGTCCGCGGCGTCGCACACCCGCGGTGTCCCGGCGGCGGCGGAGACCGCCGGCACCGTCAGCAGTCCGCCGAGCAGGGCGGTGGCGGCGACGAGTGCGGCTCGTCTGGGCAGTGGTTTCCTCAACCTGCGTGACATCACCTCGGTACGTCCCTTCTGTGGGGTGAAGAGGCACGTGAAGCTGAGCAGGCCGTGAGGTTACGGAGACGTAGGTAAGCGCTGATAGTTAAAGGATGATGAACATCGGGGACGCGGCTGTCCGCCCGTGACTAGCGCCGCATATGCCGAGCACCGGGTACGGAACCATTCGTTCCGCGCTTGTGACCCGGGCTTTCGTGCGGCGCGAGGGTGCGCGGCCCGCCCGGAGTGTGCCCCTGTCCGGGGCGAGGAACGTGTACGAACCCAGAGGGCCCCGAGTCCGACTCGTTCTCGGATCGGGGCCCGGTGGAGACGGGTGCCGGGTCAGCCGGGCAGGGTGGCCAGCAACCGCCGGTCGCGGGGCGCCGGTTTGCGGTCGAGGCGGGCGTCCAGCAGACGGCGGGCCGCGTCGCAGCGGCCGGCCGCCACCAGCGCGTACAGCAGCGTCTCCTCGACCACCTCGCGCTGGGCCGCGCTGCCGCCGACCCGGCGCAGCACGGGCAGCAGCGCGTCGAGTCCGCGGGCCGCCTCCCAGAAGCGCTCCTCGACGAGCGCTGCGAACGCCTCGCACAGCGGCGCGACGACCTCCCGCTGCACCGGATCCGCGCCGGCCGCGTGGTCGCGCAGCCGGCGCAGGGCGGGCAGGTCCCCGGCGGCGGTCAGGGCGACGGCCGCGTGCAGCGCGGTGAACGCGGTCGCGGGCCGCTCCAGCACCTCGCGCTCGACGGCGTCCAGCACGTCGGTCGCGGGCAGGTCGCCCCGCCAGCTGTCGCTCAGCCGCGCCCGCCACAAAAGCGACCCCGAGTCGACCAGCGCCCGCACCCCGGTCACCCGGCCGGGCGCGAGCTGGGCGAACCAGCGCCTGCGGACCGCCGCCGGGTCGTCCAGGGCGAGTTCGTGCAGGGCGATGTGCCAGGAGAAGTGCGCCCGGTGGACCGCGCCGCGGCCCCGCCCCGTCACCCACTTCTCCAGCCAGTCGCGGCCCGCCTCGTGCGCGCCGGACTCGTAGTGCACGTGCGCGAGGGCGTGCACCGCGTGCCCGGAGGCGGGCTCGGTGGCCAGCGCCCGGTGGGCGAGCTCGCCCGCCTCGTGCAGCCGGCCCTGTCCCTGGCGCAGGAAGGCGAGCAGCGAGGTGTGGAACCAGTGCCCGTCGTAGGCCGGTGAGGTCACGTCGAGCAGGCCGAGCGCGTCGTCGTCGTGCAGGTCGCTCACGCCGGAGAAGGCGATGGTGGGCACGGCGGCGGCGAGCGCCAGCGCGTCGCCGGGGTGCTCCCGCAGATGGCGTACGAGTGCCTCGTCCCCGTCGTCGCCGGTGACCCGGCGCGTGACCACGTCCACGAAGGACCGCTCGCGCTCGTCGGCCCGTTCGCGGGCCGAGCGCTGGGCGTCGGCGAGGGCCCGGGGCACGTCGACGGCGGCGCCGCACTCGTGGCCCAGCAGGGCGAGCGAGGCGTGACCGAGGGCGAAGCCGGGGTCGAGGGCCACCGCGCGGGCGAAGGCGTCCCGGGCGCCGGAGCGGACCTTGAGGACCCGGTCGAGCCCGCTGCGGTAGGCGGTGGCCGCCTCGGCGTGGGTGGACAGGGCCAGTCCGTGCCCGTCGACGGGGCGCCGGGTGGTACGGCGCCGGGGGGCGAGCGGCGCCAGCAGCTGCTGGGCCAACTCGGCTGCCTGGACCCGGATTTCGGGGATGGCGGTGGTCTCCCAGAGCTCGCCGCGGCGTGGAGCGCCGAGCGTGAACAGCGGGAGCCCGGCGGCGCCGCTCGCGTCGAGGAGCCGGCCGTCGCGGGTGGCGACACCCATGCCCAGCGGACCGGGCACCGTCGTACCGCCCGCGAACAGCGAACTCCACAGCGGGCCGTCCGGCAGCCGCCCGGGACCGGTGCAGTCGATCACCCAACCCACGTGCAGGGTACGGCCGTTGGAGAGCTCGACGGCGACCGGGCCGTCGTCCGGCGCGGTCACCCGGGCGACCGTGCCGGTGTGCACGTGCAGGCGCCGCGCGGTCCGCGCGCGGGAGACGTGCTCGGCGGTGGCGGGGGCCATGCGGTGGCGGTGGGTGTTCCACAGGGCGCCCTCGCGGGCGAGGAACTCCGCGCGCTCCTCGGGCGAGAGACTGCGCCACAGTCGGGGGGTGTGCGGGCGGAGGCTGTCGAGGCCGGGGCGCCAGTCGCCGTGGGTGCGGACCGAACGGCTGAGATGGCGGTAGACCGCCCGGCGCAGCCGTGCCAGCGAGGTGTCGGACAGGTCCGCCGGGGCGGGCATCACACCGGCCGGGCGCAGCGTGTGCGGCTGGGGCAGCAGTCCGTTGCGGGAGAGGGCGTGCACGCTGCGGCCGGGCCGGTCGAGGGTCAGCGCGAGGTCGACGGCGGTCAGACCGGTCCCGACGAGCAGCACGGCCTCGGTGCTCTCCCGCGCTCCGTCCAGCGCACCCGGCGTCCACGGCGCGCCGACGAAGCGGGGCGAGTCGCGCAGGGCGGGCGGCACCCAGGCGGCGGCCGGTCCGGCGGGTCCGGTGGCGAGGACGGCGGCGTCGGCGGCCAGCAGTGTCCCGTCGGCCAGGCGCAGTTCCACCCGGCCGTCGGGGGTGGCGCCGCAGCTCTCCGCGCGGGTGCGCAGACGGCGTACGGCGACCGTGCCGTGGGCGCGGACGACGGCCTGGCCGAGCGTGTCGGCGAGATAGGCGCCGTAGCGGTAGCGGGTGGCGTAGTCGGCGCCGGTGACCTCGGGTTCGCCGTGCCGGCACAGCCAGCGGGTGAAGTGGCCGGGGTCGTCGGGGTAGGCGCTCATGTTGCCGGCGGGCACGTTGAGGCGGTGCCGCGGGTCGGGTGTGGCGTAGGCGGTGCCCCGGCCCGCCTCCGGGGCCGGGTCGATCAGGACGACGTCGAGGGGAGTCCGGCGGCGCGACGCCGTCTCGCAGAGCTGAACGGCGGTCAGTGTGCCCGCCGCGCCTGCTCCGACGACGGCCACGGTGTGCCGCTTGCGGACTTCGGTCACGGATACCTCCGGAAATGCTGTACGGGGCGCGGGATCCCACCGGGAAAAGCAGGACGCCGGTCGGCTGTTCATACCTCGTTCACACCGGGATAGACAGGGGCAACCGCACTTTTTGGCCGTGTCGTCCGCGGGTCCTCACCCGAATCCCGGGCGGCGGTACCGGCCTGAACGGCTGGAATCCGTCCTGGGGCGGGCTCGAAGGCGGGCAGCGCCGTGCCGTACGCGGGTGGCTTCGCCGGATGAACTCCACTGAGAAACAAGGACTTTCTTTGATTCAAGTCTTGACGGCCGAAGGAGCGGAGAGCACATTGGGCCCACTTTGAGAGCGCTCTCAAGCCCGGCTCTCAAGGGAACCCCCGCAACTCCCCCGCACCCGAGAGGCACCCCCATGAGTGAAACCTCCGGTATCCCCAGACGGCGGCGGGCCCTCGTCGCCGTCCTCGCCACGATCGGCCTGGCGGCCGTCGCGGCCACGGCCGCCACCCTGCCGGCCAACGCCTCCGCGCCCACGCCCCCGTCCGGCTGGACCCAGGTCTTCCTGGACGACTTCAACGGCTCCGCCGGCTCCGGCGTCAACACGGCCAACTGGCAGTACGACACCGGCACTTCGTACCCCGGAGGCCCCGCGCACTGGGGCACCGGCGAGGTCGAGACGATGACGTCCAGCACGAACAACGTCTCGCTCGACGGCAACGGCAACCTCCGGATCACCCCGCTGCGCGACGGGGCCGGCAACTGGACGTCGGGCCGCATCGAGACCAACCGCACCGACTTCCAGCCCCCGTCCGGCGGCAAGCTGCGCGTCGAGGCCCGCCTCCAGATGCCGAACGTCACCGGCACGGCCGCCGAGGGCTACTGGCCCGCGTTCTGGACGCTCGGGGCGCCGTACCGCGGCAACTACCAGAACTGGCCCGGCGTCGGCGAGCTCGACATCATGGAGAACGTCCAGGGCCTGAACAAGGTCTGGGCCACGATGCACTGCGGCACCAACCCCGGCGGCCCCTGCAACGAGACCACCGGCATCGGCAACAACATCGCCTGCCCGGGCAGCACCTGCCAGTCCGGCTTCCACACCTACACGATGGAGTGGGACCGCTCGGTCAGCCCCGAGGCGATCCGCTTCTCCGTCGACGGCGTCAACTACCACACGGTGACGGCGAACCAGGTCGACGCGACGACCTGGGCCAACGCCACCAACCACGGCTACTTCGTCATCCTCAACGTGGCGATGGGCGGCGCCTTCCCGGACGCGCTCGGCGGCGGCCTGGACGGCGACACCGCGTCCGGCCGCCCGATGGTCGTCGACTACGTCCAGGTGCTCCAGTCGGCGGACGGTGGGAGCGGTACCACACCTCCGCCGTCCGGCGGCCGGGACGCCTACGGCACCATCCAGGCCGAGTCCTACGACAGCCAGTCCGGCGTGGGCACCGAGGCCACGTCGGACACCGGCGGCGGCCAGAACATCGGCTGGCTCGCAGGCGGCGACTGGGCGCTGTACAAGGGTGTCGACTTCGGCTCCACGCCGGCCACCCAGTTCCACGCCCGGGTGGCGAGCGGCGCCGCCTCCGGGGTGAGCGGTCTGGTCGAGGTACGCCTCGACAGCCGCAGCAACTCCCCCATCGGCAGCTTCGCCCTGGCCGACACCGGCGGCTGGCAGACGTGGCGGACGATACCGGCGAACATCGGTTCCGTCACCGGCACCCATGACGTGTATCTGACGTTCACCAGCGGTCAGCCGGCGGACTTCGTGAACGTGAACTGGTTCGACTTCGGTCACTGACAGGAGAGCCGCGCGGCGGATCCCGGCGAGGTGCCGGGACCCGCCTTTCACGCACGCCCTCACGATTTTCTTCAAGGCGTGAACTCTCGTAGGCCGTACGGACTTTCTCGCCTTCACCTCTTGACGGTCGGAGTGACGGGGAGCACATTGGCCGCGCAGCGCCTTGAGAGCGCTCTCAAAAAGGCACCCGCGCACCCCACTCCGTACGCGAAGAGGCACCCATGAGTGAAACTTCCGGCACACTCGGCTCATCCGGCTCATCCGGCAGACGCCGTTCCCTGCGGCGCGTGCTCGTCGCCGTACTGGGCACGCTGAGCCTGGCCGCGGCCGCGGCCACAGCCGCGACGCTGCCCGCGAACGCCTCCGCTCCCCCACCCCCCTCCGGCTGGTCCCAGGTCTTCCTGGACGACTTCAACGGGGCCGCCGGATCAGGCATCAACACCGCCAACTGGCAGTACACGACGGGTACGAGCTATCCCGGCGGCCCCGCGGGCTTCGGCACCGGCGAGGTCGAGACGATGACCTCCAGCACCAACAACGTCTCGCTCGACGGCGCCGGAAACCTCAGGATCACGCCACGCCGCGACGGTGCGGGCAACTGGACGTCCGGCCGCATCGAGACGACGCGTTCCGATTTCCAGCCGCCCGCCGGCGGCAAGCTGCGCGTCGAGGCACGGCTCCAGATGCCGAACGTGACCGGCGCCGCCGCCAAGGGCTACTGGCCCGCCTTCTGGATGCTGGGCGCCCCCTACCGCGGCAACTGGTGGAACTGGCCCGGCGTCGGCGAGCTGGACATCATGGAGAACGTCCAGGGCATCAACAACGAGTGGGCCACGATGCACTGCGGCACCAGCCCGGGCGGCCCCTGCAACGAGAAGTCCGGCATCGGCGGCCAGAAGGTCTGCGCAGGCACGACCTGCCAGGGCGGCTTCCACACCTACGCCGTCGAATGGGACCGGTCGACCAGCCCCGAGGAGATGCGCTTCTACCTCGACGGGGTCAACTTCCACACGGTGCGGCAGAACCAGGTCGACGCGACGACCTGGGCCAACGCCACCAACCACGGCTATTTCGTCATCCTGAACGTCGCGATGGGCGGCGAGTTCCCGGCGGCCTTCGGCGGCGGGCCCGACGGCGGCACCGACCCCGGCCACCCGCTCCTGGTCGACTACGTCCAGGTCCTGCAGTCGACCGGCGGCGGCGACGGGGGTGGCGGCGGTACGACCCCGCCGCCGTCCGGCAACCGTGACGCGTACAGCGCCATCCAGGCCGAGTCCTACGACGGCCAGGGTGGCACGAGCACCGAGGCGACCACCGACTCGGGCGGCGGCCAGGACATCGGCTCCCTCGCGAACGGCGACTGGGCGCTCTACAAGGGCGTCGACTTCGGTTCCACGGCGGCCCGGCAGTTCTACGGCCGGGTCGCCAGCGGTGCGGCCGGCGGAGTCAGCGGCCTGGTGGAGGTCCGCCTGGACAGCCGGACGAGTTCCCCCATCGGCAGCTTCGCCGTCGCCAACACCGGTGGCTGGCAGAGCTGGAAGACGGTACCGGCGAACATCAGCTCCGTCACCGGCACCCACGACGTCTATCTGACCTTCACCAGCGGCCAGCCGGCCGACTTCGTGAACGTCAACTGGTTCGACTTCGGTCACTGAAAGGGGAGTTGACCAATGATCACATGCTCCCCGGCCGGGCCGGCCGCGTCACACTCCGAGGTCGGGCGGCTGGCCACCGCCGTCCTGACCGCCCTCCTCACGGTGCTGGCGTTCGGCCTGGCCGGGGCGGTACCCGCGAGTGCCGCCACCGACTACACCCAGGGCATCACCCCGACCGGCTCCGGCTCGGTGCAGATCTGGTTCAAGCCGGCCACACCCGCGTCGCTCGTCGACGTGCACTACCTGTCTCCCAGCGCCGGCCAGCAGAACTTCCGGATGACGAACAGCGCCGGCACCTGGCAGCAGAACGTCAGCGGCCTGCCGAGCGGCTTCACCCTGGAGTACTGGTTCACGTACGAAAAGAGCGGTCCGCTCTACGACACCCCGCACTTCACCCACACCGTCGGCAGCGGAGGAGGAGGCGGGGGTGGCGGCGGGGGCGGCACCGGCAGCTTCCCGATCTCCTTCCGGAACAACACCCGTGGCACGTACGCCGATTCACAGGTCTACGTCACCGTCCTCGGTCAGGTGACGCCCGGCCAGTGGTCGTACATGAAGTCCGACGGGACCATGGCCCACATCAACCACTTCGACGCGAACGCGCCCGGCCATCTCACCAAGAACGGTGTGAACTACCCCAACATGTCGTTCACGATGGCCCAGTCCGGCGGCTCGGTCCCCTCCCCCACGTCGATCCGCGGCGGCCGGATCTACATCTCCCTCGGCTCCCCGCTGTACATCCCGGTCTCCTTGGACGACCAGGGCTGGGGCGGCCCCGACCTGCGCAACCCGAACGACCCCAACACCGACGTCTCCTACGACTGGTACGAGTACACGTACGTCTACGGCCAGGTGGCCTTCGGTGGCAACACCACCCAGGTCGACCAGTTCGGCTTCCCGATGGCCTCGCGGCTGACGCAGACCTCCAGCGGCTACGACACCACGCGGGGCATCACGCTGACCCGCGCCCAGGTCATGTCGCAGTACGCCGCCTCGGTGGGCGCGGCCTTCAAGCCGCTGCAGAACACGTACCGGATCATCGCGCCGCGCTCCTCGAACCTCTTCCTCGCGGGAGGCTCCCAGGCGAACCACTTCCAGCAGTACATCGATCAGACCTGGTCCTACTACTCCACCCATCCCTTCAAGCTGACCCGGCTCGGTGAGACCTTCTCGGGGCAGGTCGCCGGGAACACCCTCACCTTCACCAAGAACGGCGCCGGCCCCTACACGCTTCAGAAGCCGTCCTCCCCGGACGTCGTGGCCTGCGCCGGCGCGCTGGCCTCGGGCAGCGACCCCGAGCACCAGCTGGGCGCGGAGTTCTGCGCCGCGTTCAACCGGGGCGTGGCCCTCGACACCTCGACCTGGTACACCCCGTCCGCCTACTACACCGGGAGTGTGAAGAACGACTACGCGGCGTTCCTGCACACCGTCGGCCTCGACAAGCGTGCCTATGCCTTCCCCTACGACGACGTCAACGACCAGTCGTCGGTGCAGATCCTGGGCAACTCGAACCCGCCGACCGGGCTGACGCTCGGCATCGGCTGGTGATGCACGAGCGGTGAGGAGGGGGCGGGCCGCGCGGTCCGCCCCTTTCAGCGCGGCCCGGCGCGGAAGGCCACCGACGTCCGGCCGGCGTGCAGATGGAAGAACCCTGAAGAACATGGCAGAACATGGCGAAGTTCGCCGCGTCCGGGAAGCCGACGGCCGCGCCCACGCGGCCGATCGGCAGGTCCGTGTGGGCGAGCAGCCGTACCGGCGAACATCGGCTCCGTCACCGGCACCCATGACGTGTATCTGACGTTCACCAGCGGACAGTCGGCCGACTGCGTGAACGTGAACTGGTTCGACTTCGGTCACCGACCCCACTTCGGGCTGAGGGCCACCTCCCGGAGCTGCTCGACGGTGAGCGCGGGGGTCTTGCGGGTCGCGGCGTCGTGCTGAGTGCCGGAGTTCAAGGCGCTGATCACGACACGCCGGCCGTCGGACCGCATGGTGTCGACCGTCCACATCACCACTCCCTCCCCACCCTTCTCGCCCGGACCCTGGCGGACGGCGAGCCGCGTGCCGTTCGCCAGGATCTCGGAGCCGGTGCCGAAGAGGTCGTCGCCGACATCCCGCATATCGGCCTGCACATTGACCTGGACGAGGCTCTTGCCCTTGCCGTCGTCGACGACGGCGTAGGCGAAGTCGGTGTCGTCGGCGCTCTTGGACACCACGTGCAGCCCCTTGGGCAGCAGCCCGAGGAGAGTGGTGCGGGCGCCGACGATCGCGGGGGGAGGGATCGCACCCGCGGTCGGCTTGCCGGAGTCCTGCGGGATCGAGTCGATGTATCCGCGCCACGCTTCGGCCGTGGCCAGCCTCTTCAGCTCGGCCTCGGTCAGCGGCGGCTCGGCCCGGGTGACCGGCGCGTCCTTCTCGGCGGCGGCGTTCCACTCGCTCACGGAGACGTGCTGCCCCGCCGGGGTAACCAGTTCCGCGTTCCACCACTTCGTGTCCACACGGCGATCGGGATACTCGTACCCCTTGAAGAGCATGAGCGTGGACCCGTCGGGGAGCCGGCTGGTGGCGCAGTGCTCGTACGCGGTGAACGCCTTGTCCGGGCAGGTCGTGGTCTGACGCGCCCGGTCGCTGCCCGCCTCGACCCGGTCCAGGCTGACACCGACGGCCCCCGCGCCCTTGCCGTCGTCGAAGACGAGGTTCGCGTACGCCGCCGTCGGTGACTCGTCCGTGCCGCGCGCATCCTGGCCGCTGGTCTTGCCCTTGGGCAGCAGATGCTCCAGCGTGCGGATGAGTTGGTCACCGCTGACGGGAGCCGTGGTGCGGGTGGGCTGCGGCTTCGCGGCCACGGAGGAGTGCTGCGGATCGCGGGAAGCGCTCGACGGCAGGAGCAGCGCCCCGCCCACGCCGATGAGCGTGAGCCCGGCCGCCCCGCCCATGACCGCGGCCCGGCGCCGCAGCCGAAGCCGCTGCCCGCGGACCCGGCCGGCGGCGGCGAGCGCGGCCCGGTCGGTGTCGAAGCCGCCACCGGTCTCGCGCAGGGCGCCGGAGAGCCGGTCCTCGAAGGGGTCGTTGTGCTGTTCAACGGACATGGCGAACCACCGCTTCCCAGGGATTGAAGTGACGCGAAGGAAGTGAACGGCAATGAGTGGAAATGAGAGGTACTGAGAGGTAATTGGCTGGAAGGGGCGGGGAGTCGTCAGGGTCGCGCGTACTCGGCGAGGTCCTCGCCCAGCAGTTCCCGCAGCCGTGCGAGAGCCCGCACGCACCGCGTCCGCACGGCCGCCGAACTGGCGTTCATCGCGTCGGCGGTCTCCTCGATGGAGCGGTCCTCCCAATAGCGCAGGACGACCACGGCGCGGTCCTTGGCGGGCAGCCGGGCGAGCGCCTGCAGCAGGGTCAGCCTGAGGGACGTGTCGTCGGCGGAGTACGGCACGTCCGGCAGTACGTCCGTCGCCCGCTCGGTGCTGCTGCGACGTCGCTGATGGGCGAGGAAGGTCCGGGTGAGGACGGTCTGCGCGTACCCGGCCGGATTTCCGACCCGCGACACCCTCCCCCACCGGACGTACAGCCGCCCCAGCGTCTCCTGTACCAGGTCCTCCGCGAGATGCGTGTCACCCGCGGTGAGCAGACACGCGGACCGGTAGAGATGCCCGGCGCGCGCCGCCGCGAACTCGGCGTAGCCGTCCGCCCGGACCCGTCTCATGCGTGGTTCCCCCCTGTCGCCGTGGCCGCCCGAACCGGTCTCACTTCTCTGATGCGCCGGGCCCCCGGAAATGTTTCACGGCCGAGGGGTAGGTTCCGTAGGAGAAGACGAAGCACGGGGGACCGGGGGACCCATGACGCATCAGCAGCCGTACGGCCACCAGCAGCCACAGGGTTTCGGCCCTCCGCCGCCGCAGTACTCCCCCGCCCAGCCGCAGTACGCCCCCGCTCCACCGCAGTACGCGCCGCCCCAGCATCCCCAGCCGCCCGTGCCGCCCCAACCGGGGCCGACGGGACCGGAGTTCCTGGCCGTCGACCGCCACAACTCGATCGTGGTCGACGTGGACGGCGTCACGTTCGAGGACCACGGCCTCACCGCCGAGTTCCCCTGGCAGGAGATCCGCAGCGTCCACTACAAGGCGAGCCCCTCGGGCAAGGCCCTGATGACGGCGGTCGTCCACATCGACGGCAGGATCTTCGAGTGCGCCGTGACGGCGAAGCCGCGCGCGCTGCTGGGACAGTGGTTCGCGCATCTGGCGGCGGTGCTGGGGTACTACCGCCCGATGGGTTACTGACAACAGCTCAGGTCACTGCCGCAGCTCCGCCCGGAACGTCACCGGCGTCTGCCCGGTGTGCAACTGGAAGAACTTCGAGAAGTTCGCCGCGTCGGGGAAGCCGACCGCCGCGCCCACCCGGCCGACGGGCATGTCGGTGTGGGCGAGCAGCCGCTTGGCCTCCAGGACGACGCGCTTGTCGATGAAGCCCTTGGGGGTCTCGCCGGTGGCGGTGCGGACGGCGCGCACGAGGGTGCGGCGGGAGTAGCCGAGCGCGTCGGCGTAGGCGCTGACGCTGTGGTTGGCGGCGAACCCCTTCTCCACGGCGTCGCGGAACAGGGTGAACGTCGTGTCGGCCTGCTGCCGGGCCGCCTCCGCGGAGCTGGCGGCCAGATGGGACAGCCGCAGCAGAAACGCCGTCAGGCTGTGGCGCAGTACGGCGGTGTGCAGGGTGAGCGGGAGGGTCGTGGTGTCCTCGTACTCGTGTCGCAGCTGGGCGAGGGCCGCGCGCAGCCCGGCGAGCCGGGCCTCGTCCGGGTGCAGCAGGGGCGGCAGGTCGTAGCGGTAGAGGCCGGTGGCCTCCACGGTGGCGCGGGGCAGGAAACCGGGCTGCATGGTGAGCACGGTTCCGCGGTACTCGCTGGTCCGCGAGAAACGGTGGACCTGTCCGGGGCGGATCCACAGCAGGTCGCCGGCCGTCGCCTCGTGCTCGGCGAAATCGACCATGTGGCGCACCGGGCCGTCGTCGAACAGCATGACCACGTGGAAGTCGATGCGGTGGACACGATGGAGAGGCGCGTCCACGTGCCAGGTGCGGCCGGCGCCCATGGGGCCCACCTGCATGCCGACGCCGCAGACGCTCAGGTCGGCCGGGAAGGCGAAGGTTCTGATCCCGTCCCCGTCGCCCTCGCCGCGGGGTGCTCTGTCCGTCATGTCCTTCTCGTGCCGCCCTGTCGTACCGCCGGTGTCCCACTTTCACCACAGGCTGACACACCCCGACCTTCCCTCCAAAAAGTCAGACTTTTAGTTTTGAACGCGTCCAGCCAGATACCGCGCTTCGATCGAGGACTTCTTGAAGATGAGTACGCAGACAACGGACGGCTTCGAGTGGACCGACCTCGACCGGCGTGCCGTCGACACCGCCCGCCTCCTGGCGGCCGATGCCGTCCAGCAGGTCGGGAACGGCCACCCCGGCACCGCGATGAGCCTGGCGCCCGCCGCGTACACGATCTTTCAGAAGGTGATGCGCCATGACCCGGCCGATCCGGAGTGGACCGGCCGTGACCGCTTCGTGCTGTCCCCCGGACACACCTCGCTGACCCTCTACACCCAGCTCTTCCTGGCCGGGTACGAGCTGGGACTGGACGACCTGAAGGCGTTCCGCACGCACGGCTCCAAGACCCCCGGTCACCCCGAGTACGGACACACCGCGGGCGTGGAGACCACCACCGGCCCGCTCGGCCAGGGTGTCGCGAACGCCGTCGGCATGGCGATGGCCGCCCGCTACGAACGCGGCCTGTTCGACCCCGAGGCCCCCGAGGGCACCTCCCCCTTCGACCACACCGTCTGGGCGATCGTCTCCGACGGCGACCTGGAGGAGGGTGTCTCCGCCGAGGCCTCCTCCCTCGCCGGCCACCAGCGGCTCGGCAACCTCGTCCTCCTCTACGACGACAACCACATCTCCATCGAGGGCGACACCGCGACGGCGTTCTCCGAGGACGTGCTGAAGCGGTACGAGGCCTACGGCTGGCACACCCGGCGGATCGAGCCGACGCGGGACGGTGACGTCGACGTCCACGCCCTGTACGCGGCCCTCCAGGCGGCGCGGGCCGAGACCGGGCGCCCCTCGATCATCGCGATGCGCACGATCATCGCCTGGCCCGCCCCGAACGCGCGGAACACCGAGGCCTCCCACGGATCGGCGCTCGGCGCGGACGAGATCGCCGCCACCAAGCGCGTCCTCGGCTTCGATCCCGAGCGGTCCTTCCAGGTCGACGCCGACGTCCTCGCCCACGCCCGCGAGGCCCTCGACCGCGGCGCCGAGGCGCACGCCGCCTGGGACAAGCGGCTCGACAAGTGGCGCGGAGCCCAGCCGGAGCGGGCCGAGCTGTTCGACCGGATCGTGGCCGGCCGGCTGCCCGAGGGCTGGGAGGAGGCCCTGCCGGTCTTCGAGGAGGGCAAGTCGGTCGCCACGCGCGCCGCCTCCGGCAAGGTGCTCCAGTCGCTCGGCGCCGTCGTCCCCGAGCTGTGGGGCGGCTCCGCCGACCTGGCCGGTTCGAACAACACGACCATCGACGCGACGTCGTCCTTCCTGCCGAAGGGCAATCCGCTGCCCGAGGCCGACCCGTACGGCCGTACGATCCACTTCGGTATCCGCGAGTTCTCGATGGCCGCGGAGATGAACGGCATCGCCCTGCACGGCAACACCCGCGTCTACGGCGGCACGTTCCTGGTCTTCTCCGACTACATGCGCAACGCCGTACGGATGTCGGCGCTCATGCAGCTGCCGGTGACCTATGTGTGGACGCACGACTCCATCGGTCTCGGCGAGGACGGCCCCACCCACCAGCCCGTCGAGCACCTGGCCTCGCTGCGCGCCATCCCGGGGCTGAACGTCGTCCGCCCGGCGGACGCCAACGAGACCGCGGTGGCCTGGGCCGAGATCCTGAAGAGGCACGCCACCCACCCGGCCCCGCACGGGCTCGCGCTGACCCGCCAGGGCGTGCCGACGTACGCGCCGAACCCGGACGCGGCCAAGGGCGGCTATGTGCTGCGCGAGTCCGCCACCGAGACCCCGGAGGTGATCATCGTCGCCACCGGTTCCGAGGTGCGCCTGGCGGTCGGCGCTCGCGAGTTGCTCCAGGCCGAGGGGATCGGCACCCGTGTGGTGTCGATGCCGTCCGTCGAGTGGTTCGAGGAGCAGCCGCGGGCCTACCGCGAGCGAGTGCTGCCGCCGTCGGTCAGGGCACGGGTCGCGGTCGAGGCCGGCATCGGCCTGACCTGGTACCGCTACGTCGGTGACGCGGGACGCATCGTCTCCCTCGAACACTTCGGCGCCTCCGCCGACGCCCGGACCCTGTTCGCCGAGTTCGGTTTCACCGCCGAGAACGTCGCCGCCGCGGCCCGGGCTGCACTTGACTCAACTACGGGCCTCGCCGCCGCCCGCGGTTGATCCGATCGCCAGAAAGAAGATGATCACAGTGACCGAAGCAACCGCGACCGCGGGAGCGCTGG
The DNA here is from genome assembly GCF_021538895.1 of Streptomyces olivochromogenes. Lineage (GTDB taxonomy): Bacteria > Actinomycetota > Actinomycetes > Streptomycetales > Streptomycetaceae > Streptomyces > Streptomyces olivochromogenes_A. The sequence continues at coordinate 52,378 of NZ_JADDRL010000004.1, read as the reverse complement.
GACGCCTCGCCGACGAGGGCGTCTCGATCTGGCTCGACGACCTGTCGCGGGGGCGGATCGAGTCCGGCAACCTCGCCGAACTCGTCGCCACGAGGAACGTCGTCGGCGTCACCACCAACCCGTCCATCTTCCAGGCCGCCATAGGCTCCGGCGAGGGCTACGAGGAGCAGCTGGCCGAGCTGGCGGTGCGGGGCGTCACGGTCGACGAGGCCGTGCGGATGATGACGACCGCCGACGTGCGGGCGGCGGCCGATGTGCTGCGTTCCGTCTTCACCGCCTCCGACGGCGAAGACGGCCGGGTCTCCATCGAGGTCGACCCGCGCCTGGCGCACCACACGAGGGCGACGGTCGCCGAGGCCAAGCAGCTCGCCTGGCTGGTGGACCGCCCGAACGTGATGATCAAGATCCCGGCGACGAAGGCCGGTCTCCCGGCGATCACCGAGGTCATCGGCCTCGGCATCAGCGTCAACGTCACGCTGATCTTCTCGCTGGAGCGCTACCGCGAGGTCATGGAGGCCTATCTGGCCGGCCTGGAGAAGGCCAAGGAGCGGGGCCTGGACCTGTCCGCCATCCACTCCGTCGCCTCCTTCTTCGTCTCCCGCGTCGACACCGAGATCGACAAGCGGCTGACGCTCCTGGGCACCGACGCGGCACTCGCCCTCAAGGGCCGGGCGGCGCTGGCGAACGCCCGATTGGCCTACCAGGCCTACGAGGAGGTCTTCGCCGGTGAGCGCTGGAGCGCGCTCGCCGCGGCCGGCGCCCGCAGGCAGCGCCCGCTGTGGGCGTCGACCGGCGTGAAGGACCCGGCGTACAAGGACACCCTGTACGTGGACGAACTGGTCGCGCCCGGCACCGTGAACACCATGCCCGAGGCCACGCTCGACGCCACCGCCGACCACGGCGACATCACCGGCGACACGGTGACCGGCGGCTACGCCGCGGCCCGCGCGGACCTCGACGCCGTCGAGCAGCTCGGCATCTCCTACGCCGAGGTCGTCCAGCGGCTGGAGGTCGAGGGCGTCGCCAAGTTCGAGGTGGCCTGGCAGGACCTGCTGAACGCCGTGACGAAGTCCCTGAACAGCAAGGGGGTAGCAGCGTAATGAGCACCACTTCCGACCAGGAGTCGGCACCGGCCAAGGTGCGGGTGCCCGTCATCCCGGGGACCGCGTGGACGAACCCGCTGCGCGACGCGCGCGACCGTCGGCTGCCGCGCGTCGCGGGCCCGTCCGGACTGGTCATCTTCGGGGTGACCGGCGACCTGTCCCGCAAGAAGCTGATGCCGGCCGTCTACGACCTGGCCAACCGCGGTCTGTTGCCGCCGGGCTTCTCGCTGGTGGGCTTCGCCCGCCGGGACTGGGAGGACCAGGACTTCGCGCAGGAGGTGCACGACGCGGTGCGCGAGCACGCGCGCACCCCGTTCCGCGAGGAGGTCTGGCAGCAGCTCGCCGAGGGCATGCGGTTCATCCCCGGCGACTTCGACGACGACACCGCGTTCAAGCAGCTGCGCGAGGCCGTCGAGGAGCTGGACTCCTCCCGGGGCACCGGCGGCAACTTCGCCTTCTACCTGTCCGTACCGCCGAAGTTCTTCCCCAAGGTCGTGCGGCAGCTGAAGAAGCACGGCCTGGCGAATGCGCCGGAGGGCTCCTGGCGGCGGGCGGTCATCGAGAAGCCGTTCGGCCACGACCTGGCCAGCGCCCGTGAGTTGAACGCCGTGGTGCACGACGTGTTCGACCCGGACCAGGTGTTCCGCATCGACCACTACCTCGGCAAGGAGACCGTCCAGAACATACTGGCGCTCCGCTTCGCCAACCAGATGTACGAGCCGATCTGGAACCGCAGTTACGTCGACCACGTGCAGATCACGATGGCCGAGGACATCGGCATCGGCGGCCGGGCCGGCTACTACGACGGCATCGGCGCAGCCCGCGACGTCATCCAGAACCACCTGCTCCAACTGATGGCGCTCACCGCCATGGAGGAGCCCATCGCCTTCGACGCGGAGGCGCTGCTCACCGAGAAGCTGAAGGTGCTCAAGTCGGTGCGGCTGCCCGAGGACCTCGGCGGCCACACCGTGCGCGGGCAGTACGCCGGCGGCTGGCAGGGCGGCGAGAAGGTCATCGGTTACCTGCAAGAGGACGGCATCGACCCGCGGTCGAAGACCGACACCTACGCGGCCGTCAAGCTGGAGATCGACAACCGCCGCTGGGCGGGCGTCCCCTTCTACCTGCGCACCGGCAAGCGGCTGGGCCGCCGGGTCACCGAGATCGCGGTGGTCTTCCAGCGGGCCCCGCACTCCCCCTTCGACTCCACGGCCACCGAGGAACTCGGCCAGAACGCGATCGTCATCCGCGTCCAGCCGGACGAGGGCATGACCGTGCGGTTCGGCTCGAAGGTGCCGGGCACCTCGATGGAGATCCGGGACGTGACGATGGACTTCGCCTACGGCGAGTCGTTCACGGAGTCCAGCCCCGAGGCGTACGAGCGACTCATCCTGGACGTACTGCTGGGCGACGCGAACCTGTTCCCCCGCCACCAGGAAGTGGAAGAGTCCTGGAAGATCCTCGACCCGATCGAGGAGTACTGGGCCACACACGGCAGGCCGGCGCAGTACGCGTCGGGCAGCTGGGGACCCGAGGAAGCCGACGAGATGCTCGCACGAGACGGACGGAGCTGGCGCAGGCCATGAAGATCGACCTGACCGACACCACGGCAAGCAAGATCAACAAGGCGCTGGTACAGGGCCGGCGCGCCATCGGAACCCCGGCCGTGGGCATGGTCCTGACGATGGTCATCGTCACGGACGAGGAGAACGCCTACGACTCGGTCAAGGCGGCCGAGGACGCCTCGCGCGAGCACCCCTCGCGCACCCTGGTCGTCATCAAGCGGCACGCGCGGACCCCGCGCGACCGCACCCGGTCCCGCCTGGACGCGGAGGTCCGCGTCGGCTCCGAGGCGGGCACCGGCGAGACGGTGATCCTGCGGACCTTCGGCGAGGTGTCCGAGCACGCCGACTCGGTCGTCCTGCCGCTGCTGCTGCCGGACGCCCCGGTCGTCGTGTGGTGGCCGGTGGACGCCCCCGAGAACCCCGCGAAGGACCCGCTGGGCGCGCTCGCCCAGCGCCGGATCACCGACATGTACGCCGTCGAGCACCCCCTCGACACCCTGGAGACCCGCGTCCGCTCCTACGCGCCCGGCGACACCGACCTCGCCTGGACCCGGCTGACCCCGTGGCGGTCGATGCTGGCCGCCGCCCTGGACCAGGCCCGCACGAAGATCATCTCGGCCGCCGTGGAGAGCGAGGCCGAGAACCCGAGCGCCGAACTCCTCGCGCGCTGGCTGGAGGTCCGCCTGCGGGTCCCGGTCCAGCGGGTGGTCACCCCCGGGCCGGTCGTCACGGCCGTGCGCCTGGGCACCGACAACGGCGAGATCCTCATCGACCGCCCCGAAGGGCCCCTGGCCACGCTGACCCTGCCGGGCCAGCCGCCGCGCACCCTCGCCCTGAAGGTCCGCGCCACCTCCGAGCTCATCGCCGAGGAACTGCGCCGCCTCGACGCCGACGAGATGTACGCCATCGCCCTGCGCGGCGACGGTATCAAGGAGAACTCCTGACATGTCTGACGCACTGTCGGATCACCCGAAGCTCAACCGGCGGCCCGAGTGGACGGCGCTCGCCGACCACCGCGGCCGGGGGCAGGCCTCGCTGCGGGAGCTGTTCGCCGCGGACCCGGGGCGCGCCGACCGCTATGTCGTCCGGGTCGGCGACCTGCTGATCGACTACAGCAAGCACCTGATCACCGACGAGACCCTGGCCCTGCTGCGGGAACTGGCCGCCGCCACCGACGTGTTCGGCCTGCGCGACGCCATGTTCCGCGGCGAGAGGATCAACCTCACCGAGAACCGGGCCGTGCTGCACACCGCGCTGCGCGCGCCGCGCGAGGCGGTGGTGGAGGTCGACGGTGAGAACCGCGAGAACATCGTCCCGGCCGTGCACGCCGTCCTGGACAAGATGGCCGACTTCGCTCGCCGGGTCCGCTCGGGCGAGTGGACCGGTCACACCGGCCGGCGCATCAGGAACGTCGTCAACATCGGCATCGGCGGCTCCGACCTCGGCCCGGCGATGGCGTACGAGGTGCTGCGCCCCTACACGGCACGGGAGTTGACGTTCCGTTTCGTGTCGAACGTGGACGGCGCCGACCTGCACGAGGCGGTGCGGGACCTGGACCCGGCGGAGACGCTGTTCGTCGTCGCGTCCAAGACCTTCACCACCATCGAGACGATCACCAACGCCACCTCGGCGCGGTCCTGGCTGCTGGCCGGCCTGGACGGCGACGAGAAGGCGGTGGCCAAGCACTTCGTGGCCCTGTCGACGAACGCCGAGAAGGTGGCGGACTTCGGCATCGACACGGCCAACATGTTCGAGTTCTGGGACTGGGTCGGCGGCCGGTACTCCTACGACTCGGCGATCGGCCTGTCCCTGATGATCGCGATCGGCCCGGAGCGGTTCCGGGAGATGCTCGACGGCTTCCGGCTCGTCGACGAGCACTTCCTGAACGCCCCGGCGGAGTCCAACGCCCCGCTGATCCTGGGTCTGTTGGGCATCTGGTACATCGACTTCTTCGACGCCCAGTCGCACGCGGTGCTGCCGTACTCCCACTATCTGTCCAAGTTCACCGCCTACTTGCAGCAGCTGGACATGGAGTCCAACGGCAAGTCGGTGGACCGGGACGGCGATCCGGTGGAGTGGCAGACCGGTCCCGTGGTGTGGGGCACGCCCGGCACCAACGGGCAGCACGCCTACTACCAGCTCATCCACCAGGGGACGAAGCTGATCCCGGCGGACTTCATCGGCTTCGCCCGGCCGGTGGCCGAGCTGAGCGGGGAACTCCGTGCCCAGCACGACCTGTTGATGGCCAACTTCTTCGCCCAGACGCAGGCGCTCGCCTTCGGCAAGACCGCCGACGAGGTGCGCGCCGAGGGGGTGGCCGAGGAGCAGGTACCGCACCGCACCTTCCGGGGCAACCACCCCACGACGACCGTCCTGGCCCGCGAGCTGACCCCGTCGGTTCTCGGCCAGCTGATCGCGCTGTACGAGCACAAGGTGTTCGTACAGGGCGCCGTCTGGAACATCGACTCCTTCGACCAGTGGGGCGTGGAGCTGGGCAAGGTCCTCGCCAAGCGCGTGGAGCCCGCCCTCACCGAGGGCGCGGACGTGCCCGGTCTCGACCCGTCCACCAGCAATCTCGTCGCCGCCTACCGCACATTTGGGAAGTGAACTGATCATGCAGCTCGGACTCGTCGGTCTCGGCAAGATGGGCGGCAACATGCGCGAGCGGATCCGCCGCGCGGGCCACACCGTCGTCGGTTACGACCGCAATCCCGATGTCTCGGACGTCAAGGACCTCGCCGAACTGGTCGGGAAGCTGGATGCCCCGCGCACGGTCTGGGTGATGGTCCCGGCCGGGCACGCCACCCAGTCCGTCATCGACGAACTCAAGGACCTGCTCGACGACGGGGACACGGTCGTCGACGGCGGCAACTCCCGCTGGACGGACGACGAGAAGCACGCCGCCGAACTCGGCATCAAGGGCATCGGCTTCGTCGACGCGGGCGTCTCCGGCGGCGTGTGGGGCCTGGAGAACGGCTACGCGCTGATGGTCGGCGGCGACAAGCTGCACGTCGACCGGCTCCAGCCGATCTTCGAGGCGCTCAAGCCGGAGGGCCCGTACGGCTTCGTCCACGCGGGCAAGGTCGGCGCCGGGCACTTCTCCAAGATGGTCCACAACGGCATCGAGTACGCCATGATGCAGGCCTACGCCGAGGGCTGGGAGCTCCTGGAGAAGGTCCGGTCGGTGGACAACGTCCGCGAGGTGTACCGCTCCTGGCAGCAGGGCACGGTCATCCGCTCCTGGCTGCTCGACCTCGCGGTCAACGCCCTCGACGAGGACGAGCACCTGAACAAGCTGCGCGGGTTCGCGGAGGACTCCGGCGAGGGCCGCTGGACCGTCGAGGCGGCCATCGACCACGCGGTGCCGCTCCCGGCGATCACCTCCTCCCTCTTCGCGCGGTTCGCCTCCCGGCAGGACGACTCCCCGCAGATGAAGATGATCGCGGCCCTGCGCAACCAGTTCGGCGGCCACGCCGTCGAGTCGAAGGAGTAACGCCATGGGGGACCTGCTGCTGGTCCGCCACGGCGAGACGGAGTGGAGCGTGTCGGGCCGGCACACCAGCTGGACCGACCTGCCCCTGACCCACGACGGCGAGGAACAGGCCAAATCCCTCGCTCCGCTCCTGTCCGGCCGGACCTTCGTCCTCGCGCTCACCAGCCCCCTGGACCGCGCGATACGCACCGCCGAGCTGGCCGGCATCACCGGGGCCGAACCCGAGCCCGACCTGCACGAGTGGGACTACGGCGGCTACGAGGGCGTCACCACCGTCGACATCCACCGCACCCGGCCCGGCTGGAACCTGTGGCTGGACGGCGTGCCGCCGGGCCCCGCGGGGCATCCCGGCGAGTCACCTGCCGTGGTGGGCGAGCGGGCCGACCGGGTGCTGGCCCGAGTGGACGCCGCCCTGGCCACCGGCCCCGGCGACGTGATCCTCGTGGCCCACGCCCACTTCCTACGCGTGCTGGCCGCCCGCCGCCTGGGCCTGTCCCCCGCGGACGGCAGCCTGTTCCAGCTGGCGACGGGCACACTCAGCCGCCTGTCGACGGAACACGGACGACCCGTGATCGCACAGTGGAACACCAGCCCCTGACACCCCACACGAAAGCCCCGGCCGCCCACCGCACACCAGCGACGGGCGGCCGCGGCACACCGACGGCCGCGGGCTGTCACGCACGGGTAGTGGGCAGCCGTCGGATACCAGGGGCCGTGAGCCGTCAAACACCGGCAGTGGGGGTCGCCGCACAGCAGCAGATGCGGGCTGTCGCAGACCGGCAGCGGGGGTCGCCGTACACCGACAGCTGCGGGCCGTCGCACACCGGCAGCGGGCAGCCTTCGCATACCGGCGGTGGGGGTCGCCGCACACCACCAGCCCCAAGCCACCACACACCGGCAACAACACCCCCCGCACACCCCCAGCGGGAACCGTCGCCATCCAGCCCCCGGCGGGGTAGTCTCCCGGTCCGGCGCAGAGTGCGCTCCAGGCCCGAAGGAAACCGATGACCACCGTCGACCGACCGGCACGACCGAGCGGGCGGAGCCGTGACGGCGCCCGTACCCGGGCCGAGATCCTCGACGTGGCGACCCAGGAGTTCGCCCGGTCCGGATACGACGGTGCCCGCGTCGACGAGATCGCCGCCCGCACCCGTACCACGAAGCGGATGATCTACTACTACTTCGGCGGCAAGGAGCAGCTGTACACGGCCGTCCTGGAGCGGGCGTACCGCGCGATCCACCACGCCGAGCGGGACCTGGACGTCGCGCACCTGGACCCGGTCGCGGCCGTGCGCCGGCTGGCCGAGCTCACCTTCGACCACCACGAGCGGCACCCGGACTTCCTCCGGCTGGTCGGCATCGGCAGCGCCCACGCGGCCGGCCACCTCGCCGCCGCGGCGAAGCTCGGGACGATCGGCTCGCCCGCCCTCGACGCGCTGCGGAACGCACTCGCCGCGGGCCGGGCGGCGGGCCGGTTCACGGCCGAGGTGGACGCCGTCGACCTGCACGCGATGATCAGCTCGTTCTGCTACTTCCGGATCGCCGGCCGGCACACCTTCGGCGCGCTGTTCGCCCGGACCCCGGTCGTGCCCGCGCAGCGCGAGCACGACCGCGCCATGCTGGGCGACATGGTGATCGCCTACCTCACGGCGGAGCGCGCGGCGGGCTGAGCGCCGCTCACCAGCAGGTCGGTCCAGGCCGCCGCCACCCTGTCCAGGGAGTACGACTCCCGTACCTGGTCGCGGGCCAGCTCCGAGGCGGCCCGCCAGGGCTCCGGCTCACCGAGGCCGTGGATCGCCTCCGCCATCGCCTCCGGGTCGTCGTGGATCCAGCGGCGGTCGTAGATCTCGTCCGCCCCCGGCCAGGGCAGCAGTGCCGGTACGGCGCCCGAGGCCATGCCCTCGGCCGGGGCGAGGTGGAAGCTCTCGTCGTCGCTGGTGGACAGGACGTGCCCGATCCGCCGCAGCCAGGCCGGCACGTCGGCGCCGAAGTCGTCGAAGACGACGGCCCCTTCGAGCAGCGGGGACGTCTGCATACGGCGCAGGATCGCGTCGTAGTGCCTGCGTTCCTCGGGCTTGTTCCAGATCCACCAGTACTCCCACGGCGGCTTGGACTTGACCGAGAGGTGCCAGCGCGGGTCGCGGGCCCGCAGCCGCTGCAGGACGTCGAGACCGAGGTCGAGGCGCTTGCGGCTGGGCGCGATGCCGATCATGCCGAGCCGGAAGCGGGCGCCGGGCGCCTTGGGCCGGTCGAGCTGGTCGGTGTCCACCCAGTTCGGGACGACCACGACCTTGGACTCGGGCCAGCCGGTGTGCTCCAGGGTGCGGCGGGCGTAGTACGGGCTGACGCACACCACCCGGTCGACGGCGTCGATCTCGACCTGCCGGGGCCACTCGGCGTCCAGCTCGAAGCGGTGCAGCCGGATCACGAGCCGGCTGCCGCGCCGCTTGTGGCGGCTGTACCAGACGGCGGCCGGACCGCACCACTCGACGACCACCACGTCCGCCCAGTCGGCGAGCGCACGGCTCGCGGCCGGGTCGTGCCGGGCGAGCGCGGGCCAGGCGTCGACGCGCACGTCGAGTCCGGGCAGGGCACGGAAGTGGTCCAGGAGGCGGGTGAGGAACTTCAGGTCGTGGCCCGCGACGCCGACCCGCAGCGGGCGCGTCCGGGCGGTCACGGCGGGCGGCGCCGCCGGGAAGGCGTGGTCGAGGTGGGCGCGCCAACGGGTCGCGGCGGCCCGGAGCGTGTACCGGCCGGCGGCCTCCCGGCAGCGGTCGGCCGCCAGGCGCCGGGCCTCGGGTTCGCGGGCGGCGCGGGCCACCGCCTCGGCGGCGTCGGCGAGTTCGGCGCGGCCCCGGACGAACAGCGGGTAGTCGGAGCCGAGCAGCGTCTCGTGGGCGGGGGTGCGGTTGAGCACGACGGGCAGGCCGAGCGCACCGAACTCCAGGACCTTGGTGGACAGTTCGAGGCTGGCGTCGAGGAGGCTGTCGCGCCAGCCGAGACCGACGTCGCAGTCGGCGGCGATGCGCATGGCCTCCTCGCGGGACTGTCCGCCGTGGTGTCGGACGCCGGGGGTGTCGCCGTGCAGCGCCCGGTACATCGCCTCACGGAAGCCGGGGTGGGCGGAGTCGTCGTGGATCTTGTCGCCGACGGTGTGGAGTTCGGCGTGCACGCCCCGTTCGGCCAGCAGGGCCGGCAGCCGGGTCATGGGCAGGGTGTTCCACAGCGGTGCGAACTTGCCGGTGTACACCAGCCGCAGCGGGTCGTGCGGCCGGGTGCGCTCCGGAGTCGGGAAGCCGGGCTCGGGTACGGCGGGCGGGCAGAGCACGCTGCGGCCGCAGGCCTGCGGCACCCACGCCTCCAGGTGGCCGCGCAGTTCCTCGGTCTGGCACAGGAGTTGCCGGGAGGCGGCGGCGATCCGGACGAGTTCCGCGCGGGCCTCCTCGGTCATGGCGGCGGCGGACTGCGGGATGTCGGTGAGGTAGGCCCAGATCCGCCCGTGGAAGTGGCCGTCGGCGACGACCCGGGAGACCAGTCTGCGGCCGCGCAGCACGAGCAGGTCGCAGGGCTCCTCCCGGTCCAGCCGGGCCAGCAGTTGCGAGGCCTGCACCGGGGACAGGGTCTGGCCGCGCTGCCCGTCGACCAGCCGTTCCTCGTGCGGCCGTACCACCGTCACGCCGGGCAGCCCGGCCAACGGATCGATCAGCCGCCCGGTGCGGACGGGGGCCTTGAGCACCAGCCGGGTCGTGCACCCGGCCAGCGACAGCGCCTGCACCGTCGACTGGGCCCAGACGGCGGAGCCGTCGATGAGGTTGAGGTCCACGTCGCCGTAGACCAGGGCGCGCACCACACGGCTCATGACGGCTCCTTCCCGCGCACGGCGAACAGTCGGTACCCCTGGCCGCACCACGCCTCGGGTGGCGCACCGGCCCGGTGCAGGGACCGGCGCACCAGCAGCGGACGCCGCAGGGCCGGTACGAAGGTGAAGTCCTCGCCGCCGGGCGCGTGCCCCAGCGCGTCGGCGCCCGAGTACTCCTGGGCGCACATCAGGTCCAGCAGCAGGGTGTCCGGGCGGTCCTCGTCGGGGTCGCTCCAGTCGGCGACCCAGGCGACGGTGGGCGCTCCGGTGCGCACGGTGACCCCGGCGGCGTCGAGTTCCTCCAGGCCTTCCGGGTCCGGTACGAGCACTTCGGCGGGCCGGTGGTCCTGGCCGAGGACCTGCGCGACGAGCCGGGCCCGGTCGGTGCGGTCGCGCGGGGCGGCCAGCACCGCGACCCGGCGTTCGTCCAGCGGGTCGGGGGCGCCGACCAGCCGCGCCAGCTCGGCGAGCCGGACCCGGGTGCTGTCCCACTGGAAGACCTCTCGGAGCCGTTCCTTGCCTTGTGCGGCCGGGTCGAGCCGGGAGAGCCGGACGCCGGTGTCCGTGTCGAGGACGGCCTCCCAGGTGAACTGGGCGAGACCGGGGGCGGAGGCCGGCGGGGCGTCCCGCCACAGGACGGTGGCCCGGCCCAGGGCCCGTGCCTCGGTGAGGAGTTCGGCCATGCGGCGGTCCAGATCGGGGGCGAGGCCGCTGCCCGCGAGCGACCAGGGCCCCGTTCCGGTGCAGGCGCTCAGCTGCACCACCACGGCGTCCGGGTCGGTGCGCCGTACGAGCACACCGCCGTCGTGCGGCAGCAGGCGGTTGACGACGGCGTCCGCCGCGAAGTCCTCGGCGGTGGCGTCGGTGAGCACTCCGGCGATCACCAGCCGGTCGCGGGGCGCGCAGGAGAACGCGCGGTGGACGAGGTAGAGGCGGTCGTCGGCGGCCGCGGGCGCGGCGTTGTCGGCCGCCGGGCGGGCCGTCGGCGCGACCTTCTTCACGGTCCGCCCGCGCCACATCCCGTACAACTCCCGTGGCAGGCGCGCCGCTCCGCGCCGCGGCGACCGGGCGGCCGAGACCAGCGCCCGCCCGACCCGCAGCGAGGTCGAGCCCTCCAGCATGGCGACGCGTGCCTTCAGCACGTCGACCCGCTCCCGGGCGCCGCGCAGGGCGGAGGCCAGCTGCTCCCGCTCGCGGACGGCGGCGGCCAGCCGGTCGGCGAGCCCGTCCGCGCGGGCCGCGTCCCGGGCGCGCTCGGCCTCCTCGGCGCGGCGCTCCAGGTCGAGCACCCGGGCGCGCAGGGAACGCGAGACGAGGTCGGCGAACACGTACTCGTCGGCGATCCTGAGGGCGGTGGCGAAACCGTCCGAGGGCACGGCACGGCCGAACCAGTCGTGCGGGGGCAGGAGTTCGTCCCCGCCGGTGCGGGCGAACACGGCGCCCGCGTGCAGGTGCGTGTAGTCGAGCGGGGCGGCGCGCAGCACCTGGCAGCCGTGCGTCACCAGGGCGTCCAGCAGCCGGTGGTAGGGCGGCTCGGGGTGTCCGAGGAGCAGCAGGCCGCGCGCGCCGGGCCGCAGGCGTTCCAGTACGGCGAGGCAGTCGTCCTCGGTGCCGTGCAGGGCGGGGTCGGGGCCGTACGACAGGAGCACCAGTTCGCCCTCGCCGACCGGCCGTTCGGCGTCGTCGCGCAGGGCGACGCCGTCGGGGAGATGGAGGTAGGGGTCCAGGCGCAGGCCGTGGCCGGTGGCGTCGACGACCGTGGTGACGCCGTCCAGGTGCGGGTGGAGCAGATCGGTCAGGCGCATCAGCGGGTCCTCGTGAAGACGTGGAAGCCGACTTCGTTCTCCCGGAAGCCGTACGGCCGGAACTCGGTGTGCCGCAGCCCGAGGGGTTCGAGTTCGGCGCGGTAGGCGGCGGTGGGCCGGTGCACGATGTAGTCGCCCCGCGGTCGGGGTACGCGGACGTCCTCGTCGGTGACGATCAGCCGGCCGGTGACCCGGACCAGGGAGGCCAGGTTGCGCAGGCCCGCCGCCCACTCCGCGTCGTCGAGGACGTGGAAGAGGACGTCGACGCAGAGCACGACGTCGTACGGCCAGGGGCTGCGCCAGGTGTCGAGCCGGGCCTCGGTGTAGCGCGGGCCGCCGGCCGCGGCGCGGGCCCGCTCGATGGCCTCCCGGCTCGCGTCGAAGGCGTCGACGCGGTGGCCGCAGCGGGCGAGGGCCCGGGCGAAGTGGCCCTTGCCGCAGCCCGCGTCGAGCACGAACAGCGGGGCGATCGTGCTGTTGAGGTCGCCGATGAGGGTGAGCAGGGCGCCGAGCCGCAGGCCGTAGAAGAGCTCGTTGCCCGCGCGGTCCAGGCTGATGTGACCGCCGGAGGCCAGGTCGTCCTGCTCCCGGTGGCGGATGTCCCAGTACGTGTCCTCGGGGGGATCCGGGTCCGTGCCGAGGTCCAGGGGGATGTCGGTGCGGTCAGTCATGGTGCTCCAGCCACTGGGTGACCACGCGGGCGATCCGGGTGCCCGCCCTGCCGTCCCACAGCGGCGGCCCCTCGGCCGACGCCGCCGCCCCGCCGTCGAGCGCCTTGCGCAGGGCGGGCACGAGTTCGGCGTGCGTCACGAGGCGGTTGGTGCCGTGGGTGACGGTGACGGGGCGTTCGGTCGTGGTGCGCAGGGTCAGGCAGGGCACACCGAGCACGGTGGTCTCCTCCTGCACCCCGCCCGAGTCGGTGATCACGGCGGCCGCGCCCCGCACCAGGCTCATGAACTCGACGTAGCCGAGCGGTTCGAGCAGGTGGACGCCGGGCGCGCCGTCCAGGCCGGCCGCGCGCAGCGCCGCCTGCCCGCGCGGATGCAGCGGGACGGCGAGGTCGAGATGGCGGGCCGCCTCGGTCAGCGCGCGGGCGGCGACGTGGGCGGCCTCGGGATCGTCGACGTTGGCGGGGCGGTGCAGGGTGACCACGCCGTAGCGGTCGGGCAGCCCGTACGCGGCCCGCGCGGCGGCCGGGTCGAACAGGTCCAGATGGGTGAGCAGGGTGTCGATCATCGGGTTGCCGACGAAGTGCACCCGGTCCAGGTCGGCGCCCTCGCGGGCGAGATGGCCGACGGCCTCCGGGCTGGTGACGAACAGCAGCTCGGCCAGCTGGTCGACCAGACGCCGGTTGACCTCCTCCGGCATCGTCATGTCGAAGCTGCGCAGGCCCGCCTCCACGTGCGCGACCGGGACGCCCAGCTTGGCGGCGACCAGGGCCGCGGCCAGCGTGGAGTTGACGTCGCCGTACACGACGACGAGGGCCGGGGCGCGGGCGGTCAGCTCGGCCTCCAGCGCCACCAGCAGGTCGGCGGTCTGCCGGGCGTGGCTGCCGGAGCCGACGCCGAGGTCGGTGTCCGGCTCGGGCAGTCCCAGCTGACGGAAGAACACGTCCGACATCCGGGCGTCGTAGTGCTGGCCGGTGTGGACGAGGACCTGGTCGCAGCCGGCCACCCCGAGCGCGGCGACCACCGGCGCGGCCTTCACGAAGTTGGGCCGGGTGCCGACCACATGGAGTACGCGGCCGTTCATGTCGTTGCCTCCCATGAGCGCTCCGCCTCCGGGGCGCCCGAGCGGATGTGCAGAGCCCGTTCGTGCTCGGCCCTTCGGGGTGCCGCCGGGCGTTCGGCACCGCGTCGCGCGCTCCGTCGGCCTACCGTGGCGGCATGTCCCGTCGTATCCCCCGCGCTGTCAGTCTGGCCGCTTCGGTGGCCTGGGGCGAGTTGCGCCACGACCCCGCCCGGGCCGCGCTGCTCGGTGTGCGGCTGCTGCCGGCACCGGTGCGGCGCCCGGCGCGGCCCGTCGAGCGGTGGCTGTCCGGCCGGGCACGGTCGGCCGGACCGGTGGCCACTCCGTCCGCCGTTCGGGTGACGGCCCCCGCCGGACGGCCGGTCCGGCCGGTCCCTGGCCGGGTGCTCCATGTGGTGACCAATTCGCTGCCGTTCAAGCACGCCGGCTACACCGTGCGCACGCAGAAGCTCGCCGAGGCGCAGCGGGCGGCCGGCCTGGATCCGCACGTCGTGACGCGGATCGGGTTCCCGGTGGCGCAGGGGGTGCTGGACGCCAGTGCGCTGCAGACGGTGGGCGAGGTGCCGCAGCACCGACTGCTGCCGGCCTGGCTGCCCTACGGACAGGGCCCGCTGCTGAACCGCAACGCCGAGTTGGCGGGCCGGCTGGTGGAGCGGCTGCGGCCGGCCGTGCTGCACGCGGCGACCGACCACGGCAACGGCCGGGTGGCCCTGGCCCTGCGGGAGTCCTACCGGCTGCCGGTGGTGTACGAGGTGCGGGGCTTTTTGGAGGAGACCTGGCTGACCCAGCGGCCGGGACGCGGTCCGCAGGACTCCGTGTACCGGATGCGGCGCGCCCTGGAGACGCACTGCATGCGCGAGGCCGACCTGGTGCTGACGCTGGGCGCCGCGATGAAGGCCGAGATCGTGGGCCGCGGGGTGCCCGAGGAGCGGGTCCTGATCGTGCCCAACGCCGTGGACGAGATGTTCCTTGCGCCGCCGCCGGACGGGGCACCGGTGCGGGCCCGCTTGGGCATCGCCCCGGACGAGTTCGTCGTCGGCACGGTCAGCAGCCTCACCCCGCACGAGGGCATCGGCACATTGCTCCATGCGGGTGCCGAGCTGCGCCGGCGAAAAATCCCGCTGCGGTTGCTGATCGTCGGCGAGGGACCGGAGCGCGCGGCGCTGGAGCGGCAGGCCGCCCGGCTCGGCCTGCTGGACGACCGCGTCGCCCTGTTCACCGGCCGCGTCCCGCACGCCCAAGTGCGGGATTTCCACGCCGTGTTGGATGTGTTCGCGGTGCCGCGCACCGACGAGCGCGTCTGCCATCTGGTGACCCCTCTCAAGCCCGTCGAAGCGATGGCGAGCGGTCTCCCCGTGGCCGCAAGTGATCTCACCGCGATGCGAGAACTCGTCGAACCGGGAGTTAACGGGCAGCTAATTCCTACCGAATCACCACTTGCTTGGGCAGATGCCCTCGAAATATTGCTCTACAGTCAAAAGCGGCGGCTCGAATACGGAGCCGCCGCTCGCGCGCTGGTCGCGCGGGAACGCACCTGGGACCGGGTCGCACGGACGACCCGAGAGGCGTATCGAGCTCTGGGATGCCTCTGAGGTCCCGTGCACACAACCCAATCCAGCCGTGAAGGCCGGGTGAATCCCTATGCAGGTCGAACAGGCCGAACCACTCGGGGACATGAGTGCAGAGCTCGGGGACGAGAAACCGACCGACGGTGTCGAACTCGCGGTGATCGGGCTCGGCTACGTCGGACTGCCGCTGGCACGGGAAGCCGTGTCGGTCGGTCTGAGAGTCGTGGGACTGGACCGGGATCCGCGCGTGGTCGCGGGTCTCAACGCCGGACACTCCCACGTCGACGACGTCAGCGACGACGACGTCCGCCGGATGCGGGAGGCCGGCTTCACCGCCCATACCGACGACGCCTGTCTGGCCCGGGCGCAGACCGTGGTGATCTGCGTGCCGACCCCGCTGGGCGAGGACGGCGGGCCCGATCTGGGCGCGGTGACCTCGGCCGCCCGCGCGGTGGCGGGCCGGCTGCGCCGTGGGCACCTGGTGGTGCTGGAATCGACCACCTACCCCGGCACCACCGAGGAGATCCTCCGCCCGCTGCTGGAGGAGTCCGGACTGCGGGTCGGCGAGGACTTCGCGCTCGCCTTCTCACCCGAACGGATCGATCCCGGCAACACCCAGCACGGGCTGCGCGAGACCCCCAAGGTGGTCGGCGGCTGCACCCCGTCGTGCGCGGTGCGCGCGGTGGCCTTCTACGGCAAGTTCATCGAGACGGTCGTCCAGGCGAAGGGCACCCGCGAGGCCGAGATGGCCAAGCTCCTGGAGAACACCTATCGGCACGTGAACATCGCGCTGGTCAACGAGCTGGCCATCATCAGCCGCGAACTGCACGTCGACGTGTGGGACGCGATCCGCTGCGCGAGCACCAAGCCCTTCGGCTTCCAGGCCTTCCGGCCGAGCCCCGGGGTGGGCGGGCACTGCATTCCCATCGACCCCAACTACCTCTCGTACAAGGTGCGTTCGTCACTGGGTTACGAGTTCCGGTTCGTCGAGCTGGCCCAGGAGATCAACCGGCGGATGCCCGAGTACGTGGTGCGCCGCGCCCAGGACCTCCTGAACACGGCCGAACGTCCGCTGCACGGTTCGCGGGTGCTGCTGCTCGGCGTCACCTACAAGCCGGACGTTGCCGACCAGCGCGAGAGCCCGGCCGTGCCGGTGGCGCGGCTGCTGCGGGAACGGGAGGCGGACATCTCCTTCCACGATCCGCACGTACCGCTGTGGTCGGTCGACGGGGTCAACGTGCCCCGCGTCCCCGACCTGATGACGGCGGTACGCGAGCACGAACTGACCATCCTGCTCCAGGACCACTCCGCCTACGACCTGCCCGCCCTGGCCGACGCGGCGCGGCTGCTGTTCGACACCCGGGGACGGATCTTCCGGCCCGGCGTCGAGGTCCTGTAGCCCACTCCCCCAGTCGGCCACGCTCCAGGCGGCCGGCCTCCGGTCGGCCGCCCCCGTCGCCCATCGCGGTTGTTTCGCGCGGAGTTGAAAGGTGCTCTGATGCGGATACTCGTCGTCACCGTCGTCCACCATCCCGAGGACGCGCGCATCCTGCACCGGGAGATCGCCGCGCTGCGGGAACGGGGCCACCAAGTGGTGTACGCGGCCCCGTTCTCGGCCCGCGAGGTGGTCCCCCGCCCGTACCTGGAGGGCGTGGACCTCCCCCGCGCGGCCGGCCGCGACCGGCGCGCGGCCCTGCGCTCGGCCCGCGCCCTGCTGACCGAGCGCGGCGCCGAGGTGGACGTGGTGCTGCTGCACGATCCGGAGCTGCTGCTGGCGCTCCCCGGCGCCGTGCGCCGCTGGCGGCGCGCCGGTGCGGCCCCCGTGACCGTCTGGGACGTCCACGAGGACACCGCCGCCGCGCTCACCATGAAGGCCTGGCTGCCCAAGGCGCTGCGGCCGCCGCTGCGCGCGGCGGTGCGGGCGGCGGAGCGGCTCGCGGAGCGGCATCTGCGGCTGCTGCTCGCCGAGGACGCCTACCAGGCCCGGTTCCGCCGCGTCCACCCCGTCGTCCCCAACTTCGCCACCGCACCGGCCGACCCGCCCGCCCCGCCGGGCGCCGACCGGGTCGTCTACCTGGGTCATCTGTCCCGGGCGCGCGGTGCGCTCGACCTGATCGCCACGGCACGGCTGCTGGCGCCGGCCGTCCGCGTCGAGGTGATCGGCGCGGCCGACCCCGACGTCCGGCACATCCTCGCCAGGGCCGACCGGGACGGGGTGCTGCGCTGGCACGGCTTCCTGCCCAACGACCGTGCCCTGCAACGGCTTTCGGGCGCGCTCGCCGGCCTGTCCCTGCTGCACGACCAGCCCAACTACCGCCACTCGCGGCCCACCAAGGTCGTCGAGTACATGGCCCACGGCGTCCCCGTGGTCACCACGCCGACCCCGCTGGCGGCGGAGCTGGTGGAGCGGTACGACTGCGGTCTCGTGGTGCCCTACGAGGACCCGCGGGCGGCGGCGGAGGCGGTACGGCGGCTGGCCGCCGACACCGAGCTGCGGCTGCGCACCGCCCGACTCGGCCGCGAGGCCGCCCTGAGCGCCTTCGACTGGCAGGACCGTTCGGCGGAGTTCGTGGACCTGCTGGAAGGGTGGGTCAAGGAGGAGTCGGCCGGGGTCACGGTAGCGGGTGACGGGGCTCGTAGAGGCTGAGCTCACCGCCGCCCGGCAGCCGGAAGCCGGTCACCCGGCCCCACCGCGCCTCCTCCACCGGCCGGGTGAACTCCACGCCCTTGTCCCGGAGTTCGGCGGTGGTCGCGTCGAGGTCGTCGCACATCAGCATCAGTTCGTGCGACGGCTCGCCGTCCGCCGGGTGGCAGGCCACCTCGGTGGGCGGCGCCTTGAAGATCAGCCATCCGTGCCCGGCGTCGACGTGCGTCCACCCGAGTACGTCCCGCAGGAACGCCCGGTCCGCCTCCGCGTCACCGCTGTACAGCACCACATGTGCGCCATTGATCACGCGCGGAGGCTAGTGCGGTGCGGGGCCGGGGACAAGCACCGACTCCGGCCGGTGCCGCCGCGCCTCACGCGGACGGGTCCACGGCGGCATCGAGGAGCGGCCGGAGTTCGCGGACGACGGTCGTCAGGGGGCGTACGTCCCGTTCGGCGCGGGCCATCAGGATCGCGCCCTCCAGGGTGCTGATCATCAGCGTGGCGAGCGACGCGGCCCGTGCGACGGGCACCCCCATGTCCGTCAGTGCCTCGGCGAGCGGTGCGCGCCAGGTCGCGAACGCGGCGGCCGCCGCCTGCCGTGTCGCGGCCCCCGTGGCGGCGCAGTCCACGGTGGCCGCGGCGACCGGGCAGCCGGAGTCGAAGCCGGACGTCTCGTACTCGTCGGTCCACTGCCGCGCCATCGCCGCGAACAACCCGCTCGGCGACGGCTCGTCCAGGGCGGCCAGGAACCGCGCGATCCGCTTGCCCGCGTACCGGCCCGCCCAGCCCACGGCCTCGTTGACCAGCTGTTCCTTGCCGCCCGGGAAGTAGTGCTGGAGCGATCCGCGCGGGGCCCCGGCGTGGGCGGCGACCTCGCGCATGCCGGTCGCGGTGACCCCGTCGCGCCGGATGAGCTGGGCCGCGCTGAAGACCATCCGCTCGCGCGGCCCCCGCTGGGCCTGTGCCATCCCGACCTCCCGGCGTGCCGTGCGTGGATCCGCGCCCACTCTATGACCGGCGTCATAACGCCCGCTACTATGACCGCTGTCATATTCGGTCCCCCGGCCGGAGGGCGGTCCCCCGTGCGCGTCGGTTTCATCGGTCTCGGAGTGATGGGCGGGCCCATGGCCCTGCGGCTCGCGCGGGCCGGCACCCCGCTCGTGGTCTGGAACCGCACCCCGGCTCGCGCGGAGCCGCCGCGCGCGGCCGGCGCGGCGGTGGCGAGCGGCCCCGGCGAGGTGTTCGCGCGGGCGGACGTGGTGCTGCTGATGATGGCCGACGAGGCCGCGACCGACGCCGTACTGGCCCGTGGCGGGCCGGAGTTCGCCGCGCGGGTCGCCGGACGCGTGATCGTCCCGATGGGCACGACCTCGCCCGGCTACTCCCACTCCCTGGAGGCCGACGTCCGAGCCGCGGGCGGGAGTTATGTCGAGGCCCCCGTCTCGGGGTCGCGGATCCCGGCGGAGCGGGGGCAGTTGGTGGCGATGCTGGCCGGGGACGAGGCGGCGGTGACGGTCGTTCGGCCGCTGCTCGCGCCGCTGTGCCGGGAGACGTTCGTGTGCGGTCCGGCGCCCCGCGCCCTGCTGATGAAGCTGTCGGTGAACCTGTTCCTGATCACCCTGGTCACCGGGCTCACCGAGGCGTTCCACTTCGCCGAGCGGCAGGGCCTGGACCCGCGTCTGTTCCTGGACGTGCTGGACGCGGGCCCGATGGCCAGCGGGGTCTCCCGGATGAAGGCACCCAAGCTGCACACCCGCGACTTCGCGGTGCAGGCGGCGGCGCTGGACGTCCTCAAGAACAACCGGCTGATCGCCGAGGCCGCCCGCGCGGCGGGCCTCGCCTCACCGCTCCTCGACACCTGCCACGCACTCTTCGAGGAGACGGTGACCCAAGGGCACGGCGGCGAGGACATGGTGGCGGTCCTGCACGCGATCGAGGCCCGCACCGCCGAGGGGGCGGCCGGCTAGTCGCCCTTGGGGATGCCGTACGCCCGTTCCACCCGCAGCCGCAGGACCAGGCGGCGGTCGCGGACCATCGCGGCCCGGTACTCGTCCCAGTCGGGGTGCTCGCCGGCCGCGTCGCGGTAGAGGCGGACGAGTTCCTCGACGGTGTCGTCGTGCGGGTCGCCGGCGACCGGTGACAGCTCCGCAGTGCCCTCGGCGACCGTGTACGCCCACCGGTCGGTGGTGGTGACGTGGTACGACGCCCGGGGGTCACGGCGCAGGTTGCGGGTCTTGGCGCGGTCGTCGGTGAGGGAGATCCGGATGACGCGCTCGCCCGGGTAGTAGGCGTGGCTCACGTTCGACAGCTGGGGGCGGCCGTCGCGCTTGAGGGTGACCAGCACCCCGCCGTGGTGCTCGGAGAGCAGCTTCAGCAGTGCGTCCTGTGTCGCGTCCTGAGTCATGTCTGGATCAACGGGACCGGGCGGGCCGCGCATTCCCGAGCGGGCCCGACTCGTAGACGGTGTCCACTCATTCGGTAGACACCGTCTACTCACGACTGGTAGACAGTGTCTATGAACAGTGATGCGGAGGCGGGGCTGCGCACCCGTCTGGTCGACGTCGGCGTGGAACTGGTGGCCGCCGAGGGCGCCCAGGCGCTCACCCTGCGGGAGATCGCCCGCCGCGCGGGGGTCTCGCACGGGGCGCCGCGCCGCTACTTCCCCACCCATCTGGAACTCCTCTCGGCGATCGCGCGCCGCGGCTTCGACGCGCTGGCTCAGCAGGCGGCCGCGGCGCTCGACGACGGCACGGTCGGTCCCCGCGCGCGACTGACCCGGCTGAGCCGGACCTATCTGCGGTTCGCGCTGGACAACCCCGGCATGTACGAGCTGATGTTCCGCCACGACCTGCTGGAGAGCGGCCACTTGGGCCTGCGGGAGACGAGCCTGCCGCTCTTCGGCCTGCTGACCGAGCTGGTCGGCGGGGTCCGGCCCGAGGCGGACGCCCGGCTCGTCGCCGGCGCGTTGTGGGCGAACCTGCACGGCATCGCCCAGCTGTGGGGCTGGGGCAGCCTGCAACTCGCCACCGGTGTCCAGGACTTCGACGCGCTGCTGTGCTCCGCCCTGGACGCCCACCTCGGCCCGGAGGGCGGCCGGTGAACCGCCGACTGACGCTGGCGAGCAGCGTGGTGGGCGCCGTGGTCGTCGCCCTGGACGGTACGGTCTTCACGGTCGCGCAGCCCACCCTGCAGCGGGATCTGCACGCCTCGTTCGCCGCGGTCCAGTGGACGAGTACCGCCTATCTCATCGCGGTGGCAGGCCTGTTGGTGTTCGCCGGGCGGCTCGGCGACCGCTACGGGCAGTGGCGGGTGTTCGCCTGGGGCATGCTCGGCTTCGGTGCGGCGTCGGCTGCCATCGGTCTCGCGCCCGGGATCGGCTGGGTGATCGCGCTGCGCGTCGTGCAGGGGGTGTGCGGCGCCCTGCTCCAGCCGGCCACGCTGGGGATGCTGCGCGCCGCGTACCCGCCGGACCGGCTCGCGATGCCGCTCGCGGTGCGCACCAGCGCCATCGGTCTTGCGGCCGCCGCGGGGCCGGTCGTGGGCGGGGCGCTGGTGACGGGGCCGGGCTGGCGTGCCGTGTTCTTCCTCAACGTGCTGCCCGCGCTCGGCTTCGGCCTGCTCGTCCTCACCGCGCGCGGGCCGCGGCCGGAGCGCTCGCGCGCCGGCCGGCTGGACGTGCCGGGTGCGGTGCTGCTCGCGGTGACGCTGGCCTGCCTGGTGCACTTCCTGGTCGCCCCGTACTGGCCGGAGCTGGGCGTGGCGGTGCTCGCCGGTGCCGTCCTCGTCCGGCACGAGCGGCGCACCGCGAGCCCGCTGCTGCCGGCGCGGGTGATCGGCTCGGCGCCGGTGGGCGCGGCGCTGGGCATCCTGGTCGCCGCGTCGGCGGCACTGTTCGGCACGCTGTTCGCCGTCACCTATGTCCTGCAGCGGACGCTCGGCCTCGACCCGTTCCAAAGCGCCCTGCGCGGACTGCCGTTGGCCGCGCTGATGGTGGTGGCCGCCCCCGGGTGCCCCGTCCTGCTGCGCCGGGTCGGCGCCCGCCGGACGACCGGGGCGGCGGTGGCCGTCCTCGCGCTCGGCGTCCTGGTGCTGTCGCGGGCGTCCGGCACGGCCGCCCTGTGCGGCGGATTCGCGCTGCTGGGCGCCGGTTTCGGCACGGTGATGGTGGCGGCGACCCATGTCGTCGTACGGCAGGCGGACGTCGACTCGGCCGGAGTGGGGGGCGGGTTGCAGCAGACGGCCCTGAACATCGGCCCGACGCTGGGGGTCGCCGTGGCGAGCGCGGTGATGGCCGGCCAGGGCACCGAGCGGACCCTGCTCCTGCTCGCGGCCGTGGCCGCGCTCGCGGTGCCGGCGGCCCGCGCACTGCCCGCCGACCGCGTCGCGTCGATCACACCACACCCCGATGAACGGGACCTTGCGGCTGTTCCTGCGCGACGATGAGAACCGGTGGGTTCCAAGGCCGTCCCAGGGGCGGGGCAGGCCGGACCGCACCGCGTACGGCGCGACTTGAGGAGAGCCATGGCACCACTACGTCAGGACGTCGACCCGGACGAGGCCGGACTGGACGCGAAGGCGCTCGACCGCCTCGACCAGTACTTCGCCCACCACGTCGACGAAGGGCGCCTGCCCGGCTATCTGGTGTCCGTGGCCCGCGGCGGCCGTGTCGCCCACCTCACCACGTACGGCCACCGCGACGTCGCGGCCGGGCTGCCGGTCGAGGCCGACACGCTGTGGCGGATCTACTCCATGACCAAGCCGGTCACCGCGGTCGCCGCCCTGCTGCTGGTGCAGGAGGGCCGGCTGTCGCTGGACGACCCGGTCGAGCGCCACCTGCCGGTCTTCGCCAACCCCCGGGTGTACGAGGGCGGTTCCGGCGACGAGGTACGCACCCGCCCGGCCGCCGGACCGATCCTGGTCCGGCATCTGCTCACCCACACCGCGGGCCTGACCTTCGGCTTCTACTACTCCCACCCCGTCGACGCCCTCTACCGCGCGGCCCGGCTGGAGTCCTCGGTGCCGCCGGGCGCGAACCTCGCCGAGACGGTCGACGTGTACGCGAGCCTGCCGCTGCAGTTCGAGCCGGGAACGCAGTGGAACTACTCCGTCGCCTCCAACGTGCTCGGCCGGGTCATCGAGGTGGTGTCCGGGCAGCCGCTCGACGAGTTCTTCGCCGAGCGGATCTTCCGGCCGCTCGGCATGACCGACGCGGGCCTGCACATCGGGCCGGAGCAGGAGGAGCGGCTGTCCGAGCTGTACGGCGAGACCGAGGCGGGCGGCATCGAGCCGATCCCGGGGCTGCCGCTCAAGGGGCGCCCGCGGTTTCTGTCCGGCAGCGGCGGCATGGTCGCCTCGGCGCACGACTACCACCGGTTCATGGAGATGCTCCGCCGGGGCGGCGAGCTGGACGGCGCCCGCCTGTTGACGCCCGCGACGGTGGCCCTGATGACGGCCAACCACCTCCCGGACAACGCCGATCTGCGCGCCTTCGGCGCCCCCGCCCACCAGGAGCCCGGCAACGCGGGCGTCGGCTTCGGCTTCAACGTCTCCGTCGTGATCGACCCGGCCCGCACCCTCGCCCCGACGAGCCCGGGCGCCTACGGCTGGAGCGGCGTGGCGACCACCACCTTCTGGGTGGACCCCGGCCGCGACCTGACCGTGCAGTTCATGACCCAGGTGCGGCCGAAGACGCTGAAGGTGTTCCCGGAGCTGAAGCGGCTCGTGCACGAGGCGGTCGTGGACTGAACCGGCCCGGCGCGGCCACGGGTGGCGCCCGGTCACACCAGGTTGGCCTCCGGGCGCGGGGCGTCGGCCGCGAACCGGTCGGCGCTCAACGGGCCGACGTCCAGGAAGGGCGCGCGGCCGAGGTACAGGTCACGGACGACCTCGCCGACGGCGGGTCCCTGGAGGAACCCGTGGCCGGAGAACCCGGTCGCGTACAGGAAACGGGACGGTGAAGTCGCCTCGCCGATCAGGGCGTTGTGGTCGGGGGTGTTCTCGTACAGGCCGGCCCAGCCGCCCGTGCGGCGCAGGTCGAGCAGGGCGGGCGCGCGGTGCCGCATCGCCTCGTACAGCCGGGGGATCCAGCGGTCGTGGGTGTCGGTGGCGAAGCCGGGTTTCTCGTCGGGGTCGGACATGCCGACGAGGAGGCCGGGGCCCTCGGCGTGGAAGTAGAGGCTGGTGGTGAAGTCGATCGTCATGGGGAGCTTCGGCGGCAGCCCGGTGACGGGTTCGGTGACCGCGATCTGGCGGCGCAGCGGCTGTACCGGCAGGTCGACGCCGGCCATCGCGCCGACCGCCCGGGACCAGGGGCCGGCGGCGCAAATCACGGTGTCGGTGGCGATGCGGCCCAGGGTCGTGGTCACGGCCGTGAGGGTGTCGCCGTGGCGTTCGATGCCGGTGACCTCGGTGTGGCGCAGGATGCGGGCGCCGTGGGCGCGGGCGGCGGCCGCGTAGCCGTGGACGACGGCTTCGGGTGTGCAGTGCCCGTCGTCCGGGGAGTAGGCGGCGGCGAGCAGCCCCTCGGTGGTGATCAGCGGGGAGCGGCGGCGGGCCTCCTCGGGGGTGATGAGGCGGCTGGGCACGCCGAGGGAGTTCTGCAGCCGGACGCTCTGCTCGAAGGAGGCGACCTGTTCGGGCGTCGACAGCAGGAAGAGGTAGCCGACCCGGTGCAGCCCGATGTCGTGGCCGATCTCCTCCCCGAAGCGGTCGAAGGCCTCCAGGCTCCTGGCCCCGAGCCGGATGTTGAGCTCGTCGGAGAATTGCGCCCGCACCCCGCCCGCCGCCCTTGAGGTGGACCCGGCGGCCAGTTCGTCCCGCTCGACCAGGACGACGTCCCGTACGCCCGCGCTCGCCAGGTGGTAGGCGATGCTCGTGCCCATCACACCGCCGCCCACGATCACGACCCGGGCCTGGAGATTCACGCCTCTGCCTCCTTTGCCGCGCGGACCACGACCCCGGCCGCCGCGGCGTCCTGGGTGCCGGGCCCGCCGCCGTCGCGGTGGACGATGTCACCCTCATCCTGTCCGGACCGCCGCCGGGCGAATCAGGACCAGTGGGCGACCGCGTCCAGATGGGGAAGGTTGTGGTCCATTCGTTCCCGCTTGGTCCGCAGATACGTGATGTTGTTCTCGCACGGCTCGATCAGCAGCGGTACCTGCTCGGCGACCTCGATGCCGTGCCGCAGCAGCGCCTCGCGCTTGCGCGGGTTGTTGGACATCAGACGTACGGAGCGGACGCCCAGGTCGCGCAGGATCTCGGCGGCGACGCGGTAGTCGCGGGCGTCGACCGGCAGGCCCAGGGCCAGGTTCGCCTCGACGGTGTCCAGGCCCTCCGCCTGCAGGGCCATCGCGCGCAGCTTCGCCAGCAGGCCGATGCCCCGGCCCTCGTGGCCCCGCAGATAGACGACGATGCCGCTGCCCTCCGCGACGACCGCGCGCAGCGCGGAGGCCAACTGGTCGCCGCACTCGCAGTGCTGGGAGCCGAACGCGTCACCGGTCAGGCATTCCGAGTGCAGCCGGGTCAGCACGTTCTCGGTGCCGATGTCTCCGTAGACCAGGGCCACTTGCTCGTCGCCGCGGTCGTGGTCGAGGTAACCGACCGCCTGGAATTTCCCGTACACGGTGGGCAGCGGGGCATTCACAACCCGTTCCGCGCCCGAACGCCGCGGGGACTTCTTGCCGAGTACGCCGATGTTTTCTGTCATGATCTGATTCCTAAGCAGAGACGAAAGGCCGTGAAAAGATGAGTGGTTCGGGCGCGCGTACGGAGGCATACGGTCTGTTGCCGGAGGACACCACACAGGACGTACGGACGCGGGGGGCCGGCGTCTCACCACAGATCGCCGTCCTTCCCGTCGGAAGCTTCGAACAGCACGGGCCGTTCCTTCCGCTCGCGACCGACACGCTCGTCGCCTGTGCCATCGCCCGGGAGATCGCCGCGGCGTACCCGGTGCACCTCCTTCCTCCGGTGACGATCGCCTGCTCGCACGAACACGCTGCCTGGCCGGGGACCGTCAGCATCTCCTCCGTGACGCTTCATGCGGTGGTACGGGACATCGCCGCGTCGCTGCGCCGTTCGGGCGTCGACGCGCTCGTCGTGGTCAACGGCCACGGCGGCAACTATGTGCTGGGGAACGTCGTACAGGAAGCCTCCGCGCGTGGGGAGCGGATGGCGCTGTTCCCGGCGGCGGAGGACTGGGAGGCGGCGCGGGAGCGGGCCGGGGTCCTCACCTCGCTGCTGACCGACATGCACGCGGGGGAAATCGAGACCTCCATTCTGCTGCACGCTCATCCTGAATTCGTCCGCCCTGGTTACGAGTCCGCCGATTTCGTCGCGGACGACCGCCGTCATCTGCTCACCGTGGGAATGTCCGCCTATACCGAATCGGGTGTCATCGGCCGTCCTTCCCTGGGGTCGGCGGAAAAGGGCAAGGAACTGCTGGCGAGCCTCGCCGAATCCTTCGGAGCGTATGCCGAGTTGCTCACGTCCGCGGACGAACGCGGGTAACCGGCGTGGGGAGCGTGACCGGGCTCCGTCGCGGCGGTCCCGGCACGCAGTCCGCCGTACCAGCGGACGAGGAGGACGGCGACGCCGGGCAGGCTCGCCACGAAGCTCAGCACCCCGTACACCACGGCGACGGCCACCCCGCTGCTCGCGCCCAGGCCCGCGGCGCCGAACGCCCAGGCGGTGACGCCCTCGCGGGGGCCGAAACCGCCGATGTTCAGCGGCAGGCCCATGGCGACCAGGGCGAGGACCGCGATCGGCATCAGCACGGCGACGGACGCGGCCGATCCGGCGACCCGGGCCGCCACCACGAACATCGCCAGGTGCCCGGCCAGGACGACGGCGGAGGACAGCGCGACGCCGGGCCCGTTGGCGCGGGACAGCAGGCCCTCGCGCGCCTCGGCGAGGGTGTTGCGCAGGGCGCCGCCGCGCCGGGAGGGCGCGCGGTTCAGGCGGACGGCGAGGACGACGGCGAGCGCGCCCGCCGCGGCGAGGGCCACCAGCGGGGCGAAGTTGCGGGCGTCGTCGCGGACCGGGGACGGCAGCGTCAGCAGCACCACCGCGCCGAACACGGTCAGCGCGACCTGACCGGCGACCCGTTCCAGGACGACCGCCTTGACCCCGCGCCGGACGTCGCCGGCGCTCTGCCCGTGCCGGACCGCCCGGTGCACGTCGCCCAGGATTCCGCCGGGCAGGGCCGCGTTCAGGAACAGCGCCCGGTAGTAGTCGGCCACGGCGGGCCCCAGCGGCAGCCGGATCCGCAGGCCCCGGGCCACCAACTGCCAGCGCCAGGCGCTGAACACGGTGGTGACGACGCCGATGCCGAGCGCCGCCAGCAGGGTCACGGTGTCGATCCGGCGCAGTCCGTCGAGGAGGACGCCGGTGCCCAGCCGCCACAGCAGGGCGGTGAGGATGGCGACGCCGGCGACGGTGCCGAAGTGGGTGCGCACGGCGTGGGTGTTGAGGCGGGCGAGGAAACGGCGCGGACCGCCGCCCCGGGCGGGGGCCGGTGGGGCGGCCGCCTCCGGGGCGGCGGTCTTTGCCGCCGTGGGCACGCGCGGGGGCGCCGCGACCCGTGCCGTGTCGCCGAGGTGCGAGCACGTGCGGGTCGTGAGCATCGGCGCCACGCGCGTGTGCGGGGCCGTTCGTGCCGTCCGGGACAACGCCTCGGCGCCCACCGCCTGCGGCCCCGCCGTGTGCGCGCTCATGACGCTCCGCCCGTCGGCCGGACCAGGGCGAGCAGGTCACTGTGGTGGACGACGACGTCGAGCTCGCCGGCCTCGCAGGCGGCCAGCCGGTCCTGGAGGTAGCGGTCGGCGCGCTCCCGCAGTTCGGGGCGCTGTTCGACGGCGGCGCCGACCCAGCCGCGCAGCCACTGGGCCGTCAGCGCGGCCTCCTCGGGGCCCAGCCGCCAGGGGCTCGGGTGCACCTTCACCGTGGCGCCGCGCTCGGAGAACGCCTCGGCGGCCACGGTGATCGCGTCGGGTCCCAGCATGCCGCCGCGCCGCTGGTGGGCGTTGAACGCCTCGGCGATCTCGGTGTCCAGCGGGTCGGACGGGGTCAGTTCGACCCGCCCGGCGACGGAGAGGGTGAGCAGCGCGGGGCAGCCGGCACCGACGCAGGCGTCGGCGAGCGTCTCGACCTCCTCGCGGGTGAGGACGTCGAGCAGCGCGGACGCCGTCACCAGCGAGGCGCCGGCCAGCGCGTCCCGGGTCAGCCGGGCCACGTCGCCGCGCCGGGTCTCCACCGAGACGCGGCTGCCGTCGCCGGCGGCGCGCGGGGAGGCGACGGCGGCGAAGTGCAGCAGGTAGGGGTCGCGGTCGTGCAGGACCCAGTGCTGGGCGCCGTCCAGGCGCGGCGCGAGCCAGCGGCCCATCGAGCCGGTGCCGCAGCCCACGTCGTGCACGACCAGACCGCCGCAGCGGCCCGGCAGGTTGGCGAGCCGGATCCGCAGCGGGTCGAGCAGATCGAGCGCCCGGGCGGCCGCGTCGGCCTCTTCCCGCAGCTGCAGCCACTCGGGCGCGTACCGGGGCGGCTCGTCGGACACGTCCTCCCGCAGCCGTACGGTGGCCCGCTCCCCGGGCCGCGCCACGGGCCCGGCACCGGCGATGACCACGGCGGGTCCGGCGTCGGTCTCCACGGCGGCGGTCGCCGCGCCGGGCTCCGGCACGGTCGAATCTGCGGTGGTCGGTGTGGTGGGCTCCGGCATGGTCGGGGTGCCCTCTCGCTCCGCGCCCGTCAGGTCCCGCGGGCCCGGCTGGGCCGGGATCCCCCCGGACTGGGTGGTGGTGGTCGTCTGGCTCATGCCGCCCTCCGGGGTTCGTCGGGGAGCCGGTGCAGGACTCCGGCCAGGCTGCGGGCCGTGGTCGCCCAGCCGTCGAGGGCCGCGCGGCGGCCGCGCGCGGCGGCCTTCAGGCGCCGGCGCACATCGGCCTCGCCGAACCAGCCGCGCAGTTCGGCGGCGAGGGCGGCCGGGTCCTCCGGCGGGACGAGGATGCCGGGCACGCCGCCGTCGGGGGCGCGGCCGACCGCCTCGGGCAGGCCGCCGACGTCCGTGGCCAGCACCGGGATGCCGCGCGCGAGCGCCTCGGTGACCGCCATGCCGTACGTCTCGGCGTACGAGGTGAGGACCATGAGGTCGGCGGCGGCGTAGCTGGCGTCGAGCGCGGCGCCTGAGCGGGGGCCCGCCAGATGCAGACGGTCCGTCAGGCCGTACTTCTCGATCAGGGACCGCAGATGGGCGACGTACTCGGGATCGTTCCCGAGGCCGCCGACGCACTCGCAGCTCCACGGCAGGTCCCGTACCGCGGCGAGCGCCTCGACCAGCCGGTGCTGCCCCTTGCGCGGGGTCACCGCCGCCACGCACAGCAGGCGCGAGACGCCGTCGGTGCCGGGGGCGAGGGGGGCGATGTCGGCGCCGGGCGCGGCGACGTGCACGCGGTCGGGGGCGAGGCCGTGGTGGGAGACGAGGCGGCGGACCGCCCAGTCGCTGGTGGCCACGACCGCGGGTACCGCCCGCAGTACCTCGCGCTCCTTGGCGTCGAGGTCCGCCGCCACCGCCGCATCGAGGCCCGTCTCGTCGCCGAGCGGGAGGTGGACCAGCACCGCGAGGCGCAGGCGCGCGGCCTCGGGGACGACGATGTCGGGGACGCCGCAGGCGACCAGACCGTCGAGCAGGACGACCGCGCCGTCCGGCAGTTCCCGCAGCGTGCGGGCGAGTTCGTCACGGGTGGCCCGGCCGGGGCGGGGCCAGGTCCCGTCCACGGCGTGCGGGGTGACCTGCCAGCCGAAGCCGGGCAGGTCCAGGCACAGCCGCCGGTCGTAGGCGTTGCCGCCGCTGGGCTGGGCCGGGTCGTCGACGCCGCCCGGCATCACGAAGTGCACGGTGCGCAGGGACATGGGGACGATCCCGACGTGGTCGAGGGCCGCGCGCTGGGCGGGCACGAAGGTCAGGGACGGCGCACGGTCCATGGTCGTGTCGGTCACAGGGCACGCTCGTAACTCGCCCAGGCGACGTGCGACTCGTGCAGGGTGACCGTGATGCCCGCGAGCCCCCGGGCGCCCTCGCCCAGCGCGCCCTTGTGGACCCGCTCGGCGAGCCGGTCGGCGATGACCTTGGCCAGGAACTCCGTGGAGGTGTTGACACCGGCGAAGTCGGGCTCGTTGTCGAGGTTTCTGTAGTTCAGCTCGCTGACGACGGCGCCCAGTTCCTGCGTGGCCAGTCCGATGTCGACGACGATGTTGTCGTCGTCCAGCTGCTCGCGGCGAAACGTCGCGTCCACGAGGAACGTGGCACCGTGCAGGCGCTGCGCGGGCCCGAACACCTCGCCGTGAAAGCTGTGGGCGATCATGATGTGATCGCGGACGGTGATGCTGAACAACGGACGACCCTCCAGGTGCGGCGCGTCTGGTTCCCTCGGCTGATGCCTGCCGCGGGATGCCGTGTAGTACGGCTCTTCGCTTCCCCGTGTTCAGCCCTCTCTCACTCTTTTCTGAGGTCAGGCCGTTTCGTCGTCCTGGATTGTGCGAATCCGTCAGTCTGTGTCGCCCTGGTCGCCGTAGCGGACCCGGTGGCACAGGGCCGGGAGCTCCCCCGAGGCGAGCCTCGGCATGACCTCCGGCAGCTCCTCGAACGCGCTCTCCCCGGTGATGAGGGCGTCCAGCGCGGGGTCGGTGAGCAGGTCGAGGGCGAGGGCCAGCCGGCCGGCGTAGTCGCGGCTGGAGCGGCGGGCCGGGGAGACGGAGCCGACCTGGCTGCTGCGCACGGTGAGCCGCCGGGAGTGGAAGGCCTCGCCGAGCGGGAGGGCGACGCGCCGGTCGCCGTACCAGCTCAGTTCGAGGACCGTGCCCTCGGCGCGCAGGAGTTCGAGGGAGCGGGCGAGGCCCTGTTCGGTGGCGCTGGCGTGAACGACCAGGTCGCAGTCGCCGAGCGCGTCCTCGGGCGCGGCGAAGGCCACGCCGAGCGCCTCGGCGGTCTTGGCGCGGGCCGGATCGGCGTCGACCAGCTGCAGCCGTACGCCGGGGAAGCGGGCCAGCAGGGCGGCCACCGAGCAGCCGACCATGCCACCGCCGACCACCGCGATCCGGTCGCCGATCAGCGGTGTCGCGTCCCACAGGGCGTTCACGGCGGTCTCCACGGTGCCGGCGAGGACGGCCCGCTCGGCGGGCACGCCGTCGGGCACGGGGGTCACCGCCTTCACCGGAACGACGTAACGGGTCTGATGCGGATACAGGCAGAAGACGGTACGGCCCGTCAGCTCGTCCGGTCCCTCCTCGACCACGCCGACGTTGAGGTAGCCGTACTTCACCGGACCGGGGAAGTCGCCCTCCTGGAACGGCGACCGCATCGCGGCGTGTTGGCTCTCGGGAACGCCGCCGCGAAAGACGAGCGTCTCCGTGCCGCGGCTCACTCCGGAGTAGAGCGAGCGCACCACGACCTCGCCCTCGGCGGGCGCGGGCAGCGCGTGGTCACGGAGCTCGCCCTGGCCGGGCGAGCGGAGCCAGAACGCGCGCGCGGAGCGGTTCATCGGCATCCTCCTGAACGATCGGGAAGTTGTTCACGTACCGAGATGTGCACAGGCCGCGCACAGTACGCGGCGTTGATCGACTCTGTCACTCGGCCGGAGGACGTGCGGTGGCCCTGAACAACACTTACGAAGCGAGGCTGGTCCAGCAGGAGACCGCTGTGGGAGCGGGCGTGCAGATCCTGTTGCTGGCCCTGCTGGGCTCGGCGATCGGCATGGGGCCGGCCGGCTGGCTGACGGGCCTGGCGTTCGCGATCGCCTCCTGGGCGGTGCTCTCCCGGGCGCTGCACCGCTCCCGGCTGCGCTCCTTCGGCCCCGCCAACCGGGTCACCCTGGGCCGGGCGACGCTGGTCGGCGGGGTGACGGCGCTGGTCGCGGACTCCTTCGAGAGCTCGCCGCCGGTGACGCTGCTGGTCGGCCTGACGGCCGTGGCCCTGATCCTGGACGGCGTCGACGGCAAGGTCGCCCGGCGCACCGGCACCTCGACCGCGCTCGGCGCCCGCTTCGACATGGAGGTCGACGCGTTCCTGATCCTGGTGCTGAGCGTGTACGTGTCGATGCAGCTCGGCCCGTGGGTGCTGCTGATCGGCGGCATGCGCTACGCGTTCGTCGCCGCGGCCCGCGTGGCGCCCTGGCTGAACGCGCCGCTGCCGCCGTCCTTCGCCCGCAAGACGGTCGCCGCGCTGCAGGGCGTCTGCCTGCTGCTGGCGGGCTCCGAACTGCTCCCGCACATCGCGAACCTGGCCGTGGCGCTGCTGGCGCTGGGCTCGCTGCTGTGGTCGTTCGGGCGGGACGTGCTGTGGCTGTGGCGCAGGTCCCGGATCGTCCAGGAGGCGCCCGCCCAGGAGATGCTGGAGCTCGTCGCCAGGTGACCACTTGAGAGGTCGACGCGAAGGGAGGGGCCCGGATCAGCAACTGATCCGGGCCCTTCCCGTTTCCCGCTCGCTTCCCGCTTCCCGTTTCCCGCTCGTCTCCCGCTCGGCCGCGCTACGAGCGCGCCGACCGGCTCCGTACGAGGGCGAACGCGGCGGCCGCCAGGCCCAGCACGCCGACGATCAGGCCCGCGATGCCGAGACCGCGGGCGGTGGAGTCACTGGAGTCGCCGGAGCCGGTGGCGGCTGCCGTGGAACCGGTCTTGGCGCCGCCGTCCTTCGTGGCCGTCGCGGCGGGGGCCTCGCTGTCGGCGGCGGTGAGCTTCAGCACCGGGGCGGGATTCTCCGACTCCTCCTCCCCGCCCTGCTCGATCCAGCGGACGACCTTGCCGTCGGAGTACGTCTGGAGCGTCTTGAAGGTCAGCTCGTCGGTGTCCTGCGGCAGCTGCCCGAAGGCGACGTCGAAGTCCTCGAACTGCCCCGGGCCGATCTTGCCCCCGGTCCAGGTGATCTCGGAGACGGCCTCGCCGATGGTCCCGTCGTCGGTCTTGACCGGCGTCTTGAGCTTGGTGGTGGTCACCTTGGCGGTCCACCCGCCTTGCGGATGCACGAGCACACCGAGGACGGGGTGGTCGGTGGGCAGGAACACCTGAACCTTGGTGGTGCTCGCGCCGTCCTCCTCGTTGGGCACCCGGAAGCTCAGCAGACCGTCCGTGGCGCCCTTGGCGTAGCTCTCGGGGTGGACGGTGACATGCGCCGAGGCGACACCCGCGGCGGCGAGAACCCCGGCGGCGGCGAGGGCGGTGACGGTCGAGACGCGGCGCAGGATGGTGCGGTTCCTGGACTTGGCAGTCATGGAAGAAATGGCAGACATGGGCGAGTGGATCTCCGTACGTACTGAAGGAGTGATGGGGGGTCAGATCGAGTACGGGATCCGGACCGGGGGCCCACGCCGGCTCACGGCATGACGTATCGGAAGCCGTCGCGCCGGAACGACGACGACCGGGACCGGCCGAGGACGTTCCGGCGACACGGGCAACGGCGTGTCCCGCCACCAGGCGACAAGCCCGGGCACACACGCGACGGCCCGCCGCAACAGCGACCACAGGGCGACCTCACCGCGCCGCAGCCACCAGGAGGCGAGGAGGGCGGCGAGGACATGGGCGACGGTGGCGTGGGCGGTGAGCGCGTGCGGACGGGTGACCACGGCGGCCATGGTGTGGCCGTGCATGGCCGCCATCCGCATGGCGTGTCCAGAGATGGGCGCGGCGGGGCGGGCCGCGTCGAAGGCGACGTGCAGCCCCGCCTGGGTGACGAGCATGGCCGCACCGATCCCCGCCAGCGACCGCTCCCGCCCGCCGAGCAGCCACCCCGCCACGAACACGACCAGGAATCCGACCCCGTCGGCCCACAACGGCGGCATCGCCCCCATCGCCAGCCCGTGCCCGGCGGCAGCGAGCAACACGCACACCGCGGCGAACACGGCGGCGCGCAGGCTCCTTACCGCCGGGGATGCGCTCATGGTCGGGATCCTGTCACGCGCGAGTCGTCCGCGTGGCGGTGGTCCCGTGATTCCGCCCGGATGCACACGAACGCACGCGGCTGCCCGCGTGGTTCAACCGGTCACCCCTTCTGCTCCACCCGAACCCAGTCCACCTCCGCCCGCACTCCCCCGCCCGCGACCTTGTCCACGCTCGACTGCGGCAGCCCCCAGTAGGGACTCGTCACCTTGTTCCAGCCGGCGGGGTAGGCGCCGCCGAGGGCGAGGTTGAGGATCACGTACTGGTTGTGGTCGTAGACCCATTGGCCCCGCGTGGATTCCAGTTTGTTGCGGGTCGTCTCCTGGACCACGCGGTCGTCGACGGAGAAGCGCAGTGCCGTCGGTGTCCACTCCACCGCGTACGTGTGCCACTGGTCCGCCGTGCCGCCGTTCGGGTACGTCTGGCGGGCGCCGATGTTGCCGTCCGCCGAGTAGCCGGGGCCGTGGAGGGCCGAGCTGGTCCAGTCGGGGTAGCCGATGTTCTCCATGATGTCGGTCTCGCCGGAGGCGGGCCAGGAGACGGACGGGTCGTCGACGTTGCTGCCGAGCAGCCAGAAGGCGGGCCAGAAGCCGTCGCCGACAGGGAGTTTCATACGGGCGCTGACCTTGCCGTATGTGAAGTCGAAGTGGGTGCTGGTGTCGATGCGGCCGGAGGTGAAGTCGTAGGTGCCGCCGCCCGCCTGCGTGCAGCCCTTGCAGTACTTGGCGCCGAGGATCAGATTGCCGTTCTCCGTGCGGACGTTGTCCGTCGAGTCGACGTACGCCTGTGACTCGCCGTTGACCGGGCCCATCTCCGTGCCGGTGCGCACGACCCGCCACTTGGAGCGGTCGAGGGCGGCTCCGGTGAAGTCGTCGAAGAAGGTCGTGCGGTAGGTGCCGGACTGGTCCGTCGGCAGGGCGGGGTAGGCCGCCACCGCGCTGCCGCCCGTGCCCCAGACCTCGAACTCGTAGAGGGAGTAGCCGAACTGGGCCGTGTAGGGGGCCGGGTTGTAGAAGGAGCGGCGCTCCTTGCCGAGCGTGCGGATGTAGCGGCCCGACACCGGAGACGGGAGGGTGATCGCGTCGTGCAGGCCCGTTGCCTCCGAGGGGGGCTTGACGTTCGCGCGGCGCGTGGCGACTTCCGCGGCCGAGGGCTGGTGGACCGTGCGCCAGGTGCGGTTGTCGTCGGAGACCTGGAGTTGGTAGTCGACGGCGTAGGCCGCCTCCCATACAGGTCCACGGAGGAGATCGTGGACGGGGCGCCGAGGTCCACGGAGATCCAGCGGTCGGCGTTCCAGTCGCTCGACCAGCGGGTCGTGTCGTCCTTGAGGTTGGCGGGCCGGCCGCCGTCCGTGACGAACGCCGGTGAGTTCCCCGCGTGTTGGTAGTAGTTGGAGTACGCCGGGTGGTTCAGGGCGAGGTTGCTGCGGGTGGTGGAGCCCGGGGTCGG
This sequence comes from Streptomyces olivochromogenes, assembly GCF_021538895.1. GTDB lineage: Bacteria > Actinomycetota > Actinomycetes > Streptomycetales > Streptomycetaceae > Streptomyces > Streptomyces olivochromogenes_A. The sequence continues at coordinate 17,222 of NZ_JADDRL010000004.1, read as the reverse complement.
TTCGCCGCCGTAGACCCTGAAAGACCAGAGTGAGTAGCCCCAGGGCGTGGCGCGTTCGATGCCGCGCAGGCGGATGTAGCGGCCGGTGACCTCCTGGGGGTACGTGTGGGCCGTGATCGTGCCGCCGGTGCCGTCGGTCTCGGTGTAGAAGGGGGTCCAGTCGGTGCCGTTGCGGGACGCCTCCAGGACGTACTTCCTGCCGTACGCCGCCTCCCAGTCCAGGACGACCCGGTCGACGCGGATCGTCGTACCGAGGTCGAGACGGATCCAGGCGTCGTCGGCGAAGTTGCTGGACCAACGGGTCGCGCCGTTCGCGTCGAAGGCCAGGCCCGGCGTGGTGCCGGCGTTCTCGCTGCCGGAGGCGGTGACGGCGGCCGGGTTCGCGGCGTAGGCGGTGGCCGCGCGGTCGGTGTCCCAGACCGGGGCCACGGCGGAGGGGGCGGGGGCGGCGAGTGCCGGGCTCGCGCCCAGGAACGCCAGCGTCGCGAGTGCGCTCAGGAGCATGCGTAAGGTGCGGGATGCCATGCGGCTCTCCTTGGGGAGGTGGGGGTGTGCATGGACGTGTGCATGTGTGGCGTGCTCATGTCACTTCACTCGCCACTTCACTCGCCTGTCGGTCCCCTCGCGGTGGGCGCGCGCTCCCGCACGCGCGCCCACCGGGGGTCCTCCTCAGGCGGCCTTGCGTGTGCGTCCGCGGTGGCTGCGCACGATGTCCGCGTACCGGTGTCCGCTTCCCTTGATGGTGCGGACCTGCGTGCGGTAGTCGACGTGGACCAGTCCGAAGCGCTTGTCGTAGCCGTACGCCCACTCGAAGTTGTCGAGCAGCGACCAGGCGAAGTAGCCGGCCAGCGGGGCGCCCTTGCGGGCCGCCGCTGCGCAGGCCGCGAGGTGGTTCACCAGGTACTCCTGGCGTTCGGGGTCGTCGACGGTGCCGTCGGGGCGGACCACGTCGGGGTAGGCGGAGCCGTTCTCGGTGATGTAGATCTTGCGGGCGCCGTAGTCGTCGGTCAGGCGCAGGAGCAGGGTCTCGATGCCGTCGGCGTCGATCTCCCAGTCCATGCCGGTGCGCCGGACGCCCTCACGGCGGACCGAGAAGACGTAGGGCGCGGGGCCGGAGGGGTCGTCGGCCACGTACGCCGGGAAGTAGTAGTTGAGGCCGAGCCAGTCCAGCGGGGCGGCGATCGTCGCCAAGTCACCTTCCTGCTCGGGGAGTTCGACGCCGTAGACCTCACGCATGTCGGCCGGGAAGCCGCGGCCGTGGACCGGGTCCAGCCACCAGCGGTTGACGTGGCCGTCGTGGCGCCGGGCGGCCGCCACGTCCTCGGGGCGGTCAGTGGCGGGGTGCACGGTGGAGAGGTTGTTGACGATGCCGACCTGGGCGGCCGGGGCGGCCGCGCGAATCGCCTGGGTGGCCAGGCCATGGCCGAGGAGCAGGTGGTAGGAAGCGCGGACGGCGGCCGTCAGATCGGTCAGGCCCGGGGCCATCTTGCCTTCCAGGTGGCCGATCCAGGCCGAGCAGGAGGGCTCGTTGAGGGTGGCCCACAGTCGCACGCGGTCACCCAGGCGTTCGGCGACGGCCGAGGCGTAGTCGGCGAACGCGAGGGCGGTCGCCCGCTCGGGCCAGCCGCCGCGGTCCTGGAGCGCCTGGGGCAGGTCCCAGTGGTAGAGGGTGACGGAGGGGGTGATGCCGGCCTCCAGCAGGCCGTCGACCAGCCGGTCGTAGAAGTCGATGCCCTTCTGGTTGAGCGGGCCGTCGCCGCCGGGGAACACCCTCGGCCACGCGATCGACAACCGGTAGGCGTTCGTGCCGAGCCGGCGCATGAGGGCGATGTCCTCGCGCCAGCGGTGGTAGTGGTCGCAGGCGACGTCGCCGTGGTCGTCGCCCGCGATCTTTCCGGGGGTGTGGGAGAAGGTGTCCCAGATCGACGGGGCGCGGCCGTCCTCGGCGACGGCTCCCTCGATCTGGTACGCCGCTGTGGCCGTGCCCCACAGGAAGTCGTGCGGGAGTGCGGCGAGGTCGATGCGTTCGGACACGTAAGTCCCTTCGGAACGGGGCGGGTTCACTTGACGGCGCCCGCCGTCAGTCCCGCGACGAGATAGCGCTGCAGCAGCAGGAAGCCCGCGACCACGGGCACGCTCACGACCAGCGACGCGGCCATGATCTGGTTCCAGTACACGTCGTTGAGCGTGGAGTAGCCCTGGAGGCCGACGGCCAGGGTGCGGGTGGTGTCGTTGGTCATGACGGAGGCGAAGAGGACCTCGCCCCAGGCGGTCATGAAGGCGTAGACGGCGACCGCGACGATGCCGGGGATCGCGGCCGGCACGACGACGCGGAAGAGCGCGCCGAGCGGTCCGCAGCCGTCCACCAGCGCCGCCTCGTCCAGATCGCGCGGCACCGAGTCGAAGTACCCGATGAGCATCCAGATCGAGAACGGGAGGGAGAAGGTGAGGTACGTCAGGATCAGGCCGCCGCGCGAGCCGAACAGGGCGATGCCGGTGGCGTTGCCGATGTTGACGTACAGCAGGAACAGGGGCAGCAGGAAGAGGATGCCGGGGAACATCTGCGTCGACAGCACGGTGACCGTGAAGACGCGCTTGCCGCGGAAGCTGTAGCGGCTGACGGCGTACGCGGCGAACACCGCGATCACCACCGAGCAGACGGTCGCCGCGCCCGCCACGATCAGGGAGTTCGCGAAGTACTTGGCGAGCGGGACCGTCGACCAGATGTCGATGTACGGGCGGATCGTCAGCCCGCGCGGCAGCCAGCGGAACTTGCCCGTCACGTCCGCCAGGGGCTTCAGCGAACTGGAGATCATGACGTACACCGGCACCAGGACGAAGCCGGTGAGCAGGGTGAGGAAGATCCGCCGGGTCCAGAGGAAGGAGCGCGGTGGGGCCGTCGGGGAGACCGACGGAATCCGGGAGGCGGCGGGGCTAGACATCTGCGGCCCTCCGTCCGCGTGAGGTGAGCAGCAGGTACGTGCCCGTCACGACGAGCAGGAACAGGAGCAGCAGGACGGACATCGCCGAGCCGGTGCCGAAGTTCCAGGTGACGAAGGACGCTTGGTAGATGTGGACCGAGATGAGGTCCGCGGCCTCGGGGGCGGACCTGCCGAACAGGACGTACGGCGTGTTGAAGTCGTTGAAGGTCCACAGGAACAGGACCAGGACCAGCACCTGGTTGACGGGGCGCAGGGACGGCAGGGTGATGCGGCGGATCTGCTGCCACATCCCGGCGCCGTCCAGCGCGGCCGCCTCGTACAGCTCCTTCGGGATGTTCTGCAGGCCGGCCATCACGATGAGGAAGGCGAACGGCCAGCCCTTCCACACGGACACGGTCAGCAGGGCGTAGAAGCTGTTGTCGCCGATCAGCCAGAAGGACGGCTTGTCGGTGAGGTGCAGCTGGTCGTGCAGGACGTGGTTCACCAGGCCGTTGTCGTGCTGGAACATGAACACCCAGGTGATGACGGCCGCGTAGACGGGCAGCGCGTACGGCACCAGGAACAGGGCGCGCAGCAGGCCGCGGCCGCGGAAGGTGTCCTGCATGCAGATCGCGGCGGCCGTGCCGATCAGCCAGCACAGGGCCACCGACAGCAGAGTGAAGCCGACGGTGACGAGGAAGGAGTGCAGCAGCGCCTCGCCGACGGGGGCGTTGAAGTCCACCGACATCGAGTAGTTGTCGAGACCGGACCAGGGGGCGCTGCCCCAGTCGCGGATGTAGAACTGCGTGAGCTCCTTGAAGCTCATCACGATGCCTATCACCATCGGCACCAGATGGACCAGGAGTTCGAGCACCAGGGCGGGCAGAAGAAGCAGGTAGGGCAGGGAGACGCGGCGGATCCGCCCGGGGCGGCGCGGGTGGCGCGCCGCCCCGGGGGAGCTCTTGTGCACCGGCTTCCTGACCTCGGTGGCGGTCGTCATGGTGCCGGTGCTCACTTCGCGGGCATCTGCTGCTGGGCCTTCTGGAGCGCCGCCTTCACCGAGTCGGTGGTCACCGGGCGTCCGGCGGCGGCGTCCGCGAACAGGTCCTTGACGGCCGTACCGACCGTGGTCTCGAACTGCGACTCGGAGGCGACCTGCGGCAGCGCGGCGGCGCTGGTGGCCAGGGTGTCCTTCAGGACGGCGTTCGCCGGGGCGGTGAACGCGGCGTCCGACTGGGCGGCCTTGACCGGCGGGATGGAGCTGTAGGCGGTGTTGAGGATCTTCTGTTCCGCGTCGCTGGTCATGAACTTCACGAACTTGGTGGCGCCGTCGAGGTTGTCGGTGTTCTTGAAGACGGCGAGGTTGATGCCGGCGACCATCGAGTTGACCTGGGCGCCGGTGCCGGGGGTGCCGGACTGCACGGGGACGGGGGCGATGCCGTAGGCGTCCTCGCTCATGCCCTGCGACTTGAGGTTGGAGGACGCGGACTGCCACAGCAGCATCGCCTGCTTGCCCTTGGCGAAGTCGCTGACGGACTGGTTCTGCGCGTACTCGGCGTTGCCGGTCGGGATGACCTTGTCCTTGGCCATCAGGTCGACGTACTGCTTGACGGCGGCGACCACGTTGTCGTTGGTGAAGTCGGGCTTGCCGTCGGCGGTGAAGAAGTCCGCGCCGTGCTGCTTGGCGAAGACGAAGACGTGGTGGATGTTCTCCGCGACGTTCGAACCTTCGGCGCCGAGGACCGACTTGCCCTTCGCGGATATCTTCTTGCCGTCGGCGACCAGTTCGTCCCAGGTGGCCGGGGGCTTGGAGATGCCCGCGTCGGCGAAGATCTGCTTGTTGTAGTAGAGCGCGTAGGCCATCGAGTACAGCGGGACGGCCGCCGGGTCCTTGCCCTCGGCGCCGGTGGAGCCGAGCGCCGAGTCGACGAACCGGTCCTTGCCGCCGATCTTCGCGAAGTTCTTCGCGTCCCAGGGCAGCAGCGCGCCGGTGGCCTGCAGCGAGGCGCTCCAGGTGTTGCCGATGTTGAGCACGTCGGGACCCTGGCCGGAGGTGGTCGCGGTGAGGATCCGGTTGAGCAGGTCGGACCAGGGGACGACCTCCAGCTTCACCTTGATGCCCGTGCGCTTCTCGAACTTGTCGAGTTCGGGCTGGAGGACCTTCTTGTCGACGGCGATGCTGGCGCCCTGGTTGGAGGCCCAGTAGGTGAGCGTCTTCGGCGAGTTGTCGGACCCCCCGCCGGTCGACGAACCGCCGCCGCAGGCCGTGGCCGCGAGGGCGAGAGACAGGGTGACGGCGCCGACAGCAGCGGCTCGGATGGTGCGCATGGGTCCTGGTGTCCCCTTCCGGGATTGCCATCATGGCTTAATTTAGGACGTGAGTTAAACCTCGGAAGGCGGGTCCGTCAAGGGTTTGGACAGAGTGCGACGAACTCTCGTCGCACCCCTTGACGGGTCCATTCACCGCATGAAGCATTCCCCGGCGAGAGAGCGCTCCCCGAACTCCCCACCGTTCGCTTCCTGAATGAGGAGAGCCGCCCCATGACCTCCCACTCCCCCGCTTCGCGGGGACCCTCCGTCGGCCGCAGAACCCTGCTCGGCGCCGCCGGCGCGGCCGCCGTCGCCTCGGCCGTGGCGGGCGGAGCCGCGCCCGCGTCGGCCGCCCCGTCCCGAAAGCGCCCCGCCGCCCTGCCCGGCGGCGGCGACCTCGGCCCGGGCGTCCTGGTCTTCGACCCGTCGACGCCGGACATCCAGGCCCGGCTGGACCAGGTGTTCCGGCAGCAGGAGTCGGCACAGTTCGGCACCGGCCGCTACGCCCTGCTGTTCAAGCCCGGCACTTACCACGGGCTCAACGCCCAGCTCGGCTTCTACACGTCCATCGCGGGCCTCGGCCTGTCCCCGGACGACACGACCATCAACGGGGACGTGACGGTCGACGCGGGCTGGTTCAACGGCAACGCCACGCAGAACTTCTGGCGTTCGGCGGAGAACCTGGCCCTGGTCCCGGCGAACGGGACCAACCGGTGGGCCGTCGCCCAGGCCGCGCCCTTCCGCCGTATGCATGTCCGCGGCGGCCTCAACCTCTCCCCCACCGGCTACGGCTGGGCGAGCGGCGGCTACATCGCGGACAGCCGGATCGACGGCCAGGTCGGCCCGTACTCCCAGCAGCAGTGGTACACCCGTGACAGCGCGATCGGCAGCTGGCTCAACGGCGTGTGGAACATGGTGTTCTCCGGCGTCGAGGGCGCCCCGGCGCAGAGCTTCCCGAACCCGCCGTACACCACGCTCGACACGACGCCGGTCTCCCGCGAGAAGCCCTTCCTGTACGTCGGCGGAGGCGAGTTCCGTGTCTTCCTGCCCGAGAAGCGGACGAACGCGCGCGGGGTCACCTGGGGCAACGGCACACCACGCGGGACGTCCCTGCCGCTGTCGCGGTTCTACGTCGCCCGGCCCGGCGTCACCGCCGCGACCCTCAACCAGGCGCTCGCACAGGGACTTCACCTGCTGCTCACCCCGGGCATCTACCACGTGGACCGGCCGATCCAGGTGAACCGTGCGGGCACCGTGGTCCTGGGCCTGGGATACGCGACCATCGTGCCCGACAACGGCGTCACCGCCCTGAAGGTCGCCGACGTGGACGGGGTCCGCCTCGCGGGCTTCCTCGTCGACGCGGGACCGGTCAACTCCCCGACCCTGCTGGAGATCGGGCCCGCGGGCGCGTCCCGGGACCACTTTGCCAACCCCACCACCGTGCAGGACGTGTTCGTGCGCATCGGCGGCGCGGGCGCGGGCCGGGCCACCACGAGCATGGTCGTCAACAGCCGGCACACGATCGTCGACCACACCTGGGTGTGGCGCGCCGACCACGGCACCGGCGTCGGCTGGGAGACCAACCGGGCCGACTACGGTGTCGTCGTCAACGGCCACGACGTCCTGGCGACCGGCCTGTTCGTCGAGCACTTCAACAAGTACGACGTGCAGTGGAACGGCCAGCGGGGCCGCACGATCTTCTTCCAGAACGAGAAGGCGTACGACGCCCCGAACCAGGCCGCGATCCAGAACGGCCCGGTCAAGGGCTACGCCGCCTACAAGGTCGGCGACGGCGTCACCGCGCACGAGGGGTGGGGCCTGGGCAGCTACTGCTACTACAACGTCGACCCGACGATCGTGCAGCACCACGGCTTCGCCGCGCCCGCCCGGCCGGGCGTGCGGTTCCACAACCTGCTGGTCGTCTCGCTCGGCGGGAACGGGCAGTACGAGCACGTGGTCAACGACTTCGGGGCGCCGACGTCGGGCACCTCGACCACGCCGTCGACGGTGGTGTCGTACCCCTGACGAGGAACCGGGGACGCGGGGCGCGGCGGCAACCGCCGCCGCGCCACCGCGACCGCTACGCGACCGGCGCCGTGGCGGGCGCCGGTACGTACCCGGCGGGCCGGGTGGTGAAGCTGCCCCGGCCCTGGGTGCGGCTGCGCAACCGGGTCGCGTAGCCGAACAGTTCGGCCAGCGGCACGGTGGCGGTGAGGACCGCCGCGCCGCCGCGGGACTCGGATCCCGTGACCCGGCCGCGCCGGGCCGACAGGTCGCCGAGCACCCCGCCCACGGCCTCCTCGGGCACGGTGACCGTGACCTCGGCGACCGGTTCCAGCAAGGCCGTCGCGCAGGCGCGCAGGGCCTGCCGCAGCCCGAGCCGGCCGGCCGTGCGGAAGGCCGTGTCCGAGGAGTCCTTCACATGGGTCGCCCCGTCGGTCAGGGTGACCCGCACTCCCGTCACCGGATGACCGCCGAGCGGGCCCTCGGCCAGGGCGTCCCGGCAGCCGGCCTCGACCGCGCGGACGTACTCCTGCGGCACGCGCCCGCCGACCACCGTCGAGCGGAACTCGAAGCCGGTGGTGCCGACTTCGGCCGTCAGGGGCTCCACGTCGAGCACGACATGGGCGAACTGGCCCGCCCCGCCGTCCTGTTTGACGTGCCGGAAGACCAGACCGGACACGCCCTCGACGACCGTCTCCCGGTAGGACACGCGCGGCCGGCCCACGGTGACCTCCAGGCCGCCGTCACGCCGGATCTTCTCCACCGCCACCTCCAGGTGCAGTTCGCCCATGCCGGACAGCACGGTCTGGCCGGTCTCCGGGTCGGTCCGCACCACCAGCGACGGATCCTCCTCGGCGAGCCGGGCCAGCGCGGTGGCCAGCCGCCCCGTGTCGGCGCTCCTGCGGGCCTCGACCGCCACGGACACCACAGGGTCGGCGGACACGGGCGGTTCCAGCACGATCGGCGCCTGCCGGTCGCACAGGGTCGAGCCGGCCCGGGCGGACTTGAGGCCCACCACGGCGACGATGTCCCCGGCGACCGCCCGGTCCAGCGGGACGTGCCGGTCGGCCATCACCCGCAGGATCCGCGCGACGCGCTCGGTGCGCCCCGTGGTCGGGTCCCACACGGTGTCTCCCTTCGCGACGGCGCCCGAGTAGACGCGCAGGTGGGTCAGCCGTCCGGTGGCGGTCGCGTTCACCTTGAACGCCAGCGCCGCGAACGGTGCTTCGGGGTCGGCCGGCCGCCGCCGCTCGGCACCGTCGTACGTGCCGCGCACGGCGGGTACGTCCAGCGGTGAGGGCAGGTAGGCGCAGACCGCGTCCAGCAGCGGTTCGATCCCGCGGTTGCGGTACGCCGAGCCGCACAGCACGACCACGCCGTCGCCGGAGCGGGTGAGGTCGCGCAGGGCGGCCACGAGGGTCGGCGTGGAGACGCCGGACGGCGTGCAGAACTCGTCCAGCGCCGCCGGATGCAGCTCGGCCACCGCCTCCTCCAGCAGCCGGCGCCGCCGCCGTGCCTCGTCCAGCAGTTCCGGCGGCACCGGGCCTTCCTCGACGCGGCCGACGCCGCCGCCGACGCCAACGCCGCCGTCGCCGTCGGTCCACAGCAGGGACCGCATGCGCAGCAGATCCACCACGCCGGTGAAGGCGTCCTCGGTGCCGATCGGCAACTGCACGACGAGCGGGGCCGGGTGCAGCCGCCGCCGGATCGAGTCGACGGCCGCGTCCAGGTCGGCGCCCGCGCGGTCCAGCTTGTTGACGAAGGCGATCCGCGGAACGCCGTGCCGGTCGGCCTGCCGCCACACCGACTCGCTCTGCGGCTCGACCCCGGCGACGGCGTCGAACACCGCGACCGCGCCGTCGAGCACGCGCAGCGACCGTTCGACCTCGTCGGCGAAGTCGACGTGACCGGGGGTGTCGATCAGGTTGATCCGGTGGCCGTCCCAGGCGCAGCTGACCGCGGCGGCGAAGATGGTGATGCCGCGGTCGCGCTCCTGGGGGTCGAAGTCGGTGACGGTCGTGCCGTCGTGGACCTCGCCGCGCTTGTGTGTGGTGCCGGTCGCATACAGGATCCGCTCGGTGAGGGTGGTCTTGCCCGCGTCGACATGGGCGAGGATGCCCAGGTTGCGGACGGCGGGGGTGGGGTGAAGGTGGAGGTCGGTGCGCACGGCCCGATCGCCTTTCGAGGAGGGTTTCCGGAAAAGGGCGGCGCGATGTCCCGTGCGCAGCGGCCGCCTGACGGGTTGCCGGCAGGCGTCGCCGTACCTGACACGGTGGGGTCAGGCGGGCGTCACGGGGGTCCGGTGCCGGCCGCGCAGCGGGCACCGGGCGGACGAGGACACCAGGATCACCTCGTACCGGGCACGGGGAACGGCGACAGCGGTGCGGTCACGCACGGTCTGCTCCCCTCACTCGTCCCACTCCTGGTCATGACGGCGCACCCGCCGCGTGGCGGCGGTGCGCTGTGGGGCGAGTGTAGGAAGACGGACACCGCCGGGTCACCTGGTTTTCGACCGTCCGGAGCCGCTCGCATTACCGCGGGTCGAATGCGCCTGGAGCGTCGCTGGACCGGGAGTTAGGCGTCCAGAACGGTCGTTGACATGCTCGGATAAAGCTGCGGAGAATATGGGGGAACAGGGGGCGAAGGGTCCGGAAACAAAAGCCTACGGGATGGGCGGATTTCATGCCTACGAGCGACGTCATCACCTGGGCCACGACCGGTGTCGTCGCCGATGCCGCCGCCCTCCTGTCCGACCGGGACGTCCTTTATTCGGGTGCGGCCAGGGCCACCGGACTCGACGATCCACTGGAGCTACGGCTCGCCGCCGAGGGCGACCGGATACCGGTCTGCCTGAGGCGTTGCGCCCTCGACCGGCAACTCGCCGGTGCGGAGCAGGGTATTCCGGCGTTGCGGAAATGGACGGCGTACGGCTCCACCGCGCTGCGCGTCCAGGCGGCACCGGAATGCTGGATTCACGCCCGGGACTGGATTCACGATTCCGCCGGAGCCGAGTTCGAGCGGCTTTTCGTCTCGGCCATGGCTCGGCAGGGAATCGGGGAACACGCCCGGCCGTCCCAGGTGACACCGGACGACGAAATACGGATCTCCCGGGCGATGCTGCTGCTCGACGAACTGGTTCCGGAAATCGCGGCCAGCGTCCTGCCGTTCGTGCACCAGATCGTCGTTCTCGACTCGCCCATTCCCAGTCTCTATCTCACGCAGGTGCCCGAAACCGTCTTCGTCTCCGCCGCCACGGTGCACGGGGACACGCTCGGTCTCGCGGACGCCCTCCTGCACGAATCGCTGCACGAGAAGATGGCCGTACTGCGCCTGACCCGCCGGCTCATGCGGCCCGTCTACACCGACGAGCACAGTGCACGCGTCCTGCTGCCATGGAGCCTCGCCTACGCGACTCCGCGGTGGTTCAACGCCGGCCGTGTCATCTGCGCCGCGCACGTCTACGTCCATCTCGCCGTACTGCACGCGACCGCGCTGCGCGCCGGACACCCGGAGCGCACCGGCTGCGACCCGCAGACCGTACGCAGGAGACTCACCACGGCGGTGGAGCGGGGCGGCTTCCTCCTCGGCTCCCTCGAACTCGACAGCGTGCGCCGCGAGTTCGGCCCGGACGGACTGGTGCTGCACCGGGAGCTCACCCGCATGCTGGCCGTCCTCCGCGACGCGCTGCCCGCGGGCCTCGTCGGCAACCTCCAGACCTGGCAGGCCACATCACAGCCCGAGGTGCACACGTGAACTACAAGCTTGCGGAAGGCATTCAGTACCGCCCGCTGAGCATCAGGGGCAGGTTCCTCGTCTTCACCACGACACCGGTGAGGGTGCTGCAGATCGACGCCGGTTCCGTCCTGCTGCTCAAGCTGTTCGAGAGCGGCCTCATCGGGGACGAACTGGTGGCCCGGTACGCGCAGTTGCGGAAGAAGGACGTCCTCGACGCCCGGCGGGAACTCGCGCACCGGGCGCGCGACCTGGCCGGCGCGGGCCTCCTCGAAGAGCTCCCTGCCCCCGCGCCGCCCCGTGCGCTGTCGCGGCAGGGGATCCCCGTACGGGAGGAGGCGTGACCCGTGAGTTCCGAGGACAAGTCCAAGATCGACGTCGAGCAGCCGGCCGAGCCGGCCGCGGACGCCGAGGAGGAGGTCGGCTCCACCAGCCCCGTCATCCCCGAGATCCAGGCGCAGTACCCGGCGGTCAGCTGACCGCGGCCGACGGGTGAGCCGGCAGGCCGCGGGCCGCCGGACGCACCGACCCCGGTGATCCGTCCCGTCTCGCGGTGGCGCCCCGTCGGCGCCGCCACGGGCGGCGGCACCCACCCAGGAGGCTTCCTCCACGAGGCGAGGGGCAGGACATGGCCCAGGCACGGCATCTTCTCGGCAGCGGTCCCTTCGGTTCGGCGGCGGACATCAACGCCGACATGGCGGCCTTCTCGGACGTCGCGGCCGAACTGCTGCACGCCCACACGGGACTGCGTCCCCCGTGTCCGCCACCGGGTGCACCGCTCGTCGCGCAGAGCGTCGCGCGCGCCACGACCCTGGACGCCTTCCGCTCCCTGCACACCCGCAAGGACCCCGAGGAGGCGGCGGCCGCCCTGCGCAGCGGCACGGCCCTGCTCGCCCCGGTCGCGCCGGTCACCGAGCTGGTGCTGTCCGGTCACCGCTACGCCCTCGCCACCGACTGGTCGGCGAGCGCCGGCGGCCGGGCCCTGCGGAGGGTGATCAGCGCGGACCTCGCGGTGCCGCACACCTATGTGGCCGCGACTCTCGCGCACGCCGCCGCCGTCGAACGCGGACTCGGGCTCATCACGGAGGCGCTCGGGGAGTTCGGCCTCTCGATCGTGTCGTCCGTGCGCGGCGCGGTGCTGATCGAGGACAGCATCGTCGAGTCGGCGTTCATCGTCCCGGCCCCGTTCGTGTCCGTCCTCAACACCCAGGTGCTCGCGGGGGCGTTGAGGACGGCGGACGCGATCCTGCACGAGGCCGCCCACCAGAAGTTCTACGACCTGCTGGTCTGCCGCCGGCTCGTGCGGCCCGACCACAACCATCTGAGCGGCGCGGTGTTCGGCATCCCGTGGAACCCGGTCGCGGGCGAACGCCGCCGGATGGACTGTCTGCGCATCCTGTCGACGATCCATGTGTACGCGCACCTGCTGGAGTTGCTGCTGAGCGTGCGGGCGGCCGGCCTGGCCGACCGTGACGTGTGCGACGGGCTGCTCACCGAGTACTGGCAGCGGGCCCAGTTCTTCGACACGGCGGCGCGCAGCGAGGTGGTGCGCTCGGCCCTCGGCCCGGACGCACGGGCGATGGTCGACTGGATCGCGTCGGTGATGGACGCCCACCGGGAGACCCTGCGGGCTCAGGGCCGGGACACGGAGGGCCCCTACCGGGCGGACGCGCTCGACCAGGTCCACCGCTTCGCGTCCCGGGCGGCGGCCGTCGCATGACGGCCGCCGTGCACACCCCGTCCCGGTTCTTCCGCCCGTTCTCCGGAATCCTGGAGAACTTCCCCGAGATCCCCGTTCAGTCATATTTCTCCGGTCTTTTCTACGAATTCGAGGAACCGGCCGCCTGGCAGGTGACCTGGGACCTGCCGGCGTACATCGAACTGTGCGACATGACCGCGGCCCGGTCCGTTCTGGACGCCGGCTGCGGATAGGGGCGCATCATCAGCGCGTTGGCCCGGCATTTTCCGGACATTCATCTGACGGGTATCGACAACGCGCAGTCGGCGTGGGAGCGGTTTCACGAACGGTGCGCGGGGGTGGCCCGGTTCGTCGCGGGCGACCTCCTCGACTCCCGGGTTGGCCGAAAAGCGAGGTGGACCTCGCACTGCTGGGCAACGTGACGCTCAACTCCTTCACCTCCGAGTCCGCCGCGCCGGACGTCATCCGGAACCTGCGCGACGCCGTGCGCCCGGACGGCCATGTCGTCCTCGTCGCCTTCCACGAGTCGTCCCTGAAGCGCTTTGTCCACCTGCGCGAAATGTGTGACGCCGTTTCGTTCGAGGATCGGCGGGGCAACAGGCGACTCATCCGGCGCGGCGTCGACTTCCTTCCGGACACCCGGAACTTGCGGCACAACTACTTCATCGAGGCGCATGCGGGAGACCCGTATCCGTTCCCGGGCGTTATGGGTATTCATGAAGAACACGTGTGGACATCCGGTGAAGTACGGCTCATGGCCGAGAAAATGGGACTCGCATACGAACACCGGGTCACCATGGAGGTGACGGGCGGTGGTGCGCACGGATGGCCGGTGGACGCCCTTCTGCTGCGTACGCAGACCTAATCTGTTCCGCGGCTCGGCCTTGAAGTGACCTGGCAGGCGGACGGATTGGACTCGATTGGACACGCAGAAGACGCGGAAGACGGCGTTCGGGGCATTCGCCGCGCTGCGCCGGAATTCCCTCGTTCCGGCGCCCGCCCTGGTACTGATCGCCGGAACGCTCTTCTCCCGCGTCGGCGACTCGCTCGCCACCCTCGGCATGGTCCTGGACGCGGCGGACAAGGGCATGCGCTGGGGTGTCACGGAGGTGTTCCTCGCCGACCTGCTGCCCACCGTCGTCGCCGCGCCGTTCATCGGGTCCCTCGTGGACCGGGTCAGCGCCCGGTCCGTGTGCCTGTGGGCCCTCGCGGTCCAGGCGATGTCCCTCGGCACCGCCGCCGCGGTCGACGGCTTCCACCTCAGGATCGGGCTCATCGCCGTGTCGGGGCTGGCCGGAGTGGCGTCGGTGGCGGCCGGCTTCAAGATGCTCCCGGTCGTCGCGGGCGAGAAGCACACCAGCCGGGCCAACAGCCGGCTCACGGCCGGTCTTTCGGCGGCCGGGCTGGTCGGGCCGGCGCTGGCGGGCCTGCTGCACTCCGTGTCGGGCACGGCGTTCCTGCTCGGCGCCGACGGCGTCTCCTTCCTCGTCCTCGCCTGGTGCACGGCCCTCGCCGTACCCCGCTCGGTGAACGTGTCGATCGGCCGCCGGCCCGACGCGAAACTGTCGGACGGCTACCAGGCGCTGCGCACCGCGCCGGTCGTCGGACCGCTGCTGGCCACCCTGGCGGCGGCGATGCTGGCCACCAGCATCGAGGGGGTCGCGGGCGTCTACTACCTGCGGGACGTCGCCCACGGCAACGAGACCGTGTTCGGCCTGTTCCTGTCGACCTGGGCGCTGGGCTCCATCCCGGGCGCGCTGCTGGCGGGCCGCGCGAGCTGGTCGGGGCGGCACACCGCGCTCATCCTCGGCGGGGTGCTCGGCATCTCCCTCGGCCTGCTGTGCGCGGGGCTGCTCCCGATGGCGGCGGCGATCTTCCCGCTGTTCCTGCTCGCCGGCTTCGGCAACGGCGTGTGCAACGTCGGTCTGCGCAACGCGGTGCACACCCAGGTGCCCGCCGAGGTGCACGGCAGCGCCTGGGCCTGCTACCAGGCCCTGTCCCGGTCCTGCATCGGCCTCGGCTTCCTGCTGGGCACCCCGAACAGCCTGGTCACGAGCCGCGACCAGGTGATCGTCTCCGGCTCGATCCCGCTGCTGTTCGCGCTGTGGTCGATGCTGCGCACGGTCCGCCGCAAACAGCCGGCGCTGGGCGAAGCCTCCGGATGACGCACGAGCGGGTCTACGAGCACTTCTGCCGCACGCACCGCATGGGCGGGCGGCAGCTCGACGGCAGCTTCCCGCTCAGCGACGGCGGCGGCCCCTTCGGTTTCGACATCGAGGCGGCCGTCGCCTTCGACTGCCTGGTCGAGGCCTACGCCCCGACGTGATCGTCGAGACGGGCTGCCACCTCGGCGACACCACCCACTACCTCGCGCGGACCTACCCGGACATCCCCGTCCACTCCTGCGACATCAACCGGTGACCGACGGTGTGGTCCGCGGCCCCGAGGTGATCAAGGCCCTCGACCTGGACCTGGTGGCCGCCTACGTGAACTCCACGGAGGTACTTAAGCCCCCGCTCGTGGTGACTCGTCCGGTCGGGTGCTCGTAAGAGACCGGACCCGTTCGACAGAGCGCAACCATCGCTTCTCCGCCCCGGCACGCCCCGGACTCAGCCTGGGTGCCGTTCAAAATCGTTCCGGCGGCGCCCCCGCGGGCCGTTTGAGGAGAAGCCACACCATGTTTCTTGTGAACCGGCGCAATCTCGGCGTATTCGCCCTCGGTGCCGCCTCCGTACTCACCCTGGCCGGCTGCGGCGAAAGCGCCGCGTCGAAGTCCGCGACGTCGGCGGACGGAAAGGGCGGCGACACTCTCGTGATGGCCGCCGTGCCCGCCGAGAACTCCACCGACCTGCAGGCCTCCTACGGGGCCGTGATCAAGCTGCTGGAGAAGGAGACCGGCAAGAAGATCACCTTCCAGAAGGCCACCAATTACGCGGCCGTCATCGAGGGCCAGCGTTCCGGAAAGATCCAGATCGCCGCGTACGGACCGTTCTCCTACGTGCAGGCGAAGAGTTCCGGAGTGAAGACCACTCCGGTCGCCGCCGGTGTCGAGACGAAGGGCGCGAAGCCCGGCTACCAGTCCTACGGAATCGTCAAGGCGGGCTCGAAGGTCAAGGACCTCAAGGGCTTCAAGGGCAAGAAGGTCTGCTTCGTCGACCCCAACTCCACCTCCGGCTACCTCTACCCGCGCGCCGGGCTCCTGGCCGCCGGCGTCGACGTGGAGAAGGGCATCACCCCGGTGATGGCCGGCGGCCACGACGCCTCCGTGCTCGCGGTGAAGAGCGGCCAGTGCGAGGCCGGATTCGCCTACGACACGATGGTCGACAAGCAGCTGATCGAAAAGGGTCAGCTCAAGAAGGGCGAGATCACCACGGTGTGGAAGTCGGACATGATCCCCGGCTCCCCGGTGGCGATCAGCGACGACCTCGACGCCGGCCTCAAGGAGAAGATCGCCAAGGCCTTCCAGAACATGGCCAACGTCGACTACCTCAAGAGCCACGGATTCTGCCCGGGCAGCGGCAAGTGCGAGGTGAACGACGCCGGCGACTGGGGTTACGCGAAGGTCGACGACTCCGACTACGACGGCGTCCGCAAGGTCTGCGACATCACCAAGGACAAGCAGTGCGTGAAGTCCTGACCCACGCGGCCGAATTCCGCGCACACCGTCACGCATAACGAGGACGACCGGGATTGCGGCGGCCATGGCCCCGCAATTCCGGTTTTCCCTACGGCAGTTCAGTTCACAAAAGAGTCGGAGCACCCCATGACCGCGGACCACCTTCCCGAACCCGTCGTGCGATTCGAGGGCGTCAGCAAGCAGTTCGATTCCGATGTGCGCGCGCTCGACGACGTCTCGCTGAGCGTACGGGCCGGGGAGATGGTCGTGCTGCTCGGGCTCTCCGGGTCCGGCAAGTCGACGCTGCTGCGTCATGTGGACGGGCTGCAGCGGGCCACCGCCGGCACGGTCACCGTCCTCGGCACCGATGTGGGCCGCGCAAACGGGGCCGCCCTGCGCCGGCTGCGCCGCCGCGTCGGCTTCGTCTTCCAGCAGTTCCACCTCGTCGGCAGCCTCACCGTGCTGGAGAACGTGTGCACCGGCGCGCTCGGCCGGCTGCGCGGCCCGCGCCTCGGACTGATCGGCTATCCGCGGGAGGTACGGCGCGAGGCGCAGCGGCACCTCGACCGGGTGGGCCTGCTCGACCAGGCGTTCCAGCGGGCGGACACCCTCTCCGGCGGGCAGCAGCAGCGGGTGGCGGTCGCCCGGGCGCTGATGCAGCGCCCGGAGATCCTGCTCGCCGACGAGCCCGTCGCCTCCCTCGACCCGGAGTCCTCGGCCCAGATCATGCGGCTGGTCAAGGAGATCGGCGAGGAGGAGCGGCTCACCGTGCTGTGCAGCCTGCACCAGGTCGACCTGGCGCTCTCCTGGGGGCACCGGATCATCGGCCTGCGGGCCGGCCGGGTACTGATGGACAGCCCGGTGGCCGGGCTGACGCGGGACGACGTGATGTCCGTGTACGCGCGGCTGGGCGTCGCGGCCCCGGCCGTCCTGACCGCCG
>NZ_JADDRL010000039.1 GCF_021538895.1 Streptomyces olivochromogenes | reverse complement strand
TGCGCACCCGCTGGTCGACGGGCGCGTTCTCGACCCCGTGGAGCTGGGAGATGATCGTGGACCGCAGCTCGTCGTCGTCCTCGAACCAGTGGTCGTGGAAGAGCGTGTAGCCGGTCCACATCAGATTGGCGCACACCCGGGCGGGCACCTGGCCGGTCTGCGCCCCCATCCCGACCAGCGCCACGGACCGGATGCTGCCCGGCTCCTTCCGGTTCTGCCGGTGGACGGCCTGGAAAGCGGCCGCGCACGCCAGCGCCACGTTCAGCGTGGCACTCACGTCCTGCGAGGACCGCACCATCGTCGGCGTCGATATCAGGTACCGGGGGACGGTCGCGCCGGACGGGACGCAGACCGCGCTGCCCACCGGCATGGGTCCGGCGAACCGGTCGCGGATCGCCCGCTGGACGCGCACCTGGATGCCGGCCCCCAGGTACCGCTTGATCACGGCGTCGACCCCGCCGTCCATCCGGCCCCGGGAGTTCGTGGGGGTGACCCAGGCGTCGACGTCCTCGTCGAGGATCGAGCCCTTGCGGATCTCGATGCCGGGGGTGTCGGCGAACGCGGCGCGCCACGCCTCCACCACACGCTCGTTGACGTCCGTCAGCACCACCCTGAGCGCGGGCAGCACACTGCTCTCGGTCATCGTCCACTCCTGTCGTGCAACAGCGGTTCCAATACCTCGAACGTATCTCCCACCACTGACAACGCAGCCCGGACAAGGAGCCGGTGACCTGCCGTCATGCTCCGGTGAGCCCGCATCGACCGGTGGCCGCACACGCCCGTGTCCTACCAGCCGTGCACCGGGTACATGAGTTGGACGGGGCCTGGCCCTCAGACCTCCCCGGCGGCACGACATCCGAGCCACGGAAGGCGATTCGAGCGCCGAGACGGCGGGCAGGCGACGGTCGGCGAGTGCAAGATGCTGGGATGGTTCCACAGCGTTCGGTAAGGCCATCGACCAGCTCCATGGCAACCTCGGTGCGTACGACACCCAGACCATCATCCCGCTGTTCGTCCGTGCGACGGACCCGGATGGCATGACGCAGAGAGCGGTCGAAGCCGTGAAGGAGCACCCGGCCTACGCCTCAACCGGCTCGTCGAGTGGTCCGGGGCACCGTTGCGTGCTGGCGCCACTGCGGGGTGCGGCCGGACTCGACGCGCCTTGCCGTGGGGGGACTGGGTCCTGTGCGATCCGGCCCTTGCTCCCGCGACGACGCGTGACCCCGACATCACCCTGCGGGGCTTGAGCGCGCGCGGCGACGGTGGCTTGCATCTTCAGAAGCATTACGGCCAGGGCTCCTTCGCCGAGCTGCTGATGGTCCCCACGGAGAATGCGTTCCCGATGGGTGCGATCGACCCTGCCGAGGCCGGACGGTGGAATGCCCTCAGCGTGTGTCTCGTGCCCTACGGCCGTCTGCTCGCGGCCGACTTGCGGGCGGGTGAAACGGTTCTGGTCAGTGGCGCGACCGGGAACGTCGGCAGCGCCGGAGTCGCCGTGGCCCTCGCGATGGGAGCGGGCTGCGTCGTCGCGCCAGGCCGTAACCAGGACATGCTGACCGAGCTCGAGGATCGGTTCGGCTCACGCCTTCGAGTCGTGCCACTGTCCGGCGACGAGAACGAGAACGAGAACGAGGACCACGACCGGATGAAGCAGGCTGCACCCGGCCCGATAGACGTCGTCCTCGACCTGCTGCCGCCCTCTGCATGGACCACGCCGGTGCGGGCCGCTGCCATGACTGTCCGTGAATACGGCAGGGTCGTGCTGATGGGCGGCGTCGGCATGCTCGGCGGCGAGGACCTGGCCTTGCCCTATCCGTGGATCATGCGAAACAGCATCACCGTCCGCGGGCAATGGATGTACCGGCCCCAGGCCAACACCCGCCTCATCGAACTGGCCCGATTCCGCCTCCTCGATCTCCATCACTTCGACGTCACGGAGTTCGCCCTCGACATCGCAAACAAGGCCATTGAACATGCGACTGACAGCAACGGACCTGAGGCGCGGTACAGGATTGCTCCGAGCTGTTTCCTCAGGCCGCATCACGGGGGCCATGGACTTGGGCTGCTTGCGCAGAGCGCCCGCCGACACCGCGACCCGGCCATCCTGGCGCGAATCACTCGTGAACACTGGGGAGTTGAGACACTGTGAAACGTGCGAGACGTGACCTACGGCGGAGACGCGTCCCGTATCCGCACCAGAAGCACTCCCAGTGTGATGACCTCCCTACGCAATCTCGCCATCAGCCTCGCCTGGCCGGCCGGATGGACCAACATCGCCGAAGCCATCGACCACTACCGCCACCATCCCGACCAGGCCCTGCACGAACTCGGTCTCACCACGTGAGAACGCATCGACCCTGCGGGCCTGGTGGAGAAGAAACGCGACGGCGGGAAGGCCCGGGTGCCGCTGCGGACCCGTAGCCGGGTGATCGCACCGACAAGGATGACACCGCGCGCGGAAACTGGCCTGACGCACTGGTCCATGCGCACCCTGGCGGCGTGTCTGAAACGGGCGGAGGGGATCAAGGCCTCGTTCCACTACATCGCCCGCGTCTGGCGTGAGGAGAATCTGAAGCCGTTCCGGTCGGGCACCATCGAACTGTCCAGGGACCCGGCGTTCGCGGAGAACGCTGTGAGGGCAGCGCCGACTGGGGCATGCTGGTGATGGTCACGCGGCTCCTCTATCGGCACGGGGCTGTGGCCCACGTCGGGCCGATGGGCGGTCAGAACTGTGATGGTGCTCCGTGCGGCAAGGGCCCTATCGAGACACGCCCGCCGGTACGGCGGCTGCTAGCACCGCCTGGGACCAGGGTCGACAGATCCTGAACAAGGCAGCCTCGGCCAGTTGTCCCATGGGTCAGACCTTGGCCCCGGACGGTGCCCCATGAGTCTCACACTTGTCCCATACGAGCTCGATCGGCGCGCCGAGCCGCTGGTGGGCAGCGACGAGTAGGTCGCGGTAATCGGTCCAGGTGAAACTGCGTCTGTCAATCCCCTCGGGCTGTGGCACAGCTTGGAGGGCGGATGTCACATCCGGCATGATCCAGCGTTGTTCGACAGCGATGAGAGGCATGGCCGTCATCCTTTGCGGCCTCTTGCGCGGCGGCCGCGTCAGCCGTGGGTGATGGAGTGTTTCGAGTGATGAGACCGCTTGCGGTGCCTGCTGGTCGTCAGACCGTCCGCAAGGGGTGTTCGGCGGGGCTTACCAGGGCACTGTCCGACCTGAGCGGTCCAGGTACGCCAGACCAGGTGTGCCCAGTTTGGACAACAGAAGGTCCACCAGCAGCGGGACGCTCTCCTCGACGGTGAATGGCGCGTCCGGCCCCCCGAGCGCGATGCGGATCCAGCCGGGTGCCAGGAGGGCGAAGCCGCGCTGCGTCTCGGCCTGGCGGACCGCGAAGCTGCGCATGAACATGTTCAAGGCCGCTTTGCTTCCCCGGTAGACCTCGCGGCCTGCGTTCGTGTTGTTGGTGATGCTGCCCTGTCCGGACGACATCGCTCCGATGAGGCCGCCGGGGGACACCAGGTCTTCGAGCGCCTCGATGACGCGCATGGGGCTGAGAGCGTTGGTGATCATCACCTCGATGAAATCGTCTGTCGCCACCTTGCCGATCGGTGTCTGCTCATTGTTCGTGGTGCCGGAGTTGACGAAGAGCAGGTCGAGTCGGCGTTCCGTAAGACGCTCGTGCAGGGGCGCGAGGTGGTCGGGCTCGTTGATGTCGAGATGCTCGAGGGTGACGCGGCCCTCGGCCTGGTCGGCGAGATCGTGCAGGGGGGTTTGCGTGGAGGTATCGCGGACGGTGCCGATGACGTTCCAGCCTCGGCTGAGGAATTCAGCCGCCATGGCGTGTCCGAGGCCGCGTGAGGCCCCGACGATGAGGGCGGTTGGCGTGCGCTGCCCTGTGACAGTCGATGACATACAGAGTCATCTCCGTTCCTTTGCGTTGCGAGTTCACTTCGTGCGTCCTTGACCCAGACCGTCTCGGGGCGACACCGGGGTACGCACTGTTGTGGCTCTTCATCGGTACGGAACAAGTCTGCTTGCCGTGCCCTCGCAGATACGATCCTGGCAGCTCAATTTGTAGAATCCCTGCCATGGGAGGTGCATCGATGTCTCAATCTCTCAGGATCCAGCCCGATGATGTGCGAATCATTCGTGCACTGCAGGTCGCCCCGAGAGCCTCCTTCGCCTCGATTGCAGCCGCTCTCGGCCTCACCGAAGGCACCGTCAACCGCCGATACCGACGCTTGCACGCCGACGGCGTCATCCGCGTCGCCGGCGTGTTCAACCCGGGAGCGTTGGGACAAAGCAGATGGCTGGTCCGACTACGCTGCCGGCCCGGCAGCGTCGCGGCGATCGCGGGCGCGCTCGCCAAGCGAGACGATGTCAACTGGGTAGCCATTGGCGCAGCCGGCTCCGAAGTCACGTGCGCGACCCAGTCACGAGATCAAGCGCAGCGAGAAGAACTGCTCGGCCAACGGCTTCCGCGCACTGCGGCGGTGCTCGACATCAGCGCCTTCGCCATGCTCCGCCAGTTCATGGGTGGCCGCGGCCACTACTGGGCCGCACTCCACGGCGCGCTGTCCTCGGAGCAGGAAGCCATGCTCGGGAGCGAGGGCCCCCCATTCACGGAGTCTCCGGTCGTCACCGATGACCCTGTACACCTCAGCGCCGAAGACGAGAAGATTCTCGACGCGCTCGCCGCAGACGGTCGGGCCAGTCTCGTCGACCTCGCCACAGCGGCGGACTCCACAGCTGGCCGTGTCTCCCGCCGGCTCGGCGCTCTGCTCCAACAACGCGTCGTCCACATCGACGTCGAGATCGCCCCAGCAGCCTTGGGCTATCACGCGCGGGCCAACCTGTGGCTGCGAGTGCATCCGTCAGAGGTGAAGAACGTCGGACGCTCGCTGGCACGAGAACCGGAGATCGCCTTTGCCGCGGCCATCTCCGGCCCCTACAACATCCATGCCGTCGCCCACTGCCGAGACCTCGACGAACTCTTCGAATTCACGTCGGAACGCATCGGGGCTCTGCCTGGCCTGCAGAGCATGGAAGTTTCACCTGTCCTACGGCACGTCAAGCAAGCAGGCACACTACTGTCCGGCGGTCGCCTCGCCGTGCCACCGACTCAAGCATGACGTGAGCTGGCCCGCGGCGTCGCGACGCCTTACGACCACCCCACGCGCGGTGCAGCGTGACGGCGTCCTTCCGGAACTCCGCCGGACATGGAGACTGGCGTCCCACCTGGACATCCCTTCTTGAACCATCCAAGCTCCATTGTCGGCGTGTCCACTCCGAAAGATCTGCCTCAATGGCGGCGTTGGTCCGTTCACCCGGGCAGCGGACCGTGACCGATGATGCGCTCGCCCATGGCCGCGGAGGCCCGAACGGCGTCGAAGGCGTAGCCGCGCATGGTGTGTTCGTAGTCGCCGATGGCGGTGAGCAGCGGTTTGTTGCCTGCCGCAGCCGCGATCAGTTCGGTGCCGAGGATCTGAGCGTCGCGCAGGGCGGTGTTGGCGCCGATGCCCAGGGCCGGGCTCATGGCGTGGATGGCGTCGCCGATGACGGTGACGTTCGTGGGTGCCCAGGACGGAATGGGGACGCCGGTGCGCAACGCCAGCGGTTGCACGGAGTCGAGGTCCCACATCCGGACCAGTTCGACGAGGCCGGAATGCCAGGAGGCGATGCGCTCAAGGACGTACCTCTGGAGTGCTTCAGGGTGCGCCGCGAACAGTTCGGAGTCGGCGGGCAAGCGGGCGGTGACGGAGCTGAAGATGCTCAGTGCGAAGTCGTTGCCGACCTCGTCGCGGAACGCCTCGTCCCGTTCGGCGACCAACGGCGAGCGCGGGTTGCTGCGTTTGAGCGGGGCGAAGTTGATCACGTCGTGGTGGGGTTGGAGATCAATGTGAATATCGAGTGCAGTTCATCAGGGATCTCGCGTTCGGTTGCCGCGGTGAGTGGGACCTCCGCGGCGATGTGGCGTGCGCCCAAGTCGATGCTGCGGCATGCGGGAGGAGTTGGGCGCGAACCGCGGAGTTGATGCCGTCCGCACCGATCAGCATGTCGGCTTCGTCGCTCTCCCCGTTCGACAGGTGCACGGTGACACGCGAGTCGGGGGTGCGGCGGTATCCGGTGACCCGCGCGCCGAAGTGGATCTCCTTCTCCAGGCCGGTGGCGAGGATCCTGCGCATCGTCGAGCGGTCCGCCACCAGGTGTTCGGGAGCGTCTCCGGTGGCGCTGCCGACCCCGATGGAGCCATGGGTGTCGTGGATCGGGCCCGGGTTGAGCTGCTCGTCGAAGTGGCGTACCTGCTGCCGGGGGATACCGGCGGTCGCGACGAACAGGTCCCACAGCCGCGGGGCGAGCACCCTTCTCAGGGCGGTCGTTCCGGTGGAGTTGATGTGCAGTCGGTATCCCGGATTGCGGGCGACGAGATCGGCGTCGCGTTCGTACACGACGACGTCCAGGCTGTGGCGGTGAAGGTGGTGGGCGAGAGCCATCCCGGCGAGCCCGCCGCCGGCGATGGCGACACGGAAGTCAGTCATGGGGCACCTTCGTCGAAGGGTGTTGGTCCGTGGTTTGGCCGGGCGCCCAAGTACGAGGTTCGGCACCGGATGTGCGACTCAGCCTTCGACGCAAGGCAACGGGCTCTGGCCGACCAGGCCGTGCCCGCGCTTGGCCCGATTCGCGTACCTCGTCGAATCCGTGTCCGAGCAGCTCGCTCTCGTAGGCGTGCAGGGCTTCCTGGGGCTGCCGCCCGGTGGTGGCCTCGGAGGCGGCCCGGAAGGGCGGCACTGCCGCCGTAGCAGCCCTGGTCATCCGGCTCCGCACCTGATCACCCCGATGTGTTCAGCAGGGCCATGTCGGCCACTGGCCGCACGCCGCCGGTGAAGTAGACGGGGTACCGCCCCCTACCTTGTCGGTGGGGGCGGAGTCCCGCGCGTCTGTGGGAGGCGTGGTCCTGCCGGCTTCGGCGCGGGCTATTCGGGGAGAGGGTTTTGGGCCATGCGCCGTTGGCCGACCCGGGCTGCCTCTCGTACGACGGAGAAGCCGTAGGCGAGCATGTCGCGTTCGTAGGCGGCCAGGGATTCGGCGAGGTCGAGTTGCCCATCGGCGACCTTCTTGAGTGCACGGCCGAGCAGTGTTCCATCACGCATCGCGACGTTGGCGCCGCGGCCCAGAGTGGGTGTCATCGCGTGGACGGCATCCCCGAGGAGTGTCACGTTGGTGGGTGCGTCGAGCGTGGTCGGCACACTGGTGTACATCTCGACGAGGAAGAAGGAGGCCGGATCCGCACTGCGGACGAGGTCGGCGGCACCGGTCGGCCAGTCGCGGAGCGTCTCGGCGGCGATGTGGCGAAGTTCCTCACCCGAGCAGGTGCGCATCGCGCCATCGGTGTTCGGGAAGAACTCGTGGCGGCCGCCCACAATGCATACGACGTAGTCGTCCTGGTCGCGCATGGGGACCCCTGGAGCGAAGCGTTCCACGGCCTCGGCGGGAGAGGTCGGGAAGCGGACGCAGCCAAGTCCGAGGAACACCTTCCGCTCGTCCGAAGCGATGGTGAAGATGTCCTTCATGGTTTCGGCGGGCACGACAGGCTCGGCTGTCGCCCTCGGCAGGCGGCCGTAGATCGCGGTGATCCCGGCGTCAACCGTGTCGCCGTGCGGGGCCCGTTGGCGGCGGACGGCCGAGCGGATACCGTCGGCGCCGACGAGGACGTGGCCGTGCGCCTGGGAGCCGTCGGTGAAGTAGGCGGTCACTCCGTCGGGCGTGCTCGCGTAGTGGTCGAGGGTCTTTCCGAAACGCACCGTGTCTTCGAGGCCGGCGAGCAGGATCTGACGCAGGGTCGCGCGGTCGACGTTGGCGTGGGATCCCGGGCCGTCGTGGGCGGGCCAGACCCCCTCGCCGTGTTCGTCCTGCGCCGGCAGACGCTTGATGACCGACAGGTCGGTCCCCAGGATCGTGGTGAACGCCTCGGTGTACTGCGCGGTTGCGTCGAACACCGCGTGCAGGTCGGCCGGGAGGACCTCGCGAGCGGCGCCCAGCGCGTCGGCGTCGAGATGGAGGCGGTAGCCCTGGGGTCGGTCCCACGGGCTTGCGTCGCGTTCGAAGACTGTGACGTCGATTCGGTGGTTGCGGAGCGACTGGGCGAGAGTGAGGCCGCCGAGGCCGGCACCGGCGACGAGAACCTTCAGGTCAGACATGACCGTCCCTTGTTCGAGTTCGACAAAGGACGTACCGGTGGCCTGACCAGGCCGTTGCACGAACGCTGAGGCGTCACCCGGACTACCTACCGGGCAGTGGCTTTCGTACGTCGCTGGGACCGTAGCGCGCGCTTGTGGTGCTTTGCAAGCCCTGCCGGCTGTCAGCGGCCAGTTGGATTTCCCCGCTCGCGGCCACTTCAGCTGCCCATCGAGGCCATTTCCACGGGCGGCCACTTCGTGTACGCAGAGTGAGGTCATCCTCGGCGGCGCCCGCCCCACCACGGCAGGATCGGGGGCAGGTCGCTGAGCCCGCGGCTCGGTCGTTTCGGCATCGGCGACTCCCCGTCGTCCCCGTCCCAGCGGCGTGCGTATTGGTCTGGGAGGCTGCCCCACCCCCAGTAGGGAACCGGGAGGTCGGGTGCATGGCCGAGTTCGTCGAGGGGGTCGATGTGCTTTTCCGCCACCGTGCACAGGTGGGCCCAGTCATCGCCCATGTCGAAGACGTAGGCGACCTGTTCGCCGGCCTGGAGCCTGCTCAGCTTGGTGGTAAGGCCGTCCACCGTGCCGTCCGGGGCCTCGTCGTCCCACCAGTCCAGGGGGCTGACCCGGGTGCCATCGGACAACGTGAACAGGTGCAGGTGAGCCAGGTCCCAGCGGCCGAAAGCGAGATCGATGGCCGTGGCGAACTCTGCGAAGGTATGCGATCGCGCGGCGGCGAAGACCCGGCCGGGGCGAGGCCACAGGTCTGCGCCGTGTCCGGAGACCAACTCCACCCGGATGGACAGCCAAGTGCGTGCCACGGTCACAACCCCTTCATGCCTCCGGTACCCGAGCCAGCACCGAGGCTACTGAGTGTGACGCCCAAGTGGGGAGTGGAGCCGGCCGTACTTGGGGAATTTCTACTGGCTGCCGACAGCCGGCTCGGCGTCCGGTAGATCACGAGGCCGGTCACGCACTGTGTCTGGACCGACAATCCGAAGTCGACGCGGTCACTTGATCGACCGGACCGCCTTGCCCTGAGAGCCGGAGCATAACCCCGGATTCACCAGCCCGGCACCGACCATGGAGCCGTCATCGGTTGGCCCCCTGTCGTCTGGAGAGAGACTCCATCATGCGTGTGTTCGTCACGGGTGCGACCGGATTCAACGGGAGCGCCGTCGCTTCCGAGTTGCAGGCCGCAGGCCACCAAGTACTCGGCCTTGCCCGTTCGACAGCCGCGGCTGACGCCCTCGTGGCGGCCGGGGCGGAGGCACACCATGGGAGCCTTGAGGACCTGGACAGTCTGCGTGCCGGCGCCCGCTCGTCCGGAGGGGTTGTCCACCTGGCGTTCAACCACGACTTCTCGGACTACGTCGGCGCCGCGCGAGACGAACTGGACGCCGTCACCGCTCTCGGTGCCGAACTGGAGGGCTCCTCGGAGCCTGCGGAGTGACTGAGCCCCTTCCAACTCGGCTGTGAGATCGAGCGGTTGCGGTGACGGGCAACTAAACCTCAGTTGGATGGGTTGTCGACTACTGAGCTTGAAAGCGTGATGTCGTTGCAAGGGGGCGGCTCGGTCGGTCCGGGGCCGCCTCCTTGCGTGTTGCGCTGCGGTCGGTCGTTGTCGGCTTGGCTAGGCGTTGAGGGACTCCGCGGCCTCACGGATCACATCGAGGACGAAGTCAGGATGCGAGAGCATGGGAACGTGGCTGCTGTCCACGGGACGGATATGGGCGCCCATGCGCTCGGCGGCGGACCGCTCCAGGTCGGGGGGCACGGTACGGTCGTTGTTGGAGACGATGAACCAGCTTGGCTTTGTCCTCCAAGCGGTGCCGGGAACCTGCTGGTTGAACAGGTCCGCCACTGGCACAGCGCCCGTCGCCAGGACGAGCTTCTGTTCCGCTTCCGGGAGGTCGCCGCAGAAGTGCGGGACGCCCGAGGGCTTGAGCCACACGCGGCCGTCAGCGACGTCCACGTGCTCGAAGATGGGCGTGCGGGGGAATTTGTCCAGCTGTTCTTGCGACGTCTCGTCCTCGTCTGGGGCGAGCGCGGCGATGTACACCAGAGCGCCGACGCGGTCGTGGGTGCCTGCTTTGGTGATCAGGGTCCCACCGTAGGAGTGACCGACTAGCACGATCGGGCCGGGGACGTGGTTGAGCGTGAAGTTGACGCACGCGACGTCGCTTTCGAGCGAGTCGAGGCCGTGCTGTGAGGCGAATACCTCGTGCCCTTCAGCCTGGAGCGTGGGGATGAGCTTGTTGAAGCACGATCCATCCGCCCAGAGTCCGTGGGCGAAGACAATGCTGGGCTTGCCCGCCATGGCTTCCCTCCTATGAAGAGATCAAATATGCAGCGCTGCACCATATTGACCGTTCGTTGCCTGTTTTTGCGTGATAGTCAGGCGTGTCGCCCCATCCCAATCGTTGGGCCTACGACGTTGAACGTGTTGTCGTGGTGGTCTTGTGTTGATCATCAGGCCCGTTTCGGCGAGGCGGCCGTGTCCGGCGGATCAGCGAGCCTGCCGTGCTTGGTCAGTTGGCTGCACTGACTCGTTGACTGGCTCGACTCAGCGAAGGCTCATCGGGGGCAGGCG
Organism: Streptomyces olivochromogenes; assembly: GCF_021538895.1. Lineage (GTDB taxonomy): Bacteria > Actinomycetota > Actinomycetes > Streptomycetales > Streptomycetaceae > Streptomyces > Streptomyces olivochromogenes_A. The sequence goes on along the minus strand of NZ_JADDRL010000039.1, from coordinate 72,572 downwards.
GTCGCCTGCCCGACCACGGCTGCCAGCCCTCGTGGGCCCCCGCCACGACTGCGTAGGCCCGCGGAGCAGGTGCGCCTGCGCACCTTCGTGAACCATCTGGCCGGGTGCCGCGTCATCCTGGTGTGCGGCTCGTGCCGAGTGGGGCCTGAGTGAGGGAGGGCAGGGGACGGATGACGACACGTGAAGTGATCGGTTTCGTGCCGGCCGTGTTGGCGAGCCTGCTGTGCCTGTGGGGCGGTGTGCGGGAGGCGCGGCTGCAGGTGCGGCTGCGTCGGTACGGCGTGCACACCGAGGGGGTAGTGGTGGACCAGAAGTTGGGCGCGGCGGACGACTATCTGACGCCCGTCATCGAGTTCACCGACCGGCAGGGACGGCCCGTCAGGTTCACGCCCGTGGCGACGGGGTCGAGGATGGGGATGGATCTTGGAACCCATGCGCCGGTCGTCTATCTGCCCGAACAGCCCGAGAATGCAAGGGTGTCCACGAGGAAGCATCGCCGAGCTCACGTCGGCATGTTTGCCGGAAGCGTGATCTTCCTCGGCGGCGCGGTTTGGATGTGGCTCACTCGCTGAACTTGGTCCCCCTCCTCGTTCTCACTTCCGCCCCGGCCTGCGTTCTTCGGAAGGTGCGGCTCCAATCGAACCCACTCCGCGTCCGCCCCGCTCCGCGTCCGTGATCATGGTTTGAGCCAGAGGCGGATCGAGGCCACGGTGACCGTGCCGTGAAAGATATGGGTGCGCTTGTCGAACCTGGTAGCCACGGCGCGGGAGTTCTTGAGTGCCAAGATGGTCCGCTCCACTGCATTCCTGCGCTTGTAGATCGGCTTTCCGCATCACCCGCAAGACGCTGTTGGAACTGCCTGATCAGCAGCCGCCCGCGCCGCCGCTGCCGGACTATCCGGCCTACCAGCAGATTTTGGCGGTCTTCGCCAGGGCCGACGCCCCACTGCGGGCACGACAGGTGTGCGAGGCAATGGACATGGAGATCGCACCCAACAACATCAACAACACCCGACTGAAACTCAAGCGGCTGACCGAGCGCGGCATCCTGGCTGAGACCGAGCCGGGCTTGTTCACCCAGCCGCGGCCGTAGCCGCCCGGCGAATTCGCGGCCAGCCCGCTCACCCCCCAAAGCACGAAACGAACATCAACACACCTCCCACCCTCCGAGTCCACCGCATGACGACAGTCCCGTTTTGATGATCCGGTGCGAGGCCGCTGAAGGCCCGAAGTTCAGCCGAGGTAGTCGTCGCCGAGGACCTCACGCCGCGCCGCCGCCTCGCGCCGGTTCAAAGCACGCGTCGTCACGACCAACCCCACCGTCGGTCGCATGATGCGTCGGCGTGAAGACTGCGTGAAGTCACTGTCACTCATCCGTGACCCGAATCCATGCGAACTGGTAACGGCAGCCTTCACTGCCCCAGCCCGGCGACCGACCACGGGCCCGCGACACCGCACGTTCAGCCAACGACAGAACAGACATCGACTCACGTATCGCCCTCTCAAAGAGCGCGCAGGCCCCGGTCGGCGAAGGCGATCAGCCACTCGAAGCTCTCGTCGATGTCGGCGCTCCACTGGAAGCCGTTGGCCGCCTGCAACGTGGCGAAGCCGTGCCAGAGGCTGCGCAGCATGCGCAGAGCGTGGTCCAGGTCGGACTCTCCGATCTCGTAGCCGCGCAGGACCGCCATGAACGCGCCGAGCAACCGCTCACCAGCGGTGGCCAGCGGATCATCAGGGCCGGACGGTTCCATGCCGATCGTCGCGGCGTACCGGCCGGGGTGCTCCACGACGAAGGCGCGGAAGGCGCGTGCCGCGGCCGCCAGGGCGTCGCGGCCCGCGTACCCCTGGATCGCGCCGCCGACGGCGTCGGCGGCTTCGTTCAACGCCAGGGCCGCGATGCGCCGGTTGAGGTCTTCCTGGCCGCCCACGTGCTTGTACAGGGACGGGGTACGTACGCCCACCTGCTCGGCCAACAGCCCCATCGTCAGGTTGGCGAAGCCCACCTCGTCGGCAAGGGCGGCGCCGGCCGCGACCACGGCCGCCGGGTTCAGGCCGACCCTAGGCACGTTCGGCGTCCGATCGGTGGAAGGCGAGCATGAGCGAAACCACCTGGTCGGGGAACTGGTCGTGTGGGTAGTGCCCAGCGCCCTCGATCATTTCGAGGCGCCCGAGGCCGGACGGGAGGGCCTCAACGATTGCCGTGCCCTCGGCCCGCGGGTCGGCCCAGTCGGGGTCGAGCGTGCCCATCACGACCAGGACCGGGCAGCGGACCTTGCCGAGCTGTGCGCCGGCGTCGGTCGGGGCGCTGCGGCCCATGCCCTGCAGGGCCTTCATCCGGCCCGGCTCGCGCAGCAGGGAGTCGATGCGGCCGAGCCGCTCGGCCCAGTCGGCCGGCTTCACGCCGGGGTAGGCCACATCGAGGTACGAACGCCAGAACGGCACGCTGCCGAACACGCCCGTGCCGAGCAGCCGCAGCATGCCCTGCCGGAAGCGTTTCACCCGCAGGTCGGCGAGGCGGACCGACTGTTTGCGGGTGAACGGCGCCAACTCGACAACCGCGGTGATCAGCGAGGGCTCCTGCGCCGCGGCGACGGTGGCGGCGCCGCCGGAGATCGAGTGGCCGACGAGCACGGCCGGGCCACCCAGGTGGCGGATCACGGCGAGCAGGTCGCCGGCGATGGCGGTGCGGCTCCAAGTCGGCCAGTCGACGCTGGACTCGCCGCAGCCGCGCAGATCGACGGCGGCGACCCGATAGCCCGCCGCCACCAGCGGCGGTATCACGGCACGGTATGCGGCGCGGCTGTCGCCCATGCCGTGCGCGAGAACGATCAGGGGGCCGGACCCCGCCGTCTCGTAAGCGATCGTGCCGCCTTCGACGGCGAGGAACTCGGTCATGGCATCTCCCAGAGCTCGCTAACATCAATAGCTAAAAGCTAATACCATTACCTAAAGCTGTCAACGCGTCGATGTTGCGGGAGTTCTGCGACGTCCGAGAGGGGACCGTCCGGCAGACTGTCGACCTCTTCGGTGCCCCCGGCCGACGGCCCACGGCCACCTCGACGCGGCCGTAAAGATCCTGCGGAAGCGGGCCCAGGGGGCGGGACCATCACGTATGGATACGTGGGCGCTGAGCCGGCAACGCAGGGTTTCGACTCCATCCCGCCTCACCGTGGGATCATGACCTGCTTGTTCAGGGATGTCTGCCGCTACGGCAACGAGTGGGGACGGACTCCGATGCAGTCGGCAATCGTGGTGAACAAGGCCGGCCGCCAGCCGTCCAGCCGGTTCTCCCGTCTTGCCCGAGAGCTCCCCCTTTCTCGATCGGTCGACCAGACGAATCATTCCGATGGGTGACGGAGCGCGTGGGTCGGCCACTTCGGCGCTCGGTAGCCAAGAGCATCTGTTCAGTCGAGGATCGCGGTGGCTTCGATCTCGACCAGGTGGTCGGGGACGTCCAGGGCCGCGACGCCGATCAGCGTGGTCGGTGGGACCGGGGTGACCCCCAGCTTTGCGGCCGCCCGGGAGACGCCCTCCAGGAGCAGGGGCATCTTGTCGGGGGTCCAGTCGACGACGTAGAAGGTCAGTTTCGCCACGTCGTCGAAGGAGCCGCCGGCCCCGGCCAGGGCGGTGGCGATGTTGAGGTAGCACTGCTCGACCTGAGCGGCGAGGTCGCCTTCGCCGATCGTGCCCCCCTCGTGGTCCCAGGCGACCTGCCCAGCGATGAAGACCAGCTTCGACCCGGACGCGATCGACACCTGCCGGTAGACATCGATCTCGGGCAATCCGCTGGGGTTCACCAGGGTGATAGCCATGCTGTCTGTCTCCTTGTCATGAGTGCCCGTGAGGTCGCGTCCACGCGATCAGGGCGCATTCGCTCTCCTGTGGTTACTCAGGAACCGTAGGAGAGTGAATGCTGACGTGGAAGAACGCACTTTTCAGTGACTGAGGAACCTGATGGTGACCAAGCAGTTCATGGGCTCACCCGAGGACGCGGACCTCAGGCGCGCTGATTCCCTGGCGCTCACCCAGAACCTGCGCGTGCTGGAGCGCGACGGCCTGGTCCAGCGAAAGGTGCACCCCGCCGTGCCGCCGTGGGTCGCGTTCAGCCTCACCGAACCGGGCCCAGCCCTGCGCGCGATGGTCGACGGAATGTGCGGCGGGACTCACGAGTACCTCGGTCACATCGAGGCCGCCCGCCGTCGCTTCGACGCTTGACGGCTGGAGCACGCGCGCACACAACCATCGGCCGGACCTGACCCGGGCGGTTCGTCGGGTCGGCCGACCGCTGTAAGGATGAGCGTCATTCCCGCTGATCAGAGCCGCATCCTCAGCCAGTCGTAGCCATCACGCAATCGCGGCCGGAACCGGTCCGCCTGCGAATTCTCTGCGGGTGGTCACAGCTGCTCTCCCCGTCGGCGAGTACGCCTGCCGCCCCTGGGTTCCGACAAGGGATTGGGCAGCAGAAGCGCGGCGGTTCCGTCCCGGGCGTTTGTCGGGTCGGCCGTGGGGACGGCGGCGGCGCGTTCCGCGGTGGCGGCGGCCCAGCGCCCGGATGTGACGGTGCCGAGGACGAGGATGGCCGCTCCGCATCCGGCGATGATCCACCAGGCGGCCGGGCGCGCCCCGGTGGAGACCGCGGCGCCGATCACCGCGATGCCGAGTGAGGAGCCGATCTGACGGCTGGTCGCGGCGATGGCGGCGGCGACCCCGGCCTGAGCGCGCGGCATTCCGGACACCGCGGTGTAGGTGATCGGCGCGTTGACGAAGCCGAACCCGAGGCCGAACAGTGTGTACGTGAGGTACAGCAGGATGTCCGGGGGGTGGGCGGAGCGGGTGGCGGCGACGGCCAGTACACCGCTGGCGGTGATGCCGGCCCCCGCGAGAAGCAGGGGAGTCCGTGGGCCACGGCTGCCCACGATCCGCCCGGACAGTGGCGGGCACACCAGGGACAGTACGGCCATCGGCAGCAGGTGCAGCCCGGCGCCCAGGGCGCTGAGCCCCAACTCCTTTTGCAGGTAGAGGGTGTTGGCGAACAGGAAGCCGCCGAGCGCGGCGAAGGCAAGGACCGCTGTCGCGGTGGCTCCGCTGAAGGGTGCGCTGCGGAAGAGCCGCGGCTCGATCAGCGGTTCGGCGCGCCGGTTCTCGTACCGGACGAAGGCGGCGAGTGCGCACGCGGCGGTGATCAGGCAGGCCGCGATCGGCGGCGCGGTCCAGCCCTCGCCGGGTGCCTCGATGATGGCGTACGTCAGTGTGCCGAGCAGGACGATCAGCAGGAGTTGCCCCACCGGGTCCGCCCGTCGGGTCCGTGGCGCGCGGGACTCCGGCACGAACACTACGGTAAGGGCGAGCGCGGCCAGTCCGATCGGCACGTTCAGCCAGAACACCGATCGCCACCCGACCGATTCCACCAGTACGCCGCCGAGCACCGGTCCGGCCGCCATGCTGAGGCCGACGATCCCGCCCCAGATGCCGATGGCCCGTGCGCGCTCGCGAGGCTCGGTGAACGTGTTGGTGAGGATGGCCATGGCGACGGGGGTGAGCATGCTGCCGCCCGCCGCCTGCACCATGCGGAAGGCCACCAGCCAGTCGGTCGTGGGTGCCAGGCTGCACAGGGCCGACCCGGCGGTGAACAGCACGAGACCGAGCTGGAAGATCCGTCGGCGCCCCCCGCGGTCCGCGGTGGCACCGGCCAGGGTCAGCAGCGAGGCCAGTACGAGGGTGTAGGCGTCGAGTGTCCACTGCAGACCGGAGACCGAGGAGTCCAGGTCCTGCTGCATCGAGGGCAGCGCGACGTTGAGGACGGTGACGTCGAGACTGACCAGCAGCACGCTCAGGCAACAGACGGCCAGGACGGGCACGCGCCGCCCACGTCGGGGGACGGGCATGTGGGTTCGCCTGCTCAGCCGTTGGGCCGGTTGGTGGCGTGGGAGGCGGCGAAGTCCCATACGACGGGCAGGAGTTGATCGGGGGTCTCGATCTGGGGCATGTGACCGGTACGGAGCAGGAGTTCGAACCGGGCACCGGGAACGGCGGCGGTCCACGCGAGTCCGTACGCGGTGTCGACGACCTGGTCACTCTCGCCCCACGCCACGAGGACCGGGTGCGTGACCTTGGCGAGGCGCTCGCGCAGGGTGGGGTCGGCCATCGTGTTCGAGCCCGAATAGACCTGCAGCGTGGCCCGGTTGGCGGCCGCGACCGCGCGCTGCGCCTCGGAGAACGTGCTCGGGTCCACAGCGAACTTCGCGGGGTCGTGGAAGGCCAGGGCGGACAGTTCGGCAGGTGTCAGCGTGGAGGGGTCGGCGACCGGGTGGCCGGGGACGTGGATGCCCACGGCGTTGACGAGGACGACGCTGCTGACCCGGTCGCTGCGGAGCAGCGCGATTTCAGCGGCGGTCCAGCCACCTATGGAGTTGCCGACGACGGTGACGTCGGTCAGGCCGAGTTCGTCCAGCAGCCGTACGTAGATCTCGGCGAGGGCGGGGACGCCGGTCAGCCAGTCGGGCCGGGCGGTGCCGCCGAAACCGGGATGGACGGGGGTGACGACCCGGGCCGGTCGCTGCTCGGCGAGGAGCCCGGCGAACCCGGCGACGGTCTGTGGGCCGCCACCGCCGTGCAGGAGCAGGAAGGGATGACCCTCACCCTGCTCGTCGACGGTGAGGTCGACGTCGCCGGAGTCGTGCGTGAGGGTGACGGTGCGTGTGGTGCTGGTCATGAAAAACTCCAAATCGGTTACTGGCGTGTGTGGTTGGCGGCCTGAGCCGCTACGCGTAGTCGGCGGCGGGAACGGTGGCGTAACGACTCATCACCTGAACGGTCGCCTCTGGAGTCAGCTCCTGGCCGCCGGCGATCATGTCCCGCAGATCGCGGAAGTACTGCACGTACAGGTCGGGCGTGAAGGTGTTGAGCATCACCGCAGGTTCGTCGCCGTGGTTGGCGAAGGTGTGCGGTGCGCCGGGCGGGATCATCGCGAGGGTGCCGGCCGGCGCGACGTGCGTCGTCTCGCCGACGGTGAAGTGCACGGTGCCGGACACGACGTAGAAGCCCTCGTCGTGCTGGGCGTGCCGGTGCTGGGGCGGACCCTCGGTGTGGGGCGCGAGAGTGATCTCGCCGATGCCCAGGCGGTGCCCGGTCGTGGTGCCGTCCTCCAGGATGCGCATGCGTGTGGGACCCAGCTGGATGGCCTCGCCATCGTCAGGACCGACCACGGAAACCTTTGTCACGACTGACCCCTTCGTGAGAGCGAACTCTCAGGAGAGTAGGCGATTCGACCCTCGTCATGCAAGTGCTCTCTCATGAAGAGAGTCGGGCGCTACGATGAGGGCGGCGATGGCGGTACCTACAGCAGAAGGGCTTCACGATGACGGCGGCACAGGCCGGAAGCGGTCGCACGAACCAGAAGCAGCGCACCCGCATGGCGATCGTGGCGGCCGCACGGGAACTGATCGGCACCGGCGCAGAGGTGACGATGCCTCTGATCGCCCGCGCGGCCCTGGTTTCCGAGGCCACCGCCTACCGGTACTTCCCCGATCTCCCCTCGCTGATCAGCGAGGCACTCTCCGGCGTCTGGCCACCTCCGGCGCAGGCGCTGGCGCCGGTCGCCGAGTCCACCGATCCTGTCGAGCGCATCGCCTTCGCCTGCGAGTTCCTGCTCCGCGGCATCCTCGTCCGTCAGGGTGCGGTCCGGGCGGTGATCGCCGCCACCATCACCCGGCCCGAGAACGCGGCCGCGCGTCCGGGCATCCGCTTCGGCCTGATCGACTATGCGCTCCAGCCGCTCGAAAGCACTTTGGGGGGAACGGATCCGGAGGCGTTCGCCCAGCTCAAGCGAGACCTCGCCGTGGTCGTGAGCGCCGAGGCGCTTTTTACGCTCACTGATCTGTGCGGCCTCACCCCGGACGAGGCCGTCGGCAGCGCCATACGCACCGCGACCACCCTCACCCGGGCGGCGGCATGCATCACCACGTGACTTTGAACCGGTAGTTGAGGTGACCGTCAGTCCTTGGGCCGGAGGGCGTTCGTAGGGCGATCCTGGCGTCCAGGCCACCGCCAAGATCGACGGCACCGCCTTGACGGCCCTCCGTGACGAGGCCACCGCCAGTGACGGCGCCTGGGTGAGCGGGTCCGGATGGACGGCGAGGATGCCCGGCCTCACTGCTTCCGATACGCGTGCCAGGCTCCCACGCGCTGTCCAGCCGCTTGAAGGGCAGGCGCCATTCCGACCGACGAGATGGGCGGGCCCGGATCCGCCGCATCGACCCCGTGCTCCGGAGGGGATCAGGCGGGTCTGTGTGCTTGCCGCTGCCGGTCCCGGCCTCCGGATGGGCCCCGAAGGGCCAGCCCTCGTGAGCGGACTTGTTTTGCGGGGCGCGATGCCCGGGGCGTAGCCGAGTCGAGGTGTGCAAGGACGGTGGTGAGGTCTGCGTGATTCCAGGCACACGATCACACTGAATGCCCGGCGCGGCGATGTTGACTCTTGCGGCTATTTGCATACCTCTGCGGCGTATGAACGAGTTGTGAACATGCGTTCGTCGCGTGTTCGGAAAGGTTCGTGCCTCAGATGTCACGCACTCGCGTATCCCACGGACTCACGACGCTCGTGGTGGCCCTCGCCACCGCGGCCTCTCCCGTCGTCGCCGTCCTCACCCGCCGCACCGGCCGCTGCCGCCGTCCGCGCGTTCGACGACCCGCCGCCCTCCAGCGGCGCGGTCGACGGTCAGAAGGACCAGGTGACCAAGGACACCGCGCAGGCCAAGGAGGACATGGCCGCGGCGAAGGACCAGGCGACCAAGTGCCCGCCCACCTCGAAGCAGTGCATGAGCGACCTCGCCGGGAACGGCCAGGAGCAGAAGGACGGCATGGCCAAGACCCAACAGCAGCTCGACAACATCCACCCCGCCCCCGAGGACAATGCCTCGACAGTCATCAGCGGCACGTGCGACGCGTTCGCCGCCGAGCTGCCCGCCGCGCTCACCGCCATGGTCGACGCCTCCGAACTGACCCGCGTCTGCGAGGTGATGAACCCGTGACCACGACGACGCCCCCGAGCCGGCGCGTTCTCGGCCTCGCCGCCACCGCCGTCGTCCTCGCGCTGGCCGCCCCCGGCACCGCCGCGGCCGGTGACCCCGACCGTGCCGTGCCCGTCGCCGAGGCATTCAAAGGTGACAAGCCGCTGACCTCCGTCACGTAGGTGAGCGCGTACTGCGCCGCGCACGCCGGGGACTGCCGGTTCAAGGTCGACCGTGCCGCCTCCAGCGAATACCACACCGCCGTGAAGTCCCTCGGCAACGCGGTCGTCAACTGCACCAAGGAGGACATCAAGGTCACCCGGCAGCTCTCCCTCCAGGTCTCCAGCTCCGACGACCTCGGCGGCGAGATCACCGGGCAGATCACCATCGAGGGGCAGCTCGGCGTCACGGGCTCGGTCACCGCCGGGGTGAGCGGCGAGGCCGGCGGCAACTTCAAGACGCCGGACCAGTCGAAGGGCCCCAGCGCCGAGGTCAACGCGAAGGGCTCCGCCAACGGAAGCGGCACGGTGGGCGGTTCGGCGTCGCTCAGGGCCGCGTTCGAGGGCGCGTTCAAGCTGTCGTACTCGAAGACCTGGACCACCCAGCAGACCGAGTCCACCAGCTACGAGGTCGTCGTCAAGCCCGGTGACGCCCTGGTGTTCGGGGCCAGCGCCGCCATGCAGCGGGTGGCCGGGAGCATCTCCACCGGGAGCGGGCTCGGGGTGCGCAACGTCTTCGTCGACGGGCCCTCCAGCGCCTTCGTCGCCGACACCTTCACCGTCCCCGGCAGCACCTGTCTGAAGCTGCGGCCCGGCGGCCAGACCGGCGTCGAGGACACCACCACGACGACCGCCCCGAAGCCCCCGACCCGCCGGGCCGGGGCCGCCGTCCGGCCGGTGGCCGTGGAACTGCCTGCAGGGTCCCGGCTCGTCAAGCGGGTCGAAGCCACGGGGGAGCGCTCATGGCCGCCCGCCCGCCGCAGTCCCGTTCCCTGGGGAGAACAACCGTGAAAAGACGAACCATTGCCCTCGGTGTCCCGTCGCCGCAGCACTCTGTCTCGGGTTCGCTCTCGCCGCCCTGCCCGCCGGTCCGGCGTTCGCCGCACGCGCCGCGCAGGAGCCGGTCGAGGTGATCAACGGCGATCTGAGTCTGCCCGCGTTCACCTTCTCCAGCCGGGCTGGCGTCACCGGCTGGTCCGTCGGCTCGACATCGGCAAACAATGGCGCCGGCACCCTCGAGGGTGTGTGGCGCTACGCGGGTGACGTCACCCATCACCCGGACAAGAAGGACGCGGCGATGCTGCGTCAGAACGGTGACGCCTATGCCCTCAAGCAGCGGCTGCGCGGCGTGCGCCCCGGAGCGAAGGTCACCGTCACCTTCGACGACAGCCCGGGCGCCGCGCGTCAGTGCGCACCGCGCACGGTCGAGCAGGGCCAGACCTACACCGTCCAGGCATCCGGCGGCCCGGTCCAGGAGGAGCTGACCGAGCCGAACCCGGACAAGGAACACAACGTCCTCGGCTCCGGAGTCTGGCGCACCGGACGGACGTACACCTTCACCGCCGACGAGTACGAGCCGCTTCTCACGTTCACTTCCACGGTCCCGGCCAAGCCGGACGGGGGCGCCGCCGGCACCGGTACCAGCGGCGGCCAGTGCGGTCCGATGATCGCCGATGTGAAGGCCGTCCAGGTCGCGCCCCCGCTGGACAAGACGATCCGCAGCAACCAACTGCCCCCTCCGTAGCCTTTAAGGGCAACGACAAGCAGACGGTCGCCGGGGGCATCACCGAGTGCAACGGCACTGCCGCCAAGTGTGTCTTCACCCCCGAGCCCGGCTACTCCTTCGCCTACTACGAGCCCGCCCGGCAGTCCGGCGAGGGGTACATCAACTGCACGCGCGCGACCATCAACCGGGAGCGTCCGCTGAAGTTCTCCGCCCGCACCATCAGCGACCTGCCGGCCGCTGCCGGGCTGCCGCCCGCCGGCGCGACGAGCATGAACGGGCAGTTCACCACCGGCACCGGCACCGGTACCAGCCCCGCCTGGAGCCCGGCCGCCGAACGCACCGTCAAGGAAGTCATCAGCCCCGGCGAGGTCTCCTGGATCGAGACCCAGAGCGGACGCCAGCGCACCGAGGGCTGGTTCAGGTCCAACCCCACGCCCGCCGACCCGAACTTGGACTGGCGGATCTACACCGTCCTTGACTACCCCTCCCCGCAGCTCGCCGACCGCGTCTACCAGCGCACCGGCCCGCTCACCGCCGCCGAGCAGGCCCGCTGCCGCTCCAACCGGCCCTCCGCTGAGACCCCCAACGACGCGGGCTCCCCGGCGGCCGGAGCCGACCGTGGCTGACGCGGCCCCTGAGGCGACCCCCGCGCCCTGGCGCGCCGAGCGGAACGGACACCATCACCCCATGCCGACGAACCGTCGACCGGGCCGGCGCCGCTGGACGCCGCCCGCCGTAGTGACCGCGCTGACCGCGATCTGCGGACTCCTGACCCTTGCCCAGCCCGCCACCGCCGCACCCCGCCCGACTGTCCAGCGGGCCGCGGCAACGGAATGGGAGACGCTCGCCTGGGGCGACGACACCTACGGACAGGCCACCATCCCTGGGGCAGCGACCGGTACGACTCCACGGTCGTCCCGCCGGCCGCGAAGGCAGACGTCGACGCGATCGCCGCGGGCCAGTTCTTCAACCTGGCGCTCAAGAACGGCGCGGTGATCGGCTGGGGCGACAACCGGTACGGCCAGACGGACGTGCCAGAGGCGGCCCACACCGGCGTCACTGCGATCGCCGCCGGCGCCTACCACGCGCTCGCCCTCACCGACGAGGGCAAGGTCATCGCCTGGGGCGACAACCGCAACAAGCAGACCGACATCCCGGCCGCCGTCACGAACGGCGTCGTCACCGCGATCGCCGCCGGCAAGGACTTCTCGGCCGCCGTCGTGGGCGGCCGGGTCTACGCCTGGGGCGCCAAGCTGGCCGCCATCTCCGTGCCGGCCAACGCGCAGTCGAAGGTCACCGAGGTCTCCGGTGGATACGACCATCTCGTGGCCCTGCGCGACAACGGCCAGACCGTCCAGTGGCAGGTCAACCCCTACAGCCTGCTCACCGTCCCCGCAGCAGTCGGCACCAAGGTCCAGGCCATCTCAGCGGGCGCCTACCACACCCTCGCCCTGCGCGGAGACCCGCCACCAACGGCCCACTGACCGCCCAGTACGTGACCGCACAGGCTCACCGGATGGGCGTCGAAAGGGCCCTCAGCAGGCTGGACACCGCGAGATGTTCAGCCGGCTGAGGGCCCGACGGCAGAGCCGGTCGAGGTCTCAAGGCCGACTGGCCGGCAGGGCCGGCAGCCACGAAGGATCCTGCGCCGGGACCGCATGAGCACGGTGCACTACCGGCGGGCGATGATGTTGTCGGCGACCAGTAGCGACAACCGGGCCCCGTGATCGCCCAACTGGTCCAGACAGGCGAGGGTCGTACGCCCTGCCCGCGAACCCGGTCACGGCGAGCTTCGCGAGGAGCTCGCCATCGCGCTGGATACGTATGCCACGACGATCGGTAAGGAAGCCGTCCACCGGCTCTGCAACCGCACTGATGTGGCCGGATCGTCTGCTTGCTCGGCCTGGCGTGGATGCTCGGCTGCTGCCGGTGTGACAGCCTGAGGCGACCCGAGCCCGAAGGACTCAATCGACGTGAATGGCACTCTTGAGCCCATGCAGTCCAAGGCCCCGCAGCTCTGGCAGGTCGAGTGCCGGCTCGTGGAAGAGCCGGCCCCGGGCCATGGCGTTTTCCGGTTGACGGTGACCAATGACGCGGACGTCCTGGTGCGGCGGTGGGCGGTGTCGTTCAACCTGCCGGCCGGTACGCATGCCCATGGAGAAGGCACCGAGTTCGATATCCATCCCGAGACGTCCAGGGCGCACGGGCTGCCGGATTTGTTCGAGGTGGACTGCCTCGGGGACACCTACCTGTGCTCGGCTGCATGGAGCCTGCGCCCCGGCGAACAGGCCGCGATCACGGTCACGGTCCACGGTGGAGATCCGCTCGACCCGTCAGGCGGGCCCCAGGGGTTCAGCGTGTTCGCCTGACAAACCCAGCTCTGCTCAGACGAGGCCGGGGCTGGCGGGCGGTCGGCACGCTCAGGTCGAGTGAGATGTCGGTGACCTGGATGCCGTGGGCGGCGCTCAAGTGGTCGGCCCGTCCGCCCTGACCAGAGTGTCGTCCCTGGCCAGGGCTCGGCCGTCAGTCGAATCGAGTCTTACGCCGGGGAGCAGCCTGCCCGCGTGAGCTGCTCAGTCTGGTCTCGAACCGGCGCCGGCTCGTGGGCGTGTCTTTGCGCCACCCGCACGGTTGCACCGGTGTCAGTCGACTGTGACGGGGGTTCGAGTGAATCCGCTGTTGGGCTTGTCGGCGAGCAGGTCGGGCAGTCCGCCGCTGAGTGCGTACGTCGATCCTCGGGGACCTGCGGCGATCGCGCTGGTGATGGGACCCTTGACGGTGTCGGTGACACTCACTGTGTCGTTCCTCCGCTGGTGGCAGGGGCGCCGGCTGGTGGCCAAGGCCGCCTACATCACTGCCTTGACCGGGGACAAGGGTCAGTTCCTCCCCAACGGCATCATGCCGGCCATCGGCCCGATGACCTCCCTGGCCACGGAGCATCTCGTCGGCAACGTGAAGGGCCCGGTGGACCTCAGTAGGACGTTCACCAACAACTTCGCCCTTCGAGCCAACAAGACCGAGGGCTTCAAGACCACCACCACCCCGGCAGGACCGACCGGCTGATCCCCGCCCGGCCCCGCACCGCCCATTGTGTTCCGGCGGCACGGCTGTACGCTTCGTCGGCCCGCCTCTCTTCGCTGTACGCGGCCCGTCTCACCCCGGTGTCCCTGCCCCCTGTGTCTCATCGTGGTCGACGGGAAGGAGCAGGGTGAACGTAGCCGGGTGTCGGTTGGTCAAGGAGAGCCTGCCGCCGAGCGAGACGGCCAGTTCACGGGCGAGGGCCAGGCCAATGCCCGTTCCCTGCCCGTCGCCGGTGCGCCCGCGGTCGAAGAGCCGGGACGGCTCGCCCGTCACGGCGCCCTCGTCGCTCACGTCGAAGGCGAGGGCGTCCTCCAGATCCCGCACCGCCACGTGGACCGTGCCGCGCCCGTGCACCCGGGCGTTGTCCAGCAGGATGCCCAGCACCTCCGACACGGACGCCCCCGGAACCCTGATGTCGGCCGGTGGCTCCTCGGTGGCGCACTCCAGACGTCTTCCGTCCTGGGCGAAGAGGCCGTGCCACCGTCCCTCAGTCTCCCGCAGCAGCTGTCGTACGGCGATCGTCCCAGCGGTGGGGCGAGCCATCTCTCCGGAGTGGGACAGGCGCAGCACTTCCTCCACCGTGTGGTGCAGGCGTTGGGTGGTGGCCAGCGCCTCGGCCAGCACGGGCCGCAACCGGGCGTCGTCGTCCTGGGCGAGGCCCGCCTCCAGGGCGAGTTGCAGGCCGGTGAGCGGGGTGCGTAGCTGGTGGGAGGCGTTGGCGGTGAAGTCACGTTCACGGCGTAGGAGCTCTGAAAGGCTGTGCAGCATCTCGTTGTGGGTGCGAGCGACCTGGTCGATCTCGGCGACGCTGCTCGGGGCGGCCCGTACGTTCAGGTCGCCTTCGGTCACCGCACGGCACTGGCGGGAGAGGTCCTCCAGCGGCGCGGCCAGCACCCGGGCCTGACGGCGGGCGACGAGGACGGCGACGGCCAGCGCGAGCGCGGCCACGCCGAGCAGCAGCAGCCATGCGATGGCGACCCGGTTCCGTACGGCAACGGCGGGAGACGAGGCCCGTACGACGCCGATCACCTTCTCGGCATGGGCGACGGGTACGGCCACCGCCAGGTCCGGGCCCGCCCGGCCCCGTTCCACCTCACCGCCAAGGCTTTGCCGGACCGGGGTATCGCCGGACCGGGGGCCGCTGCCCGCACGCAGTCGCAATCGAAGGTCGTACAGGCCCACGCGCTCGCCAGATGGGGGCGCGGGCAGCTCCACCGGGTCGCCTCTGACGAAGTCCGGGCTCACATGGACGGCCGCGGCCAGGGCCGACCGTTCCAGAGTGTCGCGCTGGTCGGCGTACAGGGACGACCTGATCGCCAGGGCCAGCGGGACGGCCAGGAGGACGACGGCGACCAGAGCGGCGGTCAGGGCGACTCGCACCACGCGCTGTCTCATGCCCTCATCATGCGGGCCGTTCACCTGGACGGATGCGCTGCGCCACACGGTTTTGCCGTCGTCTAACCCTCAGCAAGCGGGGCGTTAACCGGCCTCCTCCTAGCGTCCGTGCCATGACCGTCCGGTCCGAGGACTTCCCAGGAGGGCAGTGACCATGGCAGCACGCACAAGGACGTACGCGGTCGTCGGGCTCACCTTCGTGGCGGCGGTGACCGCCGGCTGTTCCGGTTCCGACTCACACGCCGGCTCCGGTAGCCCTGCGTCCGGTTCGGCCGCCGTCAGCGGACAGAACCAACCGGCACCCACCGAGTCCAACCCGCCCGGTGACATCCCCGACAACCAGGTGTACGTCGCCTACCGGCCGACCGGCGGTTCCTACACCGGCTTCACCCTGAAGGTACCCGAGGGCTGGGCCCGCACAAGCCAGGGCGACAGCACCGCGTTCACCGACAAGCTCAACACTGTGAAGATCACGGCGGCTTCCGCCTCCGGCGCACCCACGGTCAGCTCGGTCACCAACGCGGTCGTACCTCAACTCCGTTCCCAGGTAACGAAGTTCTCCTCACCCAAGGTGAGTGAGGTGACCCGGCACGCCGGCCGGGTGGTCCTGCTGACCTATCAAGGCGACTCGGCGAAGGACCCGGTCACCGGCAAGGTGGTGCGGGACGCTTTCGAGAGGTACGCGTTCTACCGCGCGGGGCACGAGGTGGACCTGACCCTGTCCGGACCGGTCAAGGCCGACAACGTCGATCCGTGGCGCATCGTCAGCGACTCCTTCACCTGGCGGTGAGCACCATGTCCGGAACACAGACCGGCGGCGCCGGCGACGTCCTCACGGCCCGCGAGCTGTACCGCTTCTACCGGGCCGGCGAGGAGGAGACACTCGCGCTGCGCGGGGTGTCGCTGAGGGTGCGTCGTGGCGAGACGGTCGCGGTCGTGGGCCCGTCCGGGGCCGGCAAGTCGACCCTGCTGGCATGCCTGGCCGGACTCGACGAGCCCTCCGGCGGCGAGGTCCACATCGACGGCGTACGGATCAGCCATCGGCCCGAGACCGAGCGGGCCCGCCTGCGGGCCCGGCACATCGGCGTCCTGCTGCAGACCCGCAACCTGCTGCCGCACCTCAGCGTGCGGGACAACGTCCGCCTGCCGCAGCGGGCACAGGGCCGCAGGGCCCCCGTCCCGGCCGGGGACCTGCTGGCCCGGGTAGGGCTCGCCGACCGAGCGCACGCCCTGCCACGCCAGCTGTCCGGCGGAGAGCTGGCGCGGGCCGGACTCGCCGTCGCGCTGGCCAACTCGCCCGCCATCCTGCTCGCCGACGAACCGACCGGTGAACTCGACGGCGAGACAGAGCAGTTGGTTCTGGCAATGCTGCGGGAGCGGGCCGCGGAGGGGTGCGCGGTGCTGATCGTCACGCACAGCCGAGAAGCAGTCCGCATCGCGGACCGGGTGGTCACCCTGACAGACGGGAAGGCCACCGATGCCCGGCGGCAGGACCACGAGGAGGCACACGATGCCGTCGGATGAGGTACTCGTCAGCTGCGCGGACGCGGCCCTGACCTTCGGCCGGGGGCCTCAGGCGGTCGTGGCCGTGCACGGGGCCGACCTGGAGATCCGGGCCGGGGACCGGCTCGCGGTCGTCGGCCCCTCGGGGTCGGGCAAGAGCTCGCTGCTGCACCTGCTCGCCGGGTTGGAACAGCCCACCAGCGGCACCGTCACCCGGGCCGCCTCGCTCGGGCCGTCCGACATCGGTCTGGTCTTCCAGGGCGACAGCCTGATACCCGCCCTGAACGTGGCAGAGAACACCGCTCTGCCCCTGGTCCTCAACGATCGTCCGGAGGGCGAGGCGCGACTGTGCTCGCTCGCGGCACTCGCCCTGGTGGACGCGGCCGACCTGGCCGACCGGCTCCCCGAGGAGATCTCCGGCGGCCAGGCCCAGCGGGTGGCCGCCGCCCGGGTCCTGGCCCAGGCGCCGCGCCTGATCCTTGCCGACGAACCCACCGGGCGCCTCGACCACGCCACCGGCACCCGCGTCCTGGACGCCCTGCTGACGGCCGCCGGCCACACCGGCGCGGCCCTCGTCGTCACAACCCACGACCCCACCGTCGCCGCCCGGCTCACCGTCCGCCGGAGCATGCGCGACGGACGACTGCTCACACCCGAGGAGGTGTCGTGATCACCACATGGGCGAGCGGACTGGCCCGCCACCGTACCGGACGGCTGCTGGCCGCCCTGACCGGCATCGCGCTCGCGGTCGCCCTGGTCGCCGCGCTCGGCTCCTTCCTCACCGCGTCGAAAGCGACCATGACCCAGCGTGCCGTGCGCTCGGTCTCCGTGGACTGGCAGGTCCAGGTGCAGCCCGGTACCGACCCGCGTACGGTCCTGTCCCTGGTGGACAGGACCCCGGGCACCCGCACCGCTGTGCCCGTCGGCTTCGCGCACACCAGCGGCTTCACCGCACGCGTGCAGGGAAGCACCCAGGCCACCGGCCCCGGCATGGCCCTCGGCCTTCCCGACGGCTACCGCGCTCGCTTCCCCGACGCCGTCCGCACGCTCTCCGGCTCGTCCACCGGTGTCCTGCTGGCCCAGCAGACCGCCTCCAACCTGCACGCGGCCCCCGGCGACACCATCGGCATCCAGTTTCCCGGTGCCGGCCTACGCCAGGTGAAGGTGGACGGTGTGGTCGACCTGCCGCAGGCCGACTCCCTCTTCCAGACCGTCGGGGCCCCGAGCCAGTCCCAGCCGACCGCTCCTCCGGACAACGTCGTCCTCCTGCCTGCCACCCAGTTCGCCGCCCTCACCCGCGGCGCCGGCGGCGTCACCACCCAGATCCACGCCGCTCGCGACAACACTCGGCTCCCCTCCGACCCGGCCTCGGCGTACTCCGCCGTCACCGGCGCCGCCCACAACCTCGAAGCCCGCTCCGCCGGCACGGCCCTGGTCGGCAACAATGTCGGCGCAGCGCTCGACTCGGCCCGCCAGGACGCCCTGTACGCCCAGATCCTCTTCCTCTTCCTCGGTGTGCCGGGCGCGGTGCTGGCCGCCACGCTGACGGCGGCGGTCGCCTCGGCCGGCGGCGAACGGCGCCGTCAGGAACAGGGGCTGCTGCGGCTGCGTGGTCTGCGGCCCCGTCAGATCACCGCACTCGCCGGTCTGGAGGCCGCCCTGATCGGCCTCGTTGGAGGTCTGGTCGGGCTGGGCATCGCCGCCCTCACCGGCCGGCTCGCCTTCGGCACGGCTTCCTTCGGCGCGAGCGCGGGAACCTGGTCCGTCTGGTACGCCGTCGCCTTCGTGCTCGGGGTCGCGGTGGCCGCCGGTGCGGTCCTCGTCCCCGCCCTGCGGGACCTGCGCACGGGCACTGTCGCCGACACCCGCAAGCAGGATGACGTACGACGCACCCGATCTCCCTGGTGGATGCGCTACGGCCTGGACTTCGCCCTCCTGATCGGCTCGTGGCTCGTCTTCCGCGCCTCCTCCGGCAACCAGTACGCACTCGTACTCGCGCCCGAGGGCGTCCCCAGCATCTCCGTGTCGTACTGGGCCTTCCTCGGCCCCGCCCTGCTGTGGATCGGGGCTGCCCTGCTGCTGTGGCGCCTGACCCTGCTTGCCCTCACCTACGGCCGCCCCGGCGTGGCCCGGCTGGTCCGGCCGCTGACCGCGACCCTGGCCGGCACCACCGCCGCCGTCCTGGCCCGGCGCCGCCGCCCGTTCGCCCGGTCGGTGGTCCTGCTCGCCCTCGCCGTCTCCTTCGCGATCTCCACCGCCGTCTTCAACGCCACCTACCACCAGCAGGCCGAGGTCGACGCCCGGCTGACCAACGGCGCCGACATCACCGTCACCGAACCGCCGGGCGCCCAAGTCCCGCCCACAGCCGGAGCAGCGCTGAAGATCTCCGGCGTACGGCACGTCGAACCCCTCCAGCACCGCTTCGCCTACGTCGGCTCCGACCTGCAGGACCTCTACGGCGTCCGACCGGACAGCGTCGCCAAGGCCACCTCGCTCCAGGACGCCTACTTCGCGGGCGGCACCGCCGACCAGCTGATGCGCCGCCTCGCCCAGCGCCCGGACAACCTTCTCGTCAGCGTCGAGACCGTCAACGACTTCCAGCTCTCCCCGGGCGACGCCGTCAACCTGCGCATCCAGGACGCGCGCACCAAGTCCCTGCGCACGGTCCCCTTCCACTACGCCGGCATCGCGAAGGAGTTCCCCACCGCCCCCAAGGACAGCTTCTTCGTCGCCAACGCCTCCTACATCGCCAAGGCCACCGGCGACGACTCGGTCGGCGCCTTCCTCCTGGACACCGGTGGCACGAACCAGCAGCAGATCGCCGCGCACCTGCGGGGGCAGCTCGGTACCCGGGCCACCGTCACCGACCTCACCCAGACCCGCGGCACCGTCGGCACCAGCCTGACCTCCGTCGACCTGGCCGGCCTCACCCGCATCGAGCTCGCCTTCGCCGTCCTGCTCGCCGCCGGGGCCGGCGGCCTGGTCCTCGCCCTCGGACTCGCGGAACGGCGCCGCACCTTCGCCATCGCCACCGTCCTCGGCGCGCGACCCCGCCACCTGCGCGGCATGGTCCTCTCCGAGGCCCTGCTGCTGGCCGTCGGCGGCCTGGCCGGAGGCGCCCTCATCGGCTGGGCCCTGTCGGAGATGCTGGTCAAGGTCCTGACCGGCGTCTTCGATCCGCCACCTGCGGCTCTGTCGATCCCCGGTGCCTACCTGGCACTCACCGGGGCAGCCGCCGTCGCCGCCGTCCTGGCCGCGGCCCTCAACGGCATCCGCGGCAGCCACCGCCCCGCCGTGGAGGAGCTCCGCGACCTGTGAACACGGCGTGCCGTGGAGGAGCTCCGCGACCTGTGAACACGGCGTGCACCCACGACGGGCCCCTCGCCCCGGCGGCTCCTAGGCTGTCGACCATGCGCACGCCCGCAGCACCGGACCGCAGCCGACTGCGCGTCCTCGTCGTCGAGGACGACGACACCATCGGCCGCCACCTGGAAACCGGCCTGCGCGGCCACGACTTCGCCCCGACGTGGTGCCGCACCGGAGCGGGCGCGCTGGCGGAGGCCGAGCAGGCGCCTTATGAGGTACTGCTGCTGGACCTGGGGCTGCCGGACATGGACGGCCTGGACGTCGCCCGGCAGCTGCGCGCCCGCCTCCCCGACCTGCTGATCGTCGTACTGACGGCACGGACCGACGACATCGACATCATCGCCGGGCTGGACGCCGGGGCCGACGACTACCTGGTCAAGCCGTTCAGCCTGACCGTGCTGCTCGCCCGGCTGCGGGCTCACCTCAGACGGCACGTGGTAGCCATGCCGGCCCGGGAGCCGGTGCAGGTGGGCGATCTGGTCGTCGACATCACGGCCCGTCGCTGCGCACTGCTCGGCAAGGACGTCCCGCTGCGGGCCAAGGAGTTCGACCTGCTCGCGGTGCTGTCCGAGCGGGTCGGCGAGGCGGTCTCGCGCGAGACGCTGATGGCCGAGGTGTGGGACGAGAACTGGTTCGGCTCCACCAAGACCCTCGACGTGACGTTGGCAGGCCTGCGCCGCAGACTCACCGAGGCGGCACAGTCGCAGGGGCGACCGGCCCGGCTGCCCCGGATCACCACGTTGCGGGGGCACGGATACCGGCTGGAACGGAAACCGGATCCGCCGGACTGAGCAGGTGCGCGCGGCGCCCGCGGCTCGGCGAGCAAGCACCTCGCCGGTTCACAATGCCGAGCGGCGGGCCAGCAGCGCCAGGGCCAGCAGCCCTGGGGCCATCGGCAGCCATCCGGTCAGCAGGCGGTAGCCGAGCACCGCTGAGACCGCCGCCGGTCCCGGCGCGCCGACCGCCGTGAGCGCGAGGACCAGCGCAGCATCCAGCGACCCCAGTCCGCCCGGCGTGGGCAGCAGTGCCGCCGCGCCGCTGGCGACCAGGTGGGCCATGGCCACGCGGCTCGCGGGCAGGCCGAGGCCGATCGCGTGGACCACGGCAACGATCACCCCGGCATGCAGCAGAGCGAACGCGACCGAACCGCCCCACAGAGCACAGGTCCGTGCCCGGTGCCGGTGCACCTCCCGCACGTCGGCCAAGGCCCGGGCCACCGTTGTCTGAGGCGGCCGCTGATCGCGGCCGCCAGGACGGCGGCTCCGGTCGCCACCGGCAGCAGGACCAGCACATGGGGGACCCGCGCAGAGAGATGGACCGTGCCGGGCGAGGCGACCAGCAGGGCCACCCCCAGCGCACACCGGGCCATCCCGCCGACCGCCGCCTTCATCGCCAGCGAGGTCGCCTCGCGCCGAGTGGACAGCCCGCATCGTGTCAGGAACCGCAGGTTGACCACCGTCGCTCCGACACCTGCCGCAAGGAGGTGATGGGCAGCGCCGGCCGCGAACTGTGCCGCCACCAGCCGCCCCCTGGGCAGCCGTTCGGCCACCGCCCCCTGCTGGGCCAGGGCCGTGCACACCCATGTGGCCGCAGCGGCGACGCAGGCGCGTACCAGCCACTCCCCGTCGGCGGCGGCCAGCCGGTCGGTGCAACGGGACAGAGTGGTGCGGTGCGTGGCGAGCATCCCGCCGGCAGCGGCGAGCGCAATCAGGGTGATTCCCAGTCGGACGTACAGGCGCCTGCCCACGGTGGTCGGCAGGCTCTCGGTCGCGGTCACGACGCTCACCTCCCCTGCCGTGCATCGGGTGCCACGTACGCCCGAAGACCGCCGACTTCGTCCTCGGGCCAGGTGCGCGCGTACGCGGGCGGATGGCCCCCAGGCGGAGCGAGGACAGCGAAAAAAGATGTGCGGTGAGCGGCACGCGTCAGCTCGGCCACGGTGGTGCTGGTGTCATGCCCCGCCGTCTGTGCAGAGCCACAGCCGCTGTAGGAGGCGATCGGCACGGCGTCGTAGCCGCTGAGCAGGCAGGGCTGCCGTACACCAAGTTTGTGGAGGGCGGCGGCGGTGCGGGACCAGTCGGCGCGGGAGGCCGCGGAGCTGTGCACGGTGTGCTCCAGGACGACGTACTGCACGGCCAGGTGACCCGCCACACCGATCGCCACCAGGCTGACGGCGACAGTGCGCGCGATCCGACCGATCGGGGCCGTGACCAAGTGGGCCAGACCGTGGGCGACAGGGAGGGCGAGCAGGGCGTAGGCGGGCAACAGGAAGCGGGGGGCCGCGTAGCCGATGAGGAACAGATAGGGGACTGCGGCCGTGACGGCGCAGGCCAGCGGAAGCAGGATGGGCCGCGCGTGCCGGGCGCGGACGGCGACCACAGCGCCCAGGACGGCGAGGAGCGGCAGCGCGAACCACCACAGGGTCACCACCGGGCTGGGGGCCGACGCGGTGCAGGGCCGGCACAGAGTACGTCCGCCGAGACTGCGCAGCTGGTCGACCACCGCGAGGTGCCAGCCGAGACCGCCCTGGATGGCGGAGGCAGCAGACAGGCGCTGCGCGAGGCCGCCGTAGCTCGCATACGCCTCGATCACCCACTCGCCGGCACCCGCCACCAGCCCCACGACCAGCACGACGAGAAGACGCGGGCGACGCACGGAGAGAGCGAGCAGGGGCAGCACGACGTAGACCGCGTCCATGGGGCGCATCCCCGCCATCAGCGCCGCGCCCGCGAAGAGACCCCACCAGGCCGCCCGGTCCCGCGCGTTCGCGCAGGCGCGCAGGAAGCAGCCGACGCAGGCCAGGGCACCGATGGCGACCCAGTAGTTGGGCATGGCCTGGGGGCCGTAGAACAGCGTCACCCACAACGAGGCGAACAGGGCACCGGCCAAGGCCAGGACGCCGGGCCCGAGGTGGCCTCGCCATACGCGCAGGGCGAAGTAGAGGGCCAGGCCGGAGAGGAGGGCCAGGTAGATCCGGAGCAGGGCGGTGGAGTCGGACCACGATGCGATCGGCGCGACGAGGAGTGAGATGCCGCGGGAGCGGGGCGCGCTGAAGTAGGCGGCGGGAACGTGACCGCTGACCTGGCTGACGTAGACGGTCTCGTCCCAGCCGAGACCGAGATCCGGCCGTACGAGGACGAGCTGGGCGATCACGAAGGCGGCTGCGACCGCCCCGAGCCGGGGCTCGCCCCGCGCACGCCGAGTCCGGATGGTCTGCGAGGGGTGGCTGGCGCGGGGGACACCGGTCCTCGTGGCGTTCGAGCCGTCGGTCATCTTGCACCTTTCGTCGTCGCACGCCACGGAATCGAATCCTCTACAGCTCGTAGGAGGACATCCCACACTACGGCTTGTAGGGTTAGGGGCGGGTGAGAAGACGGGGCACCGGTGGAGTTCCTGGGCGAGCTCTTCCAGCCCGGCCGCCGCGCCGATCGTGGGGACGGGCACGACGGCGCGAGCCTCGGACTACCGCTCGCGCGGCGCCCTGCCCGTACCGTCGGCGGCGAGGCGCCCCACGACCCCGGACAAAGTCCCGGGGCGCGCTCCCTGGCCGATCTGCCCATGGGCTGAGCGGCTACGCCCGCTCGCTGCGGGTCCTGCCCTCCTGGACATGCGCGTAGGCCATGAGGCCGAGCAGGACGGCCAGCAGGACCGCTGAGGAACCGGGGGTACCAAGGTTGAGACCGCCCTTGGCGACCGGCTTGGTCAGGAAGTCGCCCGCGGTGGCACCGAGCGGGCGCGTGAGGACGAACGCGATCCAGAACAGCAGGACGTTCGGCACCACCGGCACCCTCATCAGGGCCACCAGGACGGCGAGCAGCCCGGTCACCAGCAGCGCGCCGCCGGCGTAGCCGAGCCCGGAGCTGTCGGACAGGAAGTCGCCCATGGAGGTGCCGAGGGTGTTGGAAACGAGGATCGCCGACCAGAACAGGGCCTCGCCGCGAAAGGTGACGATGTCACGGATCTGGAAGGTCATCCCGCTCAGCCACCAGACCGCGAAGATGACCATCAGGATCGAGACGAGGATCGCCGCGCCGGCCGGGTAGCCGAGGCCGAGGCCCTGTGGTCCCCAGCCGAGTGAAGTGGCACCGTTGGAGAGGTACTTGGTACTGGCGTCGCGGTTCATGAAGTCGGACATTGTGGTGCCGGCCATGCTGGTCGACAGGATGACCGTCCAGTAGAAGAACGGGTTGTAGCGGCGGGACCTGAGCTGAACGACGAGCGTCACCACGAAGATCAGGAACAGGGCGATCGTGGTGAGGAAGTAACCCAGTTTCAAGGTCTGGGAGAAGAGGTCTCCGGCAGTCTCGCCCAGTGTCGTCGCCGCGATCTTCATGATCCAGAAGGCGAGAGTGACTTCGGGCAGTTTCTTCATCACCGACGTCGGCATGCTCGCGACGTCGAGGTCGGTGAGGTCTTTCGGATGCTGCAAGGTGGGGGGCTCCTTGTGTGGTCGTACGGCAGGGCGCTCGCCCAGCGATGGGGGCGGGCGCCCTGCCGGATGGGCGATCGCGGCGAGGCGATCGCGATCAACGACCTTCGCAGCGTCAACCCGAACACCTCCTGAACGCCTGCCCCGTCCCTGTTCAGGCGGCGTGGCGCGCGGTTTGCTGCGGCTGCGCGACGTCCGTCCGGGTCACCGCCAGATACACCACCAGACCGAGGGTGACACTGAGGAACAGCCCGCTCGTGACGACGATGCCCAGACCCACTCCGCCGTCAACGGTCGGGTGCGAGAGGTAATCGCCGACGGACGCGCCGAGGGGGCGGGTGAGGACGTAGACCATCCAGAAGCTCCACACCGCGTCCAGGTCAAGCGCGAAGTGCGCGAGGGCGACCGCGGCGATGACCAGGCCGAAGAGGACTGCGGACAGCCAGTAGCCGAAGTCCATCCGTTCGGAGACCAGGTCGCCGGCGGCCGTGCCGAGGGCGAACGTGAACAGGACGGCGAGCCAATAGAAGGACTCACGGCCCGTGGTGTCGATGCTGTGGATGGACAACATCCGCTCGCGGCGATACCAGACCACGAAGACGACCGCGAGGATGATCGCGAAGGCCGTGGTACTGGTCTCCAGCGGCACGCCCATGTTGTCGGTGAGGTTGTCGCTGATCAGCGTGCCGACGACGCTGATCAGCGCGACGACCGGCCAGTACACGCCGGCACGGTAGGCAGTGGTGCGGAACTGCACGACCAGAACGACCGCCAGCAGGGCGCTCATCAGCACCGACACACCGGTCAGGCCGAGCCCGGCCTTCTCGTTGAGCAGGTCGGCAGCGGTCTCGCCGACCGTCGTGCAGAGCACTTTTATGATCCAGAAGTAGACAGTGACCTCGGGCACCTTGTTCCAGCGCAACCGGCGGCCCGAGGACGCCACGGCGTCGACCGATGAGGCCGCCGTGGTTTCTGATGTCTCGTATGCCATGAGACCCGACCGTGCCACTGACTACCTGAACTCATCCTGACTGCTGTGCGGCATCCGCCGCCCCGCCGTCCTCGCCCGAGCAGCACGGTGCCGTGACAACTCCTGGCCACGGCCTTCTCATAGCGGTGCTCCGCCCTTCCCCGTCCGCCGTCCCGGACGAGAGCTGCCGTGAACCATCCACCTGCCTCCCCCCACCCCTTGGCCAAGCGACGAAATGGCTGCGTCGGGGGCTCGGCCGGGCCGGCGTACTGTCCTACGCCGCCGCTCTCCTTCTGCCCGGCCCAGGTCTGTGGCTGCGCCGGGACCATGCTGCTCTCCTCGTGCTCTTCTCGGTCGGACTCCTGGTCCCCGTCCGCTACCTGGGCCGCATGTTGCGCACCCCCACCACCATGTCGGCGGGGCTCGCCCTGCACCTGGCAATCCCCCTGCGCCGCACCCCGACACGGACGGCGGCAGTGGCCTGATCACCACGATGATCCTGATCGTCACGATGCCCGTGGCCGTCGGAGCCACGGTCTGGACGGGCAAGGGAGACGGCGACGGCGACCATGGCGGGCCTTCGTCAGCCCGTCACCCGTCCTCGCAACCCGGCGCCACCAGATGCACCACGCGCTGTAGCCGTGTCCGGCGGGGACAGGTGACGGGCTTCCCGCGCGGCGAGGCGGTGCACTACGACGGGTACGCGCCAGGACTCGGCATGCCGCAGGAGGCGGTGCTTGTGGAGCAGACGTGGCGTCACGGATCCCGTGCCCCGAGAGAGCGTGATCGGCGGCGAATCCAGCGGATTCGCCGCCGATCAGGTCCGTCAGCGCATATCTGTGAGGAGGGTGTTGAGTTCACCCTCCTGCTGTGCCGGCGACATCGGCGGGTTCGCGTGGTCGATGCCGAAGGTCTTCAGGACCTGGTCCATCTGGGCGTCGAGGAACGTCCAGCCGGTGTTGTCCAGCGGCTGCAACGAGGCTTGGTCGGCATCCCAGAGGTCTCGCAGCGACTGGGCGGCTGCCTGGGCCCCGGTCGCGTCACCCGACCGTGCGTCCTTGAGCGAGGTCGATGCGAGTGCCTTCAGCGCGTCGACCTTCGTGGACGGGAACTTCTTCACGGCCTGGCCAGGGGCGAGCTGAACGGTGGAGGTGGCGTCGTCCTCCGGCGCCGGGCCGACGTGCGGCTGACTGTGCGCCCAGACCAGCAGACCCCCGGTGGCGACGGCGAGGAGGGCGAAGCACGCCAGCGCGATGCGCTCCCTGTGCGGGTTGGCGGTGATCTGCGCGGTGTGCGTGGCGTCGTAGGTCTCGGTCACGTCGGAGCGCGTCACCGTCAGGTAGATGACGGTCGCCAGGATCAGTCCGAGGAAGATCAGGCTGGTGGTGAAGGTGCCCAGCGCGAGGCCGGTCGGCTCGCCCGGCTGAGCGACCTTGGGGGAGGCGAGCCAGTCGCCGATGTTGGCGCCCAGCGGGCGGGTCAGGATGTAGGCGAGCCAGAAGGACAGCACCGGGTTCGCGCCGAACTTCCGCAGCAGCGCGATCGCCGCGATGAGGCCGAGCGGCAGCAGGACCGAGACGCCCGGGCTCCAGCCGGTGAGCTCGAGGGTCCAGTCGCCGGTCGCGGTGCCGAGCGCGAAGGTGACGAGAACGGTGAGCCAGTAGAACGACTCACGCGGAAGCGTGTTGACCGAGTGGATCGAGAGGGTGCGCTCGCGCAGCCACCACGCGCCGAAGACCACGGCGAGCAGGATCGAGAACACGGTGGTGCTGATCCACAGCGGCACGTTGAGCTGGTCGGTCAGGATGTCGGTGTACAGCGTGCCCGTGACGCTGACAACGACCACGGTCAGCCAGTACGGGAACGGGACGTACCGCTTCAGCCGCAGCTGGGCGCCCAGGACCACGACGAACACCGCAGTGAAGATCCAGGCCGTGTTCACCAGGCCGACGCCCAGCTTCATGTTGATCCAGTCGGCGAAGCTCTCACCGACGGTCGTGCACAGGATCTTGATCACCCAGAACCAGACGGTGACCTCGGGAACCTTGTTCAGCATCAGCCGCCCGCTGCGGTGCGTGCGGGCTTCGCTCGTCGTTGTCATGCGGCAAGGCTGGCTCGGCCAACCTGCACACAACCTGACTACGCGATCGCCGCTGGCGTGGGGAAGGTCACCTCGACGCGACCGTGACCATCCGCGATCGCACGGACTGCCACTCCCGCGGACGCGGCGAGACGCTTTACCACGGCCAGCCCCAGCCCGTGCCCGTCGCCGCTGGTCACGCCCGCTTCGAAGACCCGGTCGACCTCCGCCGGGTCGAACCCCGGGCCATCGTCGAGGACATCGATCACGACCCCTTGGGGCTGGATGCGCGCCGTGACCCAGACGCGCGAACTCGCATGCCGCAGGCCGTTCTCCAGCAGCGGTGACAACACAGCCACGACGAGTTCGGATGCCACGGCGACGTCGACGTTGGTCGGGACGGCGAGTTCGATGGAGCGACCGGCGATCGCCTGTCGCGCCGCCGCCCTGAGATCGCAACGGGTACCGCCATCGATCCGTGTCCGGGCGGCACTCAGAATCGTCGTGATCGCCGTGTTCAGGCGGTCGACCTCGGTCAGAACAGACTCTGGTGCCACCTGGTGACCGGAGAGTTGCGCCAACTGTGCCTCGCCCCGCAGGGCCGTCAAGGGCGTCCGCAACTCGTGGGCGATCTCATCGGTGAGCCGGCGCTCGTCCGTAAGCGCGTTGTCCACGCGGTCAAGTAGGCGATCGAGAGTTCGCCCGAGCTCCCCGAACTCATCGCGAGGAACGCCGAGGTTGAATCGGCACCCGGGCTCGTGATCGCCCCAGTCGTCGGCGAGAGCGGCCATTTCGTGGACCACCCGCAACGCACGACCCACCACGAGGTGTGCGACGACGCCTGCGAGCAGGATCGAGATGCCGCCCAACATGAGCGACATCGTCAGGCTACGCTGCTCCGACGTCTCGTACGGCGTGAGATCCACCCTCACGACCGCCATGACGTGGTGGCCTTCGAGCCGGATTGGCTGGGCGTACAGAAGGTGACTGCCGACCGTGACGGTTTGGGACCGCCCGGAGCCGACAAGCGCCTCGACGCGGTCAAGGAGGCTTCCCGGCACGATCCCGTCAATGAGGTGTCCATCGGCATACACCCACGAGACCGTGTCCAGCGCTTCGTTGCCGCTCTCGATCAGCACGACGTGGCCACCGCGTACGGCTACGTTTGCCGCCACCGACTCCGCACGCGAACGCGCCAGAGCGTTCGCGTCGGCGTCGGTCACCTGGCTCAGCAACACGTGTGAGACCACCACCAGCACTGCGACCACAGCTGTCGCGATCAGAACCGCGAGCGCGACAACCCTCCCGCGGAAGCCCGTCACTCCCATCGATAGCCCACCCCGCGGACCGTCGCCAGGCGATCGGCCACGCCCAGCGCACCGAGTTTGGTCCGTAGTCGGCGAACGTAGGAGTCAAGGGTGTTGTCACTGACCTGCGCGCCATGCGGCCAACCGGCAGCAACGAGGGCGTGGCGGCGTACAGCGTCGCCCTGCGAAGCGATAAGCCTGCCCAACAACCGAAACTCGGTCGGCGTCAGGCTCTCGCTTGTCGAACCGTGGATCACGACATGCTTCGCCGGATCGAGAACGACGCCCCTTGGCGGGGTCGTCGCAGTTGTTCTGCGTAGCAGGGCACGGACCCTCACCAGCAACTCCGGGATGTCGAACGGTTTCGTCATGTAGTCGTCGGCTCCCGCCTCGAAGCCGCCCACCTTGTGATGCATGCCATCCAGAGCGGTGAGCATGAGCACCGGGGTATCAACGCCACGTGCCCGCAGCGCCAAGCAGACATCGCGGCCATCAGCGTCCGGCAGCCCTAGATCCAGGACGACCAGGTGAGGGACCGGCTCAAGTTGCCGCAGCAGGCTGTCCGCCGTGGAAGCGACTGCGATCGTATGGCCGTCGTGCTCAAGTGCACGTTTGAGGACGTCACGGACCGCTGCGTCATCCTCACACACCACAATGAAAGCCACACGCTGACCCTAGGTACTCCAGCGAGACTTCTCCATTCTCCCTGGTCAGCGCACTCGTGGTCCGCGAGATCAGTAACGGCATCTACTTGCGGTGGTTGCTCAGGCCACGTCGGTGTCCCGTTCGATGGCCTGGAGACGGTTCTTGAGCCGGTAGCTGTTGCTGTTGATCGAAACGACCTTGCAGGAGGGCCCGTCACCTGGGCATCACCCTGCTGCCCACCCAGTTCAGTCGGAGCGCACCTGTCACCTGGCACCGCCACCTCGAAGACGGCCGCCGTGATCGCCGCCCACCCCGACCCGGCAGGGTCTTCGCGGTCAGTACACAGGAGGTCGAGGGCGTCTCCGTGGCCGTCAAGAGCCTCGGCGCCACCGGCAAGATCAAGATCGTCGGCTTCGGCACCGCCGACCCCATCGTCCAGGACGTCAAGGACGGCCTTGTCCAGGGCCCGGTGGTTCAGGAACCGCTGGAGTCGGAGAAGCAGGCGCTGCAGCAGATAGGCAAGGCACTCAAAGGCTTCAGAACGACGGGCTTGATCCACAATCCGTTCGTCTTCCTGACCAAGGACACTTTCTAAAATCCTGACGTCAACAATTACATCTATAAAACAGCTTGCTAAACCGGTCGAGGAGGCAGCTGCGTGCTTAGCTTCGCGTGCAGAAGCGAGGGTCCGCTACTTGTGCGATGCTGGGGGTGATGAGCGCCCCCGCCCCCACATGGGTGAGTGTGACTGTCGAAGCACCGACGGTACACAACCCTCGACGGGGCTCGGGCGGAAAGGGCGCGGGTACGTGCCGACGGAAACGTGTGTAATCACGGTCGGCGCCTATGCGGGGACGGGCGTAAGCGCCGATCCAAGTTCGACGTCGTTGTTCCGGCAGTCTTGCCAGGAGCGGACGAGCTTGTCATCCAGCAGGGAGTGACGGTCACGAGTCGGGCCAGCCTTCGAAACCGCTTCGGTAGCCACGGGGCCGGTCGTCGTCCTCGTCGGCGGGCCATCGCCTCTGCCGGGGAGGTGGACCAGCCTCTCGGTCAGGCATTGAGAACTGCCCGGCCGTCTCCACCCAGGCCGAGGTCCCGATCCCGCCCCGTCGTCCTCACCGTCGGGGCGCTCGCTCTCGTCCTCGGCGCTACCGCGTGTGGCCGGGCGGCCGACTTGACGGCATCCCCACGCACCGGGACGACTGTCGGACTGCTGCTCCCCGACAACCAGACTCCCCGCTTCGAAAGATTCGACAAACCGCTGATCGTAAAACGGATCAAGGAACTCTGCAGCGCCTGCACCGTGAGGTACGCCAGCAGCAGACACGACGTGGCCACCCAGCAACAGCAGGTAGACACCATGATCACCCAAGGGGCCGATGTCCTCATCCTCGATGCGGTGGATGGCAAAGCGCTGCGCGCCTCGGTGAATGCGGCTGCGAGAGCGGGTGTTCCGGTCGTCGCATACGACCGTCTCGCGGATGGACCCATATCCGGTTACGTCACATTCGACGGCGGGCAGGTCGGCCGACTGCAAGGCGAGGGACTGCTGAAGGCCCTCGGCGACAAGGCCCACGACGGGCAGGTCGTCATGATGAACGGCGCGGAGACCGATCCCAATTCCGGATGGTTCAAGGACGGCGCACTCTCCGTTCTCCACGACAAAGTGAAGATCGCCAGGGCCTACGACACGCTCGGATGGCGTCCAGAGAACGCCCACGCCAATATGTCCGCAGCCATCGCATCACTCGGTGCCGACAAGATAGTCGGTGTGCTGGCGGCGAACGATGGCCTCGCGGGCGGCGTCATAGCCGCCCTCAAATCGGCCAAGGTTGCCCCTCTGCCGCCCGTCACCGGCCAGGACGCCGACCTGGCGGGCATCCAACGGATCATCCAGGGTGAGCAGTACATGACGGTGTACAAACCCTTCCGGCTCGAGGCCGACGCCGCTGCAGACATGGCTGTCAGGCTGGCGCGCGGCGAGAGCATCACGAACACGAAGACGACGACTGACAATGCCACCAACACCGGGATACCCACTGTGCTGCTGCGCCCACAATCGGTCACAGCCGGCAACGTCAAGGCAACCGTGATTCACGACGGGCTATACACGACCTACCAGATTTGCTCCGGCAAATACTCTGCTGCTTGTCAGCGGCTCGGTCTGGTCGGACGGCGCTGACGGCGGGTGTCCACCGCCATCCCACCTCGGCTCGCCATAGGAGATGCACATGACGAGCGGCGCGACTCCGCCCCTCCTGGCGTTGCGCGGTGTCTCCAGACGATTCGGCGCAGTCAGGGCGCTCATCGACGTCGATCTGGAGATACGCGCGGGTCGTGTCATTGCCTTGGTGGGAGACAACGGGGCCGGCAAAACCACACTGGTGAACGTCGTTTCGGGCGTCGACCCGCCCGATGTCGGCGTGATCGAGTGGGAAGGGCGCCCCGTGCGGATCACGCACCCGCGGGATGCGCAGGCGCTGGGGATCGCCACTGTCCATCAGGACCTCGCGTTGTGCGAGAACCTCGACGTGGTGGGCAATGTATTCCTGGGCCGTGAGATACACAGTTACGGCTTCCTCGACGAACCGGTAATGGAAAACCGGACGCGGGATCTGTTCAGGATGCTCAGCGCGCGCGTGCCTGATCTCCGACTGCCCGTCGCGACGCTGTCCGGTGGACAGCGGCAGACCGTCGCCATCTCGCGCTCGCTTCTGGGTCAGCCGAAGCTGATCCTGCTGGACGAGCCGACCGCAGCCCTGGGAGTCGAGCAGACCGCACATGTTCTCGAGTGCATCGACGACATGCGCGACCGTGGCCTCGGTGTCCTCCTCATCACTCACGACCTGGGCGTTGTGAAAGCAATCGCCGACCGGGTCTCCGTCCTGAGGCTCGGGCGCAACAACGGCTTCTTCGACGTCAACACCACATCGCAGGAAGACATCGTCTCATCGATCACGGGCGCCACGCACAGCGACTTCAAGTACTGCGAGCAGGACGAGATCGACTGGGAGCTGTGAGGCGATGCGTCGACCCAGGAACGCTGCCCCGGGTGAGTGCGGAGGGAGGCCGCCTACGAAGAACGCCCGGAGCGCTGTCATAAAACGCGCGGCCGTCAATCGTCACCTCGCGACCTTTGGGCGCAGGCTGAAAGCGGGGGAGCTCGGCTCTGTACCGGTTCTACTCGGCCTCGCCGCAATCTGGATGGTTTTCCAGGCGCTCAACTCGCAGTTCCTGTCGGCGCGGAACCTTTCCAACATCAGCGTCGACATGGTGGGCACGGGCATGATCGCGGTCGGCATCGTGTTCGTGCTGCTGCTGGGGGAGATCGACCTGTCGGTCGGCTCGGTGAGCGGTCTGGCGGCTGCCGCGTTCGCCGTGCTGAACGTCAACCTAGGCATGGCAGAAGGGGTCGCCGCCCTCGTCGCGATACTCGTCGGCTCGGCGACCGGAGTCGTCCAGGGATTCTTCTTCGCCAAGGTGGGTGTCCCCAGCTTCGTCGTCACACTCGCCGGATTGCTGAGCTGGAACGGGCTCATGCTCTACATCCTGGGCTCGACCGGAACCATCAACCTGGACGACGAGGGCCTGGTGGCCTTACTGACGAGCTACTACTTCAATGATGTGGCCGTGGCCTACACCCTGGCCGCCGCTGGCACGGCCGCTTATTTCCTCGTCTCCTACCACGACTCCAGGTGTCGGCGGAGCTTGGGACTGGGCTCGCGACCGCTTGGCGATATCGCCCTCCACACCGCAATGGTCGCCGTCGCCGTCTTCGCCGCCGCCTACGTGCTCAACCGCTTCCAGGGTCTGCCGCTGGCCCTCCTCATCTTCCTCCTCGTCGTCATCGCCCTCGAATGCATTCTGCGGCGGACCCTGTACGGACGCGCCATCTACGCGCTCGGTGGGGGTGTGGAAGCCGCACGCAAAGCAGGTCTGAAGGTCGCGTGGGTGAGGATCTCCGTCTTCACGATCTCCGGCACCATGGCCGCGGTCGGCGGGCTGTTCCTCGCCTCGCGGGTGGCCTCGGCCAGCCAGACCTCCGGCTCGGGCAACCTCCTCATCAACGCCATCGCCGCCGCCGTCATAGGCGGAACCAGCCTGTTCGGTGGCCGGGGCAGTACTTGGTCGGCACTGCTCGGCGCGCTGGTCATTCAGTCGATCGCCTCAGGCGTGGCATTGATGGGCGTCCCGACCGCTGCCGAGTACATGATCACCGGTGGGGTCCTGCTGCTCGCCGTCGTCATCGATTCGCTGTCACGCCGCGCGCAGAAGGCCCACGGCCGTATTTGAAGCCGGCCGGTGTCAGGCCAGTCGCCGGCGTGGGACGCACGGGACGGCGAGGCCCAAGCCGTGGGCCTCGGCGTCGAGCACGCCGGCGTTGAAGCCATGCCGCTGGTGTGGCCTGTGAGGGTGGTGATGGTTTTGCCGCTTGCGACGTCCCACAGACGCGCCTTTTTGTCGTCACTGCCTGTGGCGAGGCTGTGGCAGTCAGGGCTGAAGGCCACCGACGGAGGAGTTCTTGCCGAGCGCGAAGAACGAGTGCGGCCTGGACTGGGCCCTGTCTCCTTGGCGATGGCGACTTCGTCGGTTCGCAAGGGCTGGCCGTGGCATGACTTGGGACAACAGCTGACTGGCATCACTACGGACCAGGCACCGGCAGACCCGGTGGCAACCGACGACATGTTGGCCACTCGGCCCATCGGCCACTGGAGCGGCTTGGCACACACGGCCGTCACCCAGCGGGTCGATGTCCCTCACCGTTTGCGGGCGCATCGCGCCTGCCCGTGAGGCCGCATGGGCACCATCGCTCCTGCGCAGCATGGAATCCCCGTGTGGCCTGAGGCGGTGATGTCGCATCCCGGCCCTGGCATGCCGAGGAACCCAGGGCATTCGTCATGGCATTCCCGGGGCCCCGGCGTATGGAGTTGCAGGGTTCAACGACGCTGGAATGCCGGCGTCACGCTGCTGCCCGCCGCCGTCCGGGGGTGACGAGTGCGTCGATTTGCACGGTGCCAGTGGGGTGTTCATGGTGGCGTGCGCGGTGGCGAGTTCGTGCTCGGAGGGCGTAGTTCTCCGAGCAGAGGGTGTGCGCAAAGCTTGTACCAGTCCTCTGCGGAGCCCGCACCGTCACCGGTTGGCGAGTACGGCGACAGGCCCGACGCCGACCGGACACCTTTCCGCGTCACCTTCACCGTCACCAACGGCACCGGCAAGCAGTACGACCTGGACACCATTCCGTCGACGCTCAAGGGGTCACCACAGGCGGCCGGCAAGGTCGAGGAAGAGCAGGTAGTTGCGGTGATTGCGTTCGTGGCGCGGGCTCAGGGGCCAGTAGCGCGTTCGGCCTTGGCCTGTGGCTGGCTTTGCATCAAGGACGCTGCCTTGCTGTGCGCATGGCACATGCGAAGGCCGCCCCGACCCCACTGGGCACCGTTCGTCCCGCCTGTCGTGGCCCATGGTTCCCGCAAGGCTTGGGGCGAAGGAGCGGGGGACCGTACAGCTACGGCGAAGCCGGTAGGAAGCTGTGCCTGAGGCTTGCATGACAAAAATGAGCTGGCCTCGGACAGGTTCTGATTCATGAAATCTGTGCGGTCAGGGGCTTGTCGCTTCGGGCGGGGCTGCCCGAAGCTACGGGGCCCCCGTGCTCGTCGTCACCTTGCGGCCCAGTCGTCGCTGGTGCCTCCGCGGATTAAGCGGCGCCTGTCTTGTCGTTGATCTGGAAGGTGATTACATCGACTTCGTCGGTTCCCGCCAGATCTGGGTAGTGGCCCTTGAGGCCTTCCCGGAGTTCGGTTACGGTCGTCAGCCCCTCGGCTTGGGCGTCCTGGTTGGTGAGGTCGCTGACCAGGCAGTGCCTGATGCCGGTCACCTCTGCCGGCAGGACGACTTCGGGGTCGCTTTCAAACACGAGCCGTGCCGGCCCGAGCTGGGCCGGGTCCCGGAAGCGGGTGGTCTTGGTCTTGGCGCCGGAGCGGACGTCTTCGAGGTAGCGGGGGCTGAACCGGATGATCGGGGGACCGGCCGTCTCGGGGTCTTGGTAGAGCGATGGGTCGAGACCGTTCATGCCTTCCGGGGTCCATCGCTGAGTCAGCGGCATCAGGTCGGCGGCGAGAACGGACCTGGGCCCCGCGGGCGTAGGCACGATGACGCGCATGGTGGGGTAGTAGTCCACGAAGACCTGCCGATCGCGCCCGCACGGGCCGATGACCCCGCGCCCGTGGTTTCCCACGGCAACGATGCAGCGCATCTGGCGGGCGCCCTGGGCTCGTGCGGCTCCCAGAGCCACGAGTTCGGCGCAGGGTCCGCCAGTGAAGTGGTAGAGGTTCACGCCGGCGAACATCCGGTAGTCGGCGGCCATGACCGCGGCGCCCATCGTGTGGATCCTGTCTTCGTCGGGCCCGGCGTCGGTATGCGCGTCTATGGTGCGGCGTGCCAGCTCCACGAGCTCACGCTCGTCATCATCGAGAGCTCGTGCAGATGACGGTACGTACACGTTTTCAGCCTTCCCTTCCGTCAGCGGTCGCCGAAGATCATTCCACGCCGCGCAGGTGGGCTCCACGGGATTTCGGCTTGCCTTGACTGGGCCCCTACGGTGGTCCCGTGGGCAGGCGCGAGGGCCCAGGCGGTGCAAGGTGTCAGGGCAGCCACCTGCCCGGAGTGTGGGGTGTCCTGGACCGTTGGCGTCGAACGTGCTTCCTCGGCAACGTACTGTTCTCCCGCCTGTCGCAAACGGGCCTGGCATGGACGGCGCACGCAGCAGCGCGGGATGTGAGACCGCGCATGTTGGGGCCGTAGGGCCGCGTCTCGCGCCGGGGCCGCACGCCTCTCGGACGGCCGGAGGGCGTCAGATGGTGCGAAGTGATGGGTCTTCAGGGCGAGTTGGCGGGATGGCATGGTGTCGCGCCCGAGCCCGTGGCGTGGTGTCCGGATGCCCGAGATGATCGGCAGTGTGAGCCGGGATCGCGACGACGAGCTGGTCAAGCTGGGGCGCGACTGGGTGGCCACGATGAGCAGCGCCCAGTGGCGCCTCGGGGATGCCGCCATGGAGATCGAGCCGATGCGCTCGTATGGGGTCGCGAATCCGTCTGGGAAGGACGACCTGTTCACCGTCAGCGAGGCCATCAGGATGTTCGCCGAAGACGTCGGCCTGGCCTATAGAACGATCCGCAGTTACCGGTGGGTTTCCTCGCGTTGGCCGAAGGAGCGACGGTGGGCGGATGTCTCGCACACCATCCACAACAGGAGCGTTTCGAGGAGGTCAACAACCCCCGCCCAACCCTCGCGGAGACCCGACGAGGTGGAAGCACGACAGCGCGAAGCGGGTGGTGGGCTGGAAAGTCGACTCCCCGGAGAGTGTGCTGGAGAAGGTGGAGGCGATACACGACCTGGCCGCCGACGACGCGGTCACGGCGGTGGTGACCACCGACTTCCTGCGCCGTCCCGCGGTCGCCTCGAAGGCGATGGCCGATGACACTGCTCGGCACACCGTTAATGAGGCGCAGTCTCTACCGATGAGGGCCACCGGGCCAGGCATTTCTGATGTGCACCCTTACAGCGGCTAGCACAACGAGGTGGATCGCTCCTGGTTGCCGCGTCCAGGGCGGGAGTTGAGCGTTCGGTCCGGTGTGGGGATGGCGCCGTGGATTGTGTCGGATGAGCTGTGGGATCACCTGGAGCCGCTGCTGCCGCAGCGCGAGCGGCGCTTCCGCTATCCGGGTCGCAGGCCCGTTGCCGGACCGGGATGTGCTGTGCGGGATCTTGTACGTGCTGCACACCGGGATTCAGTGGGAGTACCTGCCGCAGGATCTCGGCTTCGGTTCGGGCATGACGTGCTGGCGCCCACTGCGCGACTGGAACGAGGCCGGCGTCTGGCAGCGGCTCCACGAGGTCTTGCTCGCCGAACTCAACGCGGACTCACGCCTGGACTGGTGCCGCTGCGTGGTCGACTCCTCCCATGTCAGGGCCCCAAGAGGGGGAGCCACACGGGCCCCTCGCCGGTCGACCGGGGCCGGGCTGGCTCGAAACACCACCTGATCACCGACGGGCACGGCACCCCGCTCGCAGTCCTGCTGACCGGAGGCAACCGCAACGACGTCACCCAACTGCTGCCGCTGCCCGACGCCATTGCGCCGATCCGCGGCCGGGTCGGGCGTCCCCGCCGCAAGCCGGACTCCCTCTTCGCCGACCGCGGCTACGACCATGACGTCACTGCACGGCACGGGACTGGGCACCTATCGCTGGGTCGTGGACAGGAGCTTCGCGTGGCTCCACGGCTTCCGGCGTCTGCGCATCCGCTGGGAACGCAAGTCCGACATCCATGAAGCCTTCCTCAAACCCGCCTGCTGCCTCATCACTCACCGGCAACTCGGCTCATCGTGTCAACCACTGTAAGTTGTCCCCCGAGCGAGCCATGACGGACCGCTCCGCGCTACTCGCGCCGGGTGACCCGGTGACCGTGCTCTTCCTGTACGGGCCGGGAGGTGTCGGCAAGAGCTCGGTGCTGGATGTGCTGGCGGACGTGGCTGTCGCGGACGGAGCCAACGTGGTACGGCTGGATGGCCGTCACGTTCCGCCGACCTCGGGCGCACTGCTCGGGGTGCTCGCGGCAGTCCTGGACAGCGGCGGCGACCCATTGCGCGAACTGGCTGAGTTGAGCCGACCAGTATTGCTGATCGACACGTACGAACTGCTTGAGTCGCTCGATGAGTGGGTGCGTGACACGTTCCTTCCCGCCCTGCCCGGCGACGCCCTGGTGGTGATCGCCGGTCGCCGGCCGCCCGAACCGGAGTGGACGGCAGATCCGGCGTGGCGTGAGCTCGTGCGGGTGGTGTCCCTGCGCAACCTCGACACACGGGACGGGCGAGCGTACCTGGTGGCGCAGAACGTGCCGGAGACGCTGCATGAGCGGCTGCTCGCCGTCAGCCACGGGCATCCGTTGACGTTGTCCATGCTGGTCGACGGGGTTCGCCGGCGTATGGCCGCAGGTGGGGATGCGGCAGACGCCGTACCCCGGGGGCTGGGCGATCTGCCCGATCTCGTACGGGTGTTGCTCAAGCGCACCATCGATGAAATACCGGGGCCGTGGCACCGCATGGCGCTGGAGCTTTGTGCTCACGCGTACGTCACCTCCGAGGAACTGCTGCGCGCGGTGCTCGGCGATTCCGGTGTCTCCGCCGCCGAGGCCGGAGAGCTGTTCGCCTGGTTGCGCACGCTGTCATTCGTCGACGAAGGACCGTACGGGCTGTTCCCGCACGACCTGGTCCGTGACGCCCTTGACGCCGACCTGCGATGGCGTGACCCCGACCGCTACTCCGAGTTGCACCACTGTGTTCGTGCGCACCTGCTGGCACGGATCCGGTCCGGGGGAGACGAGCGCGAGAAGCAGCGGTTGCTGGCCGACGCGATCTTTGTGACGTGCTCCCGGACGTCGCTTGCCGTGGAGGTGGCCACCGCGCGGATGGTCGAGGAGTTCATCGACGAACTGCGGGACGGCGACAGAGCGGCGATCGTCGAGATGACCAGGGAGTTGCAAGGCCAGGACCAGGCGGATCTCGTAACGTACTGGATGCAACGGCAACCGCACGCGTTTCGGGTCTTCAGGGATGCGCGGGGAGAGCCGCGGGGCTATGGCGCCTACCTGGAGTTGCACGAGGCCACCGAGGCAGACCTGGCCACCGACCCCGGGGCGTATGCGATGTGGCGGTATGCACAGCAGCACGGCCGGCCGCGAACCGGCGAGCAAGTGATGGCGTGGCGGTTCTTCCTCGACGGTACCCACCATCACCGCTCATCGCCGTCGGTGACCCTGGCCGCTGTCTGGCACGTACTGGACATCCTCACGCGGGAACGCGTGTCGTGGTCGTTCGTCGGTACCTACACGGACGCCGAGCTGTGGGGGCCAACGCTGGCCTATCTCGATTTCTGGCGCGCCGAGGACGCCGACTACGAGGTCGGCGGTACGCGGTACGCGGCATTCGCCCACGACTGGCGGCGGACCGGAGTGGGGCAGTGGCTAGAGGTCACCACGGCCCGAGAGGTGGGTGCCGCCGCCCGTCCGGCAAGCGAGGACCTGTCCGAGCTGGTGCTCTCGCAGCCGGAGTTCGTCGACGCCGTCCGGGCCGCCCTGCACGACCTGCACATACCTGAACGACTGGCCCGGAACCCGCTCCTTCACTCTCAGGTGCTTCGACGAGAGAGCCGTAACGGGCAGGAACCCACGGACGCGCTGCGCGAACTGCTGGGCAGGGCCGCCGACTCGCTGCGGGAGGACCGGCGTCTCCACGGCCTTTACGAGGTTGTCGACCGTACGTTTCTGCGCCCCAGCACCACGCAGGAGCGGACTGCTGAGGCCCTGCATCTGTCCTTCAGCACCTACCGGCGGCACAGGGATCGGGCGGTGA
The DNA here is from genome assembly GCF_021538895.1 of Streptomyces olivochromogenes. Classification (GTDB taxonomy): domain Bacteria; phylum Actinomycetota; class Actinomycetes; order Streptomycetales; family Streptomycetaceae; genus Streptomyces; species Streptomyces olivochromogenes_A. Next base: position 32,664 of record NZ_JADDRL010000039.1, on the reverse strand, counting down.
CTCACATCGTCGAGTGGATGTGGAAGCGCGAGCTCTACGGCCAGGCCCGCGACGTTGAGCACCAGGTGAGCACCGGCTGACCTGGTGTGTGGCCACCGCGCCGGCTCATTGTCTACCTCGTCGGGAACGAACCGAGAGGAGGCACGACAGTGCGAAACGGACATGCTGTCGTTCTGGGTGGTGGTTTTGCCGGAATGGTGACGGCGGGTGTCCTCACCGAGTTCTACGAGTGGGTCACGGTGCTCGATCGGGATTCGCCGTCGGCGCCTGGTGACTACCGGCGTGGTGCGCCGCAGGGCAGACACGCGCACGGTCTGATGCCGAGGGGTGCGCAGCTGCTCGAGGAGGTATTTCCCGGGCTGCTGGCGGAGATGGCCGCGGACGGTGCGGTACGGGCGGAGATGCTTGTGGGGCACCGCTTCCGCGTCGGCGGCGACGAGTTGCCCCAGGTGGCCACGGGATTGAGGTCGGTGCAGGCGACCTTGCCGTTCCATGAGGAACATCTTCGCCGGCGGCTGCTCGAACGTGATGGTGTGCAATTCATGCCGGGCGTCGATGTCGTAGGACTCGTCGCTGACGATGCCTCGGCAACAGGGATCGCCGGTGTGCGGATCATCCTGCGAGAGCCTGGCAGTACCGAGGAGACCATTGCGGCCGATCTCGTCGTTGACGCCATGGGCCGGAGCGGACGCACTCCCTACTGGCTTGAACAACTCGGGTACGACCGGCCACCGGAGGAGCGTCTGACGGTCGACGTGGCCTACGCCAGCCGCGTCGTCCGCCTCACCCCTGAAGGAGCCGAGTGTGTCCGGCACCTGGTTGGCGGCGACGCCAAAGGGGTCTCGCGCGGCATCTTGATGCACGCTGTCGAGGGTGGCCGGCACGTGGTGACCGTCACCGGTTCCGGGAGTGACAACAGCCCACCTGTCGACGAGACCGGCTTCACCGACTTCCTCTCCACCGTGGCGCCCCCCGACGTTTTTCAAGCGGTGATGGCGGCGGAGTCAGTCGAGCCGATCTCGGCCTACCGGTTCCCGACCGCCATTTGGCGACGCTACGACAAGCTGGATCGCTTTCCGACGGGCCTGATCGTGACGGGGGAAGCCCTGTGCAGCCTCAGCCCCCTCTTCGCGCAAGGCATGACGGCAGCGGCGTTGGAGGCGGCCGCTCTGCGGAGTTGCCTGACGGGTGGTCGCCACGACCTGCCCCGGCGATTCTTCCGGGAAGCTGCCCGGGTGGTGGCAGCCCCTTGGCGCATGGGCATCGGCGCAAACACGTCGGAACGGCACCCCCGTACGGCCACCCGACTGCAAGCCGCTCTCATGGGAAGGATCATGGCCGCCGCCACGCGCGACGCCGTGGTCGCGACACAGCTCGTGCGGGTGCTGATCCTGCTCGACCCGCCGACCGCCCTCATGCGACCGAGAGTGCTGTGGAGCGCTCTGACGAAAGGCGCTCGGGTGACCGACTCGGTGGTTCCGCCGCCAAGCTCCCAGGTGACTGCGGCAGGCCCTGACGTCGTGTGAGTACTGCGACGCGTACCGGCTCTTTCTCCCGCTTCCCTACTTCTCCGTCGTAGCTGGCATGACGGAAGACAACTCACTGAAAATCGAGATCGATGATGACAAACAAACCGACTCTGGTCTTCGTCCCCTGCGCCACCGGGGCCCCGTGGACCTCACAACACCTCGCGCCGTACAGCGGTCGACCGGTCCGCACGCTGCGGCTTCCCGACGGCGTCAACGACATGGAGGCCTACGCCGACGCCCTTGCCGAGCGGGTCGCCGATCTGGACGCGTATGTTCTGGTGGGCGACTCCTTCGGAGCCAATATTGCCCTGGCTCTTGCTACCCGCAGCCCCATGGGGTTGCAGGGCCTCGTGCTCTCCGGCGGCTTCGCCGCCAACCCGATCACCCAGCCGGTCATGAAGAACGCGTTGCGGCTGATGGGGAAGATGCGTGGCGTTCTCTACAGGAGAGTGGTGCTTCCCCTCTACGTGCGCCAACTCGCCTCGCCCTACGATTCGGAGGGGCAGATCCCCTGGAGCGTGAGCGACACACACCGTCTGTTCCTTGACAACACCCCCGCCACATCGTTCGATGCCCGCATCACGGCCGTCGTCAACGCCGACTACACGCACAGTCTCGACCAAATCAGGGTTCCCACCCTGATCCTGACGCCGTCTCACGAAGGACTGGTCAGCGAGGACGCCTCCAGGGTCATGCGGGAGGGCATCCCCGACGTACGGGAGGTCGTGATCGAGCGGGCCGGCCACATGTTCTAGGCGCCGACGTGAAAGCCACCGACCCCTACGGGCGACGCTGGGTCATCCCGTGCAAACACCGCCGCAACGGCCTGGCCGGCTCCTCAGTGGGCACACCGGACCTCCAGGTCCTCAACGGCACCGCCCGCCAGGTCCACGGCGCCGACATCGCGGTCATCATCACTAGCGGACGGGTCACCGCACCCGCCGTGGCCTTCGCCAAGCAACAGCGCCTCCACGTGGTCGACCGTCACACCCTCGGAGTGCGGGCGGCCGGCTCACGTCCCCTTTGGGAACTACTCCGCACCGTCCCACCGCCTCGCCGGCCGACCAGCCCCTGAACTCCGCGGTCCCACGATGGGCCCGTGCTGCTTGCCGAGGTCATCACCGAGCCCGAAGCGTCTCGCGAGCGCGAGGGCACCCGTACACGTGCGCGTGGTTGGCAGGTACGCTCGTCATCGTGCCGCGGGAGCGGGACTTCCCCCGGCGGCCCCCCGGTCCATCGTTCATCGCGTTCACGGCGCGGTGGCCTCGCGGGCGGAGACGGGCGCCGTGTCCGCGGTGACCTCTTGTGAAGCCGGAGCCGTCCGAACTCCCCCAAAGCCAGAGGCCCGTGGGGCGAGCTGGTGCCGCGAACTCGGCAGACCCAACCGGTTCCGCTCCTTCTTGCGCGAGTACCACCCGTCCGTCCTGGCCGCCTTCGCGCTCTGGAAGGACGGTGTGTGGCTGCGGGACGCGCACGAACTTCTCCTGGTGGCAGGTGACGGCCGCCACCAACAAGGTGGAGGCGTTCAACGGCTTCAGTGACTGGGTGCGGTTCGGGCAGCGCGGCATGGTCGCGCACAACGACCCGGTCGAGCAGGACAAGGATCTGCGGTTCACCTCGCTGCTGTCCAACCTGGTGATCCTCCACAACACCCTGGACAGGACGCTTCCCGGGATCTTCGCCACCGACTACGCCGAACGCCTTGAAGCCGCACGCCGCCGCCTCACCAGCGGCAGTCTTGGCGAAGAGTAAGACAGCCGGGTTGCTTCCCTAGCACCCCCGCGTACTTCCGCCACTGCCATGTTGTTTGAGAACGCGGCTGGCCCAGTTCTCAAACAACATGTCGGGCCACCAGCTCACGCGGCTCTCAGTCGTCATCTGCGTTGAGACAGGACAATCCGGTCCGATTCGCTCGCCGTCCCAGATGATCTGGTCCGGCGGGTCTGCTTCTTCGGCTCCACCGGCCCTGGTGGCGTCTGAGCTGTCCCGGGTGGTGGCTGATGGGGGCAGGACCTGGTCATAGCCGTGCGGCAGTGCGGACCAGGCCGGCCAGGGCGAGGGAGCGGCTGTGCGCGGGCCAGGCGATGTGGGTCACGACGGGAGGTGCGTCGGTCAAGGGGACGGCCGTGTGCTCGGCCCACAGCCAGGAGCGGGCGGAGTCGGGGACGACCGCCACGGTGCGTCCGAGGGCGATCAACTGAGCCAGTTGCGTCTGGTTGTGGATCTCGGGGCCAGGGCCGGGTGCGTAGGTGCCGTGGGTGGGCCAGCGGGCGAGCGGCAGATCGGGGACGTCCCTGACATCGGCCAGGGACAAGGTCTCGCGGGCGGTGAGGGGGTGCCCGGCTGGCAGGACGGCAACCTGCCCCTCGGTCGTCAGTGCCTCGCTGTCGAACCCGGCGAGGGAGTTCCACGGCGTGTGCATGAGCGCGACATCGGCGCGTCCGTCGCGCAGCAGCTCTTCCTGCTCGCAGATGCCACACGGCAGCACCTCGATCTCGGCACTGTCGGGCTCGGCCGCGTAGGCGTCGAGAAGCTTCCGCAGCAGTTCGTGGGACGCGGCGGCCTTCACCGCGAGGACCAGCCGATTGCGGGGGCCGCCGGGGCTGTCGGCACCGCCGGCGCGCCGGGTGCGGCGAGCGGCGGCGACGGTCGCGTCGAGGGCCGCCCGGCCCTCGTGCAGCAGCACCTCTCCGGCACCGGTCAGGCGGACACCACGGCGGTTGCGCTGCAGCAGGCAGACCCCGAGGCGCCGTTCGAGCTGCTGGATCGCTCGCGACAGCGGCGGCTGGGCCATGCCGAGGCGCTCGGCGGCGCGCCCGAAGTGCAGTTCCTCGGCGACGGCCACGAAGTACCTCAACTCGCGGGTCTCCAGGGTGTCCACGGCCGCAGCATACGCGGTGATACCTGGCAGGTATGACAGGACACCGTATCGGTGTTGGCCGCGCCACTCGTCCGCGAGCCAACATCATCAGCATGAGCGAAACGATGATCGCGCTGGTGACCGGCGCGAACAAGGGCATCGGGTACGAGATCGCGGCCGGGCTGGGCAGCCTCGGGTACCGCGTGGGCGTGGGAGCCCGCGACGCGGCCCGACGCGAAACCGCCGTCGGGAAGCTGCGCGCCGTCGGCGTGGACGCGTTCGGGGTACCGCTGGACGTGACCGATGACCAGAGCGTCACTGATGCCGCGGAACTGATCGAACGGCTGGCCGGGCGCCTGGACACCCTGGTCAACAATGCCGGTATCTCGGGCGAGATGGACCCGGGGTGGGTGCAGGACCCGACCGCGCTCGACCTGGAGGTGCTCCGCACAGTCGTGGATACCAACGTCATGGGTGTCGTCCGGGTGACCAACGCGATGCTGCCACTGCTGCGGCGCTCGGCCTCGCCACGCATCGTCAACGTCTCCAGTAGCGTCGGTTCCCTGACCCGGCAATCGGACCCGGACATCGAGATCGGCCCGATCATGGCGGCCTACGCGCCGTCGAAGTCGTTCCTCAACGCCCTCACCGTGCAGTACGCCCGGCAGTTCGCCGGTACGAACATCCTGATCAACGCCGCCTGCCCGGGCCTGGTCGCGACCGACTTCACAGGCTTCCGAGGGCCCCGCACTCCTGAACAGGGCGCGACCACAGCGATCCGGCTCGCCACGCTGCCCGACGGCGGCCCGACCGGTTCGTTCTTCGAGGACGACGGCGTCGTCCCCTGGTGATCACGAACCCGCCGTGGATTCCGCAGAAACCAGATGCACTGAGAATCCCGGGCCGAGCGTTCTCATCGAACCTGGCAACCCCGCAGCTCAGCACAAGAGATGCGGATCGTCCGGGGTGCCTTGCACCTGATACACGATGCTCTCGCATGCGCAGCGCCCGGTCCGTAGCGCAACGGGCGCATCCGCCGCGCCGACGGCCGGGTGCGTGACCCCTGATGCGGTGTTCGGAGTGGCAGGAGGGACCGTCTGGCCGGCACGGCCGGATGAACTGCGCATGGAGCTCCTTGTTCGTCTTCATCGGTCTTTCAGATGGCACTGGTTGTGACGCGAGGGGACTTCACCAAGGTCGAGTTGGACTGTCCGTGAACTTCGGGGCGGCCGGACCGCCGTGAGGGAGGCCGAGACGGGTGAAGTACTCGGTGGTGAGGATGCGGTCCCGTCGCTGTGGGTCGGCACGGGACAGCAGTGCGGGAGGCGGTCGCTTGCCCCCCTGAACTAGTAGGACTCCGTTAGGTCTGTCTCGATCTTGGTGTCGTGTGTGTCCTGGCGGGCAGGGCCTGGCGGCAGGTGGTGCAGACACCGGTCCAGCACCTCAGGATGTCCTGGAGGGCGTCGAGGACTTGGTAGAGGGTGAGACCGGTGCGGGCACTTTTGGGGCCAGGCGCTGTTCGGTGAGGAAGGCGTGGGCGGCGGTCACGAGGGTGACGTGGTGGTGCCAGCCCAGCCAGGAGCGGCCTTCGAAGTGGTCCAGGCCCAGGCCGTGCTTGAGTTCTCGGTAGTCGTGCTCGATGCGCCAGCGGACCTTGGCCAGACGCACTAGGTCGGCGACGGGAGTGTCGGCAGGCAGGTTGGACAGCCAATAGTCAGTCGGTGCGTCAGCGTCGGCGGGCCATTCGATCAGCAGCCAGTAGTCGGGGAGAACACCGTTCCACCAGCCCTGTTCGGCCGACGCGGCGGCTCGGATCGGACGCTCGACTGCCTTGCCGGCCGGGCGGATGCGCACGGCTGCGAATCGGGAGCGTAACTCCCCGCGCGAGCCGTTCCGCCAGGTGAGAGGGGCGAATGCCGCCTGCCCGAGGCCGGCGGCCAGGTTGTTGGCCTCCAGGCACCACTGGCAGGGCCGGCTCTTGGCGATCGGGGTGAGGATGTCCAGCAGAAGCCTGGCCCTGGCCCGCTCGTCGGCCGTCGGGGCGGTGCGCTCGTCGTCCAGCAGCCGCCCGCGGTACAGGATGAGAGCCAGCGCGCCTTCGACGTACGACTTCTGGGCGAGGAACATGTGCCGGACACCAGGATGCCCGACGATCGGGATCTGGGGGGTGGTGGCGGCCCTGGCCATGAGCGGGCGCCCCTGGGACCGGGTGCGCGCGTAGTCCAGTTCGTGCAGGTAGCCGGTGTAACCGAGCGCTGTGGCACCGAGTCCGAGACCGATGCGGGCCTCGTTCATCATGTGGAACAGGCGGCGGCGATGCCGTAGGTGGTGTAGCGGTTGAGGGTGAGGGGGAGGCATGTTCGTACCTCCGCGTGAGCCGGGAATTGCGGTCGTAGAAGGAACGCGGCGTGTGGTTTCGTAGCCCAGCATGGTGCTGCGTTTTACGTCGGCTCTGCGCTGACTGACAACCAGATTCGCTCCGCCAGGATCCCCGCCGCCTCGTCGAGGTCGACGTCGTGGATGCCGGAGAGCCAGCGGCGGGCCATGGCGACGACCGGGCCCAGCACGAGGGACTCGATGAGGGGCTGGGAGAGCGGTGCCAACTCGCCGGATTCCACGCGGGGTTGGATCCAGCGGGCGAGGGCGGACACCCTTGCCCGCTGGGCGTCGCGCTGCTCCTGGCCGCTCCGCGTCGGCTGGCGGTCGCCGTATGGGGAGTGCATGAGCCGCGCGGCGTCCGGGTGTTCCCGGACGAACGCGAAATAGGCCCGTACGACGGCCTCGATGCCGTCACGCGAGGTCGGTGCGGCCTGCAGTGCGGTGAGCAACTCGTCGAGCAGCCTGCCCATCCAGCGCCGCTCCGCCGCGATGACCAGGCCGTCGATGCTTCCGAAGTGGTGATAGAGGCTGCCCAGGCTGACCCCGCTGGCCTTGGTGACGGCGCTGACGGTGAGGCCCTGTTCGCCCGACTCCGCGTAGATGCTCAGGGCGGCGTCGAGGAGTCGGTCCACGGTCGCCTCGCCGCGTTGCTGCTTGGGAGTCATGTGGTGCCGCCGATTCCGCTGGTTCCGTCTACAGAGATCTAGAGTGTTTTTCTAGAAAGTCCTTCCAATTCTACTGCCAGTTGGCTCAGACTTGGCTGTGCGGGACACGAGTGGCCGCCCGGCCGTGGGGGGCGGGCGGACACTCGTCCACTGCGGCGACGATCGCGAACGGGGAGACGGGTACGACGTGTTAGAGCTGCACGGAAGCGGTGCCGAGCCGCTGGAGGACGAGGATCCGCGGCGGATCGGGGGCATCCCCCTGATCGGCCGGCTCGGGGCAGGCGGCATGGGCCGCGTGTATCTCGGCGTCCACGAAGGGCGTTACGCCGCCGTCAAGCAGGTGTTGTCCTCCGTCGCCGCCGAGGACAAGGCCTTCCTGCGCCGGTTCGGGCACGAGCTGGACAATCTCGCCAAGCTGCCCGCGCGGGCCACCACGCCGCTGCTTGTCAGCGACCGCACCGCGCAGCCGCCGTGGTTCGCCACCGCGTACGTCCCCGGATCTACTCTGCGCGAGGCGGTCGAGCTGAACGGCTCTCCGCTGCCCGCCGACGCGCTGTGGCTGTTGCTGCGGGAGGCAGCCTCGGGACTGGCGGAGGTGCACGCGCTGGACATGGTGCACCGGGACGTCAAGCCGTCCAACGTCATGCTGACCCTCGACGGCGTCACCGTCATCGACTTCGGCGTCGCTCAGGCCGCGGAACAGAGCCAGCTGACCCTGTCCGGCATGGTGGTGGGAACGCCCGCCTACATGTCGCCCGAACAGGCCTCGGGGGCACGGAAGTTGACCGGCGCCGTCGATGTGTTCGCCCTCGGCTCGGTGCTCGCGTACGCGGCCTGCGGGCGCCCGCCCTTCGGCGACGAGTCCGGGCACGGGGTGCTGTACCGCATCGTGCACGAGGAGCCCGACCTCGACCCCGTGCGTGAACTGGCCCCGGAGCTCGCCGAGGTTGTCGCGGCCTGCCTCGCCAAGGACCCCGGCGCCCGCCCGACCGCCGCCGAACTCGTCGAACTCGCGGAACAGCACGGGCCATTCACCGCCCCCCTGTGGCCGCAGGCCATCACCGAGCGGCTGTCCGAACGGGCTGCCTTCGCCGCGACACCAGTCCCGGAGATCGAGGAGCCGTCCGTCCCTGTCCCGACCTTGCCGTCCGCCGAGCCGGAGTCGAAGCCGAAGCCCGAGCCGAAGCCCGAGCCGGAGTCCACGCCCCGCCCTGAGCCGCGCGAGCGCCGCCGCCGTACCCGGATCCTGTTCGCCGCCGTCCCCGTTGTGGTCGTGGTCACCGGTACGACCCTCGCGATCCAGCTCTTGCCGAACACCTCCGCACCACAGGCCGACGCCCGCGCCACGCCGTCGGTCACGGTCTCGGCGTCGCTCACCCCAACCCAGTCCCCCTCGGGCACGGCGACTCCGGGGAAGTCGCCGTCAGGCAAGGGCAAGGGCAAGGGGATGAGCGGGGCGCAGACCAACAGTGGGAGCTCCGGCACCGGTACCGGCAAGGGCACGGACGCGAAGGACGGCTCTGGCGACGCCGGCACCTCGCACGGCTCGGGCGGCAGAAGCGGCTCAGGTGGCTCGGACGGTTCCGGCCGTACGTCGACGGGCGCACCGGACCAGAACACCGCGGCGGGCAGCTACTTCCACCTCGTGAACGGGGACAACGGCAACTGCCTGACCCTGACGGCCTACGGCAACGGGCTGATCCACGGGAACTGCGCGGACGACGCGAACAGCTCCTGGGCCTTCCTGAGCGCGTCGGACGGCTCGTTCAAGGTCGTCAACCAGGGCAGCAGTCAGTGCCTGGTCACCCCCGTCTTCGGCAACAACGCCTCGGTCGGCTCGTGTGAGGCGTACGGCCAGTCCTCGATGTTCTGGACCAGGGGCTCCGGCGCGACCCTGCGCAGCGTGCAGAGCGGCCAGTGCCTCGATCTGGCCTCGGGCAGCAGCGTGACGGCGCACGACTGCGAGTCCGGGAAGGCGTCCCAGCGCTGGACGAAGGAGTAACCGTCTGAACCCTGTCGTAAGCATTCGGAAGGAATGTGGCTGACTGATCATGGTACGTGGGGTCTGCAGCGTCTCCACGGTGAGCAGGGTGTTCGTCGACATCGACGTCATGCGCCCGCCGGAGTGCGGCCCGCGCTTCAGGGCAGCGAGCGGCTTGTCGTCGCGCTGCAGCACCGACTCCAGCGCCTCACTAGGGCAGCGACGCCGGGCCCTTCGACTCGAGGGCCGGCACTCCGCCGCGCTCCCACCCCTGGCACCAGCGCTGCTCCGTGCCGTCAGCCCCGCGACATCACGCCAGGGTCAGTAGCCATCCCTGTTCGTGGTGGCCCAGTTGGCCGAACGCTGGGGCACTCGCAAGGGCAAGACGGTGTGGACCGAACAACCACTGGACGGCACATTCACCTGAGCGTCTCACGCCCTGCTGGGTGACTCCGGAACCGCCGACGATACGTGCCGTGCTGACGGCAGCAGCCGCACCCGGCCGCGAGACTGCTACTCCTGGCCGGAGACCGCCATTTCTCCCAGCAGCGACCAGTCGTCCTGCGGAACGGTCAGGTTGACGATGCGCGGCGTCTCGGCCAGATGGGGTGGCAGCGTCTGCTGCGCAGCCTTGAAGTGCGCAGACTGCACATGCGCGGCTCCGGCCTCGTCGTCGCGGAAGGCCTCGACCAGGACGTACTCCGTCGGCTCCTCCACACTCCGCGACCAGTCGAACCACAGGCAGCCGGGCTCGGCGCGCGTGGCGCGGGTGAAGTCGGCGGTGATCTCGGGCCAGCGGTCGGCGTGCTCGGGACGGACTCGGAACTTGGCAGTGATGAAGATCACGGGATTCCTTCGCTGATGTCTGTCGTCAATTCCCCCGCGTCTGGCGCGGGGGAGGGGAGACGTTCGGGTCGGCGCGGTGCTGCCACCTTCGTCCCGCACGTGTCGCGTATGCGACGTTCGGAGTGACAAGCCGATCCGCGGGCGGCCGCGGCTTTCCCCGCTTTCCGGCCGAGGGCTCGTCACTACAAGATCGTACGATCTCGGCCTGCCATCGCTGGCTCGCGGAGCCGCGAGAGCGGACGCGTCGCAATTCTTCCGGCCCGGCCCTGTCGCCCCACGCCCCGTGGCGGGCCGCCCGGTCGGCTGTCCGCCACGGTGGCACGGGAAGTGGTGCGGGCGTGCCCGCCGGGTCATGACGACCGGAGTACCAACTCACTGTGCGCGTATGGAAGGACTTTGGCGTGCGGCAGATGGACCAGGACCTCCGCGCCCACCGGAACTCCTTCCTCCCGCGGCGTTTTGGTCCTGACGAGCTGCCCGGCCACATCCACGTCGAGCACCCGCTGTACGCCGTGGTGCGATGCTTCCCATAGTGAGCGTGCTTGGCGCTCACGCGGTTGGCGGAGCCTCACGAGCCCAGTCGAAAGGCATCGGCGCGCCCTGCGGGATCACCCAAGGGCGGGGATAGCGAGCGTGACAACCGGTGCAGCGTGCGACGAACGGCCCGACCTCGGGGTTCGTGAGAACGCTGTAGTGGCTGGAGGGCTGAGCCGGGAGCATGTGCCCGTTCGCCGCCGTCTCCAGGCCGGGCCACTGCGGCGAGCATTGGCACGGGCGTTCTATTGCGAACGGGTCGCCGTCAGGAGTTTTGGCCGTGCTCTTGAAGAGCTTGGCGAAGTTCTTGCGTATCGACATGGCGGAGGCCCCTCCTTTGCCGTGCCCGACTTTCGGGCGTCCAGACAGTAACCGAGGCCGAGCTGAGTCGATGGGCGCCATCCATAGGCTGAGGGGCGGGCGCCCGCACTGGGCACAGAGTTTGAGATCTGGCCTCATCCTTGCTGGTCGGCGTCAGTCGACCTGTCTGTATCGTGCATGCAATCTCTGGGTACGTGACCGGCAAAGGGGAGTGGGATGGACGAGTGGGTCCCTGTTGACTTGATACATCTGTCTGACGAACGAGGGGTCTCCCTCGTCCTGCGTGCGGTTGAACGCCACGAAGTCCATTACGCCCGGGTTCGAGCTGAATGCCTAATAACTACGGATTTCGTGAACGCTCGCTTGAAGACCAACATCCGGCTTGATCACCTCGAAGAGTGGGAGGAAGCACTCAGACGCCTCAGTGCGGGTGAAGACGCCAACTGGCCGCAAGGCAGCCGAGGGTTGGAGCTGTACTTTCACCCACACGAAAACGGCTGGCTCTCCATCTCGGTACACGATCCAGACAGGTTGACGGTGGCCCTGGGGCTCGAACCAACGCCTGAGTGGATCGCTGAGCATGAGGCAAACCTTCAGCGTCTGCGTGACGCCTGCGGCGAGTCCTGAAGACAAGCAAGACATGGGCGCGTTCCGCTGAGGCCGGCGCAGTCTCAACTACCCACGTTCCGAGGCCAACGCACTCGTCAGGCATCACGGAGCCGCAGCACCGTGCCGCCGATGAGTAGCGTGACTGCCGCCCACAGGGCCAGCACGCCGAGGCCCGCCCACGGTCCGATGGGGAGATGGCGCAGGTCCGTCGTGGCCTGGACGGCCAGTCCCGCGGGCATCGGCCCGATCTGCGCGAGGTGCCGCCGAAGGCCTGGGTCGGTGACCACGTGGCTGAGGAGGGGGAAGAGGTACAGCAACCCCAGCACGACGCCCATCGCCACCGCCGCGTCCCGAACCGCTGTGGCGATGCCGAGGGCGAGCAGAGCGACCAGGACCAGGTAGATCACCGAGCCTGAGACTGCCCGCAGGGTCGGCCCGTCCGTAAGGGAGAGGGCGGCGTAGCCGTGGGCGGGCGTGAAGCCGTTGCCTGGCAGCAGGCTGCGTCCGGCGAGTACGGACGCCAGGACTGCCGCGGTCCCCGCGGTGAAGACCGTCCCGCTCACGACGGCGGCCTTGGCGGCCAGAACGGTGGTGCGCCGCGGCACTGCCGTGAGCGTGGTGTGGATCAAGCCGGTGCCGTACTCGTGGCCGATGATCAGCACGGCCACGATCGCGGCGATCGTCTGACCCAGCGACACGCCTGTGAGGCTGAGTCTGACAGGATCCTGGCCGCAGCCGCTCGCGGGGCACCGGGTGGTCGCCGCCACTGCCGCGCTCACGGACGCTGTGACGGAGACGAGGCCCAGCAGCAGCCATGCGTGACCCGTGTCGGTTCGCAGCTTGGTCCACTCGGCGTGGACCGTTTGGCGCAGGCCGATGGCGCTCATCCGTCCCTCCGGCGCAGCAGCAGGGTCGCGGCCGCCAGAGCGAGCATGGTCCAGCCGCTCAGGACGGCGTAGCCGCCCCAGGGCGAGAGGGGAAAGTAGCCGGAGGCTGGTGTGTAGACGGTCAGTACGTGGGCGTAGTGCGGCAGTGTCTGCTGGACGGCGAAGCCCGCCGCCGGGGTGAGGCGAAGCAGCCACTGTGCCAAAGGGGCCGGCAGCACGCCGCTGACCGCGAGCAGATAGGGCAGTACGGTCGTCACGACGACGGCGGTGATCGCTGTCGCGCTGCGCCGCAGCACCGCGCCGAGCGCCAGTGAGAGAGCGGCGGTGGCGGCCAGCAGGAGCCCGGTGCCGAGGGTCGCGCGCAGTTCCACCGCGCGTGGCACGGTGAACACCAAGAAGTGGGTGGCGTGTGCGCGTTGGCGTCCGAGCGGGATGCTGATGGCGGCGACGACCACGCCGACCGCGAAGGCGACTGTCACGACGACGGCGGTTTTGGCGGCCAGCACCCGCTCGCGTCCTGGTGCCGCGGCGAGTGTGGTGCCGATCAGGCCGCGGCGGTATTCGGTGGTGACGAACTGTACGGCCACGACCGTCAGGACGATCAGTGCGGCGAACGTGCCGACCAGGAAGTTCTCGATCGCGTAGGCGGGGCCGAGCGTGGGACCGCCGACCACGGGGGCGATGTCCCCGGCACCCGTGACAGAGAAGCCGCTGCCGGTCTGCGTGTGGGCGCCTGAGGTGTTCTCCGCGTAGCTGCCGGATGTGCCGGCGTCGCCGCCCACCTGAACGCCCTGCCAGCGGTCCGGTCGGCTGCCACGGGCCCAGGGACCACCGAGTGCCGCGTGGCCGAAGGTTCCGGTGGCCACAGCAGGGCTCGTACCGCCGCGGGAGCCGCTCGTCTGCACGGCTGCGGGGGAGGAGGTGAAGAGGCCCACCTGCACGGTGGCGGGCAGACCGGCCAGGCGTGCGCTGCCGATCTCGGTCCAGTGCACGCCGTCTGCCGAGTCGTATCCGGTGACCGTCGACCCGGCGCGGACCAGGCGCAGCCAGCGTGGCGAGGCGGCGGAGGGGCGGCCGGGCAGGCCGGCCCGGTCGTGGGTGAAGTCGTCCTGCATCCGCACGCCGTGAGCGCCGGTGACCATCATCGCGGCGTACTGCGAGCCCTGTTCGAGGCTCTGCTTGACGAGGATTCCGGACTTGGCCCACGGAGTGATCCCGGGCGAGGTGTGCCCTGGTTCCTGGGCCAGCACGCCGGTAAGCGCGGTCACGGTGACGGTGATGCTGCCGTCGCCGGTCAGGGCCTCGTGCATGAAGTAGAAGCTGTCGTTGACCGCTTCGCCGCCGGGGCCGACAGGCAACGTGGCGGCGTCTTGCGTGTGCTGGGTCGACGACTGGTTTGTCGACGCCGTCCCGGCCAGCAGGAACAGGACGGACGCCAGGATTGCGCCGACTGCGCCGAGGACCCAGCCTCGTATGGTGCGGAACTTGGTCCACTCCGCATGCAGAACTCGAAGCCCCCTCATCACGCGGTCTCCTCGCCGCCGTCGCCGCGGTACTGCACGGCGTCCCGGGTGAGCTCCAGGTACGCCTCCTCCAAGGTTGCGCGGTGCGTGGCCAGTTCCGCGAACGGCACCCCGCCCGCGTTCAGCACGGTCACGATGGCCTCGCCTGTCAGCCCGCTGACGCTGACTGTGTCCGCCCCCTTGGCGTGGACGATCGCGCCGGCGCGTGCCAGTGCCTCTGTCGCCGCGACGGGTGCGGAAGTGCGCAGCGTGACGCGGTTCGCGGAGAGCGTCGCGAGCAACTCTGGCACGCCCGTGTCGGCGACCACACGGCCGCGTCCGACGACGATGAGGTGACCCGCGACATCCTGCAGCTCGCTCATCAGATGGCTGGACACCAGTACCGTCCGGCCGTGCGCCGCCAGCGAGGACAGCAGGCTGCGGATCCACAGGATCCCTTCGGGGTCCAGGCCGTTGAACGGTTCGTCCAGCATCAGCGCGGGCGGATCGCCGAGGAGCGCCGCCGCGATGCCCAGCCGCTGTCGCATGCCCAGCGAGAAGCCGCCGGCACGGCGCCGCGCCGCCTCAGCCAGTCCGACCTGCTCCAGCACCCGGTCCGCTCGGCTGGCCGGGAGGCCCTGCGAGTGGGCCAGCCACAGCAGGTGGTTGCGGGCGCTGCGGCTGGGTTGCAGGGCGCCTGCATCCAGCAGCGAACCCAGATGGCGCAGTGGGCTGCCCAAAGTCCGATACGGCTGTCCCCCGACCAGCGCGCGCCCCTGGTCGGGAGCGTCCAGGCCCAGCACCACCCGCATGGTGGTGGACTTGCCGGCGCCGTTCGGGCCCACGAATCCGGTCACCCGTCCCGGCCGGACGGTGAATGTCATGCCATTGAGCGCCTGCGTCGCCCCGAAGCGTTTACGCAGGCCCTCAACCTCGATCCTGGGATCGTCCTTCATCCTTGCTGCTCCGCCCCTCGCTCGTCATGTCCTGGGGCCCACCACGCTGCGCTCGGAGCCGTAACGCGGGCGGAACGGGTGCTGTCATACCGCTGTTAGGCCGGTTCGCCTAGCCTGAGCGGGCAGTAAGAGAGAAGGGGACCGATGGCAGCGGAACTGGGGCCTCCCATACGGGCGGTGCACCGTCGTAGCGTCCGCTGGCGTTTCACGACCCTGTACGCCGAACTGTTCCTTGCCTCGGCCATCGCGATGCTGGCGGTCGTCGGGCTGGTGGCCGGCGGTACCTACCGGGCGGCCCAAGCGCCGGGCAACCAGCCAGGCACGCTCTCGTCCGCTGCTCAGGCGAGGATCGCCAGTCTGGAGCACCAACTCGCCCAGGCCCACAGCCGGCAGGTGGACCAGCTGCTGCTCGGTTCGGCGGCGGGGTTGGTGGTGATGGGACTGCTGTCGGTCGCGATGGGCTGGTACGCCGCCGGACGCGTACTGCGGCCGCTTCGCGCGATGACCGTGGCGACTCGTCGCATCTCCGCCGACAGCCTGCACGAACGACTCGCCGTCCC
Organism: Streptomyces olivochromogenes; assembly: GCF_021538895.1. Taxonomy (GTDB): domain Bacteria; phylum Actinomycetota; class Actinomycetes; order Streptomycetales; family Streptomycetaceae; genus Streptomyces; species Streptomyces olivochromogenes_A. The sequence goes on along the minus strand of NZ_JADDRL010000039.1, from coordinate 17,035 downwards.
GGGTCCGCACGACGAACTCAGGGACCTCGGCGAAACGATCGACGCGCTGCTGGAGCGCCTTGAGCAGGCGTTCGCCGCGCAGCGGCGGTTCGTTGCCGACGCCTCGCACGAACTGCGCACCCCCTTGGCCACCATGCGGGCCTCGGTGGACGTCGCGCTCGCCAAACCGGACCCGGTCCCCGAGCAGACGCGTACCCTCGCGCGCCGCGTCAGGACCGAGCTGGACCAGGTCGACCGGCTGCTGGACGGCTTCCTGGCACTGGCCCGTGCGCAGCACGGAGTGCAGCTGCCGGACGTGGAGGCCGTCCCGCTGGATTTGCTCGCCACGGCTGCGCTCGCCCAGCGTGCCTCCCTGGCCTCCGCGAAGGGACTCGTCGTGGATGCTGACTGTGCAGGTGACGGATCGGGCGTGTGGGCGCGCGGCAGCCGGACCCTGTTGCGCAGGATGGTGGAGAACCTCGTTGACAACGCGATAGTGCACAATCAGCCCGGCGGCTGGATCTGCGTCACTACCAGCGCCGAGGGCACGGATGTGCGGCTGGTGGTGGAGAACGGAGGTCCTGTGCTGACACAGGATCAAGTTTCCCATTTTGTCCGTCCGTTCCGTCGGCTCGGCGCCGAGCGGACCGGCGGTGGCATCGGCGCGGGGTCGGGCCTCGGCCTGGCCATCGTCGCGGCGGTCGCCGACGCACACGGTGGCGCCCTCGACCTGCAGGCCCGTGCCGAGGGCGGACTGCGGGCCACGGTCACCCTCTTCCGCGCGTCCGAGGCGGAGACCGTGGCATGAGGGTGCTCGTAGTGGAAGACGCCAAGTCGCTCGCCGACGTCCTGGTCGAGGGCCTGCGGGACCAGGGCATGGCAGTGGATGTCGCCTACGACGGCCTGGAGGCCGCGGCCAAGCTGGACGTCGGCGTGTACGACGCGGTCGTCCTGGACCGGGACCTGCCGGGCATCCACGGCGACATGCTCTGCCAGATGGTCACCGACCGGGACGACCGACCCATGGTGCTGATGCTGACCGCCGCAGACGCGCCGGCCGACCGCGTCGCCGGCCTGAGCCTGGGTGCCGACGACTACCTGGTCAAGCCCTTCCACTTCCCCGAACTCGTGCTCCGCCTGCGGGCCCTGACCCGTCGCCGCCCGTACGCCCGCGCCCGCATCCTCCGCGCCGCGGGCATCGAACTCGACCCCGTGCACCGCACGGCCACCCGCGACGGACACCACCTCGACCTCTCGGTCAAGGAGTTCGAGGTCCTGGAGGCCCTCTTGCGGGCCAGCCCGGCCCCTCTCAGCGCGGAGACGCTGCTGGAACAGGTGTGGGACGAGAACGCCGACCCGTTCACGAACACCGTCACAGTGACCATCGGCCGACTACGACGCAAGCTCGGCAGCCCACCGGTGATCACCACGACGCCCACGGTCGGCTACCGGATCGCTGGCCCGAGAGAGTGATTGATATCGAGGGCACGGAGCCCTTTCGGCCGCCTGGAAGGCGGCCGTTCGAGTTCTACGGCCGCCTGCGTCCAAGTCCGAAATGCGGTCGGAACGATATGTGAGTGCATATGCAGCCTGGTCACGCGCGTCACCGTGTGTTCGTGCAGTACGACGCGGCCAGGCCCGCGTTGCATGCCTGCCGCTGCTGCTTCGAGTGCGCGCTTGTGCCCAGTACGTGGGTTCCTGCCATTGCGGCGAGGGCGAGGGCCACGATCAGGGCCTGGGCCCAGGCCATGCGCCAGGTACGGCGTACCACGGCTGCGAGCGCCGTCACCGCGGCGAGCGCGGCCACCATACCCATCTTCTGGACGTAGGGGCCGACGCGCGGGCCGACGTACTGCGGGTCCCAGTTGAAGTAGGTGTCGCCCCACCAGGACAGGAAGATCACCGCGAGGGCCGCCAGTTCGGCGGTGGCCAGGGCTGCGGCGGCACAGCCGCCGGGGGTTCTCTCGGTCACCGGAGCATCGCAGCACCGTATTCTCCGGGGCACATGAGTACCCGTACTCAGCCGCCGCGGAATGTCGACCTGATCGACTCCACGATGCGGGCGGCCTGTTCGTCCGTCGCGAGGAAACGCTGGGCCGTGGCCGCCCGAACCTTGTCCTCGGTCCGGCCGTCCTTGATGGCCAGGCAGATACGCCGGGCGTTGCCGACGGCCGCGTCCTTGTCGGTGACGAGTTCCGGGGACAGAGCCTTCAGGTCACTCAGCAACAACTCCTCCTGGTCGGCGTCCGGTGACGGGATGACGTGCGCGGGTCCGCCTGTCACCACCTTGGACGCGTTCTCCGATTCCGAGGAACTGTCGTCCGTACCGCATGCCGTCAGCGTGGTGGCCATACCTGCTGTAGCAAGTAACGCAGTTGTAGTCCGCTTCATGTCTCTCCCCGCCCCGTGCGACACCGGATGCCGAGGATGGCGTCGTCCGAGGTTGACGCGTCGAGAGGTGACAGGCCACGGCCGCGAAGGATGCACTCGGGTGGCCGTTCGGAAGCGTCACCGCCACCCGATGGGGTCAGCGGCGGCAGGCGTCCAAGTTGCCCGCACGGACAGGTCCGAAGAGCGCTGCGCGATTCGTGCGGTACCTGAGCCCTGCGTCGAGGGCTGTAGGGGCCGTCCGGCTGTACCGGCACTCTGGACAGAACAGATTTGAACGTGTTCAAATAATTGAACGCGCGGGAGGCCGCGCAGAAGTTCCCGCCGGTATTGCGGCGGGTACCGCGGGGAGGAACTGTGGGGTCGGGGGCAGGCGTCATTGTCTTGGCGGTGTTCTTCTTCTATGTGCTGCTCATGGCACCCTTCTGCATCCTTGTTGGTTCGAGAACGTCCTCGGGCATGGGCTGGCTCATGTCAGTTCCCTTGATTGCCTTGCCCCTCGCCTTGTTGGTCGGCTTCCTGATTCCCTGAGTTGCTGGAGTTCCGGTCATCTGCTTGCCCGACGGTCATCCGGGTGTCAGTGACCGTAATGAGGTGTGCGGCGACCCTGAGGTAGTCACCGGTCAGCTCCGCCAGGAATTCCGTCGGTTCGGTCGGCGGACCTCGGTCTGGTGGTTGGCACGCCGACGTCGTCGCGACGCTCCCTGGGGTGCTGGGGATCCAGTTGCCCTTGGGCAGGGTCGCGAGGTCATGCGGCTCGCCCCACGGGGCCGTGCCCGGGTGCCCGGCACGGCGGCCGTTGTTCAACGGCGTTGCTTCCCTGCACCCTCACGCGATACGGCAACGGTTCCTGGTCGAGACGGCGTGCTTGATCGCCGTTCCACAGGGCTGGACGCTGAGCCGGCACAACCTAACCCCGAGCGATGCCGGCAGATGCGCGACGAACACAGCGCGCGTGAGCACCGCTTGGGGCACTTCAGTGCCAAGCGGGTCCCGGTCAGGCTGCCGGGGCGGTCAGGACGGCCTTGGCCGCCAGCCGGAGATTCCTGATCATTGGATTCGGGTCGCCCTTGCGGCTGACCAGGACGACCTGGCTCGGGGGAGCGCCCTCGATCGGGACGGTGACGAGGTCGGGACGCAGTGAGCTACGCCGATCGCCGACCGGTAGCACGGCGATCGCCCTGCCGCTCGCGACGAGTTCGAGCTTGTCCTCGTAGCTCTCGATCGGCGGCACGTCGGCCCCGAGGATCCGGTAGGAAGTCCAGTCCGCGGTCTCGAACGCGCACGGCGCCGCCTTCTCGCCGGCCAGTTCTTCCGCGGTCACCGACGTGCGGTCGGCCAAGGGATGGCCGCGCGGGACCACGAGCATCCGGGGCTCCTCGTACAGCGGCGTGGTGAACACGTCGTCGGCGGCGAGCGGCAGTGGGGCCCGCGCGATCAGGGCGTCGACGCGCTTGTCGGACAGCGCCCTGACGTCGCGGCAGCTCAGATGCCGGGTGGCGATCTCGGCGTCCGGGTAACGGCGGCGCAGTTCCCGTACGGCGGCAGTAATCACCAGGTCTTCGACGTAGCCGATGGCGATTCGTTCGGTCTGGGTCTGTTCACGCACGGCCAGCTCGGCCTGGCGGGCGGCCTGCAGCAGGGCTTGGGCCCGGGGGAGGAACCTCTGGCCGGCTGGAGTGAGCCGGGTGCCCTGGGGTGTGCGGTCCAGCAGTCGTGTGTCGAGATATTTCTCGAGCCGTTGGATCTGGCGGCTCAGCGCCGGCTGGGCCACGTGCAAGTCGGCGGCGGCTCGGCCGAAGTGCTGGTGCGTCGCCACCACGGTGAAGTAGCGCACCAGCCGCAGTTCCAGGTCCTGTCCGAGATCGTTCACCCTTCCAGCGTAGGCGTCATGCCGTTTCGGAATGACCAGGTTGCCGAACCGGTCTTGGACGGCCATGCCGTCCTGGGCCTTGACTGAAGGAGCAACGTTTCCCCAAGAAAGCGACAGGCGCGATGAAGGCGATCCAGTTCCACGAAGCGGGCGGGCCGGAAGTTCTGCAGTATGACGAGGTGCCGGTTCCCGAGATCGGCCCGGGCGAGGTGCTCGTCCGGGTGCACGCGGCGGGCATCAACCCGCCGGACTGGTACCTGCGTGAGGGGATGAAGGTCATGCCGGCCGAGATGAGGCCGGCGCTGGAGTTCCCCCTGATCCCCGGAACGGACATGTCGGGCGTGGTCCAGGCAGTCGCTCCGGACGTGCTGGGGTTCGCCGTCGGTGACGAGGTCTTCGGCATGCTGCGGTTCCCCGGATTCGACGGCCGGACGTACGCCGAGTACGTGGCCGCGCCGGCTTCGGACCTGGCTCACAAGCCGGCCGGTATCGACCACGTGCAGGCGGCTGGGGCGCCGATGGCCGTGCTTACGGCCTGGCAGTACCTGGTTGATCTCGGCCACGACGTGCCGTCTGTTTTCACCGGCCAGGTGCACCAGCCGGTGCCGATCACGCCAGGGATGACCGTGCTGGTCAACGGGGCCGCCGGTGGAGTGGGCCACTTCGCGGTGCAGCTGGCGAAATGGAAGGGGGCACACGTCATCGCGGTGGCCTCGGGCCGGCACGAGCAGTTTTTGCGCAAGCTCGGCGCCGATGAGTTCATCGACTACACCAGGACGCAGGCCGCGGACGTGGTCAGCGGTGTCGACCTGGTGATCGACACCGTCGGTGGCCCGGACAGCTCACGCTTCCTGACCGTGCTCAGGCGTGGCGGCACCATGCTTCCGGTGTTCTTCGCCCAGTACGACCCGGAAGAGACGGCGAGTCTGGGCATCTCAGTCTCGAACATTCAGGTGCGTTCCAACGGCCCCCAGCTCGCCGAGATCGGGCGCCTGTTCGACGAGGGCAAGCTCCAGGTCGGGGTGGACAGCACCTACCCGCTGCCCGAGGCGGGCAGCGCGCACACGCGAGCCGCGCAGGGCCACCTCCAAGGCAAGATCGTGCTGACGGTGGTCTCGTGATCGCCGAACTCCAGCAGGCGGTGGCGAACTACGCCCACGCCCTGGACGAGCTGGATGTGCCCGAGCTGGAAGCGGTCCTGACCCAAGACACCACCTGGACCTTCACGATGCCCGGACAGGGAGTGCTCGGCCCGGTCGCCGGACGCGCGGCGGTGCTCGACTTTATCCGTGCCGGGCACACGGCCCAGACCGGAAGGGTGCGGCACCACCTGGGCAATGTCGTGGTCACGACGACGGACGCCGCCACCGCTGAGGTGCGGGCCTATCTGGTGCAGACGAGGAACACCGGCGAGAGCATCCAGATGATCTCGACCGGGGTCTACACGTTCGGCCTGTGCCGGTCCGACGGTGGGTGGCGGATCGCCGAGCTCACCCTGACGCTGGACAACGCCTTTTAGGGCGGGGCTAGGTGTATTGACCCGCAGCGGCGCGGTCGCTCGGCACGTCGCCGAACGCGGCGGCGATCTGCTTCAACGTCAGCAGCCAGGAGACCGCCAAGACGTTCGTGTCCTGCGTGCTCGGCAAACTCGGGCTTCGCGACCGCGTTCAGGTTGGTCGTGTACGCCTACCTCCGCGGGCTGGTGGTCTGATACGGGTCCGCACAGCGGCCGACCGTGCGGCATCGAGGTGTTCGCGTGGACGTATGGGTGAAGCGGCCGGACGGCGCCGGCTACGACGACGCTCCGCCCATGGCCAGCGCGGTTCGCGCCAGCCGGCGCAGCCAGGCGTGGGCGTGGTCGGTGTCGTAGCGCTGATGCCACGACAGGTATATCGGTGCCGACGGCAGTTCGAGCGGGAGGGGGAGCACGACCAGGCCGAGGTCGGCGACCGCGGAGCGCGTGGTGGCTTCGGGGACGCAGATCAGGAGATCGGAGCCCCGCGCGAACTCCAGCGCGGCCGCTTCCGTGGGCGCGGTCGCCACCACGCGGCGGGTGAGGCCGAGCTGTGCGAGGGCGTCGTCGAGGGCGTTGCTGAGGTTTCCACGTCGCGAGACGGTGACGTGCTCAGCGGCGGCGTACCGCTCTGCGGTGACGGTCCTGACGCGGGTGAGGGGGTGCCTCTGCCTCACGACGATGACGAGGCGGGTCTCGCCCACGTTCTCGGCACGGATGTCCGGTGCGCTCGGCCGGTTGGCGTTCGCCTCCAGGTCGACCTCGCCGCGCCGCAACTCGGGGGTGTCGATGCTCGATTCCGCGACGAAGCGCAATCGCACGCCGGGCGCCTGTCCGCGCACGGCCGAGAGCAGTGCGGGGCCGCTCAGGGCGATCAGGGAATCATGCCAGCGGAGTGTGAAAGTGCGCTCCAACGTTGCCAGATCGAGTTCACGGCTCGGTGCCAGCACCCCCTGGACCTGGTGCAGCAGCTCGTGCACCTGTTCCCGGACGGCGGTCGCATACGGCGTCGGGGTCATCGTGCGGCCGGTGCGCACCAGGATCTGATCCCCGGTCGTGCGCCGGATTCGGCCCAGACTCCGGCTCATCGCGGGGGCGGTGACGTGCAGGCGCGCGGCCGCCCCGGCCACGCTTCCCTCCTCAAGCAGCGCGTCGAGCGCGGCGAGCAGGTTCAAATCCAATTGCATGTGAGTAATCCTAGCCGTGCTTAACATGCATTTGAAGTTAATCAAAGGGCTGGATACCTTCGAGACGAGAGCGCAGGACGGAACGCACAGCTTGGCCCGACCCGCCTCAATCACCCCTCCTCACACGGGAGTACCACCATGTCCGAAACGCTTCAGACCACTGACGTCGCCGCCTCCGACGCCGACCTGCTCGCCCAGACCGCGATCGCCGTCCGCGCGGCCGGTTCGGCGCTGCGCGAGCGCTTCGGCGAGGTGGTCCGCTACCGGACCCGCGATGAGCTGATGCGCGCGCTGGCCGCCAACGACGACACGGCCCTCGACATCCTGCGCCCCCGCCTCACGAGTCTGCGCCCGGACGCCGGCTGGGTGGAGGACGAGCTGGACGGCGGGGCGCTGCCGCCCGGCGAATGGTGGGTCGTGGATCCGGCCGAAGGCAACGTCAACCACCTGCACGCCCTGCCGGAGTGGGCAGTGACCGCCACCCTCGTGCGGGACAACCAGCCGGTACTCACCGCGGTCCACCTGCCGTTGACCGGCGAGACCTACACCGCGCTCACCGGCGCGGGCGCCCACGTCGACGGCCGGCCGCTGCACGTTTCCCCCACTGCGGACCTCGGCCTGAGCATCGTGGCCACCAGCCAGGCCCGGCCGGACGAGAACGAGAAGGTCGTGCGACGTGTCGGCTCCTCGATCACCGCGATGCTCCTCGACGCGCTCGTCGTCCGCACCGCCGTGCCCGCCACCCTGCACCTGGTGAACGTGGCCGCGGGCCGGATCGACGCCTTCTGGCAGTTCGCCGGTGCCCGCGCGGACCTGCTCCCCGGCGCGCTGCTCGTCACCGAGGCCGGCGGACAGATCTCCGACGCCGAAGGCAACCCGTGGACCCCGCAGAGCGAGAGCTTCCTGGCCGCCGCGCCCGGCATCCACGCCGAGGCCGTCGCCACGCTCTCCCACTGACCGCGCACCACAACCCGCACGCACGGAAGGACCAGCTCATCATGACCACGATCGCTGTACTCGGAAACGGCCGCGTCGGCGGCAACCTGGCCACCGCCCTCACCCGGGCCGGATACGAGGTGACCGTGGCGGACCGCACGCCGGGCGCCGCCGCCGACGCCGCCCGGGCAGCCCAGATCGTCATCAACGCCACCCCGGGAGCCGGCTCGCTGGACCGCCTCGCCGCCCTGCGCGAGGAACTGCGCGACAAGATCCTCGTCGATGTCTCCAACGCCACCGTCGACGGACCGGACGGACTGCCCGCCGACCTGATCTACCCCGGCTCAAGCCTCGCCGAGCAACTCCAGGAAGCGCTCCCCGAAACCAGCGTCGTCAAGACACTCAACACCATGCTCTTCCCCGTGATGACCGCGCCGGCCACGCTCACCCAGACACCAACCGCGTTCCTCTCCGGCGACGACCCGCAGGCCAAACAGACCGTTAGTGAACTGCTCACCGACCTCGGCTGGCGCAAGGAGTGGATCACCGATCTCGGCGGGATCCAGACCGCCCGCGCCACGGAAGCCGCAATACTGTTCGTACCACACGTGATCCGGTCCAGCGGCTTCGCACCCTTCGCGATCTCGATCGCCCGCTGACCCGCACCCAGCGCACCGCCGGGGCACGGCATGGCGCAGACGAAGTTCGACAAGCAGGTGGAAGAGACCGCCGAATCCCTCGCGTTCGGTATCGGCCGGTTCCTGGCCGGGCGCCCCATGGACGGGTGAAGCGGACCGACGCGACGTTCTGGCGCTCGGGTACCCGCATCCTGCCGAAAGTCGAAGGCCGCATGAGGTGTTCCTCCTACCTGGCCGGGTGGCAGCGCCTGGCCTTCTGGATGACCTGGCTCGCAGCGGCGGGGGAGGGCGCCCAGCTGGTCGGCAGGCACCCGGACACCAGCTGGCAGATGGCCCAGGATCTGTGGGAGAACCGGGACCAGGCCCTCGCCGCGCTGGAGACCGGCGGCATCGGCGCGGCCTCCGCGTTGACCGTCGGCGGTGTCACGTACGGGCTGCTGACCCGCAAGCGCCGGGAGCTGCGTGAGTGGGTCTTCCCGCTGCATGAGGCGCTCGCGCTGGCGCTCAGGCTGCCGGAGCAGACCGACCCGCGCCGCTACCTCCACATCTCGAAGAACTTCTCCGAGGACGCCGCAGAGATACGCGTCGACGTGCCGGGGCACCTGGACTTCTCCAAGGACCTGATCGCCGGCCTCACCACGCAGAAGCTCGCACTGGAGGGCGTGACGTTCTCCTGGCACGTGGCCGGCCGCGAGAGATACGTGATGGTGAAGAAGACCCGCAAGCCCCCGGCGAAGGCCCTGCTGAAGGACCCTAAAGACCCGGGAGATGATGGCCGAGGCCAAGGAGTCCGCACCCGTCATCGGCGTCGGATCCGGCGGCAAGGCGGTCTCCGTCGACCTGGACGCCGACTCCCCGCATGTCCTGATCTCCGCAGGCACCGGTGGCGGCAAGTCGACCATCCTGGCACCATCACCTGCCAGTCCGGGGTCACGTTCTTGATCTTGTCCGGGCAGAGGGTGTTTCTGGGAATCGTGCTGCGTCGGGGATCCGGCGCGTGCGGAGGCCGACGTCGGGCTGCAGAGTTCCCCGATGAACCCCCAGTGGGCGCTGTCGAATCGTCAGGGCCGGATGGGGAGGTTGGCCTCCCATCCGTCGAGGAGTCGTTCGAGTCCCAGTTGGAAACCGCGCTCGGCGCCGTCGGCCGCGTGGGGAAGTTCGGCATCACGAATGACCCGGGCGAGGAGTGGATGGCGCCCGGCCTTGACGACTTTGTCAAGGTAGGGCGCGTGGGCGTCCATCCATTGCTGGATGCCGACTCCGGAGCGCCGGACGGCTTCCTGTTGGGCGAGCTCGCCGATGGCGTAGCCGCGGACGAAGGCATGCAGTGTGTCGACGACGGTGATCATGACGTCGATGTCGAAGCCGAGGGGATCGAGGGCGGCGAGTGCGTGTTCGGTGGCATCGAGGGAGTTCGGCCCAAGGGATGGGCGCCCTGCCGCGATGGAGGCCATCCAGGGATGCCGGTGGATGGTGGCCCGGGAGCGATGGGCCAGTGTCCGCAAGTCGCCGCGCCAGTCGCCGGTAGGGGCAGGCAGCCCGCCGTCTTCGGCCACTACGGCGTCGAGCATGAGGTCGAGCAGGTCGTCTTTGGAAGCCAGGTAGCGGTAGAGCGAGGCCGTGCCCGTTCCCAGTTCCTTGGCGACGCGCCGCATGGACAGTGCCTCGATGCCCTCGGCGTCGGCGATCGCGATGGCGGCGGCGGTGATCTCCGCCCGGGTGCGTGAGGGTGCGGGGCCTTTCGCGGCCCGCTCCGGCCGGTTCCAGACCACCGTGTGAGCGTCGTCCATCGGGTTTCCCTCCTCGCTACTGCGCTCACTGTTCGCAGTAGTGCTATCGTAAGCGCCATTACTGCGAACACTGTATCCGAGTAGAGCGTGTCCAGCCGAAAGGGAAACCACCATGACCACTCCCGTCACGATCATCGGCGCCGGGCTCGGCGGCCTGACCCTCGCCCGGGTCCTGCACCTGCACGGCATCCCCGCGACCATCTACGAAGCCGAGACATCGGCGGACGCCCGCACGCAGGGCGGCCAGCTCGACATCCACGAGTACAACGGGCAGCTCGCCCTCGAAGCGGCCGGCCTCACCGACGAGTTCCGCGCGATCATCCACGAAGGCGGCGAGGCCGTGCGTGTGCTCGACCAGCACGGCGCGGTCCTGCTCGACCAGCCCGACGACGGCACGGGCGGGCGCCCCGAGGTGCTCCGCGGAGACCTGCGTCGGATCCTGCTCAACTCGCTGCCCGGCGAGATGATCCAGTGGGGACACAAAGTCACCAGTGTCCGCCCTCTCGGAGACGGAAGGCACGAGCTGAGGTTCGCCGACGGGCCGACCGTGACGACCGGCCTCCTCGTGGGCGCGGACGGCGCCTGGTCGAGGGTCCGGCCGCTGCTCTCCGACGCGAAGCCCGAGTACGTCGGCACGTCGTTCATCGAGACCTACCTGTACGACGCCGACCAGCGCCACCCCGCAGCGGCCAAGGCCGCAGGCGACGGTTCCCTGTTCGCCGTCACGGCCGGCAAGGGGATCCTTGGCCACCGAGAGGCCGACGCCGTTCTGCACACCTACGTCGCGCTCAATAAACCGCAGGACTGGATCGCCGCCGTCCTCGCCAGTCCCGAAACGGCGGCGGCCCAGGTCGCGGCAGAATTCGCCGGATGGGCGCCTGAACTCACCGCACTCATCACTGACGGGGAAACCGCCCTCGCCCCGCGCCCGATCAGCGCCCTGCCGATCGGCCACCGCTGGGACCGCGTTCCCGGAGTGACGCTGCTGGGCGACGCCGCCCACCTCATGTCACCGTTCGCCGGGGAGGGCGCCAACCTCGCCATGTTCGACGGCGCCGAACTCGGCAAAGCCATCGCCGCACATCCCGACGACATCGAAGCCGCCCTGGCAGAGTACGAGCAGGCCCTTTTTCCCCGCAGTGCCCAGTTCGCCGCCGAATCCGACAAGAACCACCAGCTGATCTTCGGCGACAACGCCCCCGCCAGCCTGCTCGACCTGCTCACCGGCCAGGAACCGACCGAGTGAGCCCCGCCACGAGACCACTGCGAACGTGATCTCACTCGGAACGCTCGCGTTGCTGCGCCACCCCGACCAGCTCGCGCTGGTGCGCGACGATCCGAGAGCGGTCGAAGACGCGGTGGAGGAGTTGCCGCGCTTCACCTCGGTCCTGCACGCCGGCTTCGTCCGGGTAGCTGTCGAGGACACCACCATCGGCGGGCACCTGGTCCGGCGTGGCGAACACGTGGTTACCTCGTTGCCCGCGGCGAACCGCGATCCGGCGCTGCTGGATGACGGAGACGACCTCGACGTCACCCGTGGCCGCTGTCCGCATGTTGCCTTCGGCCATGGCATCCACCACTGCCTCGGCGCGACTTTGGCTCGCCTCGAACTACAGCTGGCGCTTGCGGCATTGCTGCAGCGGTTCCCCGGGTTGCGCCTCGCCGACCCCGCCGCCAGACCCGCCTTCAAGCACCGTGCACTGATCTACGGTCTGCGATCCCTGTCCATAACCTGGTGACCATCCTGGAAGGAACAACCGTTGACCATCGACGAGCGGTCCAACGCCGTGCTACTGGCCGAGGACGACTTTCCTGACCACCAGCAGGTGGTGCAACGGTTCGGCGACCTCGCACCGGACGGCACGACAAGCACGGTGGCGTTGTCGCGTCTGTTCGAGCATCCCCGGGTTGGCCTGCGCTTCTCGCGCTTCGACAAGCTCACGGCTGACGGCGGGTTCAACCCGTACCAGATCCTGTTTGTCGGCCAGCATGTTGAACGGCAGACGGCGTTCGGCAAAGTCGGCGCGACCGTCCGGATCGGCACCGGTATCCGCGCGATCGGACGGTCCTCGTACACTTACGGTCAAGGCATGTTCGTCGACGGGCACCTCGTCGCCACGGCTGAGGCCACCATCGTCCTCGCCGACAAGTCCGGGCCGATCACCTTGCCGGACGAACTGCGCGCCGACCTTGAGGAGCTGCAACTGCCTCAAACCAGTGCAGCAGTCGCGTCGAAACCCGACCCGCGTCGCCGCGAGCGGCAGTACTACCCAGCCGCTGCCACCGTCCACAGCCGCGTCGGGGACGTCGACCTCAACCGGCACGTCAACTACATCGCCCAACTGGGCTGGTACGACGAGGCGATCGCGTCTTATGCACACCGTCTGCTGGGAGACGACGCTGCCAGGAAGCTCCCCCGGTACCTCCCTTGGCGCTACCGCGTGACCTACCTCGGCGAAGTCCTTCACCCTCGCTCCTACGACATCGGGATCGCCGTCAGCGGACACGACGAGCACACCGTGCACTACGAACTGGGACTGTTCGACGGTGGACAGTGCCTGGGCACCGCGGACGCCGCCGCACCACGCGGCAAGCTTTCCGCCACCGCACTCGCCCGGTCCCGCCAATGGATCAGCTCGTGAATTCGCCGTCGCTGATGACCGGTACGCGCTCACCGTTCCAGAACACAAGTCGATCAAGCCGCAGGCAAGAGAGATCGTCGTCGGCCAGCCGATCAGAAACGCCCTGTCATGCCGCTGAGCACGCGACCGCCGAACGCACTCTCGTGCCGCGAACCGGTCGTTCGCCGATACGGCCTGGCCGCCGGGTCCGGTGGCCAGGCCGCAGGTTCGGACAAAGTGGAGCGTCGAGGTCTAGTGATCGCGGTCGGATCGACGAGTTTGGCCTCCAGGCCGGCGACGCGGTGGTCTTGGAAGCGCAGGTTGGAGCGAGCGGCCTTCAGGCGTTTCTCCAAGGTGCGGTTGTCGGTGGTGAGCTGACGAACGTTATCTCCGCGGTGATCCGCTGGATCGCGAACACGTTGCCGAGGGCGCCATCGCCAATGCCGTCGACGACCTGATGGACTCCAGCGCCGGCTCTCATTTGGCCGGACTGGCGGCCCCGAGCGGTGAACTCGTGCGTGACTTCGTCGATCTCCAGGAACAGCGTTGGCCGACTGGTTCCGGAGGCAGTTGGTGATCAGCAGAGGTGCCGATGTCGATGCCAAATGACGGCATCGTCCTGTACCAGATCGAGTTCACTCGGTGCCAGCACCTCCTGGACCTGGTGCAGCAGCTCGTGCACCTGCTTCCGGACGGCGATCGCATACGGCGTCGGGGTCTCACATGCAATTGGATTTGAATCTGCTCGCCGCGCTCGACGCGCTGCTGGAGGAGGGAAGTGTGGCCGGGGCGGCCGCTGCCGGCGGTTGAGGGCGAGCTGCCGTTCGAGACGTTCTGGTCGGCCGCTGCTCCTGCCGCAGCGGTCGATGCGCGGGTTTTGGCGCAACAGGTCGTGGACGGGATGCTCTTGGAGGGGCCGGACGTCGCCAGCCCGCGGGCCGGCGGAAGTTAGTCCGTCGGTGTCCCTGTGCGGCTGTGGGTCGGCAAGAGCGCCACCGCCTGCGGTCCCCACCAGGCCAGCGCGGGCGTCGGCGGAATCACCGTGACGGTCACAGTGGAGCGTCGGAAGCCTCCCGCCGTCGGGGGTGGGTAGGACGGATGAAGCCCCAGCCGGTGGGTGCATGGCTGGGGCTTCTTCGTGTCCGGTGATTACACGGGGCGGATGTTCTCCGCCTGCGGGCCCTTCTGGCCCTGCGTGATGTCGAACTCGACCTTCTGGCCTTCCTGGAGCTCGCGGAAGCCCTGGGTGGCGATGTTCGAGTAGTGGGCGAAGACGTCGGGGCCGCCGCCTTCCTGCTCGATGAAGCCGAAGCCCTTTTCCGCGTTGAACCACTTCACAGTGCCCTTGGCCATGTGTCTGTCTCCTTCGAGGGGACTTGTATCGGGTCCCGCACCGTGCGGGATCCGGAGGTGATCGCCCTGGTCCGGAGAGGCGTTGAACAGCAAAAACGCCCGTGATGGCGATCACGGGCGAACGGGACTTCGGAACCACGACTGCTGATCACGACGTTACACCGACTGGTGCCGGTCGGCCACAGAGAATCACGGAGGCAACGTGATTTGTGGGGCGGCGCCCGGTCGTGGCTGGAGCGGTCTCCCAAATGCACTTCGCCTGGGGCTGGGCGAGGCTGAGGTTATGGCTGAGCGTCGTGTGATCGTGTTCCCGCCCGTTGGGGGTGGTGGCCGGCGTGTCCAGGTCGACAGCGAGACGTTGGGCACCGCGTTCGGACTGCATGATCTGGCGGTGTTCCTGGAGCGTGCGGGCCTGGAGGGGTTGGACGTGGTGGACGTGGCGAACTCGCCGCTGATCGAGTGGCACGGAGGCGGTCCGGAGGTGTGGGAGGACTGAGCGTCCCGCCGTGGCGCCGGCGGCCGTCATCACCTGTTCGGCCCAGTGCTGTCGCTTGTGGACTGGGGTCCGCCGGCCAGGGGCCCCGGTTCCGCCGGCAAGCGGGCTTGCCCAGTTGGGCAGACCGGTTTGCCCAGCGGCGAGCCGGCGGTCACCAGGACATCGACCCCGGCGGGCGGCCGCACGGTCCAGGAGGAACACCCATCCGCAGGTCCTGCCCGGCTGTGGGACGTCCCTCTTGCCTGGTCAGGCGGTCGGCTCCAGCCGGACGCAGCAGCGGCCGGGGTCGGGCGCCAGGCATGCTTCGAGTCTGGTCTCGCCCATGCCCTCAAGGACACCGCGCAGCAGGTGGAGGTTCATGCCGCACACCGTCTCGGTGTGCTCACGAGCGAGCGTGTGGAACGGACAGTTGACAAGAACGATGGCGTCGCCCTCGCGCCGCGGCTCGAACCCGTACCGCTCCAGCAGGTCGACGACACCGGGACCGTCCTGCTTGCCCAAACGATCTCCCAGCTCCTGGGCCTTGCGGTGCAGCACGGTCCGCGCCGGTTCACCGGTTGCCTCGGATTCCTCCACGGCCTGGGCGAGCAGTCCGCCGGCGATCTCGTAGTGCCGCTCCGGCAGGCTGACGTACACCTGCGTCGCCGAACGTCGGTAGAGCTTGGCCGGCCTGCCCGCGCCTGGTCCTGCGCGCCCGCTGCGCCGCTCATAGACGACGTCGAGCAGGGATTCGTCGGCCAGTCGGTCCAGATGGAACGCCGCAGTCTGCCGCGCCAGGCCGAGAGCCGCTGCCGCTTCGTCGCGGCTGACCGGGCCCGGCTGGCGCACGACATGCTCGTACAACCTTTTGCGCGTCGGCTCGTCGAGAGCAGCGACGGCGGAGACGGCGGCGTCTTGTGCTTCCTTCGGCTGGTCCACGAACACCAGTGTAAAACCCATGGCCATTGACTAAAGAACGAGCGGGGTGCTTCTATCGTTAATGAAAGTTATCTATAGAAGGAGGGTGTCATGTCGTCCGCATCCATCACGTCCGCCCGCACCCGGCGGGCTGTGCTCGCAGACCCGGGCTACCAGGCCTTCCTGATCCTGCGCACCGGATTCGCCGTGGCCCCGGTGCTGTTCGGCCTGGACAAGTTCACCAACCTGCTCGTGGACTGGCCGGCCTACCTCGCGCCCTGGATCAACAACCTCGTCCCGGGCAGCGCCCAGGCCGCGATGTATGCCGTCGGTGTGATCGAGATCGTGGCAGGCATCGCCGTCGCCCTTGCGCCGCGCTTCGGAGGCTGGCTGGTGGCCGGATGGCTCGCCGGCATCATCGTCAACCTGCTGACCATCCCGGGCTACTACGACATCGCGCTGCGAGACTTCGGACTGCTCCTCGGCGCAGTCGCCCTCGCCAGGCTCGCCGAGCGCTACCAGGGCAAGCATCAGCCATCGTGAATACTCACCGACTCCGCCACCCGCCCGCCGCCCTGCTCCAAGGCCGGGCGGCGGTGCCCGGTGAGCCGGGACGCCTGGCTCGGGCCACCAGCTGCGATCCAGACAGTGCGGTCCCGGGATCGCGCAGCGGGCGCAGGATTCCGTCGGCCGGTGCGAAGGCGGTGAAGCTGTAGCGGTCCAGGACGTTCAGGTTTTCCTGTGCTTGAGCGGGGACGGCCGGGCCACGTCCTCATCCTTGATCTCGCGGCCCTCGGCGCGGAACCGGGCGAGGGCGGCATCGACATTCGTCGATGAGCCGACCACCCACCTGAGGCGCCGAGCAGGGCCTGCTCGGCGTAGTACACCGGCGGGCCTCCTCACGGCCGGCGGCGAGATCGGAGACTGCCTGGTGGACGAGCGGCTGGTCGACCAGGCCAAGTCGCTTGCCCGCCGTCGACCACGCCTGGCGGCGGGGAGGCGATCAGCTCGAGAATCCGACCGGAGGAGATCCATACGGGGTAGCGGGCGACATCGGGTTCGATCGTCGACCGACCGACTCGAGCCCGGGTTCTGCAGGCGAAGCTGTCCCGCTCCAGGCCGATGTCCCGGGCCCCGGGGACGGTGAGGGCGTGGCTCCAGCCGCCGGGGTCCGCGAACAGATCGGGGATGGTCCGCCGCACGAGGCTGGCTCGGAATTTCCTGTACCGGCTCGGCTTCGCCACGGCAGGCCCAGAAAGAGCAGCCGTTGACCACCCCGTTCTCCGGTTGCTCCGCAGCGGTTCGGGCGTCCAGTTGCTGTCGGCGGGCGACGCGGCAGTGACGTGGTCGATCGGGGCCTGGGT